>JAPKZK010000186.1 GCA_026393835.1 Candidatus Aminicenantota bacterium | reverse complement strand
CCGGTATGAAGTAACAAGAACCTGGAAGAAATGGTTATGCCGACGGAGTAAACGGGGATACCGACTGAACTGGGATCGATTTAACAAACTGATGGACGAGTTCTTCCCACTCCCACCTATAAAAGTAGTTCACTCAATATATCGCGCAGCAAAGCCATAATATGAGGAACCGGATGCGTTAATTGCGCACGTCCGGGTCTGTGGGGGAGCCGGAGGGTAACCGAAGGCTCTACCCGGCAGGGTGAGAGGGTAAGAAAAAGCAGGGAAAAGCGGGAAAAACAAAAAAGAAAAAATGGGCCGGCTCGTGCAGATAATATTACTTTTTTCGCAGTTGAAAAAAGCAAGATACTATAATACAATATATACCATCAAGGAGTAAACCAATGTATGAAACAATGACCGTTTGTCTTGATGATGACATTGGCGCCCAATTGGCTGAATTGGCCCACGCTACCTCTCAAACAAAATCCAATTTAATTATAGAAGCGTTAAAACAGTACCTGTTTGTTAATGTATGGCAAACTGAGGCAATCCGCGAAGGGATAAGGCAGGCAGACGCCGGTGAATTAATAGCTCATGAAGATATCCGGGAAAAGTGGGTGAATAATGGGGACAGGCGAATTTTTGACTCATAATAAACCTCTTGGTGCACCTTTGTGCCTTCGTGCCTTTGTGGCTATTTTCATATCAACTAATTATTGCAAAAAAAAAATCCCTGGGTTATAATACGGCCATGACAAACAAAAAAGCGGAATACCGTAAAGATGTGGCTTTTATAAACCGCCAAAAAGAACTGGCTTTCCTCGAGGAATATATCAGCGACAGACCTGAATCCATCCTTTTTCTTCACGGCCCTAAATCTTCCGGGAAAACCACGTTATTGTATAAATTCCTGGAACAGGTCGGCAAAAAACAGGACCTGAATGTCAAGTTCCTGAACCTGAGAGAAACCTTCACCAATGTCTATGAGGATTTCTTAAAAACCTTCTTTGAAGTCCAAAAGGAAGGCGAAAAGAAAGAAAACCTGGAAACCAATATAAATGTCGGTTTTTTTAAGATCAATTCCACGGTAGAGAAGAAAATCCTTGAAAAAAGGGCAGACCCTTTTAAAGTCATGAAAGCCGAATTTTTGAAACTTAACAAAAAAGGCGTTAAACCCATATTGGTCATCGATGAACTCCAGGCCCTGGACAAAGTCTACATCGACAACGATAAAGAACGCCTTTTAATTATTGCACTTTTTAATTTTTTTGTCGCCATGACCAAAGAGAGCCACCTGGCGCATATTATCATATCCTCATCCGATGGATATTTCATCAACCAGGTGTTTACCGACAGCCGACTGAAAAAAACCGCAATCTTTTACAAAATCGATTATCTAAGAAAAGAAGACGTAACGGAATGGCTTCTAAACCTGGAAAAATACTCGAAGATAAAAGCATATAAACTCTCAACCAACGATGTGGAAAAAATATGGGATACGGTCGGCGGTAGTATGTGGGAGATACAGGATATTTTATCTGGACTGTTTAATAAAGCACTTGATCAAGTAACTTCGTTGTATATAAAGAAAATTCGGAACATGATCGTGGATTATGTGGTAAAACCGGGAAAAATGGAAATAGAGAAATTACTGCGCCACTTTATCGACCATGATGAATTATCCAAAGCACAAATCGATCCGGAAGAGGAAAAATTGTTAAGAGATATGGTGCGACAGAACATTCTTTATTATGATCCTACAGAAGCAAAATACTATCCGCAAGGTAGAAGTTTTCATAATGGCATCCGGGTCTATTTTTCCCCTGAAAGCTAGGCGGTAACCCAGGGGGCTCTTTTAAAAAACCGCCCCCTGAACCCCTGTAAAACTTTTGTTTAGTTTCTTTAATTATTATTGTTTCTTTCTTGTTTTCCGATTATGCGCCGCGCCGGTAAACGATGGCTACCAGCGTTTTGTCATCGCCACCCATATTGATGGACAACCCGTAAGGACGATCCCCGGGGATTTGAACCTGGGCGTCACCCGCCGCGCCGGTCAACTGCTCCAAAAGAGTTACCGCCTGGTGCACTCCCGTACCGCCGGTAGGATGCCCCCAACCGATCAATCCCCCGGTTGTGTTGAAAGGAATACTTCCACCGCGTGCCGTGCGCCCGGCAGCTATGAAATCAGCCCCTTCGCCAGGCCCTGCAAACCCGATAGCCTCCACCGCCATCACCGCCGCAATGGTAAAACAATCATGCGTCTCCACTGTTCCCAATTGCGCATAGGTAATACCCGCACTCTTCAATGCTTCCTGCGCCGCCACCTGCGTGGTCTTCAACTGCGTCAAATCTTCCGGCGCTTTGGTGATATCCGCCTCTACCTGCGCCCAACCCACAACCTCAATGGCCTGACTTTTGGGTATCCCAATCCTCGCCAACCCTTCCTCGGATACGATGGCAATGGCCGAAGCCCCGTCCGATACCTTCGAACAATCATAAACATTCAAATGATCCACGAACGCCCTGGGCGTAGGCTCGGCTAACCCCAATGCCTCCAGGTCCTTGACGGCGTTGTGATACTCCTGCGCCGTGGGACATAAACGCGCATTCTCAATGGCATTGCGAAACCACCGGGCCATACCTTTCCTGGTTTTTTCCCGGCCGTACTTCTCAAAATAAGCCCCGGCCCGGTCGCTGAATTTCCCGGGGAAAAAATAAGCATGCCCGCTTTTCCTTTCCTGGAACCAACCGGCCCCGGCCAGTATGTCCGCGCCGTAAATCGCTTTTACCGTATTCTGGACCTCCACACCGACGCTCAACACCACATCGCCGGTTTCCGCCAGGACAGACTTTATACCGGAAATCAACGCCAATCCACCGGAAGCGCAAGCGCCCTCAACCCGGATGGCCGGCTTCCACAGCAAACCCGCATCCACCATGGGGAAAAATCCCTCCAGGTTGGCCTGCTTGTTAAACCGCGCGGCCATGAAATTCCCAATCACACATTCATCCACATTCTTAGCGCCGCCGATCTTTGCCAACGTGGCCTGGGCCGCTTCTTTGATGTAATGCTCCAGACCGGGCCGCGGTTTCTTGGGGTTGAACTCCTTACGACCCGTCCCGAATGATACCGTGTTGTACCCCGCTGTCATATATACTTTTCGTCTCAATTTCTTCATGTTATCATCTCCTAAATCTCAAAATAATTATTAATGGGACCATAAGCATGGTAAAACCCGGTGAGCAACACATTGTTGACATCTTCCTCACTGTTGGCTACTTTGTCCGCCACCAGTTTCAAACCGATTTGCTTCGAACGTTTGCCATACCGCCCGGCCAGCTCGGCGCCCAATGTTTTCATCCCATTAAGCTCTTTGAAATACTTTTGAAATACCTCGTCCTTGTCCGGGCTGCCCACAACTGTTTTCCATGCCGGCGCGCCCTGGGGAAGCGGGCCAAGCTTTTCATCGCAACCCGCCTGGAACCCGGAAAAAGGCACATAGGCTTTTTTCTCAGGATCATAAATACCCGCGGGACGCCCTTTCTCGTATTTCAAAAAGCCGTCTTTCTGGGAACCGTCGGCAAACTGCCCGCCCAACACTCCCAGGGAGATGTACCGGTCCAATACGTCGCTGTGCAAATCTTCATCGGGCAAATAGGGATTCATGACGCTCATAATATACTGGCACACATCCACGCCCACATAATCGATCAATTGGAAGATGCCCATGGGCCTGACCAGGAAATCCTGGCTGACTTTGTTGACCATGTATACGGCCTCGACGAAAGGCATGCCCTCAGACAGGCGCAGGGCTTCGGCGATGCCGTGCAGCCCGTCCCGCATGAAATGGCCGTTGCCGATAAAACCGGCAAAGTCATTGGCAGGCACGATGGTTTTCTTAAGATTTTTGGCATATTGATGGGCAAACTCCGCGATTTCAGCGTGGGTGCTTTTGGCCCGGATCAATTCCACCAAACGCTGCACCGCCGGCGGATTGTAAAAATGAAACCCGATGACGCGGCCGCCTAAACCGACTTTCTCATCCAACTGGTGGATGGGAATGGACGATGTGTTGGTGAAATACCAGGGAGATTTTTTGTTGTTTTTATCCACCTGGGAAAAAATTTTAACTTTCAGTTCCGGGTCTTCTTTGATGGCTTCGAACACCAGGGTGGACTCGTAGGCGGATTCCAGTTTTACCGTGGGTCGCACGATGTTCATCACATCAAAGACGTATTGATCGATAATGTCCTGGTTTTCAATCAAATCGGCCCGGTCTTCGTATACTTTTCGTAAAGACACGGCTTTTTTCTCAGCGGCTTTCACTACCTGGGCTTTGAGAAATTTCATGAGGCCGGACAAAGCCTGGGGTGAAACGTCCACTGCATTTAAGACAAATTGCCGGTTTTTGTTTTCAGGTTTTAAGCTGAGGTCGGCCATTTCCAGGGCGGTGAGCAGCAGGATACCGCTGCCCATTTTCCCCGCGGCGCCCAGCACCGTCACGTTTTCTAGTCTCTCTGTATAATCCATATATGTCTCCTCTTATTTACCACTTCGGTTCGCGTTTTTCCAGGAACGCGCGCATGCCTTCGGCGCCTTCGTTGCCGAAGGGGGTCCCGAACTCTTTGGCTTCCAATGCGCAGCCTTCCTCGAAAGCGGACAGCAGGCCTTTGCGGCTTACCATTTTCACCAATCGAACCGCTTTGGGGCCTTTGCTGGCAATTTTCTTGGCCAGGGCCATGACTTCGGTCATCAATTGTTCCGGTTCGACGACTTTTTGGACCAACCCGATGCGCAGCGCTTCGTCGGCGGTAATCATATCGCCGGTAAGAAGCAAGTGCAGGGCATTGCCCAGTCCCACCAGGCGGGCGAGACGCTGGGTGCCGGCGTAGCCCGGGATAAGGCCCAGGTTTACTTCCGGTTGCCCGAATTTCGCCTTTGAACTGGCGATGCGAATATCGCACGCCTGGGTCAGTTCGCAGCCGCCGCCTAAAGCGAAACCGTTGATAGCGGCAATGACGGGTATTTCCAACAGTTCCAGGCTGCGAAAGGTGTTTTGTCCTGTTCTTGAGAATTCGCTGGCCTGGGCGGAATTCATATCCACCATTTCCGCGATGTCCGCGCCGGCCACAAAGGCTTTCCCTTCGCCGGTAATCACCATTACGCCGACATCGTTCCGGGAACGGATATCGGCCGCCATTTGGTCCATTTCCTGGAAAAACCGCGTGTTCAAGGCATTTAAAGCCTGGGGGCGGCTGATGGTGACAACGGCGATACGTTCCTCGACGTTAAGTTTTAAAATTTCATATTGCATGATCAGACCTCCTTTATGTTTTTTTAATCAATTTCGCTGCGATGACGTTTCGTTGAACCTGGTTGGTCCCCTCATAAATCTGGGTCACCTTGGCGTCGCGCATCATTTTTTCCACCGGGTATTCTTTCATATACCCGTAACCGCCGAAAACCTGGACGGCGTCCGTGGTTACTTTCATGGCGGTATCCGTGGCAAACAATTTGGCCATGGCGGAAATTTTGGTCATATCTTTGCCGCCGGCGTCCACGACGCGTGAAGCGTGGTAAACCAGCGCCCTGGCGGCTTCGGTTTGGGTGGCCATATCGGCCAGCATGTGCTGGATGGCCTGGAAAGAATTGATGGGTTTGCCGAATTGTTCCCTGGTCCCGGAGTAGTTTATGGCTTCGTCCAGCGCGCCCTGGGCAATGCCCACTGCCTGGGCGCCGATGCCGACGCGGCTGCGGTCCAGTAAACCCAGCGCGATGTAAAATCCCTGGCCGGGGGCGCCCACGATATTTTCTTCGGGGACTTCGCAGTTGTCGAACAGTAACTCGTTGGTCACGGAAGAGCGAATGCCCATTTTGTCTTCTTTTTTACCGGGGGTAAAGCCGGGGGTCCCTTTTTCCACCAGGAAAGCGGTATGGCCTTTGTAACCTTTTTCCGGGTCAGTGACGGCAATGACCATAACGATGCCGGCGTTTTCGCCGTTGGTAATGAATTGTTTCACGCCGTCCAGGACGTATTTGTTTCCTTTTTTGACTGCCTTTGTTTTGATGGCTCCGGCGTCCGAACCGGCGCCGGGTTCGGTAATGGCAAAGGCGGTATACATTTTCCCGTCTGCGATAGCCGGAAGGAATTTTTGTTTTTGATCGTCGTTCCCGTAAAGAATAATTCCTTTGGTTGCGATGGCGTCTACGGCAAAGGAGACGCTGATGCCGGCGTCGCCCCGGGACAGTTCTTCGATGCCCAGGGTTAGGTGCATCGAGGAATCCCCCAGGCCGCCGTAGGCTTCCGGGACCATGATGCGGAAGAAATCTTGCCGCGCCATTTCCTGGAAAATCTCATGGGGGAATTCGTGTTTTTCATCCAGTTCTTTCCTCAGGGGAATAATTCGTTTGTTCACGTATTCCGTGAACAAGTTCCTGATGTCGAGTTCCTGTTCCGATAAGAAATAATTCATCCGGACCTCCGTTTTTAATAAATTAGTTTATATTGTATCTGAAAAAAAAAAAAAATTCAATTACTTTTTCCACCGGCAAGTAACGCGCCAGGGGGGCTTTTGAAAAAGCCCCGCCGGTACGGACCCCCCAAAACTTTTGATAATTATTACGCCAGGGCCGCGCCCAGCACGATGGAATAATACTTTGAGTCTTCGCTGTCGGCGCGTGAGACCAGGATAGCCGGGAAAGGCGCACCCGTAACCACGCCGGCAAGAACGCCGTTAGCCAGTAAGGTGACCGTTTTAAAGAACACATTCCCCGCTTCGATATTGGAGAATATTAAAACATCCGCATAACCGTCCACGGGAGATTTCAAGCCCTTTATTTCGCAGGCTTTCTTCGATATGGCCACATCCAACGCCAACGGACCATCGATGATGGCGCCTTTGATCTGTTTCCTGTCCGCCATCTTGGAAATAATAGCCGCATCCAGTGTGGAAGGCATTTTGTCGGTAACTTTTTCATTGGCCGTGACCAACGCTACTTTCGGGTTCATAATGCCCAACTTTGCGGCGATCGCGATGTTGTAGTTGATCATCTGGACTTTATCGGCCAGGGTGGGTTCCGGGATCATGGCCACATCGGATACGATCAACAGCTTATCATAGGTGGGCACTTCGATGAGGGACGTATGCGAAAGTAAAGCGCCTTTGGGAATCAGGTCAAACTCTTTATTAAGAATCGATTTTAAGAAATAAGGGGTTGAGATCAGCCCTTTCATCAATACGCCGGCTTTCTTATCTACGATCAGCTTTACCGCCACATCCCCGCTTTTCTTTTCATTCGGTTCGTCGATGATTTCAAAAATATCCGGGGAGATGTTGAGGTTTTTGCAGATATTGATAATCTTTTTCTTATCGCCCACCAGGATAGCATTGACGATCTTTTCTTTAACCGCCCGTTCCACAGCCTGGATGGTATCTTCATCCTGGGCATAGGCCACCGACATGGTGGGGGTTTCTTTTGCTTTCACTAATTTTTCTAACTCTTTTAAAGACTTTATGGGTTCCATAAACGACCTCCTTGTGGTGTGTGTTTTATGTATTGCCTCATTTTTATTGTTTTTCAAAAAACGCTGGTTTAGCTGTTATTTTATCACCAATAGGGATGTTATTTCAAGAAAAAAATTTTTTTTTTAACGAGATGGTGGACGCAACCTGGTAGGAGGCAGGGGACAGGCACCGCCTGTCCCGAAGATGCAATTGAAGGAACAGGCAATGCCTGTTCCCTACATCGCTATCGCTGCGCTTTTACAAAGCAATCTTAAATGAAACCGGCATCCAGACTTTGACCTTAACATTTTTCTTTTTGGCCGGTTTATATTGCCATTTTTTCAAGGTTTTACCAATGATGTTTGCGAGGTCCTCGGGGGGATCTCCTAATATTCGCACATTCATGACCGCACCGGTCTCATCGATTTGAATATTGGCCAGGATATTGATGTCCTTATTGCCGGCATACTTATTCTTTACAAAGGGTGGGAATACTGGGTCCGCACCTTTTATCTTTACCGGTTGTTCATCGATATCGGACAGCGAAACCACCTGGCCTTCGGTTACCTTGTTTCTTTCTTCCTCCAGCCGTTTGGCTTCGTCCTCGGTTTTCTTTTTTTCCGCGTCTTGTTTCTTTTTTAGTGCGGCGTCATCCTGGTCTTTTTTTTGTTGATCAGCCAGTTCTTGTTGTCTTTTCAGGGCATCCTGTTCGATCTTGATCCGTTCTTGATCCTTTTGTTCCTGCTGCAGTCGCCACTCTTTTAGTTTCTTGATCTCTTCTTCTTTGGTTTTCTGTTCCTCGTCGGTGGTGGCCTTTTTGGTTTCCAGTGTTTTTAATTGATCCTGGTATTGTTTCTGGGCGTCTTCCTGTTGTTTTTGGAATTGCGCCAGGCGGGATTCCATATCCCTTATGGTTTGAATTTGCTGTTCTTTTTCTTTGGCGGCTTTTTGGGCCTGGCTGATAAAAAACACAGCCACCAGGGCCACGATTATAATCACGGCGATGAGGGGAATGATGACTTTGAGTTTTGAACTTTTTTGTTCCTCCAGGCCGGCCAGTATACTTTCCGCCAGGTGAGAGTCGGATGCGGCGGTATCCTTTTTTGGCTCCGGTATGGTATAAGCCAGTTCTTTTTTTAAACGGTTGGCTTCTTCTTCCATGGTTTCCAGGTAGAGGGAATTCATAAAGTAGGCCAGGTTGAAAGTGACGGATGACAGTTCTTCGATATGGAAATATTGGGCGATATAGTCCTTAAATTCCTTCATATTGATGAATCGTTTGGTGGGATCGGGATTTAAGGTTCTTTTGAAAAAGGTGATAAGGTTTGTAATAAAATCGATGTCGGATGAAGGGAGCTGCTGGGTGAAACGGATATTGGAAAACTTGGCGTCGAAATCTTCGCCATTGGAGTATGAGAAATATTCACCGGTCAATACCCGGTAAATGATATAGCCCAGGTGGTAGATATCCGATTGGGGCAGCAATTTTTCTTTTCTCAGGAATTCCGGGGCTACCCAGGCGCCGTATTTGCCCACCATGCCGTTGAAGAGTTCGTCGGTTTTGTTCAGGTAGGGGAAAATGCCGTAATTTTTCAAGTAGATTTTGCCGTCGTAGTCGATAAGAATGTTATCCGGCGTTAAGAACCCATGGAACGATTTTTGTCCGCTCACTACGATGGAAGAGCCGGTATCGATTAAATCCGCGATGGCGATGGCGATGGAAAAAGCCAGATCGAAATTTATGGGCAGATCTTTTTCCGTCGAATCTTCAAGGACTTTCTCAAAGGTTCTCCCTTTTAACAGTGGGTAAATCAGCAGGGCCCTACCGCTGCCTTCTTCTTTGATGATCTTTTCAGGTGAATAGAGGTTGGGAATATTGGATTTCCTGATGCCATCCAGGAGGATGTTGACCCGTTTCCAGATATCCGGGTTGCCGGCGATAAAGGGATAGACTTCGGTTAATAATCGATGTTTTGAAGCTTTCCTGTTTTCGGTTTCACCGGCCCTAAAATTGACGCCGATGGAATCGGAATTTAGTTCTTCGAAAACCAGGTAATTGTTGACAACTTTGTATTCACTCATTGGTCGACCTCGCTTATTAGTTTATTCCATTAGATTATAGTATATATGTAAAAAATTGCAATAGGAAAAACGGTTTAATTAAGATAAAGGATGAAAAAATTTGGGAATTATGGTAAGCTAAAGCATTAATAAGGAGAACAACCTGATGGCAACCGTATTACTTCAAGCTCGCGTGGGTTCGACCCGTTTGCCTGGGAAAGCGCTGCTGCCCATTTTGGATAAACCGATGCTGCATTATACGGTGGAAACGCTGAAATTATCGCCGGGGGTGGACCGGGTGGTGTTGGCGATTCCCGTCAACCCGGCGGATGACCCGTTGGTGGATTTTGCCCGGGAACATGCCGTGGATTGTTTCAGGGGTTCGGAAGCAAATGTGTTGGAAAGGTTTTACCGGGCTTCGCTGCAATTTAAAGACAGTTTTTATTTCAGGGCCACGGGGGATAATCCCGTCCTGGATTATCGACACCCGCGGCGGTTGTTGGACCATTTAATCGCGAGCCAATGCGATTATACAGGGGAGAGGGGCATGCCCCTGGGGTCCGCGGTGGAGGCCTTTACGTTTGGGGCGCTGGAAAAATGTTTCAAGGAGGCAACTTCGGAAGCGGACCTGGAACATGTGACGTTGTATATGAAGCAAAGCGGTCGTTTCAATGTGCAGTATTTCGATGCGCCGGAGGAATGTTTTTATCCCCAATTGCGGCTCACCGTCGATTACCCGGAAGATTTTCAGCGGGTAAGTTGTATCATCGCGCATTTATACAAAGAAAAGATTCCTTTGTTTGAAGAGGTGATCGCCTTTTCTAAAAAACAAGGTTGGATTTAGACTCCGAAGCTGGCGCCGAGGGCTTTGGCGGTATTGACCAGGTCGGAATCCGGTTTCACTCTACGGGGGACAGCGATGGCTTCTTTGATGGGGGTGGCTTTTATTTCTTTTCCCCGCAAGCCCACGAGGCAGCCGAATTTTCTTTGCATGACCGCTTCCACCGCGTGGTACCCGAAACGGGTGGCCAGTATCCTGTCGAAAGGGGAAGGACTGCCGCCGCGTTGGACATGGCCCAGGATAGTGAAGCGGGTTTCGATGCCGGTCAGGTCTTCGATTTTATTGCCCACGCATTGGGAGATTCCGCCTAGCCGGATAGGGTCGTGGGGGTCGGCTACTTCGCGGGCCACTACCAATTCGCCGCCTTCTTCTTTAGCGCCTTCGGCCACTACCACCAGGGAGAAACGTTTACCCTGGTTTGCCCTGGCCATGATTTTTTCCATGATTTTTTCCATTTTGAAGGGGATTTCCGGGATCAGGATGACATCGCCGCCGCCGGCCAGGCCTGCTTCCAGGGCGATCCAGCCGGCGTAGCGGCCCATTACTTCGCACACCATGACGCGGTGGTGGGATTCGGCCGTGGAATGGAGTTTGTCGATGGAGGCCGTGGCAATACCCAGGGCAGTATCGAAACCGAAAGTTATATCCGTGCCGTCGATGTCGTTATCGATGGTCTTGGGAATGCCCACCAGGGGTATTCCGTGTTCTTCAAACAAACGGTGGGCGATGGACTGGGTGCCGTCGCCGCCGACGGTAATCACCACATCCAGTTTATTCTCTTTGACGGTCTGTATGACTTGCGCCGAGGCGTCGCGGTATTCGCACTTGCCTTTATCTTTTCGTACAAGATATTGGAAGGGGTTATCGCGGTTGGAGGTTCCCAGGATGGTGCCGCCCCTGGGAAGAATGCCGGAGACGTCTTTTAATTCCAATTTTTCAACATTGTTCTCGATTAAGCCGTTGAAACCGTCCTTGATGCCGTAAACTTCGACTCCGTGTTGTTGGTAAGCTGTAACCACGACGGCGCGGATGACGGCGTTGAGCCCCGGGCAGTCGCCGCCGCCGGTCAGTATCCCGATTCGCTTTATATTTGCCATATGTCCTCCTTTTATTTTCTTATTTATACCATAAATCGATGCCAATGTGAAATCCGAAGAAAATAGCCGCGAAGAACGCGAAGGACCGCGAAGGAAAAGAAAAAAAACTTGGGGGGAGTAGGGATAGGCAAAGTTTTCTCCCTATTAATGAAATTAAGATTCCCCCGGGATTACCATTGACATTACACACGGATGGGTTTATTATAGGCTAAAGAAAGGAAGAATATGGCAAAAAAAGCCTTTAATGGGGACAAGCCGCCAGCGGCTTGAATTTCAAAGACATAGGAATTCTTTCGATAATACATTCAAAAATTAATTCTTGGAGGTGCAGCAATGAATAAGTGTGGTTTAATGGTTGTGATTTTGATTATAAGCCTTTTTACAGGCCCAACATACGATTCCCGGGCGCAGCAGGGGAACGGTTTGCCCCAGGCTGCACAAATCGCTGCCGGGCAGGCGAAAGTAAAAATGGATAAAGATTACGGCAAAATGCCGCTCTCTTTTATCCCCAATAAAGGACAGATGGACCGGCAGGTCTATTTTTATATGCAGGGAAAAGATAAGAGCGTTTATTTTACTTCCACCGGCCTGACCTATTCCCTGTCCTCGCCGCGCTGGGTGGTCAAGCTGGATTTTGTGGGCGCCAGGAAAGATGTGAAACCGGAACTCCTGGAAAAAAGCGGAACCGTTGTCTCTTATTTTAAGGGTAAAGAGAAAGACTGGCAAACGGGTCTCCAGGCCGCCTCGAAAATTATTTACCGGGAGCTCTGGCCGGGGATCGACCTGCTCTATTACGGCACGGTGAACAAAATGAAGTATGAGTTTATCGTGCGTCCGGGGGCAAATCCCGCAAAAATCAAGCTCACTTACCGGGGGGCCGACAGCGTCAAGGAAAACAGTCAAGGCCAACTGGAAGTGCAGACCAAATCCGGTGGTTTTGTAGACGACACGCCGGTGGCCTGGCAGGATATTTCTGGGAAACGAGAAAGTGTTTCGTTAAAATATGCTGTAGAAAGTGGAAAGGAAAAGCAAAATACCCCGGATGTAACCTATGGCTTTTCCGTGGGGGAATACAATAAGAATGAGGCGTTAATCCTCGACCCGGCGGTCATCGTATACTGTGGGTACATCGGGGGTTCAGTTTCCGCGCAGGGAGACGGGATTGCTGTGGATACGTCCGGCTGCGCCTATGTGACCGGGGCTACCGATTCCACCGAAACTGATTTTCCGGTTACGGTTGGGCCCGAACTGACCTTTAATGGTGCGAAAGACGCCTTTGTGGCCAAAGTCAGGGCAGACGGTACCGGACTGGTATACTGCGGGTATATCGGTGGTTCAGGTAATGATTATGGTCAAGGAATCGCGGTGGACGCTTCGGGTTGCGCCTACATTACCGGGAATACTGATTCCACCGAAACCACATTCCCTGTGATAGGTGGACCTGATCTGACTCAAAATGGTGGGCAAGATGCCTTTGTGGCTAAAGTCAATGCCGATGGAACCGGCCTGGAGTATTGCGGCTATATCGGGGGTTCAGGAAGCGAAAATAGTGGTTATGGAATTGCCGTGGATGGTTCTGGTTGCGCCTACATTACCGGGAATACGGCTTCCACCGAAACCACGTTCCCTGTGATAAGTGGGCCTGATCTGACTCAAAATGGCGGTCAGGATGCCTTTGTGGCCAAAGTTAAAGCCGATGGAACCGGGCTGGATTACTGCGGGTATGTCGGGGGTTCCTTTGATGAAGAGTGTTTTGGAATTGCCTTAGACGCATCTGATTGCTCCTACATAACCGGTTATACGAAGTCCACCGAAACCACTTTCCCGGTGGCCGTCGGGCCGGACCTAACCCACAATGGAGGTAATGAAGATGCCTTTGTGGCGAAGATTAAAACCGATGGAACCGGACTGGTATACTGTGGGTATATCGGGGGTTCAGATGGAGATGCCGGCTATGCAATCGCAGTGGATACCCTCGGCTGCGCTTACATTACAGGGGCAACTGAATCCAGCCAAACCGGCTTCCCGGTAATGGCCGGACCCGGTTTAACCTACAATGGTGAGCGTGATGCCTTTGTGGCTAAAATCAAGGCTGATGGAACTGCGCTTGATTACTGCGGGTACATCAGCGGTTCAGGATGGGAGGAGAGTTGGGCGATCGTGATCGACGCCACTGGCTGCATCTATGTGACCGGACACACTAGTTCCACCGAAACTACATTCCCGGTGATAGGAGGACCTGATCTAACCTACAATGGAGGAACTTTTGACGCCTTTGTGGCGAAAGTGAATACTGCCGGAACCACACTAGATTACTGTGGATATATCGGTGGTTCATCTTTTGAGCGTGGCCATGGAATTGCGGTGGATGCCGTCGGATGTGTCTATGTGACCGGGTCGACTTATTCGACCGAAACCACTTTCCCGATAACTGTTGGGCCCGATCTGACTTTCAATGGAGGAAATTATGAAGCATTTGTGGCCAAGATTTCATGGACGAACCCCATCTATGCGGTGAATTTTGCGGTCGGGAACGGCGGCGCTCTGACCGGGGTTACGACTCAGACAGTTTTAGAGGGAAGCAATTGCACGGCGGTCGAAGCGGTTCCCAACAGCGGGTATGAATTCGTCAATTGGACCGGGACCGGCGGTTTTGTTACCACCACCGACAACCCCTTAACCGTTACCAACGTGACCGCCGATATGACGATTACCGCACATTTCCTCTTCTCCAACCCGGCCGGCTGGACGCCCAGCGAAAGTTTACAATACAACATGATCGTTTACGGTAAAGCCTATAACGGCAATAACCCGGCGGCGGCAGGGGACTGGATCGCCGCTTTCGGACCCGATGGAGCCGCCGATTGCCGGGGCGCCTCGGCTGTGCAAACCGATGGAAATTACATCCTTACCATCGGCAGCAACGTCACTTTCGGCGAGGCCATCTCTTTCAAATTGTGGCCGCTGCCCTCAGGACCTTCCCTGGACGGCAGTGAAACCGTGGATTTTATTGACAACAATGTCTATAACGGGCTGTCGCTTCATTTTGGCCCCAGGGGACAGAATATCGCATTGGTCAATGGCTGGAACTGGATTTCCTTCAATGTCCTGCCCGGCGATACTTCGCTCAATTCGGTTTTCGCCGGTCTCGCCGGCGCTATCGAGCAGGTCAAAAGTCAGTCCCAGGCCGCCATATATTCCGGCGGCAGTTGGATCGGCGACCTCGCCGACATGTCCGGCGTCGCCAATGGAATCATGTATAAAGTCAAAACCAATCAAGACTGCGTCGTGACCGTGAGTGGTTCCACCATACCCTTCAATCAGCCACTGCCGTTGATTACCGGCTGGAACTGGACCGCTTACCTGCCCACCCTCAACCAGCCGGTAGAAGACGCCGTCAATTCCATCATCACCCCGGTAAGCCAGGTCAAGAGCCAATACAAGTCTGTCATTAAAATCGGCTCCACCCTGTACGGCGATCTCACCGATATGGAACCCAATAAAGGCTATACGATATTAATGACCGCACCCGGGACGCTGGTATATCCGTATGCCGTGGCGGTATTCCCCGATCAGCGCATTAAAAAGCGCGCCGCCATAAATACGCAGGATACGCCGCTTGTTTCCTGGCCCGTCATCAAAGGCAACCAATATAATATGGTAACCTTGGGTAAAGTCTTTTTCGAAGGCAAAGCCATATCCGGTCCCGGCTATTACCTGGTCGGCCAGGGCTCCAAAGGCGAAAAAGACAATCGGTCCTTCAGCCCTATTGGAAACGACGGCTCTTATTTTTCCACCATCCTGGGCAACGCCGGAGGAGAGGCCATAAAATTTAAATTATACAACAGCGCCAGCGGTAAGACATACGATGTTGTCGGTTCCCTGGCGTTTCAACCCGATGACCTTAAAACCGCCTACGATGTTAAGGCGCGAAGCGTTAAGGTAACCGCGCCCGTCGCTGGAACTACTATGAGGGCGGGAGATGGTTGCAACATTTCCTGGGACGCTTACGAAGTTAATAATGTCAAAATCGAACTCTACAAAGGCGGGAGATCGCTTTCGGTTATCGCGTCATCCGTTCCGGCGGGCGCCTGTTCCTACAATTGGACGATTCCTGGAAGAATGCCCTTTGGCGAGGATTTTAAGATCAAAGTAACGTGTACCGATGCCGGGGTAATAGCGGGGGATTCGTCCAAAACATTCTCCATAAAACCGGCGCCTTCCATCGTGTTGATTTCCCCCAATGGGGGCGAGGTATGGCATGTGAAACAGGGTGTTGACATAAAATGGCGTTCCGGCGGCATCGACAATGTCAAGATCGAATTATACAAAGGGACTGAACTAAAAACCGTGATTGCCGCAAAAGTGCCGGCTGGAACAGGCAAATACACCTGGTCCATACCGGCCAATCATTCGCAGGGAACTAAGTTTAAAATAAAAATATCCAGTGTAGACGCCGGCGTAAATCTCATCGACGTCAGCGACAGTTGGTTTTCCATCAGGCAGTGAGGGCAGTGAGATTTTTTCCCCTGCCCTTTTCTTTCGCTCCCGGGGCGGCAAGGATTTTCGCGCCTTTGTGGCTATTTTTATAAGGCAATTTTTATAATGGAATAAACCGTAAGAATCCTACAAAAGGATGTTCATCATATCTTCGATCAATGAGTTTTTAGGATTCTCAACAATACGGCCAATCTCCTTGCCGTCCCTGTAAAAGATAAATGTCGGCACACGCTCTACTTTGAATTCTTCAACGAAATATTTCGTCTCTTTCGTCGGTTTCCGCTGCACCGTGTAATAATTCACCGGCGGTATCTTATTGTTGAAACCCTCCATAACATCCATAATCTTCAGGAAAGGCGGGACATTGTTTTTCGAATCGCTGCACCAGAACCCGAAATAAACATCGATCTTCAAATTTTCCCCGACTTTAGCAGCCATGGCTTCTACCAATGCCTCATCCACTTCGAATGCTCTATAAACCTCTCGCCATTCCTGCTTATCCATTAAAATTTTATTTCTCTCGATCTTTTCGGCGGCATACCCGCTGCAAGCAATCACCGTAAACATTATCCATACCACACATAAGTATAAAATTTTAAAACTTCTCATTATCTATTTCCTCCTCGTTTATGGAATACAATGCGAACCACCCCTTTTTTACCCAGGGTGACCAGATCATTATCCGCTAATTTTTGATCCGTTATATGTTTGCCATTTATATACGTACCGTTGGTCGAATTGTTATCCTTGATAAAAACATCATCGTCTTTAAAATAAATGGTACAATGAAATTTAGAGACAATCAGTTCCTGGATAGAGATATCCGTTTGCGAGGGGTCCCTGCCGATGCGGGTATCTGCGGTAATTTTGTAAGACCTGGATTTCTCGTCCTCCACGTAAATATCGATTTCATAACCCGATGCATCCACATTCTCTTCGATATCCCTGATAGTCCTTTCCACCACGGTATCCTTAAAAGAGAATTCCTGTTTGAAGGGCGCCGGTTCCTCTTCCTGGCCGGGCCGCGGGTTATCGCCGAAGACTTTACCGATAAAAGATTTCAGGCTCATTTTTCCTCCGAGAACAATTTTGAGAAGAAAGAAGCGATTTTGCCCCTTTGCTTAACTATTTTTATAGGTTCTGTTTTTTCCGAACTTTTAGGCTTATACCCATCGACAAGAATCACCAATAGAGTAATATTATCGATCCCCCCGTTTTCATTGGCTAATTTAATCAATTTTTCCACGGCCTTTTGCGGGGGATGGTTCGTAATATACTCTTTTATCTGGGCGTCCGTCACCATGTTATTCAGCCCGTCGGAGCAGAGCGCCAGGATATCCCCTTTCTTCAGGTTAAAACTCTCGCTCACTTCCGGGACGAAACTCTGGCGGGCGCCCAGGGACATGTATAGAATATTTTTCTGGGGATGATCGCGCGCCTCTTCCTGGGTCAGCCGGCCCTCTTCCACCATTTTTTCCACGAAAGTGTGATCCGTTGTCAAGCGAACGATTTCATCATCCCTGGTAATATAAATCCGCGAATCCCCTACGTGTACAATGTGGGCCTTCATATCTGCCAGCACAACCGCACTGAAAGTAGTACCCATTCCCCTTTTTTTTAAATCCGCGGTGGCTTTTTCCAGGATCTCTTCGTTGGCCCTGGAGATCGATTCCTTTAACGCCTCCGGTATGGGTGTGTTTGTTTCCCTCAGCTCGTTGTAACGATGGACAAAAGTCTCCGTCCCCAATTTTGACGCCACATCGCCTGCCTGGTGTCCCCCCATCCCGTCCGCCACGACAAAGAGGTATTCCTCGTCATTTATTTTTTGACAGGCAAAAAAATCTTCGTTGGCTTTCCGAAGCTTCCCTTTGTCACTCTTCCCTGCGTAAATTAGTTTCATATCATTGTTTCCTTATTTCTACATCCATCACAGTCAAAACAGCCAACACAACTAGCACAGCAAAAACAATCAACATACTCAATCCATTCACAGAAATCCATTTATCCCTTTTAACATATCAAAAGTATTTTGTCAAATATCGGTTAGATTTTTTGGAAATTTTACGGTTTGCCCATGCCCTCCGGGGGCCAAAAACCTTTTTATATAAAAGGTTTTTGGATTTCCAAAAATTTTTGATTATTAGGACCTATATTTTATGGATGACTACCTCGTCATTTTCGATGTCGGCTTTCACCTTTCCACCTTTGGACAATTCCCCAAAAAGCACCTGGTCCACAAAATAGGATTTTATCTTCTCCTCGATCAAACGCGCCACTTCCCTGGCGCCGAAAAGATCGGAAAACCCCTGCTTTGCCAACCACTCGTAACACTGCTGCGTCACTTCCAGGGAAATGGACTTTTCTTCCAGGATTTTTTGGAATTCCGAAATATTTTTCTTTACGATTTGCAACACAATGGCTTCATTCAAACCGTTGAAGTGAACAACCCTGTCCAACCGGTTCCGGAATTCCGGTGAGAAATGTTTTTCCACCGCGATTTTAATCGAACTCTTCGCCCCCCCCCTGGTCCCGCCGAACCCGATTTTCGCTTTGCCCAGGTCCCGAGCCCCGGCATTGGAGGTCATAATAATTATCACGTGCCTGAAATCCGCCTTTTTTCCCGTATTATCCGTTAAAGTCGCATAATCCATGACTTGCAAAAGCGTATTGAAAATATCCTGGTGCGCTTTTTCAATTTCATCCAGCAGCAGCACCGCATGGGGGGTCTTGCGGATGGCTTCCGTCAACTGGCCGCCCTGCTCAAACCCCACATACCCCGGCGGGGAGCCCACTAACCGCGCCACCGTATGTTTTTCCTGGTACTCGCTCATGTCGAAACGGTGCAGCGTGACGCCCAGGATATTGGCCAATTGGCGCGTTAATTCCGTTTTCCCCACGCCGGTTGGCCCCACGAATAACAGCGACGCCACGGGTTTATTGGGATCGCGGAACCCGGCCCGCGACCGCTTGATGGCCTCGGCAACACTCCGCACCGCCCCATCCTGACCGAAAATCTGCTGCATCAATTCCGTCTCCAGGTTCATTAATTTTGATGTCTCATTTTCAGAGATGGTCTTTTCAGGGATCCTGGCAATCTTTGCCACTACCTTTTCAATCCGCTCCGTGTCGATCACCACCCGGGGGGCGTCGTCCTTTTCCCGTTTCATTCGTTCCGCCGCGCCAACTTCATCCATCACATCGATGGCTTTGTCCGGCAGGTAACGGTCATTGATATACTTACTGGATAAATCCACCGCCGCATGCAGCGCTTCGTCCGTATAACGGATGCCGTGGAAATCCTCGTAACGGTCCTTTAAACCCATCAGGATATCCAGGGTTTGTTCCGTCGTGGGTTCCGGGATGTCGATCTTCTGGAACCTCCGGGAAAGGGCGCGGTCCTTTTCAAAATATTTTTTATAATCTTCATAGGTGGTGGAACCGATGCACCGGACCCTCCCGGATGAGAGCATGGGTTTAAGAATATTGGAAGCATCCATGGACCCGCCGGAAACCGCCCCGGCCCCCACCACGTTGTGGATTTCGTCGATAAACAGGATGGCTTTATCCTCTTCCAGGAGTTCTTTTAAGACCCGTTTCAAACGTTCTTCAAAATCGCCCCTGAATTTTGTGCCGGCCAGCAGCGCGCCCATATCCAGCATGTAAATTTTGGAATCCTTCAGGGCATGGGGAATTTTATTTTCCGCCACCAAACGGGCCAGACCTTCGGTAATGGCGGTTTTTCCCACCCCCGGCTCGCCCACGTGGACCGGGTTGTTTTTCAATCGCCGGCACAGCACCTGGATGGTGCGTTCGATAATATCTTCCCTGCCGATAATGGGATCTATTTCGCCGCGGGCCGCTTTGGCCGTTAATTCGGTAGTATAAATTTCGAGGAATTTTTTCTTTTTCTTTTTATTTTTGGCCTCGTGTTCCCGGGTTTGGGGTTCCGCACCCGTTTCTTCCTCTTCTTCCGGGTTTTCGCTTTCCACCCCCTCTTCGTCGTAGACCGCATCGGGGTTGGGAATGACCGAAATGCCGTGGGAAATATATTCCAGGATCCGCAGCCGGGTGATATCGTACCGGGCCAGGAAAGAAACGGCAAAAGACTCCCGCTCATAGAAAAATGCGGCAAATATATCGCCGATCTCCAGCGTATTTTTCCCCGCGGAAGCCACATGCAGCATGGCGTTCTCAATTACATTATGAAACCCTTCGGATTCGCCCGGGTCTTTTTCCTTAATCACCGGGATATATTCGGCCTTAAAAAATTCTTCCAGGTCTTTTTTTAATCCTGCGATATCGCCGCCGCAATTGACTATAATATCGCTCCCTGAATCGAAAAAGAGCGATGCATATAGAATATGTTCGGGGGTAATGTATTCATGGGTCCTCGTTTTTGCTTCAGCAAAAGCGGCGGCAATTATGTTGTTTAATTCTTCATTTACGTGCATTCTTATCATTGTCAAATCTCTTCATACCCGCATTTGAGTGGGTATTCATGCAGGTGGGCTTGCCGGTGAACCTGGGTTACCTTGGTTACGGCGATATCGTAAGTATACACACCGCAAACGCCGGCGCCTTTTTTGTGGACATCCAGCATGATGCTCGTTGCTTCCGCGGCCGGTTTATTGAAAATCGACATTAATATCTCCACTACGAATTCCATCGATGTATAGTCATCGTTGAAAAGAATCACCCGGTACAACTTAGGTTTCTTTATTTTCGTCCTGGGGATCGTTTTTACATTGCTCCTGGTCAACTCGTCTGTCATAGGTCCATTTGGCATCAAGACCTCCTCTCGCATGGCAATATATTATAACACTACAATAATATATTGTCAAAATTTTCTGATTTCAACTTTTAAAAAAAATTGGATTTGACTGTAATGATTGAGTTAATGAAGGTCTGCAAAGTATTTTATTTATTGTCTTCCAGTTTTCCCAGCACCAGGAGGGCGCGGATTTCGGTGAGGGCGGCCGTTATTGCCTGTTCGACCGCGGGGACCTCCATCAAATCGATTAATTCGGCGTACCTGTCATACAGGGGGTCTGTTTTCTCCGGCCGGGATTTCTTTTTCATAAACATGTGCCCGGTCCGGGTCAACAACCAATGAATATTTAAGCCGTATGTTTTATACAGGTAATGCAGGATTGCGATTTCCGGGTAAAGGACGCCGGTTTCGATATCATTGATTTTCGCTTCCGGGAGATTTAACTCCGAAGCCAGCTCCATCTCGGTTTTGCCGATGGCTTTGCGGAACATCAAAAAGCGGAACCCCAACTCTTTCTTTGTTAAATTATCATCATTTTGCATATCATTACCTATTTTATTCAGTATTTGCATTATATTATAGCAAAACGGCTTTGTCAAGTTTTGAAAAGCAGAATTTTGATTTTTATTTTATGGAAAAATCCGGCTGCCGGGCTTGAAAATTACTCTGATTTATGTTAAGGATTATTTCTGTTAAAGCTAAATTCTAAGGAGAAACGTATATGGAATTAAAAGAATCGATCCTGGAGCTAATCCGGAAGGCAGCAACCGACCTTTCCCCCGATGTGGAGAAGGCCCTAAACGAGGCCTATAAAAATGAGGGAGAAGGCACTCCTGCCAAAAACGTGTTCGGCACTATCCTGGAGAATGTGCGCATGGCCAGGGAACAGGGTACACCCATGTGCCAGGACACGGGTTCACTTGTTTTTTACATCGATTTCCCGGTAGGCGACTCAGAGGCAAAGTATCGGGAAGCCGCCCAGTGGGCGGCAAAAGAGGGGACCGCCAGGCAATATCTTCGCCCCAATGCGGTGGACCCAGTGACCGCTAAGAATTCCGGCAACAATGTCGGGGTTAACGCCCCGTACTTCCACTTCCACCAGTGGGACAAGGATGAAGTACGGATACGTTTGATGTTGAAAGGGGGCGGCAGTGAGAACGTAGGCGCCCAGTATAAACTGCCCCATCCGCCCATAAAAGCGGGCCGCGACCTGAAAGGGGTCCGGAAAGTGGTCATCGATGCCGTGGTTAAAGCCCAGGGCCAGGGGTGCTCCCCCGGTATCATCGGCGTCGGCATCGGCGGCGTTAGGGACCTTTCCTATGCCCTTTCCAAAGAGCAATTCTTCCGGAAAATCGGCGAACGTCACCCCATGAAAGAACTGGCCGACCTGGAAACCCAGCTTATCGAAGACCTGAACAAATTGGATATCGGTCCCATGGGCTTCGGCGGTAAATCGACGGTGCTGGATGTTTTCGTGGATTCCCAGGCCCGTCACCCGGCTTGCTTCATTGTTTCTGTTTCGTATACCTGTTGGGCGTTTAGAAGGAAAACCATGACTATTAAAAACGGCGAGGTGAACTATGATTAAGTTAAAGACCCCCATTTCCGAGCAAGAGATTCGTAAATTGAAAGTCGGCGATACCGTGCTCCTTTCCGGTACAGTGGTAACCGGCAGGGATGAGGCCCACAAATTAATGGTGGAACAGAAACCGGATTTTATCCGCGAAGCGTTGAAAGAAGCCGTTATTTATCACTGCGGTCCGGTGGTTAAGAAGTTGGACAGCGGTAAATGGATTTTCGTATCCGCCGGTCCTACGACTTCTTCCCGTGAAGAGCCTTTCCAGGCGGATGTGATTTGTGAGTACAATGTCCGCGGCGTTATCGGCAAGGGCGGCATGGGCGACAAAACCGCGGAAGGACTAAAGAGATGCGGCGCTGTTTATTTTCATGCCGTCGGCGGCGCAGGTACTTTGATTGCCAATTCCGTGAAAGAGGTTAAAACGGTTTATAAACTGGAAGAATTCGGTACGCCCGAGGCCTTCTGGGTCATCGAAGTGGAGGATTTCCCGGTGGTGGTTACCATGGACGCCAACGGCGGCAGTATTCACAAGGAAGTCAAAGAAAAATCCGAAAAAATAGCCAACGAATTGATGGGTATTTAACATTCGCTGTTGAAAATTGTAGGGAACAGGCAGTGCCTGTTCCCTACCCTTATTCGCATAAAAATGTAAGATGAAGGATAAAAAAAATTTTCTCAAACTGGCCCTATTCGTATTGGTCTTATTATCTATTATTTGTTCTTCATCATTTATTTATAGTGGATATAATGGAGGGAATATGCAGGCAGCCGATTTACCCGGGACCCCCGGCATTTATGAACAAACATTAAAATTAGAGAACGGCAATGCGTTGCGGTATACGCTTTCTATCCCGAAAGCTTTTTCTTTGCAGAAGGAGACGTCGTTGATTGTGGCGCTTCATTACGGCGGGAACGTGAGCCCGTGGTACGGGAAAGGATACCTCGCCATCCTGGTGGAACCGGCGCTGCGCGACCTGGGCGCCGTTATCGCGGCCCCGGACTGCCCGGAAAAAGACGGCTGGGACAACCCCGCGGCTGAATCCGCCGTCCTCCAACTGGTAACGTATATCCGGGAACATTATAAAATCCATCATAAAAAAATCCTGGTCACTGGTTTCAGCATGGGCGGTATCGGGACATGGTACCTGGCGGCCCGCAATCCCAAACTCTTTTCCGCCGCCATCCCTATCTCGGCTGTGGCCGAGCCTGAAATCATCGAAACCATCCGGGATATCCCGGTTTACGCCATCCACAGCACCGGGGACCAACTTTTCCCAATCAAAAAAGTGGAAGAGATGATTCAAAAACTTAAAGCCAGAGGCCTGCCGGTTCAACTGCAAATCCTCGACGGCGTCAGCCATTTTCGGACCAATGCGTTCGTCGCCCCTCTCCACGACGCAATCCCCTGGATAAAACAGGTCTGGGACAAAATCGACGGGAAAAAATAAAAAAAGGAGTTAGAATATGAAACAGGTTTCAAAATTATGGTTATACAGCACTATTTTGTTCCTCATTTTAATGGGCGTCAGCCTGGGTTTTAATTTCTATTTTCTATCCGGTGGGAAGGACGTTTCCCAAAGGGATATCAAAGCAGCGGCCAAAACCATCGGGATCGATTTTACTGCCGGTGAGATCAAACTGATGGCGGAAGATGTAAAAGAGAATTTAGACAGTTACCGGACCCTGCGCAAATTCCCGTTAGACAACGGCGTGCCGCCGGCCATCTATTTTAATCCCATTCCCCCGGACCTCAAGATAGAGATAAGCGCCGGCCCCAAAGTTGAGTTGAAACTACCGGAAGTAAAGGCGCCGACCGATATCGAAGACCTGGCCTTTGCGCCGGTGACGGTCCTGGCTTCATTAATCAAATCCCGCCAGGTCACTTCCGTACAGTTAACGGAAATGTATCTCAAACGATTAAAGCAATACGGTCCTAAATTATTTTGTGTGATTACCCTGACCGAAGAATTGGCCCTGGCGCAGGCGCGGAAAGCCGACCAGGAAATTGCGGCGGGTAATTATAAGGGGCCCCTTCACGGCATCCCCTGGGGCGCCAAAGACCTGCTGGCCACTAAAGGAATCAAAACCACCTGGGGTTCCCCGCCCTATAAAGATCAAGTACCCACAGTAGACGCCGCGGTAGTGAAACGCCTGGAAGAAGCCGGGGCGGTATTGGCGGCAAAATTAAGCGTGGGCGAACTGGCCTGGGGCGATGTCTGGACCGAAGGGAAAACCCGCAACCCCTGGGATACGGAACAGGGTTCCAGCGGTTCATCGGCGGGACCCGCGGCAGCTACCTCCGCCGGCCTGGTGGGTTTCGCCATCGGCACGGAAACCTGGGGGTCCATTGTTTCGCCATCGACCCGCTGCGGCGTCACTGGGTTAAGGCCCACTTTCGGGAGGGTCAGCCGGTACGGCTGCATGGCCCTGAGCTGGTCCATGGATAAGATCGGCCCCATATGCCGCTCAGTGGAAGATTGCGCCCTGGTGTTTAACGCCATTTACGGTTCCGATGGCAAAGACCTGGCAGTGAAAGATTTTCCCTTTACCTGGGACCCCTCGGTAGACATCAAAACCCTGCGCATCGGCTACCTGGCCAGGGAATTTGAAAAGGATTACGAAACTAAAAAATATGATACGGCCGCCCTGGAAACGCTGCGCTCCCTGGGCGTAACGCTGAAACCGGTGGAATTGCCGGATTTCCCGGTGAATTCGCTGTCGTTTATCCTTAGTGCAGAGGCCGCCGCCGCCTTCGATGAATTGACCCGCAGCGGCAGGGATGATTTGATGGTGCGCCAGGAAAGACAAGCCTGGCCCAATGTTTTCCGGCATTCGCGGCTGATCCCCGCCGTAGACTATATCCAGGCTAACCGGTTCCGGACTGAACTGATGCAAAAAATGGCCCTCCTATTTAAAGACATCGATGTCTATATTTCGCCTACTTACGGCGGCGATAACCTCTTATTGACAAATCTCACCGGCCACCCCTGCGTCGTTACACCCAATGGTTTCGATGAGAAAAATCACCCGGTCAGTATTACGTTTATCGGGAACCTTTTCGATGAGGCCAAAACTTTGATACTGGCCAAAGCTTACCAGGACGCCGCGGGGTTTCATTTGAAACACCCTGCTTTGAATAAATAAAATTAATGCCTCCGGCGGCCAGAAACCCTTTTATAAAAGGGTTTCTGGACTTCCGAAAATTTTTGATTATGGAAAACAGACAAAAAGAAATTACAAACGCTTCGTGGATCGCGATTATCGGCAATGCGCTGCTATCGATTTCGAAAATCGTCGTCGGTTTGATCTCCGGGAGCCTAGCAGTCGTCAGCGACGGCATCGATTCGGCTACCGATATCGTTACCTCCATGATAACCCTATTAACTGCACGCATCATTGTCAAACCCCCGGATTTGGGGTATCCCTACGGTTACGAACGGGCAGATACCATCGCCGCCAAAACATTATCGTTCGTTATCTTTTTTGCCGGGGCGCAGTTGGGCATCTCCTCGGTTGTTAAAATCATCGGGAACCAACAACAGCAGCTCCCCTCTACCCTGGCCATTTATATTACGGTGATTTCTATCGTGGGGAAATTCCTGTTGTCCCGGTGCCTGGCGCGGGTAGGTAAAAAAATGCAGAGCCCCATGCTGATCGTCAATGCCAAAAACATGCAGAACGATATCATCATTTCAGGGGCAGTATTGGTAGGGTTGTTTTTCACTTTTATCCTTCACCTTCCCATCCTGGATTCGCTGACCGCCCTGGCCGTCAGTATCTGGATATTGAAAGTTGCATTCGATATTTTTATGCAAACCAATACAGAATTAATGGACGGCTTGAAGAGTCCCGATATTTACAAAAAAATCTTCGCCGCCATCGATTCGGTTAAAGACGCTGCCAATCCCCACCGGGTAAGGGTTCGCCAACTGGGCAATATGTATATGATGGACATCGACATCGAAGTGAACGGTTCCATGTCGGTCTTTGAGGCGCATAAGGTTGCCCATGAGGTGGAGGAGCGAATAAGAAAAGATATCGATAATATCTACGACATGATGGTCCACATAGAACCCGCCGGAGATAATTGCGCCAATGAAAAATTCGGCGTCACCGGGAAAATGTTAAATGGTAAAAAATACGAATGAACACGAAAAAAACCTTGGTGTCTTGGTGCCTTGGTGGCTTTGTTTTTACTAATTCGTGGGCGTCTCTATTTGAAATTTTACCAGTTTCTGTTCTCCTTCTTCATCTTCTACGAATACAATCAAGTTGTTTCCTTTACTAAATAATGGCGTTACCCTTTTGAAGCCTTCGGGAAGTTGGATATCGGAATGATATAGGTATTTCCCCGCAGGAGAGAAAATATCGATTTCCTGGACGTTTTTATTGGCGATATCGTTGATGTGAATGTAGATCAAGCCGTTTTTATCGATGTCGATTTGGCTAAAGTAGGTGCAGTAATCGGGCATGTTTTTTACCATTTGGTCGACCATTTCTTTGGGCATTTTCTCGTTGTTGAGCCGGACATTCTCAAATCGTTCGCGTTTGATGTGTTGGGGAATTTTTTTCTGTTCTCTGCCGGAAATGGAGAAGGAAAGTAATTCTTTGCCATTGATGTCCACCTTTTTAATGAAATAGCGATCGTTTTTCCCGAAATAAATCTCATTATCTTTTTCAGCAGCAATCACAATCGGGGTCGTAATGCCGTCTTTGAACTTCAGTATCATACCACCGCTGGAGGCGGTCAGTTCTTTTTCCGCGGTTATCTCGGCAATGGGGGTATGTTTCATGGTATTAAGATCGACAATTTCCAATGTATCCAGATTCTTTTTTTCATCTTCACTTTCTTGTACCTTAAGAAATCGGAATTCATCGATGGGCGTCCTGAGGAATGCCATACCTCCCAGGTTATACGATTTTACATAGGTCCCGTCTTTTTTGAAGTAATGGACTTTTTGCTGGTCCGGTACGATTACGTATTGACCTTCAAGGAAGAAGGAATATGCCATTTTGTACTCCCCGGGGCCTTCCCCTTGATTACCGAAGGCATACAGGAATTTTCCATTTGGGTCGAGAACCAGGAATTTGTTGTGTTTCCTTTCCAGGATATAAATTCGGCCGTCGCCATCCACCTGGATATCGGAAATTTCGGTTAATACGTAATCGCCTACGCTGTCGACTTCCCATAATTTTTGTAATTTGAAATCCCAATTACCTTTCAGGGGGGTGTCTTCATTTTTAACTTCCGCTTTTAAAATAGCGGCGTTGAAAAACACACTGGCTATCACGGTAAAAATTAAAATCAAACCGACATGTTTTGCCATTTTATCCTCGCTTTGAAATGCTGAACATTCTTTCTTTAAAGACAAATGAAGAATTACTATAAACAAATCCCGTGCTTTTGTCAACAGCCACAGAGGACACGGAGGACACAGAGTTTTTAAAAAGCTTTAGGGGGTCCAGGCCCCACTGCGTGGGGTGACGTTTGTAGGACCGTACCGGGAGTCTTCGCTTCCGAATAATCAAAAGCTTTAGGAGGTCCAGGAACCCTTTCTCGAAAGGGTTCCTGGTCGCCGAAGGCATTTTAAATCTCAATCATTCCCGGGAAAATGTGAAACCGCATAAAGCGGATAATTGCGTATATACTCTTCTTTTTTAAAATTCATCTGGGTTACGCGGGATAATATTGGCGGCTTAAATTTTTCCCCGTAAACAACAAGGCTCGTTTTTCTTTTACTGATTACCGCTTTCACTTCCAGTGGGTAAATATCATCATCATGTTGAACGATAAAATCCACTTCCGCCGAGTAATTAAAACTCCAATAATAAAGTTCCCGTACCGGGTTTCCCTGGGATGACAGGCCCGCGATTAGTTCCTGGGCGACATAATTCTCTGTGAATGCTCCATTGAACCCGGAAAACAATTTATTGCCTTCCACGATGGTTTTTGCGGAAAGGTTTGACAATGCGCCCAATAAACCGGTATCCACTATATAAAGCTTAAACATATTCTCATCCTTGTAAGCGCTGAGGGGCAGTTTGGGAGTTTTGATACAGAACGATTTATAGACCAGCCCGGCGTCCAGGAGCCATTGAATGGATTCGTAGTAATCACGCGCCCGCGCATATTTCGATATCTCCGAGTACTTGAATTTCTTGTTTTCTTTTGCCAATTGGGCGGGGATGGCATTCCAGGTATCGGTAATACGAATGGCTTCCGCTTTGGTGGAATATTTTGAAAAATCCTGGAGATACGCGGATAGTATTTCATTTTGGACCTGTCTTACTTTGGATAGATCGTTTTTATCCGATATATGGCGTTTAACGACTTCCGGCATGCCGCCGGTATAGTAGTACATTTTCAAATGATCGATCAATTCGTCGTGAAAAATGCTCTCGATAGGTTCGAAACCACGGGCGTTATGCAAGAATTCCCTGAGTTGAGTCCGTCCCAGGGCGTCCAGGTATTCTCCAAACGTTAGCGGGTATAAATCCAGGAAATTGACTTTTCCCACGGGAAAGGGGGATGCGTGTCCTAATTTTAGTCCCAATAAAGAGCCGGCCGCCACAACATGAAATTCGGGCGCATCTTCGCAAAAGTACTTTAGCGATGTGAGGGCGCGGGGAGAATTTTGGATTTCATCGAATATAATTAATGTATCATGGGGGCGGATTGGAATTTCCGAGTAAATCGATAATTTATGGATAATCTGCTGCGGTTGAATCCGGGCCACAAAAAAATCAACCAGGTTCGGATCGTCTTCAAAATTAAAATACGCGGTATTGGTGTATTCGTTCTTTCCGAACTCTTTAAGGATATATGTTTTCCCAACCTGGCGAACTCCTTTTACGATCAAAGGTTTTCGCGTCGTTGATTTTTTCCAATCAAGAAGTTTTAAATAGAAGTCACGTTTCATAATCTTTATATATCAAAAAACGTGACGAAAGTCAAAATATTTCGGTGAAAAACGTGAAAAAGGAAGAGAAAGGAACAGGCAATGCCATTTCCAATAACGATTTTAAACAGTTATTCGATCGTATAATATATCGTCGATTTCCCTTCGCCCATCAAAAACAGCAATAATAAAAACTGTTTTATCTTTGACCAGATAAATAATCCGATAAGGATTACAAATGATTTCCCGATAATCCATTATTTTAATTCGTTTCAACTCGGGAACAATTCTCCCCTGATCCGGGAATTCAGCAAGGGTAAGTATTTTTTTCTTTATTTTAAAATACACTTGAACGGCCTTATTAACCTCATCGTGCTCTGCAATATAGAGGGCAATTTCATCGAGATCAACCTCAGCCAAAAGTGTAAACTCAATTTCGAATGTATTATTCATACCTTCAATTTTCGTTCAATGGCATTAAATACCTGGTCCGCGGGCCTGGTTTTTCCTTCATCTACCTGTTTTTTGCCCATTAAGACGAGTTTGAGCATTCCCATGGACTGTCTTAATTTGTAGTACGATTCTATGTCCTGTATCACCATTTTTGCTTCGCCATCGTCGGTTATGATCATGGGGGTATGTTTTTTAGTAACCGTATTCAATACATCCGCTGCATTGCTCTCAAGATACTTTATAGGGCGAATAGATTCTTTTATATTCATTGGACCTCCTGTCAATTAACCAATATGCCTTATTTGCTGGAAAATGTCAATACCAATTATCTTTTTCTCACCTTATAACTTCCCCTGCGACTCGAGGCATAATCCTGTCTTTCGCCGAAGAGAAGAAAAAACAAGGAGGGCCAAAGGCCCCGGCCAATAAACGGGCGCACACGGGGGGGGGGAAAGATAGAAGAGAAGTTGCGCCAGGATAAGCCCTGGAAGAGGGGAAACACTGGCATATAGATACATATATGTTTAAGAGTAGAAACTCTTCAACGAAACCCTGTGGGTATGGTTTAAATCCCACCCGGCAAAGGTTGACCACCAGTGCCACACGCGAAACGAGTTTTGCATAGTCGTCAGTAATGGCGGCATGAAGCGTAAACAGTGAGCACA
>JAPKZK010000123.1 GCA_026393835.1 Candidatus Aminicenantota bacterium | reverse complement strand
AGGTAGCTGGCGGCGATATTCATGGCGGCGGCCATGTCCTTTTGCTGTATTTGCAATTTCTTACGTACCGCTTTTATCCTCTGCCCAATTTCCAAAGCGCTGAGTTCATGTTTTCTCATCGGTTTACCACCGTGCCTTATTTTCCCGGGTTAGTCCTTATTGTGCAGTAACCAGGGTAATTCATTATAACCAGGAATTCATTAAAAGTAAAGCGGTTTGAATGAACCTGGATTCGCCGTTTAAATTATAATAGCCGCGAATAACGCGAAGGGGCGCGAAGAAGAAAGACGATTGGGGGACGTTCAAATAATTGTCCACTTCCAGTGGGACAATATGATTAAAGTTTGCCTTAAAATATCGGCATCCCATCAGGGATGAAGAGTTGGGTGGGTATGTTGATATAATCAGTTCTTTTCCCAACATATTTTCCCTAAAAAATATGTTGACAATAAAAATCCCTTGTGTTATGCTCCTTTTTAAAATAAAAAAAAAGGAGAAAAAATGTTTAAAAAATTTCTTTTAACTTGTTGTATCGCGGTTTTAATTTTGCCGCTGGCGAAGTGTGTGCCAGATGATGATTATGAAAAGTATCTTCCCGATGTACCTTTTGTGGAATGCACAAACGGTGTAAGCGCCTCTTCGGCGATCGCCACCTGGGCTCTTTATGACGGGATGTGGGTTGATCAAGATTATATTCTGAGCTGTATAATCAATGCCGATGGTACGCTAAACTATTACGCAATGGCAGATGCAATTGATTTGTTTACTGATTCAGTAGGCTGGAAGGCAGAATTTCCCGCCACCGATAATGGCCAGAACCAGGCTCTTTCCGGTATTGTTGAATGTTTAGAGCGAGATTGCTGCTCGATTCTACCCTTAATTGGAGCTCACTATGTACCGGTTATCGGCGCACAGGGGCATTGGGACAATAATAGACCAGTGGCTGATCTGATCAGATTTAATGCTTATGATGCACCTTATCAAGCTCTTTGGGTCAATGCCTTAAAAAGCACATATTATAAACCGATAAATGGAAAATTTATCGCTTTCCTGGGGCGAAGAAAGGATATGATCGACGGATTGGCCGATTATAATTGGATTGTTCAAAACGACGGGACCTATTACGGCGCTCCCTTAAATTATGAGCCCTCAAACTTACCCATTCAATAGGAGATATATCATGAAATTAAAAAGTATACTAATAATTTTTGTTTTATTACTGGCGGTTTTTCCGGTTTTCTCAAAAAAGAGAAGCGCATCGATCTTATCGATGAATGACTTAACAACCCCCTCCAGTCCATCATATGTGCCGTATCCCTACCCGGAAAGCGAAGACAAAATTATTGAGAACCTTCGTTACGGCATTCAAAAAACTTTTGCAAATAATATGCCTGCCTTTGAATATTCAATGAATAAAACAGCAAACCCATTGCCGAAAATTCTGCGGAAGAATTCCACTATGACGGTTCAAAAAATAGTAAAAGTCGAAAATCTAATTGCGGAAATGGCCGATTCGTTTTCATACCTGATCATCTTATTCGATAGAGAAACAAATGAATATGCCCGGGTGGCCATGTCGGCTGACGGGCTGCTGCATAGTTGCGCAGTGGTATCACCGCAGGCAAGCGTCAAACCCCTCAAGAGTGATAATGAAATCATTGCTTTATTGACAACCCAGGCAGCGGTTCGGAAAACGGAAATTTTAAAGGTGGATTTAATGGCTTATGGAATTATTTACGCCAGCCCGGTTTGCCCTGTTTATCGTGTCATGTTAAATGACGGTTCTATCTACTTTATTGATTACAATGAAAATGTGTTCAAAGAGGATGGTGAGAAAACGATATCGGGCGATCCTTTATCTTTCATCAATAAAGAAAGAGCCCAATTAAAACAGGGTGGGCACGCCCTATATGATTCGCTGGATGATAAATTACTCATTTTGAAAAAATTAAGCTCAGGAGCTGTTCAGTGACTTCAAAAAAATTAACCATCGCTGGAGTAATTATTTTATTATCCTTTATGACTGTATTTGGACAATCGCCGTCGAAATTCAAACTTCTACTTCATTCCGGGGTATCTTTCCCATCTTACCCCTCTCGTAGCTTCGCTACGTTTTACAATCCAGCCCTTAATTTCGGCGCTGGTATAAGCTATCAACTTTCATCGAAAATGTCTTTGATTCTTGATTTCAATCATTATCGATTTGTTCCGAAAGAAAAATGGTGCTGGTATATGTCATTTGATGGAGGACAAACATATATCAAGCTGGAGACCCCCTTCTATATGGGGGATTTTGTCTATGAGTTTAACGATCTAATCCTCGATCTAAAGATTAAACCATTACAAAAACGATTTTCTCCATATTTCATATTTGGAGGCGGCGTTTCCTATCGAAGAAATGCAATAACATGGGCTATTAAAGATGAAGGAAGAAAAGTGTATTTCACAGACTCGGTTTACTATTTAGTGACTACCGGATTGGGTCTGGAATACCAGCTCAATAAAAAAATCGATATGTTCCTGGAAGTAGCCTATAATTATTGTTTCTTCACAAAAAAGAAATATAATACGGGCGTTACACCTTTAAGGATAGGTATAGCCTGGGGCTTATAATGCTCGGATTTTGGATTTTTAAGTGATGTAGGCGACAGTTCATGCGGATATTGAAACTTGTTGTTTCATGGTTCAGCCTGTTGTACGTAACGCTGTATATCCCTTTTGCTTTTATGGTTTATTTCTCGCCCTGGTACAAACTGAACTGCCGCCTTCATCTCATCAGTCAACGTATTCCCACTGAAAAAGCCAGCATTTATATCCACGAACTGACGGGATTTTTTCTCCATAGCCACCAATTGGAAACCGGCTGGTCCGCCAAAGAAAAATTCCATTTAAACGAAGTACGCGGCATTTTCGATATCCTGGCCGGAGCTGCGATCCTTTCCCTGGCGCTTTTCGGTTTTACCTTCAATAAAAAACATACCCGGAAGCTTGCCGGGATAAATCTCTTAATCATAATTTCGTTGACGCTCATCATCCCATTTTTCCGTTATTTCTGGATATCTATACTGCACCCGCTTTTATTTAACAACCTGGCCTGGAGAACCAATCCCATGGATGTCTCTTTTTTTCTTTTGCCGCCCGCATTTTTTTACTACTCTACAATCCTCCTTATCACTGTTTCCTTTATAATCAACTTAAGTCTATGGCTAAGTTTTCGAGATAGTAAATAGCCCACATTATCCTATTAAGAACTATTTAATATCTTTGCTGCTTTTTCGAAATATCGCGCTATAGGTAATTCAGGTTGATGTTAAATTGAGTGGCCAGCCTGACAAAGAATTCAGGGCCGGGATTGCCTTTGCCGTTTTCGATATCGCAAAGGTAGCTGGCGGCGATATTCATGGCGGCGGCCATGTCCTTTTGCTGTATTTGCAATTTCTTACGTACCGCTTTTATCCTCTGCCCAATTTCCAAAGCGCTGAGTTCATGTTTTCTCATCGTTTTAATAACCGTCCTTATGCGTCACGACTCATCATCTCCTTTGGTATCGGCATACATGCTTTCCCTGAAGGCGTCAACTTGATTTGTCCAGTGATCCGATTCGAAGTAGGGTAATGTTTTACCTTTTCTTTTTACTACGATAGATACCTCGCCGGTAAGGAAGAGGACCGCCGCGCCGTTATCCCACAACGATAAAAGTTTCTCATCCAGGGTGAAGCAGTGTTCCAACAGCATGCCCCTGCCGATATCGTCGATCAAATAGACAGGAAAGGGTTTCAAATGCAGGATGGCCAGGATAAGGCGGCCGCTTTCGTCGATATTTAACCGGCTGATCTTTTTGTTGGCCATGGCATCCAGGGAAAAGCGGGCCGCGATATCTTTTCTTTCGGCTTCATCTATGTTCATCAAGTCCGTTACCAGGGTAAAAAGGTTTTTTACTTTTAAATACCCGGGGAATGCCGAGGGGTGGCACAGGTAGAAAAAGTTTTGTCTTTGTTTGGCGGTATTCAGGACCCGGTCATCGAGGGATACCAGGAACGAATAGCCTTTTTTCTTAAATTCGCGGGTTTCGTTGGACAGGATATTATATAATTGCCTGTTCAGGAAGTTTCCAATCACGCACCATGAGATCATTTTGCCGCTTTTGAGTTTGATATCGTCGGGTTCAGGTGCATTTTTTTCTTTTTTGGGCAGAGCAAACAGGGATTTGTTGAATCGGTAATAGGCGAGCATTGCCAGGCCCACTATCCACAGGAGGTTGAAGAAAAAATCCAGGAGCAAATACCCGGGAAGCGCGGGTTTGCCTATATATATATTGTCGTCGCCTTTTAAAAAGGGTTCCACCTTCGGCGGTTCAGAAGAAGAAGAGAAATATACCTTTTTCATATACTCCTTGAAAAAGGCCTCTTTGATTTGTATGACATCCTGATAAAAGGCGTATAAATTTTCATAACCCTTACTGCTTAGCTCCTGGGTCAATGCCAGGTAACCGGTGGTGGGAAAGAAAGCAGAAAGCAGATAATGAAGTTTTGAACATTCCTGCATCTGGGCTTTCAACTCCTCTTCCAGGGCCTTAATCTTCGGGAATTCATTCTTGTAATAGCTTTCTACAAGCTCCCTATCAATATCCGTGGGTTGTTGGTTAATTTTAAGTATTCCCGCCTTTTCATTTGAACTTTTTTCGAAGCTCATCATCAGTTTCAATTTCTCTATCTCCAGTTGATTTTCCGGTTTAATAGTCCTCGAATTAGCGGAAACAGTTACACTAACGATAAAAGGTATGATAAACAGGAGTATAAACCAGGAAGCGATGGCGCCGAACAGCCCCACGAAGATTGACTCACATAACCCGAATACAGCCCCTAAAGCAAAAAAAACCAGGGATACGCAGCACATTTTTATAAAGAGCACCACCAGGTATTGATCGATATCGATGGCGACGCCGTTAATGGTAATCAACAGCACTGCCGAGGCAAGATAGATCAGGGTGAATTGGACCAGTATGCTTGCCCGCGACAGGTAGATAGATCTGAAGAGTTTCTTTTTCCCGGTAAACGACGCCAGGAATTTTAGATATTCGGTATGCAGGAAAGCCATGTAGCCATAAAAAATCGCCAGCAGACCTGCAAAGCAAAGGTAAATCCCGGAACAGTCGGCAAACAAGAATTTGGTGACATCAAATGGAGCACGGCTCTTCATTGACTGATATATCTGCAACCGATGACCTGGGTATATATTTGCATACATATCCTGAAAAACAGTTGAATTGCTGAAAAGAATTGACAGGGGCGAAGGTGAAAACATTAGCCGGAAACCATATGAAGCATAGTGTCGATAAGTTGCATAGATACCTACTATCTCTGTTTCTACAGACTGGAAGGTTGCCTTTTGGTCCTCTTTTTTTTTGTATTCGGATATGTGGTACTGGAGAAGGCCCAGGCCCAGGGCTAAAATTAACAAGACGGCAACTATGTCCATCATAGACATTGCTTGCCTTTCTTCATGGATTTGAAATGCTAATGATGCTTTCATGATCTTCCTCCTTGAATGGTTTAACTATTATCATTATAACCTTCATCAGATTTTCTCCTTTAAATAGTTAAAATAGAATCTCATTAAAGACTTCCGACATATATTGAGCAAAAAGTTGTGCTTCCACGTATGTCTGGCTTGTTCTCCACAGAATCGCTATCTCCGGCGCCAGACAATTTTCCACCGCAACCTTTATCTCATAGAGCTTGCTTAAAATGGCGTCCAAATTTGCAATTACCGCCTCGTCAAAACCGGCTATATCTCCATTACCAAGAAACGCCTTTAGTTTCTCAAAGACGGGTTCGTTTAGTCCATATTTGATCCGGAATCGGTCGTAATCAAATTTCATTAATTGGTCGATCATCTCTTGATGATATGGTATCTTCTCTGAGGCTGTCTTAAGATTGGTATAGGCTGCTTTTGCTTTTTCCATATTATCGATGGCATTGTAAAGGTTGTTCTTAAATTCTTCGGCACCGATGCTATTACTTTCGGACATTTCCACGAGATTCAAAAATTCCTGGTAAGCGGCGTGAGATTTCATGAAATACCCGGCGCTCTCTATGGTATATAATTTCATTGTTGGGATCATGTTTTCCGTACCTAGGAGCGTAAGAGTAGAGCTACAACCAGGGGCGCTGGCACATTCCCGCCAATTGAATTCTATTCTCGCATATGAGGATGGGTTACAGATACAATAAATAAATAACACCACACATATCGTTACAGAACATCTTTTAATTTGTTTATTCATTTTAATCTCCTTTTTAGATTTATTTTTTTTATTCATTCTTAGAACAGGATATCTCTAAATACCTCGGACATATATTGACCGAAGAGTTGCGCTTCTGAGTAGGACTGGTAAATTCTCCATACAATCATTATCTCCGGGGCCAAACCTTTATCCACTACGCTTTTTATCTCATAGAGCTTGATTAAAATCGCATCCATATTGGCAATTATAGCATCATCAAAACCGGCGATATCTCCCCTGCCAAGAAATGTCCTTAATTTCTCAAAGATGGGTTCATTCAGACCATTTTTGATTCGGAAGCCGTCATAATCAAATTTCATCAATTGATCGATCATCTCCCGGTTATAAGGTATCTTTTCCGAGGCGGTCTTGAGGTTGGAATAGGCTATTTTTGCCTTTTCCATATTATCGACGGCCCTGTAAAGTGTATTCTTGAATTCCACGGAATCTATCCCGTTGCTTTCAGACATTTCTACACTATACAAAAATTCCAGGAAAGCATCGTGAGATTTCAAGAAATACCCGGCGCTCTCTAGGATATATGGTTTCAGCGACGGGGACATACTCTTCTTAATATCGAGTGTAAGCGTACAACTGCAACCGGATGCACTGACGCATTCTCTCCAATTTCCCCATACTGATGCAAATGATACTTGGGCAAAAAAATAACAAATAAATATCACTATGATCCCTGTTACACAATATCTCTTAATTTGTTTGTTCATTTTAATCTCCTTTTTAGATTTATTTTTTTTTATTCATCCTTAGAACAGGATATCTCTAAATACTTCCGCCATATATTGGCCGAAAAGTTGCGCTTCGGCATAGGTCTGGCTGATGCGCCAGGGAAGCCGGCCCTTTTCGTCAAGGCATCTCTGTATCCAGGGCCGCCGCAACGGCCAAAACCCATGGAAAACATCCGCGGGAAAATATTACCCACTGCGTTCTGCTTTGCACGCCGCCGTCGCGCCTCAATTTCTAAACCCGAACGAAAAGCATTCATCACTAAAATCCTTCAAATTTTTTTTATTTTTCAAAATCCTTATCTACCGATGTTTTCAAACGTATAATTCTAAATCGCTCATTCATTTCATACGATTGCCTATTGACAATTATACCGATTATGAATTATAATAATTTCATGGACGCCAAAACGATGCGCAGAAATGCTGCTGAAGATATCATGATCCTGAGTTTGCCCGGCTGCTGGATAAAAGGAGATTACTTTGAAATTTCGCATCTTTGGCTCCAGAATTTATCCTACCACAAACCCTCTCTAAAGTCAATCCACAAAAAACAACAAATGATTTTTTTGAATTCAACAAGTATTACCGCCAATGACGCCCTTATGGATTACGAGTTAAATAATCGAAATATGCTCTCCCTGGATTTGACTTTGATGGGTGGTAGGTTAGGCTGGTTGTTTGGTTTCTCCAATTTATCTTCACGGGCATGGGGGATGATATCATTTTGGGTGGAAACGCCATTTTGGGTATCATCCCTTCCTGCCCACGAATTACACGAATTACCACGAAGAAAAATGGGCCACGGACGAACACGGACAAAACACGGACGATTAGCCGCGAAGAACGCGAAGACACGCGAAGTAGGGGTAATTCATCATTCATCATTCTATATAAAATATTCGCCCATTCATCATTCTTTGATCACCACCCGTTTCCATTCCAAATTATCACAGGCGCAATCGATTCGCTCATATCAGTATATACCTCACGAAAAAAGCCCCGAACCGGCGCAAGGAATGTCCCACACTGCATCCCTTGCGCCGCAAGGGGTTTTGCCAACAATAAACCATTGTGATATAAATGGCTGCTTCGGTACAGGGGATATATTTAACCGGATACCCCCTGTACCCCAGCGGCTTTATTCATTATTACTTCCAGTAGAGCCAAAAGAGGTCGCTATGATAAAAAATGTCCGACTTATTTTCGATATCGAGGCTACCGTTACCGAAATAATATCCCCTGACTTAATCGAAAAAGCAAAAACCTCCGCCAACGATGGAAAGCATGTGCAGATCGAGCAGAAAATGC
>JAPKZK010000065.1 GCA_026393835.1 Candidatus Aminicenantota bacterium | reverse complement strand
CTTCAACAAAAAATTTTGGAAAGCCTAAACATAAACATCAAGGTAGAGAAAAACTCATTTTAGGGTAAGGACAGGAGGGACGGAAATGATTTCATAGAGATCATTTCCAGGTGCGTCCGCAAATAACTAGGAAACTCGGGCTAGTTATGCTTGGGCCGCTTAGTTTAATTGTGGTGGAGGATGATGGAAGAATGCCAGATAATCGAATTCGCCGGATATTTTTTCTAATTTCTTATCTCCTGGCTGCCGGGAGCCTTTTTGTACCCTTCCAATACGTGATATTGAAGATGGTTTTCTTTTTTTATTTTTTTATTTTGGGACAAGGTGTTTTCGAGGGTTTTAATATTGATTTTGTGTTGTTTAATCTTACTAACGTTGAAAAGATACAGAAATTCCTGGAAGCGCCCGGGAAGGAAAGGCGCAAGAGGATGAGAAATTATGAATGATGAAGGGGATGGTGTCCTTCGGACAGATTTTAAACGCCTGCGGCGGAATCACGTTTAAACCCGGTGAACTCTTTTTTGACGGGGGGAAAAATGTCTGAACCGCTGATTACGCCGATAACGCTCATGCCGCTGATGCCGTTAATTAGACACTTTCGAATCTTAATCTGTGTAATCTGCGCCATCTGCGTCATCTGTGGTTCAGACTTTTCCTGGGCTTTCATGTAAATAGACGCACCGCCGTTTTTAAGACAAGAGACTGCAACCCTTTGGCTAAATAGCCTACTCCAGAAATAGGAATAAATCCGTATAAATTAGGAATAAATTAGGAATAAAAAAAATGAAAAGGCTTCTATGAAGCGGTTTACAAAGATTGTAAACAGGGGTAAATTTCTTAACCGCCTGATATGAAAATAGCCACAAAGGCACGAAGGCACAAAGGTTAACCAAGAGGTTTTATTATTAAAAAATTCTTGGTGCCTTGGAGTGACAACGGGCCAGGCAAAGAAAAATCCCCAATCCCCTATTTAAAAAACCCGTTCTCCACTCTCCATTGCATCCAATAGTACGGAGGATTTATATCTCATTCTATTAAATTCTCCCGGTGTATAACATATATAATCGACATGCTTTTCAAACGGCGCTTTCTTTTTAAACCGCTGAACCCATAAATCTTTCACTATTCTAACTCCTCAAGAGTATTATAACATATCCTGCATAGAAAGGGTACATCGGGTACAGGAGAAAAATCCATCCCGGTTTTTTTTCTTCGCGGTCCTTCGCGCTCTTCGCGGCTATTTTTTTTGGAGTACCATTGAATTTTCCCCCCTAATGCGGTATAGTATTTTTCTGGACCAAAAAATGGATAACGGAAGGGACGAAAAATGGGCCGTTCCCTCAAATGCCCCGTTGGAACAGGCAGTGCCTGTTCCCTACAATAGGCCCTCCGCGCCGCGGGATGGCTGCCGGCGCCCCAATGATCATAAAGAAGCGGAAGATTCCAGTCGGCTCAGTTCATGCCTAATAGCCGCTTCTACCAAACGGTTTAATGAGAGATTACGCTTGACAGCCTGAAAGGCAATTTCTTTGTGCAACTCCGGGGTAACCCTGACATTAAACGTTCCCTTGAAGGATTTCTGTGGTTTAATGCTGAGCTTCTTGCAGGTTTCAAGATAATCATCTACAGCGGACTTAAATTCCTTTTGTAGGTCTTCCACGGTAGTGGCCTCAAAAGTAACCAGGTCATTGATGAATTCCAATTTCCCATGAAATATTTTATCTTCGGCGGAAAACTCTATCCGCCCAATATAGCCTTTATATTCTAATATATTACTCATCATACACCTCTATCAAAAACAAGTTGGAAAGTAAATGGTACTACTATCCAGTTGCAAAGTCAACCATGAATAGTAAAAAATTGACCGCCGAGTTCTGCCATGTTTGTCCGTGGCTCTTCTTTTAATTCGTGAAAATTCGAGTAATTCGTGGGTCCACTTGAATTTTCCCCTCTAATGCGGTATAGTATTTTCTTGTACCAAAAAATGGATAACGGAAGGGACGAAAAATGACCACGAAAGAAAACCAAACCGCACCTATGGTATTGAAAGGGCATGAATGGCCTGTCTTAAGTGTTGCCGTCACCCCTGATGGCAAAAAGGCGGTGTCGGCTTCATGGGATACAACTCTGAAGGTGTGGAACCTTGTATCAGGGAAATGCACGGCCACATTAGAAGGACACAAAGAAGTAATATGGGGGGTGGCTGTCACCCCGGACAGCAAACAGGCGGTTTCCGGGTCTGTAAGCGGAACATTAAAGGTGTGGGACCTCACGTCAGGCAAATGTACGGCTACATTCGAAGGACACAAAGGGACACTTTCTTGTGTGGATATCACCCCGGATGGCAAACGGGTGGTGTCCGGTTACGTAGACGGTATCTTGAAAGTGTGGGATATGTCATCCGGGAAATGCCTTGCCACAATGGAAGGGCATACCGAGTCGATTGGCGAATGGGCGGTTAAGGTCACTCCTGACGGTAAACAGGTGGTGTCCGGGTCTATCGATAAAACTTTGAAGGTGTGGAACCTGGCCACCGGCGCCTGTGTTAAGACGCTGAACGGACATGCAGGTAGGGTCGTTGGTGCAGCAGTCACTCCGGATGGAAAAACCATCGTGTCGGGCTCATTCGACCAAACCCTGAAGGTGTGGGACCTGCAAACCGGTCAGTGTCGGGCTACATGGGAAGGGCATACAGGTGAGATAAATGGGGTCGCTGTCACGCCGGATGGAAAACGGATCATATCCGGGTCGGATGACCAAACCCTGAAGGTGTGGGACCTGCAAACCGGTCGCTGTCTGGCCACTCTTAAAGGCCATAAACACTGGGTCTTCGGAGTGGCAGTCACCCCCGACGGCCGGCTGGCTATATCGGGTTCTCAAGACCATTCCCTTCGAGTATGGAACCTGCAGGGCATCGATGCCCTCGCCGAAATCCCTTCTGGCGCTCGCTACACCAATGCCAAAGTGGTGCTGGTGGGCGAAACCGGCGCGGGTAAGACCGGCCTGGCCATTCGGTTGGCCGAAGAACGTTGGGAAATCACGGAATCCACCCACGGCATGGAGGTCCGGCCCCTGGTTCTGCCTCAACCGGACAACACTTCACCGGGTACGGACGCCGGCATCTCCCGCGAAGTATGGCTCTGGGACTTTGCCGGTCAACCGGATTACCGCCTTATCCACCAACTCTACATGGACGAGACCGCCCTGGCCCTGATGGTAATGGACCCGCAAAAAGACGACCCTTTCGAAAGCCTGGGCCACTGGGAAAAAGCATTAGTCTCGGCAGTCAAACGGCCCTTTAATAAAGTACTGGTGGCCGGCCGCTGCGATCGTGGCGGTATGACCGTCAGTAGCCAAAAAATCCAGCAGTACTGCAAGGAACGTGGCTACAATGGTTACATCGATACCTCGGCCAAAACCGGTGACGGCTGCGAGAAACTGAAAAACCTTATTTCCCAACACATCCCCTGGGAGCACCTGCCCTGGACTACCACCACCCGGCTTTTTAAAACCCTAAAAGACACCATCATCGACATTAAAAACGAAGGCGCTGCGCTTGTAAGAATGCCGGACCTGTGCCGACAATTGAGAATAGTATTGCCGGAAGACCCTTTTACCGAAGCCGAACTGAGAACCACCGTGGGCCTGCTGGCTGGCCAGGGATTGCTCCAAATACTGGCTTTCGGCGATTTCGTACTGCTGCAGCCGGAATATATTAACAACTACGCTTCGGTGGTGGTACGCTGCGCCCGCGAAAGCACCGACGAAATGGGTAATATTTCCAAATCTGAAGTACTGGAGGGCAACCTGGATTATAAAGGTATGGAACGATTGGTACCTACGGATGAAAAAATCCTGCTGCGGGCCATGCTGCAAACCTTCATGGACCGTTCCCTCTGTCTGGAAGAAGAAACCGGCGAAGGGACGCAGTTGGTGTTTCCTTCTTATTTCAAGCGCGACCGCCCTGAATTGCCCACGCATCCAGCAATACTAACCACCTACCGGTTTAGCGGCCCCATCGATGAAATCTACACCACACTGGTGGTGCGACTTTACTATACCAATGATTTCCACAAAGATCAGCTATGGAAAAACGCCGCGGATTTCAAGACCCACGGCAACAAACAGGCCGGGTTCCTGCTGACCAAAATTGCCGATGATACCGCGGAACTGGCGGTCTATTTCGAACCCGGGGTCCCGGAAGACACCCAGGTCTCATTTATCAAGTACATCCACGAACACCTCTTGAAGCGTTCTGAAACCGTGGAACGCCGGCGATATTATGTCTGCCCCCACTGCGGATCACCCGTTGAGGCAAGAGATGCTGTAAGAATACGCATTGAAAAAGGTTTCAAAGATATTATCTGCCAGGTCTGTGAGAAACGGTTCGCTCTCATCGATTCCATCGAGCAGAAGTTTGCCTCGCCCGAGTTCCTGGCGTTAGTGCGGGCCATGGACGAAGAAGCCAAACGCAAACTGGACAACGAGAGCCTGGAACTGATCCTGGAAGGCCAGGCCAAAGCCATTACCGGTGAAGCCGGACATATTTACCGCGAACTCTCCCACGACCACGGCATCGATGCCGAAATCGAATTTAAAAACAAAAAAGGCGAAGCCAGCGGCCAAAAGGTTTATTTGCAATTAAAATCAGGTGATTCTTATCTATACAAACGGAAAGGAGATAATAAAAAAATTTTCACTATCAAGAAGGAACGGCATGCGCAGTACTGGCAGTCGCACGCATACCCCGTGATGTTGGTGATTCGGAATTCCGAAGGAGAGATACGCTGGATGAATATCACCGATTACTTGAAGAAGCACCCCAATAGCAAACAAATCGAATTCGACGGCGAACCCTTTAATGCCGATAGCCTCCGGGTACACTGCATGTAGGGCGCATTGGTAGAGTGTCGCGAACTGGCATCGCCTGTTCCCTCAAATGCCCTGTTGGAACAGGCAGTGCCTGTTCCCTACAATAGGTCCCCCGCGCCGCGGGGCCTCCTAAAACTTTTGTTTGTGGAACAGCCCAATTTTTTCTCTTGCAGGATAGGTTGCTAAGTTGAAAGAATAATATTATAATGAGGGAGTCATAATTTATAAAGATTAAACCGTGCTTTTGAGGTGAAAAATGAGACTTAAAGTCATTTTAGAACCCAGTGACGAGGGCGGATATACCGTATATGTTCCATCCCTACCGGGCTGTATTAGCGAGGGGGATACGCGCGAAGAGGCCCTAAGAAATATCCATGAAGCTATCGATCTTTACCTGGAACCTGTTGAAGATGACCTGGTTTTTGTAAAAAATGCCGAGCTTTTAGAAATTGCCGTATGACAAAAGTCCCCAGTCTCAACTACGAACAAGTTATCAATGCGTTAAGAAGAGATGGATGGGTATTAATTCGCCAAAAAGGCAGCCACATCCGTTTGCAGAAAAGGGCTTACGATGAAGTGCTTAAAATAACAATACCTGCTCATCGTCCTTTAAAGAGATCGACTCTCGCACATATCTTAAAGCAAGCGCGATTGTCTATCGCAGCATTTGAAAAGTTATTATAAATTCAAAGCAGGGCACAAATTGGTAGAGTGCCGCGAACTTTCATGTAAATAGACGGCGCATAAATTTGCCTGCCACCTGTCCCCCTGAAAAAAATAAAAAAAAATGGGAAAAGATATTTTCATCAACTCACAATTGTGGTATCATCCAGTCTAAACACAATCTAAACAATTAGGAAAAATGGTTGCAATCAAAAAAACATTTTCTAATAAAAGGGCCGTCAGGTCCAACGCCAATAAAAATTACGCGCTATTGTTCTTAGAGCGTCCATCATTCGAGGTGATTAATGGAAAAATTTGAGTTACAAGCAAACGAGGAGGCCCTCGCACGCCGGGCAAAAAAAAAGCCGTTCCCCAAGCCCAACAAAATTACAATCGTTCCTATCTATTGTAAAGGGTGCAGTCTATGCGTCGATATCTGTCCTACCGGTACACTGCTGCTGGAAGATAACGCCGAAAACAAATTCGGGGTATCCATCAAGGTGGATGCCGAAGAATACTGCATCGGCTGCAAGATGTGCGAAGACAGGTGCCCTGATTTTGCAATATTTGTTAATTATGAAGAAAATGAAAGTGAAAACGTTAATGATGAAGAAGGTAAACAATGAGTAAACGAAAAGTTTTACAGGGAAATATCATTGCAGCAAAAGCGGCCGTTGCCGCGGGGTGTAATTTCTTCGCCGGTTACCCCATCACACCTTCATCGGAAGTCGCCCAATACATGTCGAAAGAATTACCCAGGTTAGGGTATACCTTCATCCAGATGGAAGACGAGATCGCTTCCATGGGCGCCTGTATCGGCGCTTCCCTGGCTGGGTGCAAAGTGCTGACCGCCACCAGCGGACCGGGCTATTCCCTGATGCAGGAACATATCGGGATGGCCGAAATGGCGGAAATCCCCCTGGTGATCATTAATGTAATGAGGGGGGGCCCCTCCACCGGGTTGCCCACCAAGCCGGCCCAGGCAGACATGATGCAAGCCCGTTGGGGCAGCCACGGCGACTATCCCGCCATTGCCGTATACCCCGCATTTGCCGACGAAATTTACAGCGAAACCATCCGCGCCTTTAACCTGTCGGAAAAATACTGGTGCCCCGTCACCATCCTGATGGATGAGATAATCGCCAAGGCCCATGAAGACATCGAAATCCCGGACCCCAAAGATATCTCCATCTTCTCCAATAAAGAGAAGGTCGTGAACGATTTAAATATCTATGACCGGGAAATCGGCGAAAAACCCCCCAGGGTGGATTTCTTCAAAGGATACCCCATTCATGTCGACAGCCTGGAACATGACGCCCACGGCTGGCCCACCATCGATCCCACTACCGTTCATAAAATGCAAACCCTGAGAATGCAGAAAGTGTACCACTACCTGGACGATATCATCGCATTCAAAGAATATAATATGGATGACGCCGAAATTATGATCTTCAGCTTCGGCATCTCCGCCCGATCTTCCCTGGCCGCAGTTCAACTGGCCCGGGAACAAGGACTTAAAGTGGGACTGTTCCAGGCGCTGACCATCTGGCCCTTCCCCAGGAAGCAACTGCAAGAAAGGTTTAAACGCATCAAAAAAGTACTCACCGTGGAAATGAACATGGGACAGATGATGAATGAAATCGAACGGGTGTCCACCGATGATGTGCAAAAAAGAGCACTGCTGCGGGCAAATGGGATCGCCTTCACACCGCAGGAAGTATTAAACGCAGTAAAGGAGTTTTACAAATGAGAGACTATGAAAGATACATAAGATACAGGACATTTCCCACACCCTGGTGCCCGGGCTGCGGGGACGGTATCATTTTAAAAGCCATTGCCATGTGTTTTTCCGAACTCGAGATCGAACCCGCTGATATCGTGGTGGTTTCAGGTATCGGGTGTTCCGGTAGAATGCCCACCTACTTTAATACCAACACCCTCCACGTCACCCACGGCCGTGCATTGACATTTGCCACCGGCATTAAACTGGCGCGGCCGGAAAAAACAGTGGTGGTCATATCCGGCGACGGCGATGCCACGGCCATCGGCGGCAACCATTTAATCCATGCGGCCAGGCGCAATATCGGCATCAAGATGATCCTGATCAACAACGGCATTTACGGCATGACCGGCGGGCAATGTTCTCCCCTCACCCCCCAGGGATTCATTACGGAAACCACCCCTTACGGGAATATCGAACCTAAATTCATGGCCAGCGAGCTATTAATCGCCGCCAAGGCATCCTTCGTGGCCAGGGAAACCGTCAACCGCATGAAACCCCTCAGGGAGGTCATCAAAAAATCCTTCCAGCACAAAGGTTTTTCAGTGGTGGAAGTCATCAGCAATTGCCATATCAACCTGGGCAGGAGGAACAAAATGAAAGACCCCCTTACCATGTGCCGCTGGATTGCCGGCCGGACCGTTACCAAATCCCAGTATGAAAAATTAGCGCCGGAAGACAGAAATCATAAATACCCCGTGGGTATTTTGAAAGAAGACACGGAGCGGCTGGAATATTCGGAACTATACCATAAATATGTTATACACGGCGCAAAAGAAGCCGCTCAAAAAGCAGGGGGGGCGCAATGAGTAGGTATGAAATTAGATATGCGGCCATCGGCGGTCAGGGTATCGTGACTGCCGGGGCCCTGTTGGTGGATATCGCGGTCGAAGTGGAAAATAAATACGCTTTGGAAAGCCCTACTTATACGGCCACAGTCCGGGGCGGCCCGACAAAAGTGGACGTGATTATTTCCGACCGGAAGATCATCTTTCCCCAGGCCAGCGCCATCGATTTCTTTATATGTACAGGGCAAAAACCTTTTGATCTTTATAAGAACCTGATCAAAGACGACGCCATCGTCATCCTGGATTCCAACCTGGTCAAAGAAATCGGGGATACCCACAATTGGAAATTATACCAGGTGCCCCTTATTAATGAGACCAAAAAAGCAGTCGGTAATGTGATCCTGACTTCGGTGGTAACCCTGGCCATGACCCAGAAATTAACCAATATTATCGATTACCAGGATATGTTGAAATTTGTAAAAGAATGGGCGCCCCGGGATTTCCTGGAGCAAAATATCAGGGCCATCGAGGTCGGAAGAAGCCTGGTATGAATTTCGTCCAGGAACTCATGTGGCGGGGCATGATACACGATATCATGCCCGGCACGGAAGAACAACTCCAAAAGGAGATGACCACCGCTTACGTGGGCATTGATCCCACCGCCGATTCCCTTCACATCGGCCACCTGGTGTCCGTCATGATGATGAAACATCTCCAACGGGCCGGGCATAAACCCATTGCCCTGGTGGGCGGCGCCACCGGCATGGTGGGCGACCCCTCGGGCAGATCCGAAGAACGAAACCTCCTGGAAGAAGATGTCTTGATACAAAACCAGGAAGGCATCAAAAAACAACTGGTCAAACTGCTGGATTTCGACGGCCGCCTGGAAAACAGCGCGGAAATGGTTAATAACTACGATTGGACAAAGGAATTCAGTTTTCTCGGTTTCTTGCGGGAAGTAGGCAAGCACCTGACGGTGAATTACATGATGGCCAAGGATTCCGTTAAAAAGCGGTTGGAAACCGGGTTGTCTTTTACCGAGTTCTCGTATCAATTATTGCAGGCCCATGATTTCTATTACCTGTATATCCATAAAAATTGCAAACTCCAGATGGGGGGTTCCGACCAGTGGGGAAATATTACCGCCGGGGCGGAACTCATTCGCCGCAAAGCCGGGGGCGAGGCCTTTGCCCTGACCTGGCCGTTGATTACCAAAGCCGACGGCGGGAAATTCGGCAAAACCGAAAAAGGCAATGTCTGGCTTTCCCCCCAATACACGTCGCCTTATAAATTCTACCAGTTCTGGCTCAATACTTCGGATGAAGACGCCGAAAAATACATCAAAATTTTCACCATGCTTTCCCGGGAAGAGATACAGGCTTTGATCGAAGAGCACCGGGCGGCGCCGCATTTGCGCCTATTGCAAAAAAGGCTGGGCCGGGAGGTCGCGGTCATGGTGCATTCGGAAGAGGATTACCGGGCCGCGCTGGAAGCCTCCCAGGTATTATTCGGCGAAGGTACGCAATACACCCTGGTAAAACTTTCGGAAGACGATTTCCTGTCCATATTCGAAGGGGTGCCCCAATTTACCGTTTCCAGGACGGAACTGGAAGCCGGGATCAATATACTGGACCTGTTGGCAGCCAAAACGCCTGTGTTTCCCTCAAAGGGTGAAGCGCGCCGCATGCTCCAGGGCGGTGGGGTCAGTTTAAATAAGCGCAAGCTTACCGATATAGGTGAAACAATCAGGACGGATGTTGTTTTAAACGGGAAGTATATCTTAATCCAGAAAGGCAAGAAGAATTATTTTCTTTTGAGAGTGGAATAATAAACAAACGGCTTACCCGTCTGTTTCCTTTTGAACGAGTAAGCCGTTTTTCACAAGTTCGATATCAAACGACAGGCTGGATAATAAACCTTTACGATATCCCCTTTTTACTTTACTCCTTTATATCCTCCTTCCCTCTGAAGCCATTGATCTGTTAATCCGTTGATCCGTTAATTCTGTGTAAAGGTATGACTTCAGATAATATTTCATTGGGAATAAGAGGTTAGGAGATTAAGAATCGGTTCGATTAGTCGATTAGTAACGACGACCGCCGCCGCCGCCGCCTCCGCCGCCGCCGAAGCCTTTTCCTCTCCCTCTGCCGCCGCCGCCGCCTCCGCCGCCGCCGCCGCCGTTAGGCCTGCGATCGTTGCGAGGACGGGCTTCACTTACATTAATGGTTCGACCCATAAAATCTTTACCGTTCATTCCGTCAATAGCGGCCTTGCCTTCATCTCCGGAGGGCATTTCTACGAAACCGAATCCCCTTGATTCACCGGTAAACTTGTCTTTTACCACATGAGCTGCTTCCACCTGGCCGAACGCTTCAAACGCTTCACGCAATTCATCACCCGAAGACTGCCGTGATAAGTTGCCAACATAAATGTTCATAATAGACTCCTTTTTCTTTTTCCAAAATTTATGATGGAAATCAAGGTACGAATAATATCAGATGGTCTCAGATACTCACTTAACGTAACATCGATTTCTATCATGCCCCCATTGTAAATGAAATACAAAGAAAAAGCAATAGCCATTGTATTTTTTTTTAATTAGACTTTTCTAAATTTTTCTCTTTACAAAATTTTTTTTTCTTTGTAAAATCTACTTTAAACTATTTGAGAACTATTTGAGTGGGATAAGCATTATGAGTAAGAATGGAGATAACATGCGCTTATTGACAAGATCAGATTTCGACGGGTTGGTTTGCGGCGTCTTATTGGTGGAGGCCGGAATCGTCACTCATTATCAATTCGTGCATCCCAGGGATGTAGTGGATGGAAAAGTCATCGTGACTGAGAATGATGTGTTGGCCAATATACCCTTTGTACCCGGCTGCGGCCTTTGGTTTGACCATCATATCAGCGAATGGGAACGTTTGAAACTCTCTAAAGAGTTCAATTATAAAGGAAAAAGCGAACTAGCCCCCAGTTGCGCCCGCGTCATATACAATTACTACGGCGGACCGGAGCGGTTCGCCAGGTTTGATGAGTCCGGCCTGATGGATGCGGTGGACCGCAGCGACAGCGGCCAATTAACCGCCGAAGATATCCAGGCCCCATCGGACTGGATGCTGCTTTCGTTTATCATGGACCCCCGGACCGGCCTGGGCCGCTATAAGGATTACCGCATCTCCAACTACCGTCTCATGGAAGACATGATCGATTATTGCCGCACTAAAAAATCGACCGAAATCCTGGCGGAACCGGATGTCCGCGAACGGGTGGACCGCTATTTCCGGTATGAAAAGGAATTTGACAATATGCTGAAAAACAATGCCATGGTGGATGGCAATGTCCTGGTAACCAATCTTCTTAATGTTCCGGAAATTTTGCCCGGGAACCGGTTCAAGGAATTTGTGCTCTTCCCGGCGCAAAATGTATCGGTCCGTATTATCTGGGGTCACAAAAAACAAAATATCGTGATTACCTGCGGCGCCAATGTTATATCTCGTACTGCCAAAACCGATATCGGGAAAATGCTGCTAAACTATGGCGGCGGTGGTCATCCCTCGGTCGGCTCCTGCCAGGTTCCTATCGAAGACTGGCAGCGTGTGAGAGATGAGATCGTGGCCCAATTAAAAGCCGACGGCTAATCGATTAAGTATACGAAAAGGGTGCGCATTATTTGGGCGAAGTAGCGATTGGTGGAGTTATCCAGGATAATCAGGCTGCTATTTGTAGACATGTCCCTGTAAATAAAAGCCCGGAACCCAACCCATGCCCCCTGGTGGCGGACGCTTTTTTGATCCGCCGAAAGGCTCCAACCGTATCCATAATCGGTGGCGCTGCCGTTGTTCAACTTACCGGGGGTAAACGCCTGGGCCAGGGTGGCTTTCTTAACCAGTTTTTCCGTATACAATGCCTGGTCCCATATAAACAGGTCTTCCGCGGAACAATAAACATTGCCGTCGCCCATTACGCCATCCAGGTAGGTGAGGTCGAAAGAAGTCGGCGTGGAATCTCTCATGATGAATCCCATGGCCCTCTCGTGTTCACCCGGGCATTGTTTCATCTTCAGGTTATAGGCGAATGAGTTCTTCATGCCCAGGGGATCGAAAATGTTTTGTTTTAAGAACGTCTCATATGGTTGGCCGGAAGCTTTTTGAATGATGGAGGCCAGCAAGACATATCCGGTATTGCTGTAAATGAATTTGGACCCCGGCTCAAAAAGAAGCGCCGGTTGTTGTTTTTTTAATAGGGCGATCAGGTCGTTGTTATCAGCCGTTTTGGAAGTATCCCATTTGTGTTTTTCAAACAATTCCTCGTATTCCATAAAACCGCCGGTATGGTTTAGCAGGCGGCGGATGGTGACGGCTTTATAATGTTCCAGTTCCGGGAGGTATTTGGCAATGGAATCGTCGTATTTAAGTTTCCCTTTTTCTTCCAGGATCATGATGGCCATGGCGGTGAATTGTTTGGCCACGGAGGCCAGGTTAAAGGGGGTGGCGGTGGTGAGGGGAGTTTTTTTGTCGATATTGGCAATCCCGCAGGCTTTTTTGAAAACCACCTGCCCGTTTTTGGCGATTAACACGGCGCCGTTGAATTGTCCTTGCTTATACAGGCCGGTTAATAGAGTATCTACTTCCCCGGCCTTGTCCCAGCCGAAGGTGGGTTGTAACATCAGGAAATAGATGAAAAGGAAAGATAAAACAACGATTTTACTTGTTGGTCTCGAATGCATTTTATTCCTCACTTTTTGTCGATTTTGCGCGTCTTTGACGACGCAGTCAATACCATAACATAAAAATGGAAATTTTTCAAATATCTATTCTGTACCGGTCGTCGGTGTTGAAATGTAGGGGGGGAGGTTCCAAACCTGCCCAATCGAATGAACCGTATCTTTAAAAAACAATTGCAAATTGCAAGTAGAGGGGCGGATTTGGAATCCGCCCCAACAAAAAATCTAATATGGTATACAAGGTTTTTGATTATCTCTACTCCTTCGGGAGGCCCTCCTCCGTCGGGAGGCCGGGATGGAAACAGGGGCAGGGATTGGGCCAGGCACTGGAACATTGAACGATTTCTCTAACGTTAACTTCAATTGTACATGAACAACAGTCGATGTTTCCGCATTTCGCTGTAACGGTTACAGTATACAGTCCGGCCACTGTCGGAATGAAGTTATAGATGTTAACTGAGGTGGTTGAGGTTGTCGAACTAAGACTATATCCATTCGGGCCTGAAATCGTCCATGTGTATTTCGCGAAGCAGTTAGGAACATTGGGAGGATTACATATGTATGTAAAGCTAAGCCTTATCGGGCAACATTGACACACATTGCACATACAAATACTTTCCCCACAGTTCATCGCAGTTGATACAGGCCTTTGAGGCGGCTCACACCAGCTTATTTTTACCGGATCCCAATGACCACATTCGCAACGGCTTTGGGCAAATGAGTTGAAACCCAAACCGAACAAACTGATTACCAAAATTAAAAACATGAATTTTCGTGTGTAAATCATATTACTCTCCTTATTTTAAATTTGTAATGTCAAAAGTTTTAAAGGAAACTTTTAAACCCTTCCTCGATAAATCCCGGCGTATTGTACCATTACCTTCACATTACCGGGTTTATCGCTCCAAACCACCGGCTAACCACACAATATGCATTTTTTTAAGCCTTAACTAAGGCGGCACTCTAATTCGAATCACCATCCCTCCTCCTTTACTTCAATATCTGAGTTAAGCTCATTTCTCAATGATAGTATAAACCCCGGATTTTTGTTCAGTTTTTATAAAAGTTGATACTTTTTTTTTGAAATGATTGATTAGAGATGTTTCTCAGATGTCAATCTTTATAAAAGTTGACATTTGTCTTTTGTCCCCTCCGCATTGTTCTGCGAAAATCGGGAATTATCGGAAAATTAAGGGGCAGCCAAAACTTTTCTTCACAAACAAAAGAAGGCCCACGAAAAAGCGAACGCACCAAAGACACGGACGAAAAACAGGGGCCACAAGGGGGAAATCGGCATTCGTTTGGTGGAAATCCTTGTCCGAAACAAGGAAACCCTACCTTTGAGGTAAGTCAGCCTACTTTTTAGGTAGGCTAGCCTCTTGTGGCATAGGAAAATTTTGCCCGGGACAAGGATTTCCCGCCTTTTTAATAAGTACCAGGGGGTAAAAAGAAGTTGTCAGCCAAAGAATACGCTCCTTTATCATTGGCTGTTTGAAACAATTTGCTTTAACGCTATCAATTAATACCAAACACAATTCGTAACGATTGATCGATTTCTTTTACTTTGGCAGCCGACAATTGCCCGCGAATCCTAACCAACCGATGGCGATGATCGATAGGTCGTGTTTGAAGGCCATCCACTGACTGCGGCATCGGTTAATTCTTTCAGATCATCATCTTCTGAATATATTTCAGAATATAAGTCGGCGGATTTTTTAAGATTTTCAAGTTCCACTTCCTCCTCATAATGATCTATTGCAGCCCGCAGCATAGAGCTTTTATCCTTGAATCCGTAGACTCTATAACTGCTCAAAAAGCGGGTTTGCTTTGCGTCAACGCTATATTTAGCCTGCAGCATGCGACCTCCTTTAATGCACAAAGATTTGTATTAAACGAGCCTATTATAAAGGCTCTCTTATTAAAAGTCAACGGAAAAATCTTCCGGCAAGAAGCTATGCGAAAAGTCATGGATGTTTTGATATTGAAATTGTACCTTTGAAAATGCAGGGCCGGGGAGAAGGAATGATGAATGATGAATTGCCCCTGCTTCGCGTGTCTTCGCGTTCTTAGCGGCTAATAGTCAGTGTCCGTCGCGACACGTGTGTCCGTCCGTGGCTCATTTTCAATTCGTGGGCAAAGGAAACCGGTTATTTCCATCATCATCGTATACGGTCCATTTACTGGAATCCGGGTTCCAGCGCCTGGCCCAGACGTGTAATTCTTGTTTCTCAAAATCCAGGGTAATAATATGATAGGTATTGATATCCTCTTTGCCTTTCTCACCGTAAAGGTTTTCCCTTCTTTTCCAAATCTTTCACAGCAAGATCAAAATCAGAAATCATAATCTTACTTCGTTCTGCCCTATATTTATCAAATGTTGATGTAACTCTTTTTCCGAAAGGTAATTTTTAGCAATTTTTACATCCTGCCGAGTAATATAATTGCCCTTAAAGTTGACCAGCCCCATCGATGGTTTGCTGCTGTCGGCTCGGCTTACAATCATCTCGGCAGCGGTTTGGCCATGCACGGCATAGTGCATTTTATTCTGTACCGCTGCAAAAAAGGTTTTTGTCATCGCATCATCGTTTCGATAATCGATGCTGGTGGTATAGATATCGGTTACTTTCTGGTAAAAATTACGTTCACTGCTTCGTATATCGCGGATACGCTGCAATAACTCTTGAAAATATCGCGCCTTTTGGCCGCCTTGTTTTAATCGTTCATCATCCAGGGTAAAACCTTTTATTATGTATTCCTTTATTCGTTGGGTTGCCCAGATGCGGAATTGCGTGCCGCAAATACTGTTGACACGGTATCCTACGGAAATAATAGCGTCCAGGTTGAAATATTCTACTTGATAGGTTTTACTGTCCGCGGCAGTTGTTGCAAAAATTGCAACAACTGAATCCCGCTTAAGTTCGCCGGATTCAAAGATGTTTTTAAGGTGCCGACTTATGCCGGATTTATCGATTTGAAATAAATCAGCCATCTGGTTTAGTGTCAGCCAGACGGTTTCATCTTCCAAACGGACATCCAATTTTGTTTGTCCGTCTTTAGCCTGGTAGATAATGATTTGCGATTTTTGTTCCGTACTCATTACTTATGAATTCATCCTCTATAGATAATTGTTTATTAAGGTTCATTTTAAATAAAAACCAAAAAAATGTCAACTTTAAAAAGTCTCTTCTAGCATTTCAATTTCCGTTCTGCTTTTCACCGGATAAGAGGCCAAAATTTGCCTGTTCCCAATCCCTACTTCGCGTGTCTTCGCGGTCTTAGCGGCTAATAGTCAGTGTCCGTCGCGACACGTGTGTCTGTCTGTGACTCATTTTCAATTCCTGGGCATGGGAAACCGATTGTTTCCATCATCATCGTATACGGTCCATTTACCGGAATCGGGATTCCAGCGCCTGGCCCAGACGTGTAATTCTTGTGTCTGTTTTTTCTCTATTTTTGTTTTGTGAATATGGCCGTGAAGATGTATGACGGAATAGCGTTTCATTAAGGTGGAAGTCAGCGGCAACTGGGAATTATTGTTAATTGAAAGCTGAAGCCAGTTTTTTTACCTCTTCTTTTTTTAATCCTGTTGCTTTTGCAATTTTATCGATACCGATATGCATCTCTAAAAGGTTCCGGGCCGTCTCTTTGGCTTTCAGTTCCATTCCTTCAAATTTTCCTTCTATTTTTCCTTTTCTCCTGGCTGATCTTTCCCATGATGCTAAATAGGGCATTTTTTTCTCCGTTTACCGGGCTTACTTTTATTGTTCAACTTTTTTCTGGGGCTCGTCATATTTCAATTATAGATTATTTTTCATGATTTTTCAACCTGTGAAATTCTTCTATTCGTCTGAATCCGCCCATTGTTATAAGCCGCGAAGGTCCCGGCTTCTTTTAATTCGTGTCATTCATGGGGAAAGGAAATCGATTGTTTCCATCATCATCGTATACGGTCCATTTACCGGAATCCGGATTCCAGCGCTTGCTTAAGCTCAGCAGCAATCCACCTGGCCGCCATCTCATCGCTGTGATGATAAGTTATATAAAAATCGGTATTAATCCGCGATGTTTCACCAGCCATTGGGTTACTCGCCTAAGCCAACCGGCGCATCTTTTCCTCTGCAAATCTTAACCAATCTTTTACAAGGATGATTTCTTCAGCACTTTTTTTCATAAAGCACTTTCCCTTCCTTAAAAATATGAAGGAGGTAAAACGAATTCTTCGCTTTAAAATTCCACTCGATCTCCTGTTTATTCCGAACAATCAAATCGATAGGAAACCGCCGCCCCCACAGTAGCCCATCTATCTTCCGCCTGATTAAACGGCTGGATTCTTTCCCGCCATCCACTGCGATAAACAAATCAAGATCACTGTCCCGGCCAAAATCCCCACGCGCATAAGAACCGAAAAGGATGATTTTCTCCGGTTGTACTTCCCGGACTATTTTCTGTACAACATATTGTATCAACTCTGGCGTTATATTCTCAGTGTTTAAATTGGGATCGCTTACCATATTTTAATTTTACATTATTTTTTCCGTCATTTCAAGCTTTTTAATCTATATCGGGCGAATGAAAGTTTTGGGTCAAACGAATTGTGTGTCACCGGCGCCGACGAAAAAAAGAACCGGTGGAAATGACAAATCAACCGGTTAAAATGGGAATTCAACCGGTAAGAATGACAAATTAACCGGTTAAAATGAGGAATCAACCGGTTGAATCGGCAAATCCACCGGTAGAATGGGGTGGATACCCGTACAAATCAAATAAATTCAAAGTCGCTGCCGCGAATCAACGAAGTACCGAGGCAGCCTGTTTTTGTCAACCAACGATCTATTTTTGCCTGGAGCTTAATCTACCCTACTGTGTTCCGTGAGCATTTTTTAATCCAACAATTCCTTTTTTCGCAGCAGACGATTGTAAGTTATAGCAAACCGGTGCGCTTCATCGCGAACCCGCTGCAGCAACTGCAGCGCTTTACTCTTCCTGCTTAGTACCAACGGCTCATCCGCCCCAGGGACATATATCTCCTCGAACTTCTTGGCCAGGGATATGGTGGGTATCCGCACACGAAGCTTTTTCAACTCCGCCGTCGCGGCATTCAACTGCCCAATCCCGCCATCGATCAGGATTAAATCGGGTAATTGGGCGTCCTCTTCTTTCAACCTCGTATACCTGCGCCTGACCACTTCGGCAATGGCCGCAAAATCATCCACCCCCGTCAATGTTTTTATCCTATAGCGCCGGTAATTGCTTTTATCCGGCAAGGCATTGCGAAACTGCACCATGGACGCTACCATCCCGGTCCCGGAAATATGCGAAATATCGAAACATTCGATGACCTCCGGCGTCTCCTGCATTTTTAAGGCGAGCTTCAGGTCCCGGAGTTTCTCTATATCGCCGAAAAAGGTGATTTCGATATTCTTCATTACCAGGTCCAACAACTGCTTTTTCTCCCCCCGCCGCGGTACGGTCACATGAACGGATTTCCCGGCCCTTAGTTTTAGATATGAAACCGCTGATTCTCCCAACGGATGGGGGACGATCAATTCCGCGGGGACGTCGTGGTCGGAATAATACTGCGCCAGGAATTCCTCGAAATATTCCTCGCCGGTGGGCTCGAATTTGAATACCTGCTTATTCTCCAACGTTCCCCGGTGCACATTGAAAAGCAGCAGGTAAACCGTACTGTTTTTAACGACGTAATGAATAATATCCTCGTTGTACTTGCGGTCCCGCTCCATGTTCTGCCGCTCATTCAATCCTTTGAGCGCCCCGGTTTGATCACGTAATTCCAGGGCGTGTTCGAAATTTAATTCCTCTGAAGCCTGCTTCATTTCCCCGGACATTCGCTCGATCAATTCCTGCGTCCCCCCCCTCAACACCGTCCGGGCCTGTTTTATTCTTTCCGCGTATGCCGTTTCATCGATATGACCGATGCAGGGCCCATGGCACAAATGGATGTGATAGCGCAGGCAGGTTTTTTTGGGCAGCCGGACGCAGGTGCGCAGTTTAAAGGTTTTATTCAAGACGGCCAGGATATGGTCCCTGGCCGCCGCGGAAACAAACGGGCCGAACAATTCACCTTTCCCCGGGACCTGCCGGTCCCGCGCCCCCCTGGCCACTACCAGGCGGGGAAACGGTTCATCGGTCAACCGGACATAGGCATATTTCTGGGCTTCCTTTAAATTAATATTGTACCTGGGCCGGTGCTTTTTGATGAAGGTATTCTCCAGCACCAATGCTTCCACTTCGGTATCGGTAACAATGAAATCTAATGCATTGATACTGCGCACCAGGCTTTCGGTTTTGGCGTCCAATTCTTTTTTCCGGAAATAGCTTTTGACACGCTTTTTTAGATTTTTGGCCTTCCCGACATAGATCACTTTGCCGGCGTCGTCGGAAAAGATATAACAGCCGGGGTTATCCGGTACGCCGGATAGGTCGATCATTTCCCGGTGTTTTTTTAGGTGGTCGGTCATTGGTTGTTTTTATTAAAAATTTGTTTTAAAAACGCCCCGGTTTTACTGTCCCGGCTTTCCGCCACTTGCCGGGGCGTTCCCTGCGCCACCACCCAGCCGCCGTCATCGCCCCCTTCGGGCCCCAGGTCGATGATATGGTCCGCCGACTTAATGACATCCGGGTTATGCTCGATCACTACCACTGTATTCCCTTTATCCACGAGATTGTTCAACACTTTGATCAGTTTTTTTACGTCGTGAAAATGGAGCCCGGTGGTGGGTTCATCCAGGAGGTACAGGGTCTGGCCGGTGGACCGTTTGGACAATTCGCGGGTCAGTTTGATGCGCTGCGCCTCGCCGCCGGATAGGGTGGTGGAACTCTGGCCCAGCTTGATATACTCCAACCCCACCAGGACCAGTACTTCGAGTTTCTCCCGGATAACGGGGATATTCTGAAACAACTCCAGGGCCTCCTCTACACTCATATCCAGTATTTCGGCTATGTTCTTGTGTTTAAAACGGATTTGCAGGGTTTCTTTGTTGTACCGTTTTCCCTTGCACTCTTCGCACTCGACGTAGACATCGGGGAGAAAATTCATCTCGATCTTAATGACGCCGTCGCCGGAACAGGCTTCGCAACGGCCGCCCTTAACATTAAACGAGAAACGCCCGGGTTTGAATCCTTTCATTTTGGCTTCGGCGGTTTCAGCGAAAATGGAGCGGATTTCGTCGAATACTTTGGTATACGTGACTGGGTTGCTGCGGGGGGTTTTGCCGATGGGGCTCTGGTCGATGACGATGACTTTATCCACGGGGCTGTCCAGTAGAATCTCATCATGGGCGCCGGCCCTTATTTTAGAACCATGCAGCTTGCGCATCATTCCTTTATAGAGGATTTCATTGATGAGCGTGGATTTCCCGCTGCCCGATACGCCCGTAACCAGGGTCAGCAGGCCGATGGGAATATTGGCGTCGATGGCTTTAAGGTTGTTTTCCTTGCAGCCTTTAAGTCGAATAAACCGGTCTGGCTTCCTCAGCGCCGGGGGTTCGGGGATAGATAATTTCCCGGCCAGGTACTGGCCGGTGAGGGATTTGGAGTTCCGTTCGATCTGTTTGGGGGTGCCGCTGGCCACGATTTTGCCGCCGTGTAGTCCCGCCCCGGGTCCCATATCGACGACGTAATCTGCGTTGCGGATGGTGTCTTCGTCATGTTCCACCACGATCAATGTATTGCCGATATCCCGCAGTTGGTGCAGCGTGTCGATCAGGCGGTGGTTATCGCTCTGGTGCAAACCGATGGAGGGTTCATCCAGGATATAGAGCACGCCCATCAGGTTGGAGCCGATCTGGGTGGCCAGCCGTATGCGCTGGGCCTCGCCGCCGGATAGGGTTCCGGCGCCGCGCGAAAGGGTCAAATAGTTCAACCCGACTTTATCCAGGAACTGCAACCGCGCTTTGATCTCTTTAAATATTTGTTTGGCTATCTGGGCTTCTTTCTCGGTGGGGTTTAATTGGTGGAAGAATTCGATGCATTTTTTTATAGACATGTCCGTGACTTCGATAATGGATTTACCGGCGACCTTGACGGCCAGGACTTTATCTTTCAGTCGTTTACCGCCGCAGGCGGGGCAGGGGGAGATGCGCATGTATTTTTCCAGTTCCCTGCGCCGGTAATCGGACTGGGTCTGTTTATACAGGCGTTCCGCTTGCGGCAGCAGTCCTTCCCATTCTCCCACGTGCGACCAACTGGCGTCGCCGTTTTTCATGCTCATGCTGAACCGGATTCGATCCGGTGCGCCGTACATGAGCGCATTATATTGTTTTTCTTTAAGGTCTTTAAGCGGCGTAAAGACGTCGAAGCCGAAATGCTTGGCCACGGCGCCGACGTACTGGCCGCGCCAGCCGTCCACGGCGTTCCGGTAAATCATCAACGCGCCGTCGGCGATACATAGGTTTTTATCCGGGATGATCAGGTCCGGGTCGAAATCCATTTTAATGCCCAGGCCGGTGCAGGTTTCGCAGGCGCCGAAAGGGCTGTTAAAGGAAAACATCCGGGGCTGGAGTTCTTCGAATACGACGCCGCATTCGGGGCAGCTCATTTGCGAGGAAAAGATATGTTCGTTATTATCTTTATCCAGTACAATCAACAGGCCTTTGGATTTCAGCAGGGCGTTTTCGCAGGCCTCGTTCAACCGCGAGGTATCTGTTGTCTTGATCCGGTCCATCACGATTTCGATATCGTGTTTTTTATACCGTTCCAGTTTGATTTTTTCATCGGTGCGGTAGATGGTTTTATTGACCCTGACGCGGGAATAGCCTTCTTTGTTGAGGTCGGCGATGAGTTTTTCATAGGTTCCTTTTTTTTGCCGGATAATGGGGGCCAGGATCGTGACGGCATCGGTCATTTCTTCGGAAATTCGTTCCGCGATTCGCTGGGGGGATTGGGCTTCGATTTTGATATTGTGGGTGGGGCAATAGGGGATGCCGATGCGGGCAAACAGCAGCCGCAGGTAGTCGTAGATTTCCGTCACTGTGCCCACGGTACTGCGGGGGTTTTTGCTGGTGGTTCTTTGTTCGATGGAGATGGCCGGCGATAGGCCTTCGATGCTGTCCACGTCGGGTTTATGCATGAGCTCCAGGAATTGGCGGGCGTAGGCGGAAAGGGATTCCACGTAACGGCGTTGGCCTTCGGCGTAGAGTGTATCGAAAGCCAGGGTGGATTTCCCGCTGCCGGAGAGGCCGGTGATGACGATGAATTTATCTCTGGGCAACCGGACGTTGATGTTTTGCAAATTATGTTCCCTGGCGCCTTTAATAATTATATTCTTCATGGTTTTTTTTTATCCTTTTCAATTAGAATCTCTTGAATGATTTTTAATTGTAGTTACTATTTATATCAGAATCTCCCGATAAAGTAAATATCAAAACTAAAAGTTTTGGGAAGTCCAGAAACCTTTTTTCAAAAAGGTTTCTGGCCGCCGGAGGCATTATCGCTTATTGCCTGATGCTATCCAGCAGGCTGGCGAATTCCGGGGCGCTGGAGATGCGATCATGTTTATCTTTGGCCATCATTTTGTCGATTAGGGGTTGATAGCGGCTTAAATCCCGGGGGAACCTGGGCACGGACGCTTCGCTGTGTTGCTTGAGGATTGCAATAATGCCATTCCCACTGTAAGGCAGCTTGCCGGTGAGCATTTCGTAGAGAACCACGCCCAGGGAATAGATATCGGAGCGCCCGTCTACATCTACTTCCCCCCTGCATTGTTCCGGGCTCATATAATAAACGGTGCCGAGGAGTACTTCGCTCCCGGTTAAGCGTGGGGCGGAGTCATAGACGCGGGCAATGCCGAAATCCACCAGCACCGGGGTGCTGTCATGCCTGAACATGATATTCTCGGGCTTTAGGTCGCGGTGGTAAACTCCCCGGAAATGGGCATAGTCCAGGGCTTTGATAAGTTCTTCGATAATGCTCAATGCGATGCCGGGTTTCATTTTGCCGTCCAGTTCCCGTTCCATGCGTTCTGCCAGGGATTCTTCCAGGTACTCCATGACAATGTAGTGGTATTCGCCGATTACGCCGGTGTCGTAAATCTGGACGATATTGGAATGGGTCAGCACGGCAGCGGTTTTTGCTTCTCTTTTAAAACGCTCGGCCGTATCCGAATCTTTCAGGAAAAAGGGTTTTAGGATTTTAATGGCCACTTGCCGGTTTAATTTTTCCTGGATGCCGAGGTATACCCGTGCGATACCGCCTTTACTCAGTAAAGTGATGATATTATAACCTGGAATATCGGGGAGTCCCGTCATTTTTTTCTCCTGTATTCAGCTTTAGATTATCTCATTTTCTGAGAACAATTTCAAGGAATCAGCCATTTTAATTTTAGCCGCTAAGAACGCGAAGAGACGCGAAGGGGGAAAAAGAGGTTACTCTTGTTGAGATTCTACCGGGCCCGGGTTTTTGGCATACATCTCGATGCTCTTCTCGAACAACTCCAACCCCTGGGTGATTTTAATTTTTTTGGCCCGCGAAATACTTTCGATGGCTTTTGAGAAATTCTTTTGTTCGAAATAGTTCTTGGCTTCGTTAACGTAGTTTTCGAATTCTTTTTCCAAACGGTTTACGCCATCGGAGAACTTTTTTTTGAGGGTGTTCAGTTCCGGTGTGGCGTTTATTTTCAGTAATGCTTCGGTCACGGCCAGGCCTTTTTTTAGACTTTCCAGGTCATTATTTTTCGCGGATAGGTCGCGGGCAAGGGTTAAATGTTTTTCATGGTAGTGCGACGCCTGATCGATCAGTAACGTGATAAACGATGGTTTTTTTGCCGGTGGGTGAAGGATGAATATGTAAATGAAGAAAAGGAGCGCGGCGGCCGCGGGGATTGCCCCGATAAGTAGTTTTTTCCTTAACGGGTAGTCCCGGATCGACTTAACCAGGGGGGTGATTTTTGTTTGAAAGAAATTGGAAGTCCCGGTTTTCATGTCATTTACCAATGGTTTGACCGTATTTTCTCTATATGCAAGCATTTTTTCCCTGGTTTCCGCCAGGAAGTCTTCCAATATCGATTTGAGGCTATCGGTGTATCCCGTTTCGGTATATGAGGTATCTGTTTGAAAGGTAAAATCTTTTTGCGGCGGTGGTTGGGTGGGGCGTGTTTCGTTGGGTTCCGATGGAAATGAAGGGTGGGCGGGGCTAGTGTGGCCCAGCATGATTTTATCCACTATTTCCAGGAATTGTGGCCGGCTGGATAGGCGTTTCTCTTTTTCTTTGGCCATCATTTTATCGATCAGCGGTTGATAGCGGGATAATTCCGGCGGCAGACCGGGAATAGTATCTTTGACGTGTTGAAAGGCGATGGAGACCGGCGACTCGCCGTCGTAAGGTTTTTTGCCGGTAAGCATTTCGAAAAGAACCACGCCCAGCGAATATACATCGCTGCGGCCGTCCAGGGGTTGGGCTTTGCATTGTTCCGGGCTCATATAATAGACGGTGCCCATGGTTTTGCCGGTTTTGGTCAGGTCATTGGTGGAAGCATAAACGCCGACAATGCCGAAATCCACCAGCACCGGGGTGCTGTCTTCCCTGAACATAATGTTGTCCGGTTTAATATCCCGGTGATAAATTCCCCTGATATGCGCATAATCCAGGGCCCGCATTATTTTTTCAACGATGTCCAGGGATTCAACCGGGTCTATTCGGCATTCGGGATGTTGTCTCATCAGGTCTTTCAGCGATGCCGGGAGGTATTCCATAACGATGTAAGGGTATTTGCCGCTTTTGCCGTAATCGAAAATCTGGATAATATTGGAATGGGAGAGACCGGCGGCGGTTTTTGCTTCCCTATCGAACCGTGCGGCGGCTTCGGCATATTTCAGGAGGGATGGTTCCAGGATCTTGAGGGCCACTTTGCGGCCTAGTTTTTCCTGGATGGCCAGGTAGACGGCGGCCATTCCGCCTTCGCCCAACGTGCTTACGATCTTATAACCCGGGATACCGGGAAGTTCGCTCATTGTTTTCTCCTGTCTTGAGATATGATTATCCCATTTTTGGAGAGCAATTTCAAGGAATCCACAGGGAGATTTAAATTTCGCCCGCGAAACAGGCCTACCAACCGTTGCGACTTTGTTTAAAGCGACTAACGTTTAAAGCGACTAATGGCATTACCCAGGTCGGCGCTTAATTTCGAAGCGTCCTTATCGGTTATCTGGCTTAATATTTGCTGCTGCCGTTCCGCCGCGTCAAAATTTTTAAGCCCCAGGTACATGAAACCGAGAAGATAGCGCACATGGGGATTTTGCGGGTCCAGCACCACGGCGCGGTTCATCACTTTGATGCCCCGCGACCAATTCTTAACCCCAATTAACGCATAACCCAATGCCACATAACTTTCTAAAAGCTCAGGGTCCAAATCCAATGACGAATCAAGGGCTTTAATCCCCTCGCTGAACATGTTAAGACCTACATAACTCATACCGAGCGCATAATAGGCTCTGGCATCCATATTGATATCCGCCGCCTTCTTCAGTACATTGACGGCGGCCCTGAACTCTTTGGCCATGGCGTAAGCCAGCCCAAGTTTCAAAAGGGCTTCGGCGTAATTGGGATCAAGTTTTACCGCTTCCCTTAACACCTCGGCGGCCTTTTGATACATACTTAAATTTATGTAAACAACCCCCAGGTTAACATGCGCATCGATATAATCCGGCTTAAGGTCGATGGCCTTTTGAAAAGCTTCCACGGCGCCGGTATTATGTTCCTCTTTACAACACATCCCCAGGTAAAAATATAGCTCGGCATTGGCAGGTTCTTTCTCGATGGCTTTTTGGAATTCAGGGATGGCCAGGTTATACTCTTTGGCATTGTAATACATCAACCCCCTGGAATAGGCGTCCTCATCTTCCTGGTACTTTGAGTCGGCAAAACTGATGTTTTCTATTTTTTCTCCTCCCGTGGGCGTGAGCTTTTTCACTAAAGCCACGGGGACGGCAAAATTGAGGTTCTGGCCTTCCCGCAGTTGAAATGTCGCCACGCCGATGACTTCGCCGCGCATATTGAGCACGGGGCTGCCGCTGGAACCGGGGGATATGGGCGAAGTGACCTGGAGCACGGTTATTCCTTTTTCCAACTCCCGCTGCGCGGACACGATGCCATCGGATACGGTGGCCTCCAAACCGAGCGGGTTCCCGATGACCACCGCCCTTTCCCCCACCATGGGTTTTGCAGCAGCCAGGGGCAGGGCCGTGAAAGCCCTGGGACCGGATTTAATGGAAAAAAGAATCAAATCGTTGTCGGCATCCTCGGCCAGTATTTTATCCACCTGGTACACATCAGCGGCCAGCTTGACCTCGGCGCGGCGCGAGCCGCGAAATACATGCCGGTTACTGACGATGTGCCCCTGTGTGTTAATAAAGAAACCGCTGCCCTGGCCAAGGGGGTTGCCATCTTAAAATTTTATCTAATGATTATAGTATTTATCCGGGGATAATTCAACTAAATCGTTTGCAAGGCGCGGCGGGCTTCTTTCCTTACCCAGGGAATCGCATCATTCGCCAACCGCTGGATATACGGCCTCACTTTCCCCCTATCCAACTGCGATAACGCCGCGATCAATTTTAATTTCACTTCCACATTTTTGTCATCGAGCAAGCAATCCACGATGTCCAATAAATGGTTGCTCTTCCGCTTACCCAGGATTTCCACCAACGCGGCCCGGGTAAACCACGCCACGCCGCCGCCGTTCTTAAGAACAGCGCTCAATTTGGACTCGTCCAGTTCATGCCGCGGGGAGATCTTGTTCAAAATCGTTTCCCTGACCCTGGGATCATCGAAACATAAAAATGAGATCAAGGCATCCTCATTTAATTTCCCATCTCCTTCGAGAAAACAGTTGACAATCAATAAGCGGTCGGGGGTACTGCCTTCCCCCAGCATTTTTATAAGTCGCGCGCAATCGCTGTCATTGCCCTCGCTTGTTTGCTTCATGGCCTTTTTGGCCGCAAGGGAAACAGAACTGTCGATATGGTACAGGAACTGCCTGAAAAAAAATTTATCCAGGTAATTTAACTCCCTCAATAGTTTTATCGCGGCTGCAACGGTTTTGGATGACAATTCTTCTTTTAAGACGGCCTTTAAAAAGGCTATCTTCTCCTGCCGTTCCCAACCTGTAAATTCACTGCTTTTCAAGAACTCCCACTGCCCGCCGGCATGGAGCCCCGCAAAGCGTTTAACCGCTGCTTTCATTTGTTTATTTATATTAAATTTTCTCTAAAATATGCCCCATTTTCTCCTTTTTGGTTTTCATATAGTTGGCGTTTTCGCAAGTGGGATCGACTTCAACCGATATACGTTCAACAATTTCCAATCCATACCCCGAAAGTGCGATGTATTTGGAAGGGTTATTGGTAATGATACGCAATTTTTTTAATCCCAGCGCCCTCAATATTTGAGCGCCGATGCCGTAATCTCTCTGGTCTTCTTTGAATCCCAGTTCCAGGTTGGCTTCGACCGTATCGAGGCCGTGTTCTTGTAATTTGTAGGCTTTAATTTTATTGGTCAACCCGATGCCCCGGCCTTCCTGGTTCAGGAGGTACAAAAGCACTCCGCGTTTTTCCCGGCAAATGATTTTCATGGCATAATCCAGTTGCTTGCCGCAGTCGCATTTCAATGAACCGAAGGTATCGCCGGTCAAACACTGGGAATGTACCCGCACCAGCACGGGTTCATCGGTATTAAGGTCCCCGTGCACCAGGGCCACATGTGTTTCATTTTGAATCTGGTCCCTGAAAACTTTAATGTTAAAGGTTCCCCACCGCGTGGGCAATTGGGCCCCCGTGACTTCTTCCACCAATGTTTCTTCCTGTACCCGGTACTTGATGATCTCTTCGATGGTAATGATGGGGATGGCGAATTTTTCAGAGAATTTTCGCAATTCGGGCATCCGGGCCATGGTGCCGTCTTCGTTCATGATCTCGCAAATGACGCCGGATGGGGTAAGCCCGGCAATCCTGCTCAGATCGAGAGAAGCCTCGGTCTGCCCGGCCCGCACCAGTACGCCCCCGTTCCTGGCCCGCAGCGGAAAAATATGGCCGGGTTTCACGAGGTCTTCGGGTCGGGTGGCGGGATCGATGAGACATTTGACGGTCTCTGCCCGATCGAACGCGGATATCCCGGTAGTGGTATTCTTACGGGCATCCACGGATATGGTAAAGGGGGTCTCGAAATGAGACGTGTTATCCCTGACCATCAGGGGCAGTTGCAATTGGTCGCTTCGTTCCTGGGCAAGGGAAACGCATATCAGCCCCCTGGCATGGAGCGCCATGAAATTAATGGCCTCCGGTGTTACTTTGTCTGAGGCGACCATTAAATCGCCTTCGTTTTCTCTATCTTCATCATCGACGATGATGATCATTTTCCCTTGCCGGATATATTCCAGGGCTTCAGGTACGGTGATTAAACAACTATCGTTCATTTTTTTTCCTATATCAACGGCTCTATGGTATTTTTGTTACGTGATTTAAATTAAATTATATAACCATTTTTTTATTAAAGCAAGCACAATTTTAAAAAACCGGTTGGACCAAATTGTACAGGTACCTGGCCAGCATATCCAGTTCGAGATTCACCCTCTCCCCGATTTTTAAATATTTTAAATTGGTGGTCTCCAGGGTGTGGGGGATGATTTCAACTGAAAAATACGAACTTTTAAGCTCGGAAATAGTCAGGCTGACGCCATTCAACGTCACCGAACCTTTATATATCAAAAATTTCTTCCACTGGCGGTCCCGGTAGACAAAGGAAAATTTAGCGCCCCCGGCGCCGGCGTTGATGGTTTTCACCCGGACCACGCCCTCCAGGTGCCCGCTCACCAGGTGCCCACCCAGGAAATCCTGCATGGTTAAAGGCAGCTCGATATTCACATAACTGCCGCGGGTTAAATCGCCGAAATTGGCAAGCCGTAACGTCTCCTGGCTGAGATTAAATTTATATAAGTTTCCGGCGATCTCCACCACCGTTAAACAGGCGCCGTTGACCGCCACGGAATCGCCGGTTTTAACGTTTGCCAATTCCCCGGCGTCGATGGTCAGCGTGGGGCTGTTCTTTTTTTCCAGGGAAATTAATTTCCCCATTTTCAAAATGATTCCCGTGAACATGTTTTACCTATAGCCCCGGATCAAATAGCCGGATTCAAGAACCGTGATTTCCCTTTCCTTTAACAGGATGGGAGTGGACACCGAAGTACCCCGGCTGAATAGTTGGACCGAATCTTTTCCGCCGATAAGCGTCCCGGCCGCGGCCAGGATAATTTCGTCGTAGAGTTTTTCTTCCAGGAACGAGTTGAAGATACCGCCGCCCCCTTCCACCAGCACCGAGGCAATCCCCAGTTGGTATAGTATGGCCAGGACTTCTTTCAAATCCACGCCGCCGCCCACGCCGGGCGTTACGAAAAAATGCTGTTTAACTTTTACGGTTTTATTTTCCGCCTCTTTGGAAGAAAAGATAACCGGGGGGAACTGCTCCCGGTCGCCGTTGAAAATATGCAGCCGGGTGTCCAGGCGGTTGTGGGTATCCAGGACGATGCGAAAGAGTTTTTTATCGCCCCAGGCCGGTTCGCGGATATTAAGCAGCGGATCATCGTCTATTGCCGTCCGCACCCCCACCATGACGGCGGAAAACTCGCCCCTGAGGGAATGGGATAGCCGGCGCATGGTTTCGTCGGTGACCCAGCGGGAATTGCGGAATTTATCCGTCAGTTTGCCATCCAGGGAAACGCCTGCTTTCAGGGTGACGTAGGGCATCCGGGAGGTCATATATTTAATATAGTGGCGGTTCAGTTTACGGGCCATTTCCGAGAGCAGGCCCACGTCCACCGGGACGCCGTTTTCTTCCAGTTTGCGGACGCCTTTGCCGTTGACCAGGGGGTTGGGGTCCAGCATGGCCGTTACCACCCGCCGCACTTTTTTCTCCAGTAAAAAATCAACGCAAGGCGGGGTTTTGCCGAAATGGGGGCAGGGTTCCAGGGTGACGTATAGGGTGGTCCCGGGTTCCGTGACATTCTTAAGGGCCGTCCGTTCCGCGTGGTCGGCGCCGAACCGGTGGTGATACCCCGCGCCAATAATGCGACCGTCTTTAACCGCTGCCGCCCCCACCATGGGATTGGGCTCGGTGAACCCCATGCCTTGGGCCGCCAGTTTCAGGGCGATTTTCATGAATTTTATATCTTCCATTATTGCCTAATCGCTGAAGATGGAATCGATAAATTCGTCCACGGAAAAGGGGACCACGTCGTCTTGTTTTTCACCCGTGCCCACGAATTTGACCGGGATGCGCATTTCATCGACGATATTGATTACCGTACCGCCTTTGGCCGTGCCGTCCAATTTTGCCAGGAAAATGCCCGAGATGCCGGAGAATTCTTTAAATTTTTTCGCCTGGTCCAGGGTGTTTTGTCCCATGGTGGCATCGATGACCAGGAGGGTTTCCGTGGGGCCGTCGGGGTAGAATTTTTTAATAATCTTAGTCAGCTTTTCCAGTTCTTTCATCAAGTTTTCCCTGGTTTGCACCCGTCCGGCGGTATCGATAATCAGCAGGTCATGATCTTTTGAGGTAAAAGAGTTGAGGCTGTTGTAGACCACCGAGCCCGGGTCCGCGCCCCTTTCGCCGCCGATAACAGGGATACCCAGGCGTTCGCCCCAGAGGGAGAGCTGCGAACTTCCCGCGGCCCGGAACGTATCGGCAGCGGACAATAATACTTTCCTCCCTTTTTCACGGTAATAATGCGCCAGTTTAGCGGCGGACGTGGTCTTGCCGCTGCCGTTGACGCCTACCAGCACGATAACGTTCTTTTCATCGGACGTCGGGACAGCCGCGGCGTCGGCACCCGGGATAGCAGCGAAAATCGCTTTAATTTCGTCCTTTAGAAGGGTGAAAAAATCATCCCTGGTAAATGCAGCGATGGAAGGGCTTTTTTTGCGGGCATTGGCCAGGATACGGTTCACCAACCCGGCGGAAATATCCGAAAGTATCAGTAGCTCTTCCACTTCCTCGAAGATTTCTTCTTTTGATTTTTTGCCGCCCAGGATGCGGCCGAGTTTTTCTTTCAGGTTTAAGGATGATCCAAATATATTTTTCAGTTTCATAAAGGTATTATAACTCTTTGGGCTCAATATTTCAACCGGTTTTTTGCAGGCCGTCGGTTATTTTTCCCCTTCCTTGCTCATAAAAGAAACAATTTCTCTCCATTAGCCGGGGGAAAAAGCAGGACAGGTGGGGGAAGGCGACCATATCCCCTTGAAGTGTCCTTTGTGACATTATGAGAAGACTATTACCGGATTACCATATCACTTCACATAAACCTGAATCTTTGATCATTTGATCTTTTGTAATAAGTGGCGCCTCAAAAAACATGGCTGTGGCTGTAATAAGCCTATCATGCATTTCCAGTTCATATTCGATCTTGTTGGCAATATTTAAGATATCCATATCCAGGGGTACAATTTCAAAATTTTCCATCTCTTCTATTTTTTCAACGGTTTCTGAAAATGTCATTTCAATTCGACCTTTTTTAGCAATATACATGATCTCAGCTAATACAACAGTGGGGACAATGATAGAGCCGTTCTCGACTGTGTTTTCAAAAACTTTAAAAGCTCCAGCCGAAAGCCGGGGACTGTCGCTGAAATACCATACCAGTGAATGAGTATCGGTGACGTAGCTCTTTGCGTTCATTTAAGCGCTCTCGTATTTAAATACTGATCTTCTTGCTTCATCAAATAAGGATTCATCGATTTCACTGTTTTTCCAGATGCCTCTAAGCGAAGCTCGATTACTGGACCTGCTTTTTGGGTAAACCAGTTCTTTTTTTAATAAGTGAACGATCCTGTAGAGTTTTGGTAATAGATTAACTGGAATAGTCTCGATATCATTGAATATCTTTTCTTTATAAACTTGAGACATTTTTTACTCCTTTGCTTCATACCGGGATTATACATTTTTTTCAAGATTAAAGCAAATATCATCGAAGTCGCAGAGACTCCGCTTTTCTCTCTTCTTCACCATTCATAATTGATAATTGCTACTTGGCCTGGAGTGGCTATTGGGCGATTCGAATTTATTATTTGAAAAGCATCTTCTCATATTTTTAGAATTAACCCAAAAAGAGAATGACGTATTCGTGCCCCATGCTTGGGGTCCCATTTGTAGGACTATTCCAGTACATATAGGATTACGGATTACGGATTACGGGTTACGGTTACTAACTTCTTGCTGTTGGCTCAATTTCTCCATTCACGATGCGAATGGTTCGTTGGGTCATTTTGGCGATATTCGGATCGTGGGTAATGAGGATAATGGTTTTCCCTTCATTATTTAGTTTTTTTAAAACTGCCAGCACCTCTGCTGCCGTATCCGGGTCCAGGTTACCGGTGGGTTCATCGGCAAACAAGATTTCGGGGTTTTTGATTAACGCCCTCGCAAGCGCGACACGTTGTTGTTGGCCGACACTGAGCTCGCTGGAAAGATGATGCAAACGGTCCGATAATTTCATGTCCGCAAGTACCTGTAGGATTCTTTCCTTTTCCCTGGCAGAATCATTAGCGAGACGCATGGCTATACTGACATTTTCAATGACCGTTAGGTAGGGAATAAGGTTGAAGGATTGGAATACAAAGCCGACTTTTTTTGCCCGCCACTGCGCGCGCTCTTTTAGTTTCCACTGATATATCGGTTCATTTTCCCAGAATACCTGTCCTTGAGTCGGGGTGCTCATCCCGCCAAGCATCAGCAGCAGTGTGCTCTTTCCACTGCCGCTGGGGCCGGTAATACTGACAAATTCACCTTTATTGATTTCGATGGAGACATCTTTTAATGCGATAACTTCGCCATGTTTTTGGGAAAACCGTTTGGTTGCCAATTGGGTTTTTAATATCATCTTATTCCTCCTGCATTATGACTACCGGGTCAACACGGGTTGCCTTGACGGCTGGAATGATGCTTGCCAGTAAAGACAACACAACTGAGATCAAGATACTATAGAGCGCATAAAGCGGAATGGGTAATACGGGAATGCCCGCAATCTTTGGCCCGAGGATGACCGCCAGGATCGTACCGGTAAAATAACCCAGGATACCGCCTGTCAAGCCAACAAGCGCGGCTTTGAGCAGGAATATTTCCGCAATCCAGGCTGAACCGGCGCCCATGGCCATAAAGATACCGATCTCACGCCGGCGTTCATAAACATTCGCAAACATGAAATTGGCGATGCTGGCGCCGCCGACAATCAGGATGATGGTCAACAAAATACTCGATAGTTTTGTCATCATGGTATTGGTGTTTAACTGGGTCTGCACAATTTGCGTAATGGTTACCACTTTGGCATCGGGGAGTAGTTTGTTGATCTTTTCAATAAGACCACCGGAAATGGCCGAACAACATCCGACTATTTCAATCACGTGAATAAGGGAATCTTTACCGGCAATTTTTTGCACTGTATGCAAATGTGTAAACAGCCGGCTGTCGTCTACAGTCCCGGTTTCAGGCAATATCGCCTCAACTTTGAAGGTGTTGCCCAGGAGGGTTAATGAATCGCCCTCAGATATTTTCAACCCTGGGGCGACGTCCGCACCCACAAGCAATGCATTCGTTCCCAGGTCATCGATCACCCTCTTCCTGACAATTGTCTTTTTGGAATCGGTCAAGCCAGGTATCGGGACAACCGTTCCGCAGCCTTCGGGTTTTGAGAATATCCCGAGGGCTCCCTGCCACATGGCTTTCGATTTAAATTCATTGCGGGGAAGGATCCCTGTAAGGATGGCCTTCCGGCCTTTAATTTCGACGGGCATGCTGAGTTTGGGCGACAGATTGTCAATTCCTTTCAAGTCCGAGTTTGTCAGCACATTGACATATTCTTCCGGGATTTCGCTATTCTGGAAATCGGCGCTGTAATAGTCCTGGACCGAAGCGGATTTAGGGAGTATCAAGATGTTGGCCCCCAGGGAATCCAATTCGGAGGCAACTGCTTTTTCCGAGAACAGGGAGATGTTTTTGATGCCGACGATAACCGCAATGCCAAGAGAAACGGCTATTAAGCTTGAGATAAGCTGGTTATTGCGTTGGAAAATTTCGCGTACTACGAGTTGTCGTATTTTCATGATGAATGTCCTCTATTTAGTTCAGACCGGCGTCAACTTTTTTTAGGGGGGCAACAACCGCTGCCGGCCGTGCATGCTTGAAGTGAAGTTAAAATGTCGGCTTTGGTGATATTACCTTTTAGTATTTTCCCAATGCTGCTGGGTGGCAGCAGGATAACAACAGTGGCATCGGTCATTGTTTCCGGCTGACCTATCTGTTTAAGAAACTCCCGGCTGTCCTTCGTAGAAGGGTCGGCGAGGACGGTCCCGGCAAATTGTTTGAACTGTTCATCGGCAGTGAATTCATCGATTGCTTTGGTAGACTCGCTATTGAATTTAGTGGTATTATTCTGCAAGGACACCAGCACCACCTTTCCTTCCTGGAGGTGCTTTAGTATTTTTAAATTAAGTTCGGAAATTTCCACGCTTTGCTTGAGTTGGTCATTGGTGGCTGTCAGTTGGAACCCACCCGTCACAACACCATTTGGGGCAATGACCATGAGTAAAGGAAACCTGGCTCGCCATACTTTAAAACGATCGACCGTTTCTTTTTCGTTGGGATCGCCTATCCTGGCATTGTAGACGGCAGTCTTTTTGGAAGTCGATTTTCTGAAGTCGGCAATGCCGGTTGACAAAGCAGTCAATGCCGAATTGTCGGTATCATAAAAAGTAAGAAAAAGAAATTGGCCCGCGCGCGATGCTTCATCGATTGCGCCTTTGGCATTGGAAACAGCCGCCTGGCCGGCCAGGGCAAATAATAGGATGACCGTTATTAATGCCCAGCATCTGCAGTGAAATAAAATACAACGTACTTCTTTTTTTTTCATGTTAAATTCTCCTTTAAATTTTATATCGATCAACTTTTCGTTACTGTATCCGCAAAATCGCCCTGTTCCTTTATTGGGTATAAATAAAAAATTATAGCCTTATGCTTCGCACGCGGTTTCTTTTTGAAGGAAATATTTTTTGCGTAAGAACAGCGCCACGTTGACCAGGATGAGAAGCGCGGGCACCTCGACAAGCGGTCCAATGACAGCGGTAAATGCCTGTCCCGAGCTAATGCCGAACACTCCCACAGCCACCGCTATAGCTAGTTCAAAATTATTGCCTGAGGCATGGAAAGCAATGGTTACCGTTTTGCTATAATCGCCGCAAAGCCTTCTTCCCATGTAGAATGAGACAAAGAACATGACCACAAAATAGATGAGCAGCGGAATGGCTATGCGTACCACGTCCATGGGCAATTGGACAATGGTTTCGCCCTTAAACGAGAACATCACTATAATGGTGAGCAGCAGCGCTGCCAGTGTAATGGGGCTTATCCTGGGAATGAACTTAGTCTCATACCACTCCTTACCCCTGGTCTTCAGGAGAATGAACCGGGTCAGCATCCCGCCGAAGAAAGGAATCCCCAGGTAGATTAAAACACTTTCAGCGATCTGCCATATGCTGACATGCACTTCAATACCCTTAAGCCCAAACAGCGGTGGCAGCAATGTAATAAAGATATAGGCAAAAACCGAGTAAAAAACCATCTGGAAGATCGCGTTAAAAGCTACGAGACCGGCTGAATATTCATTATCACCTCCGGCCAGCTCACACCACACAATAACCATAGCGATGCAGCGCGCCAGCCCGATCATGATCAGTCCTACCATGTAGTCGGGGTAGTTGTGCAGGAAAAGAATGGCCAGGAAGAACATCAAGATGGGGCCAATAATCCAGTTCTGTACTAGTGAGAGTGTTAGAACACGCCAATTGCGAAAAAACCTGGGTAGTTCCTCGTACTTGACCTTTGCCAAAGGCGGATACATCATCAGGATCAAGCCGATGGCGATGGGGATGTTGGTGGTTCCCACGCTGAACTTGCTATTGAACGAGGCCACGGCGCCGGGGATCAAGTAGCCGAGAAGCACTCCCAGGGCCATGGCGGCAAAAATCCAGAGCGTAAGATAACGATCAATAAAAGAAAGTTTTTTTGTTACTGATTCAGTCATAGCATTTTCTCCTTGATATTAATATTATACTCCAATTTTTCGGGGCAGCATTCCTTCCGGAACAGCGATTCCGAAACCTCTTTCAGCATCGGCAAGCCAATGATTTCATCATCCAACATGCGTATCTTGAATATAGGCAATCGAAACGTATTCTCCGCAATTCCCAGGTAGTGCTGCTGCATTCCGTACCGGCGGCGGAAAAAATCGGGGGTGGAATTGTCGATTTCCAGGACATTGTTCGCGATGATGCCCTGGACATGAATTCCCGCCAGGGTCAGGTCATCCATGGTCCTTTTTGCCTCGTTAATAGGTGTATATTCCGGGTAAATCACCAGCAAAAAAGCGCATCGATCGGGATCTTTTAGCTTTTTAACCAGCGTTTCGAGCTTGTTCTTAGCATCACTGGTAAAATCGGTCTCTTTTTTAATCTTTACCATCATTTCAACCTGCCGGGCGTAATCATAGGGAAGCTCAAGGAGTCGTAGGGTATGCCCGGTGGGTGCGGTGTCGAACACGATATAATCATAGTCGCCATTTTCGGTAAGCCGTGAGAATTCTTCAAACACGGCCATCTCTTCCGTGCAGGGTGACTCCAGTTCCTCCGTCAGTGCGACAAGCATATCGACGGAATAACCGGAGCGTACCGCATCGGCGAGTATTTTTTCTTTGTATGTTTCTACCGCTGTTTTCTGGTCGATGCGCACGGCGCTTAAATGGGGCAGGGACTTTGTCCGCGCTATCGCGTCGCCCACCGGCTCGTCGAGGACGTAGCCGATGTGTGCCGCCGGGTCGGTGGTAACCAGGAGCGTCTCGCACCGGTCGCCAGCCAGACTGGCTGCGACGGCGCAGGCGGTTACGGTTTTGCCCACGCCCCCCTTGCCGGTTATAATTACCATTTTTGAATCGTATTTTTTTTGTAAAATATCATCAAGAGCGGCTCCGTCGGCAAAATTATCATAGCGTATAGATTCGTTGATACGGCCGTCCACGACGCTGTTCTTCCCGTCAAAAACGATCCCCGCGAAGTTCTTAATGGCTTGCATGCCTTTGATTTCCCCGCTCTGAAGCGACACATTAATAGAGGGATAGGGCAGTGCTTTTCCAATCGCCGTGAGATAGCGCGCTTGCATGACGGAAAGATTTGCGTAACGACTGCGAGCGATTTCATCGTTCGGGTAAATGCCGTTCACGATAATGAAGAAGTTCCGTATTCCCAGCGCGCTCATTTCGTTGTGCGCACGCAGGGTCTCGGCCAGGGAGGTCTTCTCCGGTTTGAGCACCAGGTTGAATTCCGTCCGGGAAGCGTCCCTCATGGCGGCAATGGCCCGGTCATATTTTTCCTTGGCCCCCTGGATGGACGACACCGGGCCGATGCAGGTCTGCCCGGATCCCTTCGCGCTTTCCTCGATATGCCTGGACCAGTCCACGGGCAGCTCCAGCAGGCGGATGGTATGGCCGGTGGGCGCAGTGTCGAACACGATGAGGTCGAATTCGTCGTTCACCAGGAAATCGGTGAAGCGGTCAAAGGCGGCAATCTCGACGGTGCAGGCGCTGCGGAACTGCTCCTCAAGAACCTTCATGATGTCGTCTGGCATAATGCCGCGCATGGGGCCAATGACCTTTTCACGGTACTCTTCGGTGGTGGCATCGGGGTCTATGTCCATGGCGGAAAGGTTCGGCATGATCGGTGTGATCACATGCCCTATCACCGTTTCGAAAATGTCCCCCAGGTTGCTGGCCGGGTCGGTCGAAATAATCAGGGTCTTTTCACCCCGCATTGCTCGATAAACAGCCGTTGTCACAGCCATCGTGGTTTTCCCCACGCCGCCCTTGCCTGAAAAAAATATATATTTACTCATTTTCGTCATCTCCATTTTCCAATAATTTTTCGGCCAATTCGTAAATTTGTGTCCTGTCATCGAAAGGCATACTGATCCTCTTTTTCAATAATTAACTTGACTACAACGGGTTTAATGTTAAATGATATTATCTTATCCGCAGCAGTCGGCTTCGTCACCGCAGCAGCCGCCGCTAGACTTTCCGTCCCCGGTTTTCTTGCCGCTGAAGTTCACTCCGAATAACTGCTGCTGAACGTCTTCAAAACTGCATTCGGGACAAACTATCTTCGCCCCGGATTTTTCTTTCATCGACATTGCTTTCTCAAAGACATGGTCGCACCGCTTACATCGATATTCATAGATTGGCATTTATATCACCTCTTTGATCAATTCTTCATACTTCGGATATCGTCCTTTCATAATCATTTTATCCCCGATAAGGGTGATGGGCAATGATTCCTTGCCCTCATGATTAATGATTTTCTTGATGATGGGATTGTTCATAAACCGCTGGGGCTGCTGGTTGATGGCGATCCTCTCCACGGAGTACCCTTCTTTTTTTAGCTGCAGGATCATTTCCTGTAATGCTTTCAATTCGGGATCCGGGGCAGGTCCGCATACGCCGGTGGGGCAGCACATGGGCGGCTCGTAAATTTCGATTATCTTCATCATATTCTCCTTTTTATAATAGCACTGGTCTCGCAGGTTCCGGTCTTCGCCTTCTTTTTAAGGGTATTCAAATCATCCTTATAGATATCTATAGTTCGCAAAACGCCGATCACGAGTTCATCGACGAATTTCAAATCGGCAGATTTTTCAATGGAATAAAAAGACCACTGCGCCGACCTCCGGACTTGAACAAGGCCGGAATTTTTCAAATAAGCAAGATGTCGGGATATCTTTGTCTGCGACGCATCGACTATCTCCTCGATGTCGCACACGCACAGCTCCCTTTCGTACAGTAAATTGATGATGCGCAGGCGCGTTTCATCGGCAAGCGCTTTCAGAATTGATAAATATTTTTCCATGTTCCTCCATATCTATTTTTCCTTCCTCTTCCTCGGCGAGTAGAGTTCGCTTTAATTCCTGTATGGCCTTGTCAGTTATTTCAATCAATGTAACCTCCTGTCAGCAAGCGATCCTGGGTTAAACGGAGCCGTTATCACTATCTTAATCCTTTATGCGTATATGCGAATATACGATTATATGGTACAAGCTTCTATTTGTCAAGAAAAAAATAGAAAAATATTTCATTGAGGTTAGCAATGGTCAGAACTAAAAGGTGATTTTTCCAGGCCCCACTGCGTGGGGTTCATATTGTAGGACTATTCCGGATGTTTTCACTTATTAACAGTTCCCGGCTCCTGCCCTACGCGTGGAGTTCTAATTGGAGGGGGGCGGCCCCTTATTTAATACCAAAAACGGGTCGGGAATAATCCCCGGGGCTGGGAGAACCGGTTGGCAAATTCGAACAAACCGATGTAAAAGGTAATCGACGCAGCAAAAAAGACAAACAACTAAACAAAAAGGATTAATCTACAAGTAAAAAGGGTGAATGGACACTCAACGAGGATAAAACGATCAAAAAAAAGGGTCATCATTCCACAAAAAAAGGTCAACATCGATGCCAATAAGGTCATCGATCACACTAATAGGGTCATCGTTGACACCAACAAGATAAATATAAGTACGAAATTGATCGATGATTACCTTTCCTATCTGTCTGTTTGCCTTTTCCCGATATTGATTTATCTTATTTAAGTATTGCTTTATCTTTCTTATATATATATTTATCTTTTTATGCTGCATGTTGATCTTATTGCATTGGATGTTGATCTTATTTTGATGTATTTTGATCTTATTTTGTTGTATCTTGATCTTTTTTTGAAGCCACCCTGTCCTTTTAGGCCGTCGGTTTATCTTTTTTGCCTCTTGCTAGACCCTTAAAAATTAGGTAACCTATTTTTTATTAGGTGTTTCTTGGTGTTTCTTTGTGCCTTCGTGCCTTTGTGGCTAAGGAAACGGGTGGGGGGAAACAAAAAAAGGGTAAAAGATAAGAAGCAACCGGGGAATGATTTCGTTTGCCTCTTAGCTTTTACCCTTTTACTTCTGCCACTTACTACTAACCACTTACCACTTAACTTTTACCAAACTTTACTTACCGCTTTCACACATATCTTTCCGGCGTCAGGTTGAAACGGTTTCCTTTGATGGTTTTCCACTCCAGGGATTTGCAGAAACCTTTTACATCCTTATAGTCGCCGTTTTGAGCCTGCCAGCGCCGGAAGGTACCGGCGATTTCATCGATTTCGGCGTTTGAAAGTTCCTCGCGCCGAAGTTTACGGGGAACGCCGGGAATGTTCGATGCGGCATCGATAAACAGGATGTCGCCATCCTGTTTTCCGGCGCCTGAGATCCGGCCCTTGCCCCTGCCAAGGAGCCACAGGCACGCAGACATTCCCGTTGACTGGAACAGTTGATCCGGCAGAGTTACAATACAATTAACGTTAACGCTAACCCGGGTGTTCACCCCCGGGTTTTCCAGCGCATCGTCCCCGTTTACCGCTGCTGCCGGCGTCGACAATGATCCGGACAGGGAATCCTTTGAAAGTATCACGCCCGCAACTCCTCCCGGAGCCAGGTGCGATACGATATATCGCATCCATTCGGAATACCTGCTGTTTAATGGAGGTACACAAAAGAGATAATCCGCCTTTAGATTCGGATGCAGGTCTTTATCCAGGCAGCTTTCATTATTCCAGCCCACCTGGGTGCCGTCGATTCCATGTATGGCAAGGTTCATGCGGCACAACCTGAAATTTGTTAATTTGGATTCCTGTCCATAAAAGACACTTAGGCCCATTGGGTTTGTCAGACCCATTGGGTCTGTTTCTTTAACCAAATTTTTTAAGGAGGTGTTTGCCAAATGAAGATTACGTAAGAGAAAGGCATGACTTTCCACCAGCATACCGGCAACTCCGCAGCAAGGGTCAAAAATTTTTCCTTTCATCGGTCCCACCATTGCCACCACGAGTTTGTCGATGCACTCGGGTGTACAAATGGATTCCTGCCTTTTGTCCCCTGCCGATAGGTAATTGCGTACAAAGTAACCGAATACGCCCTGTAAAATCTCACCCGTCCTGTAATACTCCTTTGGTATGTCCCCCAACATCTTAATGAACAGCGCCAGTTGATCCGGCCGGATGTCGGGAGATGCATATTCGCGGGGCAGTATCTGTTGGACGGTTGGATTTATTCGTTCGATTACTTCCATTGCCTCATCCAATACGCCGCCGATCTCATCTATTTTTAACTCCAGGAACATCCGGTCAAAGGCATGGGACATGCATTTTAAAAAAACCAGGCCAGGTCCCCACAACATCGCATCGACGCCGTCGTTGTCTTTGCGGATCCGACTTGCCTTTCGCCATAATGTTTCTTGAATTAATTCTTTCATATTCATGATTGCACTTTGTAAGCGGATACAAACTCGCTGGGGACGTTGAGCCCGCGGAGAAAAGAAAGATAAAAACTCCTCGGACTCAACGTCCCTCGCGGTTCATCTATATTAATTATAATATTTGACTGCGAGTTTTTTTAAGATCCCCTGGAGCCACTTTTTATACGGCGTGTAAGGATGACTCCAGGCCGGTTGGTATTCGCTGAAGGCCAGGTATTGAAATATTTTAAGAAACCCGACTTTGGCGCTGTCAAGGGATTTGAAAGACCGATCCGTGATGATCCGTTCACATTGGCTTACCACCAACCTGTACCGGCCGCTTTCGCCGGTAATGAACGCCCAATCGAGGTAATACAACGGTGAATTAATCAAGGAGATGATGACGCCCTTTGCTAATTTCTCGGTATCGGGGCTCAGCCTGGGGTTGGCTTCGTATCGATAACCATACTCGACCTCAGCCATCGGCTGCCGCACCTGGATTTGTGCCTGCATAATTTCCTCCTTTCATCGTGTTTTTAGGGGGGTCGCTTGTTCGTAATTCATTAATTTATTAAATAAAAACCGAAGGCGCCGTAATAAAACGGAAACGTGGTATACGGGGCTTGCTAAGACCTCGGCAATCTGCCTGACAAGAATCTGAATTTTTTTGACCACCTGAGTTGATTTTCCCTCGAAAAGATTATATAATGTATTCTCAAGCTTGCCGTGACTCATTGCAACTCCAATCATCCTATACCTCGCCTTGGGCGGCGCCCGTTTCTGAGTTAAACGCGAAAAATTAACAAATCACGTACATGATTCGTTAATACTTAAGTATAGTATAATTTTTTGAAAATGTCAAGTATTTTTTAATTTTTTTGGGAAATTGCGAATTAACCATGGCGGAAATTCAGGATCACTTAATCGAGTACGGCAAACGCTTAAGAGACGTGCGTCGGGCTTTAGACATTTCCCAGAAGGATTTTGCAGCCCAGCTCTTTGTTTCCCCCAGTTTCCTGTCGGAGATCGAATCCGGGAAGACAAAACCGGGTTACAACTTCCTGTTGAAGCTGGCGGCGGTTTTCGATGTAAACCCCGCCTGGATCCTGCTGGAAAAAGGAGCGATGTTCTTTAATGATGAGAAAACCTCGACCATCGCGGAAGATGAATTCGGCGACCACACCGAAAGCATCAAGGAATTGTTGTGGCATTTCAAGCATTCACCGTTGGTTAAACTGTCGGTCATGGCTTTTGCATCCAAATTCCTGTTGGATAATGAAGACATCATCAAACGGGACATCGAAAGGAATAAACAAAAAGATGAGAAGTAGGACGCGCCTTTTAAAGATGATTCTCATCGGGAGTTATTAAATGAGTACCTTTAAGACTTTTTTCATTTTCGAGTTTAAGCGTTTTTTCGGCAGACGCAATATCATTATCAGTGTACTATTATTTTTCTTCTCCCTGGTGTTCATTCAAAACGGCATCAACGATTATAAAAGCCTATTAGACCATAAGGACAAATTCCAGGAGTTTGAGAGGACAAAGACCACCCAGTACATTAACTACTCGCAGTACGGGGCCTATGGTATCCGGATGCTCTTTGTCCCTGCCCCCATCTCCGTATTCTTCATCAACTCGTCCGTGATACCGGACATGACCGCCTACGTGGATTCCGGCGAGCAGTTAAAAATTTATAAACCCCTGAAAGGCAAGAATATCTTCGATCTAAACAAATTCGGTTTTACCGATTTTTCAGGGATACTTCTCTTTTTCGGCAGCCTCCTGGCCCTTTTTTACGGTTACGAAACCTTCAGCAGCAATGAATATTTGAAATTTATTTCCACCATTTCCTCCAGGAAACAGGTATTCTTCTCAATGATCTCTTGCCGGATCATCTTGATGCTCCTGTTTTTTTTATTTCTCCTGGGGAGCGCGCTGCTGTCGATTGTTCTTAATGATCTATATGTTCCCATGGATAGTTATTTGGCGTCTTTTGCCCTGGTCATATTCCTGCTTTTATTGTTCAGTTTTTCCATCGGGACGATTATCGGTACGCTGAAATCGAAAATCACCGGGATTACCGCCCTGTTAAGCTGCTGGTTTGTTCTATTGTATTTCATACCCACCGCGGTTAATGCCTATATCGTCGATAAATCGGACCTTATTACTCCTATCCAGAAGTTGGAGATGGATAAATTAAAAATTTTGATGGACTTTGAAAAACGTTCCATCGACAACCTGGGTATATCGAAATATGGCCAACAAGATGAAGCGGAAAGGCAGAATATTTTAAATTACTTCCGCAATGATTTTAAAAAAATCCAGGACCTGGAAGAAACCATTCAAACCCAAACGGAAACGAATATTTCATTGCTCCAGGATATCTCGATGTTCTTTCCTTCTACTTTCTATTTATCCGTTACCAATGAAATCAGCAGCCGGGGGTATGAAAACCTGATCGATTTTTACAAGTATGTGCAAGCGCTTAAGCGGGAATTCTTTAAGTTCTACATCGACAAAGTCTATTTTTCGAATTTCACCGCCGTGGAATCTTTTGTGAAAAAAGACGAGAATGTGTTTCCCGGGCGGAGCCGGCTGCCGGTGAATTTTGTCGCCGGTATGCTGGTGAACCTGTTTTATGTGGTAGGACTTTTCGTGGGTTCCTATACCCGGTTTAAAAGATCGCTGTTTATGCTGCCTGAAAATGAGGCCCCCGGCGCCTATCCCCGGAATATGAAACTGAAAAAAGGCGAGTTTAAAGTATTGGTGAGCGAAGGGGACCTGTTCAAGAATCAATTATTCAACCTCTTTTCAGGGGAAACCGCGGAGTTTAAGAAAAAAGGATTCGCCGGCGAAGTGTTGATCGACGGCATCGACATCACCGTAGTAAAAAGCAAAGCCGAGTTTCTTTATCTCTGTCACCCTGAGAATGTACCTGGGGACATTAAAGTTTCCGATTTTCTCTCATTTATCCGCAGCTTGATGAAGGTAAAGAATAAAAGTAAGAATAACGGGCCGAATATGAAAGCCATCAGCCGAAAAAAGTTCAGCCGGCTGCGGAATCATGAAAGAGGCGAGGTCATGCTGGCGGTCCTGGGCATGAAAGCCCGGCATATTTACCTGGTCCATGATATTGCCAGGGGCATGCCCATCGAATTTACCGTCCAATTGAAAGAGAAGATGTCGGCGTTAAAAGAGGAAGGGGCGCTGGTGCTTTATATCACCCCGGATGAATTGATTAATGTGAAGAGTATCAAAAAAGGACAAAAGTTTTACGAAAGCGCCACCTGGTGTCAACTGGTGGACCACTATAAAGGTTTGTTGGATATTTGCTAGGAAGATAAGACGTAGATTAATAGATAGAAAAGTTTGGGCAACTTTTTTGTAAACTGCTAACGGATTTTTTTATTTTCTTATTTTATAAGGGCAAAATTTACGCTATAATTTAAATGTAAGAATGGAGATACCCCTGAGTACTTTAAAGTGCTTATTTAAAATTTGAAAATAAATCTAAAAAGGAGAAAAACAATGATTAAACAACACAAACAATTCATTTTAACGGTTTTGCTGGCGACCATCGCCCTGTCGCTGGTTTACACCAATCTATACCCCCGTGTGCTGCTCAATAAAGGCGGGTGCCCATACGAATCCGGGTCCTGTGGATCTGCCCCTGTTGAAGGCGATATCGCCGGTATTGCGGGCGCGCCGTCTTCGTCCATCAATACAACCATTGTCGATGGCGCCGGGTATTTTTTGATCTCGCAGTCTGCCGCGCTGCTCTTTTTAAACAAAATCGAAATGTCCGAAGTGGCGGGATTGAATTACAACGACCTGCGGGAATCATTATACCGCGCCATTGAAAATATGGAACTGGCAAAAGGCTCCTACACCGACTTAACGGCAATAGCCGCCGTTACTCCCTACAAGATAGCGACGATCAAAAGATTAATAACCTTCGATTATGAAGGATATCAAACCCTGAATGGCTTGAACGGCGACACCTTCAAAAAAGTGGAACAATATCTCGGTAAAGGCGATGTCACCGGCCTATTCGGCGAGATGCTGGCCGATACGGAAACCATTTTGGACATGCTTTATACCCTCAAGGAAACAGTGGATAAAGATCGATTCCCCCAGAACCAGTCCCTCTGGAAATTGGCCCAGGCTTATTCGGAATTCCATATGGCCGGCCAATATGCCGCACAGGTGTTTTATGAAGTAACCGATTCCGATAATTAGAAATCGTCAACGGTGAAGGGTAAAGGGAACTGCTTGTGGGAAATTAGACAGGGTAACAGGATATACGGGGTATAAATGATTTTTTAAACTCGGTACAACCTGTTTATCCTGTCAAATCTTTTCCAGGCAGCTTAAGGGGGGGGCTTGTCACTATTTCCGATTCTTTTTAAAATTTATTTTGAATATGGTTGAAAAAAAAAATTAAATCGCTATAATTAAAATTCAATGGAACAAAGTAGGTTTGAAAAGTATATTATCTAGGTGTATGAAAATGTGAAGAGTGGGCAAGTATGAAACAGGAAAATGGAAACGAAAACAATGCCGTTGAAGTGGGCAGGCGTCTAAAGGATATACGCCGGGCGCTGGGTATATCCCAGAAGGATTTTGCCGCCCGGATCGATGTTACGGGCAGTTTATTGTCGGAGATCGAAGCCGGTAAAGTCAAAGCCGGGTATCATTTTTTAATCGCCATCGCCCGGGAGTTCAGGGTAAACCCGACATGGGTGTTATTGGAAGAAGGGGAGATGTTTTTAAGTAAAGACGGCCTTTCAGCCGCCGCTGTGAACGGGAATGAATTCGGCGACCAGACCGCGCGGGTGAAAGAGATGCTGTGGTATCTTAAACACTCGCCCCTGGTTCAATCCACGGTTTTGGGTTTTATCGGTAAGTTTCTTTTAGAAAACGAACAAAGCATTGGCAAGGACATCGAAAAAAACGAAACCAGGAAAGTAGAGAAAGTGGAGAATAATAAATAGCGGGGCCTCGCGGTCGTGACGCTGCGAGGCCCCGCTTTTTGAATCTTACTGCCCGCGGCTAATTAACTGGTCTGGGGGTTCCCGTTATTGGAGGCCGTGGACCAATCCGCATACGTATTGGTATCGGTGGTAACATAAGTACGGACAATGGTGCTGCCTTCCGGGGCATTGGGCAGCGACGTACTGCCCCACCCGGTGGGAACGCCGGCGGAAGCGCCGCCTTCCCAGCCCACTGCATCCTTTACGGTATTGGAACTGTCTTTCAAAATCAACGCATCTCCGTCGTTATTCAGCGACGGGATGGACCCCACCAGGTTCGGTGAATAGCCATACAACGCGTTAAAACCGCTGCTGTTTTTTGCAATGGTGTAATACGCGCCGGCAGCTATGCTTTGGCCCGTGGGAATGGTGAAAGTAGAACCGGTACCGTTATTGTCCGTAATCTTCCAGCCGCCGATATCCACGGTCTGGGAAGAATTATTATGCAGTTCGATCCATTCCTCATTCGACTCGGTGCCCGGGGTATCGTAAAATATCTCGCTGAACACGATCTGCACATTACCGGAACTACCCTGGCCCTGGGTCTGGGGGTTGCCGTTGTTGGCCGCCGTGGACCAGTCGGCATAGGTATGGGTATCCACGGTTTTATCGGTTCGCACAATGGTGCTGCCCGTGGCTGCACTGGGTAAAGAGGCGCTGCCCCATCCGGTGGGGACGCCCGCGGAAGCCCCGCCTTCCCAGGCAGAAGCATCGATAATATTATCGTATTTGTCTTTCAATAGCAGCGCATCGCCATCGTTGTTCAGGGAGGGAATGGCGCCGTAGAGGTCGGCGTCGTAGCCGTATAAGGCATTAAACCCGGCGCTGTCGACAGCGATTGTGTAGAATGTTCCCGGGGCAATGGTTTTCCCATCGGCGATGGTGAAGGTGGCCCCGCTGCCGTTATTATCGGTAATTTTCCAGCCGCTGAGATTCACGGTTATGGGAGAGTTGTTGTAAAGTTCGATCCATTCTTCCACTGAGTCTGTGCCCGGGGTGTCGTAAAAAACTTCATTGAACACCACCCGGTAGTTCAGCGCCTGCGTCTGGGGGAACCCGTTTGAGGCGAGGGTGGACCAGTCGGTATAAGCGCCGGTATCCACCGTAACATCCGTACGTACAATGGTTTCGCCCGTGGCGGCATTGGGGGCGGCGGCGCTGCCCCATCCGGTGGGAACGCCGGCGGAAGCCCCGCCTTCCCAGGCGACGGCATCTTTGACTGCACCGTAGCTGTCTTTCAGGATCAACGCGTCGCCGTCATTGTTGAGGGAAGGGATCGCGCCGTAGAGGTCGGCGTTGTAGCCATATATGGCATTAAACCCGGCGCTGTTGACGGCAATGGTATAATAGGTGTGGGGGGCGATATTCTTGCCCTGGGGAATGGTATAGGTCGTCCCTGTACCGTTATTGTCCCTGATGGTCCAGCCGCTGATGTCAACTGTCATGGGGGAGTTATTATAGAGTTCTATCCACTCCTCCACGGAGTCTGTTCCCGGCGTGTCGTAGAATATTTCACTGAATACTACCTTCATCTGGGCCGGATCATTCATGAACTGGGTCTGGGGATATCCATTGCCGCTGTCCGTGGACCAGTCCGCATAGGTATCGGCATCTTCGGTAGGACTTGTCCGTACGATGGTGTAACCTGTTCCGGCGCTGGGATCGGCGGCGCTGCCCCACCCTGTGGGAAGTCCGGCGGTGGAACCGCCTTCATAGCCTACGGCATCCATAAGGGTCCCGGATTTGTTTTTCAATACCAGGGCGTCGCCGTCATTGTTCATGCTGGGGATGGCCCCGTAAATATCGGCGTCATAGCCGTAAAGTGCTATAAAACCGGCGCTGTTAACGGCAATGGTGTAATAGGTCGCCGGGGCAATGGTTGAACCGGCCGGAATGGTAAACGTGGAACCGGAGCCGTTATTGTCGGTTATTTTCCAGCCCCCGATATCGACGGTTACGGGTGAGTTGTTATACAGTTCGATCCATTCTTCCACTGTATCTGTTCCCGGTGTGTCGTAAAAAACTTCACTGAACACCACTTTGATATCTTCGGGATTGACGGCCAGGAATATATGTTCCTGCGAGGCGGCGGTGTGGTTGGTGGCGTCGGTGGATTCGACGATATAATAGTAGGCGGTAAAGGCGGTCAAATTGGAAATGGTTACCTGGTGGCTCACAACCAGGGAACTGCTGCCGGCGGTGTAGGGATAGGAACCCGTGGCGGTCCCGTATCTAACGACGGAAGAGGCCGCTTCATTGGTGCTCCAGGCTATATCTACCGAAGTCCGGCTGCCGTTTTCGTCATGGACATTGTAAATGATAGGGGCATTATCCACGGCGTTGTATTCGTCGAAGTAATATGTCTGGGGTAGTCCGGCGGCGGTGCGCTCATCGGGTCCCTGGCTAACCGCGCCGTTGGCGCTGATGGAATAGGTGTTGACGCCGTCGGTGGAAATCACCATATCGCCCACGCAATAACCGGAAAAACTGGTTTTGTAGCCGCTGGGGTCGCCTTCTTCGGTTTGAAGCACCAGGGCCGCGGGGGCGGTGATGCAGGAAGCCTGCGCCAATAATACACTCTCCACGACATCGATGCGCGGATGAAACCAATCGACTCCCTGTCCGGCGCCCACGGAGATACAACCCACCGTGGGGGTGAGGATGTTCATATAATCGGGGTTGGTGCTGCTTTCGCTGCCGTGATGGCCAACGTGGGCGATTTCAACGCCGTACTGGGAAAGCAGGGGATTGGCGCCGGCCGGCATGATGGCGTGGACCAGCGGGGTTTCGATATTGACCTGGGTGGTGCTGCGGCCGGTGCAGGCGTAGTCGTCGGAACCGCCGCCCATGTCGCCGGTGACCAGGTATTCGAAATCGCCGTACTTAATTAATAAACAGACGGAGCGGTCATTTTCATTATCCTGTCCGCCGGGTACGGCGCCGGTCCCGATAACTGAACCGTTTACCGCCACACAGGTGGCGGTGGCGCCGTTACCGAGGTTTATGACGGTTCCCAGGGGCATGGGAAGCACCTCACCGGCGGTGGTAGTCGCCGCGGCGTCGAGGAAAGCCTGGACAAAGGGGTTGTACTTGTTGCTGCCGTTGTCGTAAATGTGCAGCGCATCATACCCATAACCGATGACCTCGGTTAGTCCCATATAATGATCCGTATCCCGGTGTGAAACGACGATGTAATCGAGCGCCTGGGTGGTGGGAATGCCGATACCCAATAGATACGGCGCCACTTCATTGGTCCCTTTGAATTCGTTGCCGCCGTCGTATAAGATGGTGGTTCCATCGGGGCCGATGACCAATGTGCTTTGTCCTTGCTGGACATTGATGTAATGTATCTCAAGGTCCTGTTCCTGCGCCAGTAGGGCATTCGGAAAGATACACAGCATCATTCCCAATACGAGCACAGGCATGATTTTTTTTAAATTGAAACGAAACATGATGTTCCTCCTTTTTTTTGTTGGCTGATTGTTTTGCAATATAAATGGTTATATCACAGCGGGGGAAGACCTGTAAATGTAAAATATCGTTACCTTTTCATCCCTTACCGGCCTTTCAAGCCCGGCCTCCCGGGGGGCCGCTAAAAAATGGTTACCTTTCCCGGCGGAATCCCTTGATTTGTTTTTTGTGTGTGTGTGTTTCGTGTGTTTCGCGTGTTTCGCGGGCAGGATTTAATAATGGTTCTTAAAGTTCAATCCGAAGGTATCCGGAAGAAGAAGACGCTGCCGCCGGGAACTGTGGGGCGATAACCGATGTCGCCCCGGTGCGCTTCGATAATTAGCCTGGACACGGCCAACCCCAGCCCGGTTCCTTTGACCGGCATTTGCAGTTTCTGCTCCACCTGGGTGTATTTGGAGAAAATAAATTCTTGTTTCTCCGGGGGGATGCCCGGGCCCTGGTCTGCCACGGCGACCTCCTGGAAATTGCGGCTGTCTTCATGGATCATTCGCGCCGCGATTGTGATCACGCTGCCGTCAGGGGAAAATTTCAGGGCATTGGCCAGGAAGTTATTGACAACCTGTGAAATACGCACCGGGTCCGCCGAGACCGGGGGCAGCGCCTCCAGGTGAAGTTCGAAACGGCTTTGTTTTTGCTCCAGCAGGGGTTTTATCAAGCGGATGTTATCGTTGAGGATATCCACCAGGTTGGTTTGTTCCGGGTGAATCACCATTTTCCCGGCTTCGAATTTGGATAGGTCCAGCATATCGTTGATCAAATTCAACATGGTGGATGAAGACATTTTGATACGTTCGTTAAATAGCTGGATAGATCCGGGGAATGCTTTGTCCGCCAGGAGGTCGGAATAACCGATGATGCACTGCAGGGGATTTCGTAAATCGTGAACCAGCATGGCGGTAAAGTCGGTTTTCAATTTTAATTCGTTTAGCAGGCGCTCTTCTTCCATTTTATGTTTCAAGCGCCGGGTGCGGGAGTGCAGCAGCCGGAGAAACAGGCCCACCACCAGCAGGACGATAAAGGTCCTGAACCACCAGGTCAACCAGAATGGCGGAGTAATGATAATCTGGATGGCCGCCCCTTTTTCATTCCAGACGCCGTCGTTATTGCAGCCTTTGACGCGAAAATTGTATTCGCCGCCTGCCAGGTTGGTGAAACTTGCATACCGACGACTGTCGCATTGAATCCAGCCTTTGTTGAAGCCTTCCAGTTTGTAAGCGTAACGGTTTTTGCCGGGGTTTTCGAAATCCAAAGCGGCAAATTCGAAGGAAAAAAAACGGCTTTGATAACTCAACGGGATCCGGTCCAGGGCATATGTGGCCCCGGGAAGTTTGATGGACGAATCAAGGGTGTTAAAGTTGGTGATGACAATGGGTGGGATATGGGGGTTATTGGCGACCCGGTGAGGAAAGAAGGCATTAAACCCATTGTTGCCGCCGAAAAATATTTCACCGCCGCGGCTTTTGAAAAAGGCGCCCTGGTTGAACTCCAGAGCCTGGACGCCGTCCCCGGTATCATAGTTTTTGAAAATCGTCGTCACGGTGTTGAATTGGCTGATGCCGCCGTTGGTGCTGAGCCACAAATCATCGCCGTCCGCGATGATCCCGTATACCACGTTGTTGCAAAGGCCATCGCTTTCGGAAAAACTGGTGAAAACGCCGGTTTTCCTGTCGAAACGGTTTAAGCCGAAGTTGGAGCCGATCCAGATTTCTCCTTTTTCCGTCTCCAGCATGGTGAACAGGTAATCGGAGCTGATACTGTTTTTGTTGTCCTGGTTATGGCGATAAAATTGATAATTTACGGACGAAGGTTCGATGCTGCCGGCGGCTTTGTTCATCTTTACCAATCCTTGCCCAAAGGTACAAAACCACAATTCTTTGTTTTTATCCTCGTAGATATCCATGACAGAACCGTTTGGACCTGGATAGGCGGGGTCGAGGGGGTAGTTATAAAATCGCCCGGTTTCCCTGTCCAAACGGTTTAAGCCGCCCCTCCAGGCGCCGATCCAGAGGTTTCCCGAACTGTCTTCAAATAAAGAGGTGATGTCGTTGCTGCTGATGCTGAAGGGATTGTCCGGGTCATGCTTAAAACGGGCAGCCGCCCCGGTTTTGGGATTAAAGCGGTTGATCCCTTCGCTGCCGGTTCCCAGCCAGAAGGTCCCGGAGCGGTCGCGGTAGATTTCCCAGATGGAATTGCTGCTGAGGCTGGTGGGGTCGTTGGGGTCATGTTTGTAATAAGTAAACCGGTTTGTTTTCCTGTCGAAACGATTCAGGCCGCCGGAGAAAGTACCCAGCCACAAGATACCTGCTTCGTCTTCATATATCGATAATATGGAATTGTCGTTCAGGCTGTTGGGGTTGACCGGGTCGAGGGAGTAATGATTGAATTTAAATCTGCGCGTACTGAGTTTATTTAATCCCTGTTGTAGGGCGCCGAACCAGAGGTTACTGCCGCTGTCTTCCGCGATGGATAGTATGGTCTGGTCGCTGAGCCTGGGGGACGTACCGGAAGTGGCTGTCGCTGTCGTGAGTTTGCCGGCGTAATTGGCGACTTCCCATTGGCCGGAACCGGTGTTGTATGTGAGCCGGGACACTCCGCCGCCGTTAATTTCGATGGCGCCTGTCCCGACCCAGACGCGGCCGCCGCTGTCTGCCAGGATGCTGGATATGGTATTGCTGCACAGGCTGTTGGGATCGTTGGCCTGATTTTTAAAATGTTGAAAGCGGCCCCCCCGCTCTCGCTCCCGCTCATTGGGGATGTATAGGTTCAGACCGCCATTTAATGTGCCGATCCAGAGGTTTCCTTTGCCGTCGCCGGCGATGGCGGTCACGGCATTGCTGCTCAAGCTGCCGGGGTCGCCGGGGTTGTGAAAGCACCGGGTGAATTTCCGGGTTTGTGGGTCGAAACGGTTTAATCCTTTTGATGTGCCGACCCAGAGGTCGCCGTCGGTATCTTTATAAATGGCAGTAACTTCATTATGACTGAGGGAATATGGGTCGTTGGGGTTATGGGTATAATGGGTAAAGGCGTCTGTCTCCAGGTCCAACCGGCTCAGCCCGCCCCCCCTGGAGCCTATCCAGAGGGCCCGGGGGGTATCTTTGCACAGGGCCCGGATGCTGTTGTGGCTTAGCCCCTTTGGGTTTCCCGGGGTGTGGCTGTAACGGGTTACCTGGTTTTTCAGGGTATCGAAGCGGTTGAGTCCTTCGCCCCAGGCGCCGATCCAGAGGACGCCGGGTTCGGTTTCCACCATGGTTTGTATCCAGTTATTGGACAATGAATTTCTATCAAAGGGTTGGTTTTTAAATATTTTGAATTCGTAGCCGTCGTACCGGTTGAGTCCGTCCTGGGTGCCGAACCATAAGAAGCCCACGCTGTCCTGCAGGATGCAATTGATACTGCTCTGGGAGAGTCCGTCGCGCATGGTGATGTACTCGAATTGGAAATTATCGGCCGGGGTAGTTGGGCCGCCTTCTGCGTCGATAAACAGGGCCGCGCCGAAAATGAAGAACAGGAAGAAAAGACAGCATTTGAATTTTCTATGGGTTTTCATGCAGACATAATTTTAGTCGAAATCGAAGAATAAAGCAACCGGTAAGACCCGGGAAAAATCTTGCAAGGTTTTCAAGTGCTGGAGGGGCATCTGTAACTTTTTTCTTTCTTCAATTGCGGCTTCCTCCGCATCCAGTTCCTCAAATGCGTCGTAGGAACAGGCAATGCCTGTTCCCTACAAAATTTTATATATCAAAGCATCCATGACTTTTCGGATAGGCTATAGCTATATGCATCAATAAGAATCATATATGCTTCAATAGGATGCATATACGTATTTTGTTGAAGAATCGATGGTTCGTTGGGACGCATATGGGTATCATCATGATGCATGTATAGATTGTTTTGGTTCATATAGTGTTTCCGATGAAGCGATGTTCCATTAAAAAGTTGCATATTTGCTCCGGCTGGAGTATAATGAGGTTTTAAAATTAGTTTAAAACACAGTGAGGTTAGGATGAACAGAAAAGACTTATTGAAAGATATCGGTTACAGGTTGAAGAAGATCCGCGAGGCATTAAACAATTCAGGCCCCCAAATGGCTTCCGAGTTCGGGTTGATGCGAAGCAGTTATTTAAGAAATGAAAACGGGAAGACTTGCCCGGGTATCATGTCCATGCGAATATTGGGAAATAAGTTTAATATTTCGTTGGATTGGTTGATCTGCGAAAAGGGACCGATGTACTACCGGGAGAAAGAACAAAAACAACAGGAACTATCGAAAACAGTATTAGAAACGAAACCTGCCCCGGAAACCCTGGATTCGCTTCCAGGGGATATCCGGGAACTCCTGGACCACATGAAACGTATCCCTTTACTGCGTTATGAAACGCTGGCTTCGTTTCATAAGTTCAAAGAAGAGTATAAGGGAATGGTTTCGGCAGCCATGGTTTAGTATGTTCGCCCAAAACTTCATTATTCCTGATTTTTTATATTCAATAACTATCTATTGAAATTTTGAGGGTTTTCGATTAAAATTTCTTTTACTATTAAAATGAAGAAAAAAAGAAGAGAAAAGTTAGCGGATTTCAGTAAACTGGCAGATACGGATTCGATGTGGGTTTCAAATAAAAAAGCTTCACATTTGGATAAAAAAGTTTACGATACGGTGTGGAATGAAGGCGAACCGGATGTGAACGAGCCTCGATTGAGAATAGTGGGGCGTTATCGAACTCATGGAGGCTGGGTTGCACCATTATTGGATCCCCCGTGGAAAAAACCCGGTCGCCAGAGTTCAAAAGAACCACCGATTCTTACCTTCTACTCTTTTAAAGGAGGAGTGGGAAGGACGACGGCATTGGCTGCATTTGCGGTCCAGCGCGCCAGGGCCGGCGAACGGGTCGCGGTTATCGATGCCGACCTCGATGCTCCAGGGGTCGGTTCGCTTCTTGCGGCGGATGAAAATGGTACGACTGCCCGGTGGGGAGTGGCCGATTATATACTTGAAAAAAAATTCAATCATATCGACTTTAGAGATTATTACCATGCCTGCCGGCGTGAAAACGTAACCGGGGCGGGTGAAATCCTTGTTATTCCTGCAGGACGAATAGACGAAAATTATTTATGGAAACTGGCCCGCCTGGATATAGAACCGTATGCGGATAATCCCAGGGGGCATATTTTTTATCGATTGCTTGAAGATGTTAATGAAAATTTAAAACCGGATTGGATTTTAATCGATGTCCGCGCCGGTCTAGCTATTCCGGCAGGCGTATTGGCGGGAGGTTTTGCTCATCTAAATGTGATTTTTGGGACATCATCGGAACAAAGCTGGCGGGGTTTGAAATTGATAATCGAACGGTTAGGAGTTCAAAATATTCGTGCAGAACGTTCGCAGGCGGATTTAATCCTGGTTCAAGCAATGGTCCCGCGAGATGCCGACCTGGCACAAAAATCCAGGGAAGAATTTGCCGAACGTTCAAGAGATGAATTCACCGAATCCTATTATGCGGAAATTCCCGGCGATAATATGTGGGGACTTGAAGATATAGAAACATCGGATGCCCCACATAATCCTGTATCGATCCAATACGACGACCGTTTATCCAATTATCGCCAAATCGATGATATTGCGCAGTTACTTAGTGATTCCGAAGATTATAAGACACTTACGGAACGTATTCTCAAAAATTTCGAAGGGGTTTAATCATGAGCAAATTCAAAAAAGATACCCAAAAAATATTGCTGGATCAACTTTGTTTCCTTGGATACGGGGTGACGGAATCAGAAAATAACACTGATTTTCCAAAGTACTGGTGCCCTATAACCCAACACCTCAGGGCCTTTGATCCCGATGTTGTTCTTGTGGTAGGAGACCGGGGAACAGGCAAATCGGCCCTATTCAAGGCTGTTTTCGAAAATGAATTACTGCCTTACCTGGAACCCTTCGATCCCATACACCGCCTGCCTTACAAGGACACCCTGCATCTCAATTGGGTAGCCCACAGCTTTTCCGATCAAGATTTTGCAGGTCATAAAGCCATAAAGATCGTCATGAAATCCTCGGGAAAAGAAATAGACTTCTGGTTTGCTTACCTAGTCAGGAAACTCCATCGATACCTTCAGAATTCGCCGTTCGATAACCTGGTGAATGTCCCTGGCGCGGATACCAATGCGATTCTTAAAACTTTTGATCAATTGGGAAACAAACCCCTTATTGCTCTCGACGACCTGGATCAAAAACTTCTAAAAGAGGATTCCTGGATATTCATCGGGTATGATGAGCTGGATACTCTTGGGGGCGCCGATTGGGATGCCATGACAGGAGCTGTCCGGGGGCTGATCGCTTTCTGGTCGAATTATTCCCGGAGGTGGAGAAGAATTCGTTCTAAAATTTTTTTACGTTCCGATTTATTCCGCCGCCATTCGAGCGTTGGCGGAGCTGATCTGGCAAAACTGGCTGCCAACCGTGTGGAATTAACCTGGAGCGATAAAAACCTATTTTCCATGCTGATAAAACGAATTGCCAATGCAAGCGACGATTTATATAACTATTGTAAAAGTTCAAAAATTCCGTTTAAGAAAGACAAGGATCCAATATTCGGATATATTCCCGATTTAAGCGATGCCGAAGACGCCCGACCCTTTATCGAGCGGATAATTGGGAAATACATGGGGGCAGGCAACCGGAAGGGCCAGAGTTTTTCCTGGGTGCTGGATCATCTCCGGGACAGCAAGAAAATTGTTACCCCACGTTTGCTGGTCAGACTTTTTGAGATAACTGCCGGAAAAGAAAGGGATAATCCGGGTGCAAAAGGATCCAACCTTTTTCGACCCGCATCTTTACGAAGGGCTTTAGACGATATATCCAACGATCACGTTACTCAAGCGTACTTCGAATGGCCCTGGCTTGACGGTATAAAGAAAAGAATCAGGGAAGATAAACTGGTGCCCTGGTCCCGGAAGGAACTTCAAAAATTGCTGGCCAAAAATTGGGAGGATTCCTGGTCCGATTCCATACCGGATATTAAACCGCCTGCCGCTGATTCAAGAGAATTTATCGATTACCTGGTAGACCTGGGGATTTTCCGGGAACGCCTGGGAGAACGGATCGATGTCCCGGATATTTACCTCTCAGGATTGGGACTGATACGAAAGGGCGGAGTTAAACGCAAATAAATAGCGGGATAGGGGACGCTTAGAAAATGCCCCCCTACTACTGAATACCCTTCAAACATTATCGCCCGGGGGGTAACTCCTTCTAACATCATAAGCCTGGAAAATGTCAACATTCATTCGTTTTATTCCCCTTCTAATTTTTGCTTGAAATATTAAACAACATTTTCACTTGAATATCAATCGAAAGACAGCCGGGGGGAGGGATACGTTATTCTAAAAAAGCACGAAATTGGAAAGTCGAAACAAATCCAAATGACCAAAAAGCAAATGACCGAAACTCTAATTAGTGAATGATGAATGAGTAAAATAAATAGAATGATGAATGATGAATGATGAATGATGAAGAAAAAAGCGGAAGAGCGGGGAAAAAACAGAAGGTGAGAAGGTAGGAGGGTGAGAAGGTAAGGAAAAGCAGGGAAGAGTGAAGTTTTTTTCTGCCGGGAATTCCCTCGAAACGCCGGAACATAAGATGTCTTCAAAATAGGTTTGGTTTTGATACAAGAAACCCAAAAAATAGGTTTGGTTTTGATACAAAAAACTTAAAAAATAACCCTGTAAATAATACAATCTGCTTATGTTCAATCGAAACATTCTTACTTTCTTTGCTCAGTAGTCTCAAAAGGAAAAACGAAAACCCCTGATTATTAGGGGCGCCAGACAGGTAGGGAAAACCATTGCCGTTACTTTATTCGGGAAGAAATCCATCGCGGAGATCGATTTTTTAATCCAATTTAAATCCAGGATATTTCCCATCGAAGTAAAATCAGGGAAAGATGGACGTTTAAAATCGCTGCATCTCTTTATGAGCGAAAGCAATACGCCCCTGGCCGTGCGAATCCACTCCGGGAACCTTATCGTCCAGAATGTCAAGAGGCCGGATGGTTCGTTATTCCGGCTTATTTCCCTTCCTTTCTACATGGTATACCACCTGGAAGATATACTGGCCTCAATACCGATTTAGCCGCGGACGAACACGGACAGACACGGACTCTTCTGCTTTTCTCCGCGCTTCCTCTCTTCCTTGTTTTTCTTCATCATTCATCATTCTATCCCTGACATCCCCGACTCCCTTTTCTTGACAATACATTTCTCCAATGATATAAGGTTATCTTTAAAGACGTTTCCGCATGGACACTGGAGACATGAATGACCGGAGAAACCCTTGAAGGTTTGTTGATGGAGTGCACGGTTGAGCAATTGTGCGGCCTGGCGCGGGAGTTTGGGCTGAAAGGCTATTCCCGGTTGGATAAAGGGGGCCTGGTTTCTTTCCTGCTGGAAAAGGCGGACCATGTTTCCCTTCAGGAACGCCTCTTGGCCGCGGAAAAGCATTTGCCCCCGGTTACAAATGATGGCGACGCCCCGGTTTCCCCGAAGGTAAAAAAGATAAATAAAAAACGTTTATCTTCCCTGGCAATCTGGGCCAGCATCCTGGGATTTGTACTCGCGGTGATTGCCCTGGTGGTGACACTTATATTGAGTTCTTCTTCGGATAAACAATTAAACGATGTGAAAATCAAACTGGACAGGTTTGATCCTATAACGCATGATAAAGTGCTTAAAGAAAAGGATGAGCTGTTGACAGAGAAGGAAAAGAAGATCAAGGAACTGGAAAAAGCTGTGGCGGAGTTATGTGTGGGCGCACCACAGGAAAGGAAGGAAGCCCTGGCGGAATTGAAAAATGGCAATATGTGTTATTACAACCGATCATTGTCCAGAAAAGGCCTTAAAATGCAAAAATTGAAATAACCGCGCCCCTCATTTTATTTTTTAACTGTACCTACCTTTCCAATAATTGAAGTATCTGTCCCTCTATTTCCCTGATCAAAAA
>JAPKZK010000042.1 GCA_026393835.1 Candidatus Aminicenantota bacterium | reverse complement strand
CGACGGCGTCCAGAAAAACCAAATTTCCGGTACGGTAGATTGGACCCAGGTATCGAACAATATCGCCGCCGGGACCCATACGCTGAAATGGACCTACAGCAAGGATGCCAGTACCGTTGGCGGTTCCGACTGCGGTTGGGTGGATAAGCTCGAGATCGCGGCCCCGGCGTCGGACCCCATCGCCGAAGCAGTAGACTATCCCGGCTTGACTTTTACCCTGTCGGGGACCGGCAGTTGGTATTCCCAGACCACCACTACCTACTACGGCGGCGACGCGGCCCAGAGCCCCGTGATTACCCACAGCCAGAGCTCTTCCATGGAAACCGCTATCACCGGTAAAACCTCGGTTAAATTCTACTGGAAAGTCTCCTCGGAAACCAATTACGATTACCTGAGATTCTACATTGACGGCGTCCTAAAAACCTCGATTTCCGGAACTGTCAACTGGGCGCAGAAAACCTATACCGTTACCAGCGGCGCCCATACCCTCAAGTGGACCTATGTCAAGGACGGCAGCGCCAGCAGTGGTTCCGATTGCGGTTGGGTAGATAAACTCGAGTTACTATAATACATTAATAAGCGAACGTTAATTATAGAATACGTTCCCATTTAAACAAAAGGCCGGGATCGCCTCCCCCATCCCGGCCTTTTTCTTTTAGGCGCAAAAATCTACGGGGTGGATTTTTTTGACTGGTCACAGTGATATTTTATCATATGTGAAAAAAAAGGCAGCTCCGAAAGAGGAAGTTCCACATGTGGGGCGCTGACAATCAACTTCCGCTCATCGAAAAGATGGATATAATAAACAGTCGTTCCACCGGGGATCGCGGCGGTAACCCTATTTTTCACGGGGTCTAATTTGGCTTTGAACGCTTTCCAACGACGGGTTTTCCATACTCCCGAATCCGTGGTATAATTAAATACCGCCTTAACCACCGGGACCTGGGAAGCGAAAGTTAACCACGCTTCGCTGCCGTTCCGGCCTTGCTCCAAAACTTCAGCCAGGGGTTTTCCATTATCCAATACGCTTTCCGCAAAAGCGGCTATTTCCCCAACCTTCATCCCCTGCCAATGAGAATGCGTCCAATCGCTCCGGATGCAGAGCGTTTGTTTACCTTTAGGCAGACTATAAGACTTTTGCAGCGCGGGAAGTGGGAAATTTTTATCATTGACAAAAGATACCCACAGCATGGGTATTTTAATATCTTTTAGATATAAAGAGACATCCCACATGTCGAGCCATTTCTGGCCATTGTTTCCCAGGGCTTGCAGTTTGGCGGCCCAGGGCGGCCCTTCATTCCAAAAACCGCAGCCGTAAACCGGAACACAGCACTTAAACCGGTCGTCTACCGACGCCGCAATACAGGCCAGGTAAGCGCCCACAGAAATCCCCGTTACCCCAACCCTTTCCGGGTCCACGCCGGGAAACGAACGTATCAGCGAGTTTGCCAGGATAACATCGGCGACGCCGTGATATGACCATTGATCCTGGATATCATTGCCTTCCAGCACGAATATTTTATCTTTGTCAGGGCCGGGATTGTCATGGAAGCCTATTTTGACTTTTTTATCGTTCCGCCTGGGGATACGGCCGCCGGTATCGATGGCAATGGCGGCAAATCCTTTATTGTTCCAGCGTTTTACCCAATACTCATAAGCAGTGCCCCCGCCGCCGTGCACCAGCACCATGGCGGGACATTTTTTGCCGGGCTTCAATTCCGGGATGCCGTACCAGGCGAATACGCGGGTTTTTTTCCCTTTATAGGGCGCCCCTTTATAGAATATCCCTTTCATTGTTCCCGCATACCTGGTCTGGTCAGAGGGAAATACCTGGGGAACGCCGCTTGAACGAACGGTTTCTAATAATTTCTTTATATCTTTTACTTCCGCGGACGGTGTGGGACTTTTAAGGGCATTTTGGGCCGCGATAGAAATGACCGCAATTGCTGCAAATATCAAAATCCCAAAAACCTTTTTGGATGTCTTCATTCGATATCCTCCATGTTTTAAACTGGAAAGCATCATTATAGTGTAAACAGGGAAACAAAACAACACTGGTATGAAAAAAGCCACCAAGGCACAAAGGCACAAAGGTTCACTAAGGGGCTTATCATAAAAAAAACCTTGGTGCCTTGGTGTGCAGTCTCTTGGTGGCAAAATTTTTCCCGGTGTAAACCTTTTTCCGAATGCCCCCGTTTTTAATATGAAGCAAGGAGTTGAACGATGTTAAAAAAGATGATTTTGATTATTTTTTTAATGGCAGCGCTGCTTTTTTTAAGTTAAGCGACTGGATTGCCTGTGGTCTGGTATAATGGAACTATGAAAGAAATACAAGAATTAAAGGAGTTGAACGATGCCGAAAACCGGAAGGAAAATGAACTTATCCGCCAGGTGCAGCAAGGGGACCACGATGCCTTTACGGAACTGGTGGCCCTCTATCAACGAAAAGTCTTTAAACTGGCTTTCGGGTTCTTCCAGGACAAGGATGACGCCATGGAAATAGTACAGGAAACTTTTTTAAGGGTCTACGAAAAGATCCACCGCTTCGAACATTCGGACAACGACAGTCCAACTGCCTTTAAAAACTGGGTGTACCGCATCGCCTATCGTTTGTGCGTCGATTTTTACCGCAAATTCAAGAAGAAAAAAACAGACGACAGGGAATTGTATGAGTTCTATGAAAACCGGGACCGTGAAACCACCAACCCTGAAAGCCAGATGGACCGCTTGCATTTCAAGCATACCCTGAGAAAATGCGTGATGAGCCTGTCAAAACGTCAGCAAATGATCTTCATGCTCAAACAATACAGCGATTTAAAACACGAAGAGATTTCCCGTATATTGAACATATCGGTGGGAACAGTCAAATCCCAATACCACCGGGCCGTGAAAAACCTGGGCAAGCGGCTGATGCGTGCACCTGTTAAAGGGATGGAGATTGGGTAGGGCGACAAAATGAAAGAATATAAATGTAAAGAGATTAAGAAAATAATGATGGATTACCTGTCCGGGGAACTGGCCGGCGCCGATCCGCGGTCAAAGGTAATGGAAAATCATTTGCATACCTGTTCCCGCTGCAGCCGCGAATACGCCATCCTCAAAGAGATTTACAGCGAGACCCGGCGCGTGGGCGACGCGGCCGAAGCGGTTATGGAAACCATCGATTGGGAAGAAAACGCACTGGACATCAGCCGCGGCATTCGTATCGATGAATCCCGGCAGCGCGTCCGGGCTCGGCGGCCATCATGGGGTTTCTCCCTCCCGACGTTGGGTTGGAAACTGGCGGTCCCTGCGATGGCGGGCGTCTTTATCCTGGGCATCTGCCTCGGTTATCTGCTGTTTTACCACGCCCCCCAGCGTCCTTTAGCGCTGGAGGAAATTTTTAAACCCGGCGACGAAGGACTCATTAGCCGCCTGGAAACGACGCTGACCCGGCGGGAGATGCAGGGGTATTTCCTGCAAACCCAGCTCTTACTGACCGATTTGATGCGCCAGTGCGACGAAGACGGCGCCGCCGCCTGGTCCGGCGGGGCCAGCCGGCAGCGGGTCCGGGAGTTGTTAAATAAGAACCGCTATTTTAACCAGGACCTCTCCAACCCCGAATTGTTAAGCGCCCGCCGGTTACTGAAAAAAATCGAATGGCTGCTCTACGAAATGGTGGAACTAGACGAAAAGGGCTCCTGCAAGGAACTGCAGCGCCTCCAGGATTATATCCGCAAGGAACGGCTGCTGCTGAAATTGCGCCTGGTAGATAAAGATATCTCTTACAAGGAGGTTTAATATGAAGAGAAACACAATTGAAAAAACAGTTCGATATATTCTAATCCTTTTCCTGCTCGTCCTTTTGTTACCTGTCCGCTCATGGACGCAGGGGGTGCAGGCGGAACAAACCGGACCGGATGATAAGGAACTGCTGGAAAAAGCCAAACTGGAAATTTTCGACAGGAATTGGGACCCGGCATTGAAAAAACTGGAGCATTGGTTGGCCCAATTCCCCAAGAGCCCCAATTATCCATCCGCCTTATTTTACAAAGGCTGGTGCTTGAAAGAACTGGACCAGGTAAAACCGGCGCTGGAAGCGTATACGGAATATTTGAAAATTTCCACCAACTCCAGTCTCAGGGAGGAAGCGGAAATTGCCATGATCGACCTGGATTTCCAGCTATACCAAAAAGGAGAGAAACAATACCTGGCCCCGGTTATCGGTTTCCTTGAGAGCGGCGACCGGATGGTGCGTTATTATGCGGCCTTTAAGCTGAGTTATGCGGACGATAAAAAAATAGCCGAGACGGCCGTACCGGTGCTTAAAAAGATTGTGGCCGGCGAGAGCGATGACGAATTGGTGGACCGGGCAAAACTGGCATTAATGCGCATAAACCCGGATCATTTGAAAGAAGTGGCCAAAACCCGGGGCATTGAAAAACAGATGCTGCACATCCAGGCCTATGATAAAAAAACAAAAAAGGACTCCTTTTCCATTACCATTCCTTTTGTGTTGGCAAAGTTGGCGTTGGATTCCGTACCGGAAAAGGAAAAAGAGATGTTGACCAAAAAGGGATACAACGTGGCCCGGCTCCTGGCGACGCTGGCTGAAACGCCTGAATTGGTGCGCATCGAATCGGAAGATGTTGTTTTTAAAATATGGGTAGACTAAAAAAAAACAAATAAAATAAACCGGAGGATAAAATGAAAAAAAATTATGTGTTGGTTATGGTTATGATGGTTACATTTTTGGCGGCGGCTTTCCTGGTAATGGGAAGTTCGGATGAAGATTATAAGGTTATCAAGAACGCGGTCAAAGCCGGCGGCAGCGGCGATGTTACCTGGATTAAAATTTCAGTTTTCGATAAGAAAGCGAACAAGGAGACAGTCACCGTCAAGGTCCCGTTCGCGCTGTTGGAGATGTTCACCGAAGGGAAAGACGATTTAAAGATCAAAGAAAAGTGCGGCGATGTGAATTTCAAAAAAGTAATTGAAATCCTGAAGAAGAGCGGCCCTACTACGCTGGTAGAGGTAGACGAAGAAGATGAATTGATAAAAATCTGGCTCGAGTAATATTGTCTTCGACGACCAGGGAACCCTTTTAGAAAAGGGTTCCCTGGGCCCTCCCAAAATTTTTTATAACAAAAGGAAAGGTTGACAAATGGGCTCTTTTTGTTTAAGATAGGAATATGAAAGAAGAGCAGCGAATAAAAAGTATTCCGTATGGCAAATCGGATTTCGGAGATTTCAGGAAAGAGAATCTCTATTATGTTGATAAAACACGATTTATCAGGACCATCGAGGAAAAAGGGGGATTTTTATTTCTCATTCGGCCGCGTCGATTTGGAAAATCATTGTTTCTTGCCACCCTGGAAGAATATTATGATATTTACCGAAAAGACCGGTTTGATTCTTTGTTTGAAGGAACTTATATCCACCGGAATCCTACGGAAGGAAAAAATAGCTACCTGGTTTTGAAATTCAATTTTTCCAGGATCGAACCCGGTATATCCATGGTTGAGGAAGCTTTCCTGGGGAATATTAAAAACACCGTCGGCTTTTTTATAAAGAAATACGGAACAATGCTCGGTATCGATATTGAGAAAGCCTTGAACCGCTTCGATTCCCTAAAAAGCGCTTCTGCTGTACTGGATACACTTTTATATTATTGCCAGGAAAAGGAGCAAAAATTGTATGTCATCATTGATGAATACGACAATTTTGCCAATACCATCTTATCCACTTCCGGGGAGCAGGCATTCATCGATATCACCCATGGGGAAGGTTTTTTCCGGGCTTTTTTTAATACCCTTAAAGCCGGAACTACCGGGAGCGGATCATCGATTTCCCGTTTATTCATGACCGGCGTCTCTCCCATTACCCTGGATGACGTCACTTCCGGGTTTAACATCGCCACCAATATTTCCCTTGACCCGGATCTAAACGATATGATGGGGTTCACGCGGGAAGAAGTCGTACAAATGATCGAGTACTACAGGGAAAACGGCAAAATCCTTCATCCCACCGGGGAACTCCTGGGAATCATGAGCCGGTGGTATAATCACTACCGTTTCTCCATCGATTCGGACATCGAGGTTTTTAATACGGTCCACGTTTTATATTTCATGCAACAGTACCTTGTCAGGAATAAAATTCCAACCGATATGATAGACAGGAACGTCCGGATCGATTATGACAAACTCCACCATTTTGTTATTATCGATCGGAAAGGAACCCCGAAAACCAACGGGAATTTTTCCATACTGCAAGAAATCATCGAAAACGGCGCCATTCATTCTCATATCATAAAAGGCTTTCCCATCGATGAAATTACCCACCCGGATAATTTTATCTCCCTTCTATATTACTTCGGCCTGCTGACGATTCGGGGTATGGATGAAGAAGAAAATACCATCCTGGCTATTCCCAACGAATCCATCAAATGCCTATACTATGATTATTTTAAAAAAGCCTATGAAGAAACAGGTATATTCAATATCGAATTATATAAATACTCAAAATTAATGGACCGGATGGCGTTCAAAGGAGAATGGGAGCCCGTGGTGAAGTATATAGCGGATTTGATGCTGGCGTCGCTGGGGTTGAGAGATTTAATGAAAGAAGAAAAAGCGGCGCAAGTTTTTTGGAATGTGTATTTTGGTTTGAGTCCGTTATATATTGTGCATTCGGAGAAAGAGTTGAACCAGGGCTTCTCCGACCTGGCGCTTGAGCCTTTGTTGGTGCAGCATCCCGGCATTAAATATTCATATCTTATAGAAATCAAATACATCAAGCCGGTGGGCGCAAAAAAACAGGGGCCGCCGCAAAAACAAATCGATCAACTGAAAACCGAAGCGGAAGAACAACTCCTCCGGTATGGCATGGACGAAAAATTCAAGAAAACCATTGGACCGACGACGTTGAAGAGATTGATATTAATTTTTTGTGGGAACCGGATGGTCCATCATGAGGAAGTGAAATAATCCTACTTCCCGGCAGGATTTTAATTACCGGCTCATACCATTTTATATTTCCCAGACCCTTTTGAATCTTTTTTCTTTGGAGGTTGTCGGGATATCGATGGCCATTTTCTGAAGTTCCACCAGGATTCTTATTTTTTCCTCGATGGGCAGCTTGCCCCGTTCGCGGTGAAACTGCTCTTTTGCTTTAAAGAGTTTTTGTATTTCTTCCTTTCTATTGGCATAGAACTCCATCATGGCCTCCGATATAATTCAAATCTCGTTTTCAATTTATGATTCTTTAAAATCTCTGCCAGATCGGTTTCGTTAAAATTTCCTTCATCTAAGAATCTGATTATCCGTTGTTTATCTTTAGGTCTTGAGGTCTGAACCATGATTGCCAGCAAATACTCCAGTCTTAAAACATTGACGATCGTATCTTTGTATTCAATTTGGACGGCATTATCCACTGCCTCTTTTACCAGATCATTGTAAATAGGAAGAAATTGAACCGGAACCCCCTCAATGATGATGTGCTCTTGTTCGGGTTTATATCCCTTTCCTTTTAAATAGTCATACACCGGGGAGAGTGCTAAAAGACTTTCCGACTCTTCAGCAGGTACGAAAAAAATATCGAGGTCGTAGGTAAGGAGCGGCTCAATGTAGAATATTGCAGCCACAGCACCGCCCACTGCATATTTTTTTATTATGCCCACCGCTTGCATTTCATTGATAATCTTTATCGCTTTTTCCATGGCCATACTTTATAACAAAACAACAAAGAATTCAACTCTTCGCCGGTATAAAAATGGCCACAAAGAAACGAAGGATTGCAGGCACACATACGGGGTGTTTTGATGAGGCGGGAGCGCTGATCATCCCTTCTTATATTTTAATCGTTATCGGCAGGAGTTTTTATGTCATCATCCCATTTCCTTTCCATTTTTTTTGCTAATCTTTGACCTATCTCGATTACCCTTAGGTTGTCCATACGATTTTGTTTTTTTAGAAGGCAAATAATATCCCACAGCGATTCTGGGACAATCCCGGTTCGATATAGACTCTCAAATGTACCTAAACCGTTACATATGTCATTGGGATTTTTCGACAAAATTTGCGATAATGCTTCCTGGAGCTTATGAAAGTCGGTCCATCCTTTCAGGTAGTCACTCCAATTTTGCTTTTCCAGAGCTTTATTCAGTTCTGGAATTAAACGGTCCCAGATATCGCTTCGAAATCTTTCAGCTTTCATAAATCTATACTCTATCGGTTCAACTTCATATTCCATACGTCCAATTAATATACGCTCATAATTTTTTATCTGCTCCTTCAATTGTGTCTCAAAATTTCTTTCATACATTGAAACTTCATTCTTAATTAAAATTGGGAATCTTAATTCCAGCCTTTCGCTCATCTCTTTCAAGTTAAGATCAATTTTATTTTGAAAATCTCTGTTTTCTTTTATAGTACGCCATTCTAAAAACCAAATTAATAGTGGTAAAACAATCGACATAGATGCAATGACAATAGTAATTAATGTGATTATCTTATCTGTATTATTGCTCATTTGCCGAAATAGCTCGATAGACAAGTCTTCTTTTGTGGGGGAGTCTTTTAAGGAACCCCCTTGTACTTGGAGTGTTGTTTTCTTATCGTTAGTCACATCTTTTTGACTCACAGTGGAATTTGTCTGTGTATATACCAATATTGAAAGGATAACCAATAAAAACGGCAATACAATAATTATCGCTCTACTGATCCTAAAATTACACATTGTTTGACCCTCCATGATTTAATTTTTCTCCAGTTTTTTTATAATCGCTTCAAAATTTTCTGTCCAGATGGCTGTTTTACCGTCCATTTCCCCTTCGACTTTGCCGATGGCATTTTTTTCAATATACTTGATCCAGGCCCCATTTCGGTTCTTCAGGATATTAAACCGATGAATGTCGTCTGTATAAAGCCTCTGGGTAGTTAAAATAAGAATCGGTATTGTCTTATAATCATCTTGTTCAAGCGATAATTCCTTCGGTCTTAAGAATCGGTCGATGATTACCCATCCGGCTTGATACCCGCTTTCTGTATATGAATCGGGTATACCGATGCTGTCGAGCGATATAACCGTAAAGAGCATAATATCCATGATTAGTAATGCCACGTTCTCCTTTTCTTTTTTCAATATTTCCGCAAGCCGATGAACAGTGGCTACTATAAGCACTTCAAACCCCATTTTTCGGCAAAGTAATACCTCTTTCGCTACCGTATCCGGACGGTCTTCAATCCATATTATTATATTTTTCATGCCGCCTCCTCCTGATTGCCAGGATTTGTTGTTAATATTTGTTTTGGAAAAGATATAAGAAACGTGAACAGGGGATAGTTGCCCTTACGGTCAATTTCCAGCGCCAATTCGCCGCCCCATATTTCACAAAACAACCGGGCCAGGTATAACCCCTGCCCCTGCCCGTTTTTATCTTTCGCATTACTGCCCCGGACATTTTCGTTAAAAATACTGTATTCTTCATAATCTTCGATGATTTCCGCATAGTTGGACAACCTGAATTCAATGGAAAAATCGGTCATACTTACTTTTGCGTCTATGGAAGTCTTTGGAATCGCATATTTTATGGCATTATCCACGAGGTTATTGAGAATCGTTCGGAGGTGATCACGTTCCATCGATAGAATCGGACCGTTTTCAGGACCATCATAGGTATAACTCAACTCTTTGCTCTGTCGAATATCCCAGGTATTCATAAAAACTTCGCTAAATAGCCGTTTCAAATTAACGGAAACTTTTTCTCTATTCGAATCCAGTAATTCTTTCTGTTTAAGGGCAATAAAATGAAGGGGGTAGGTATGACTGCGTCTTAATTTTTCAAAAGTATCAGGATCTAGAAGAATATCCAATAGATCGGAAAGAGACTTCGAATAGGAATTGAGATCTTGAAATACAAGACCGAAGCGACTTGTTGCTCCAGGTACCCCCATAAAGATTTCTTTTACTTCCCTGGAAGCATGTTTCCAGAGAAATTTATATACATCTTCCGTTCTGCTCAGGATTACGCCGACTTTTTGCTTCAACTCATGATGAATTATGTTTCGTACTCCCTGCTCCCATTTTTTTTGAGACATCACTGCTTCAAGAAGAAGCGCCGTATGATGGGACATAAATTCGGTAACCTGGAGCCACTGCTTATTTAATCCTTCTCCTTCCTGCCGGTAATAGAGGGTCAGGATAAGCATATTCTCCTTAGAAAGGTTTATGGCCAGGTGGGTGACTTCCTTAATATTCTCAGTCTTTAACCATTTTCGATGCGGTTTAATCCTGTGCCATGTTTCGTCTTTTAATTGATCTTTAATATTAATAGTTAAAGGCACCGAGCCGGAATTACCTTTGAAGGCCCGTTGATAGAGGCAGCCCGGGTCCTTTATATCGAAAAAAACTTTTTCCTTTAATTCAGAAAATTTAAATAAGTCGGCACGTTTCGAAGACCAACCTACAGGCGTATAATGACTGGGGTTTTCGCGGTCAGGGCACCAGAGAACAGCAGCATATGCCATAAATAATTCTCTCATCTTTTCGCATATTTGCCGGTATTTGTCTTCTTCCGGCTTTTTAAATTCCAGGACGGCCTGGGTAAGCACAGAAAGGGAATGAAAAATCAGGGTTTCATAAACCAGGGGAGAAATAACGTCGCTGATACGCCGCAAAAACTGTCGGTTTTCCCACCTGAACTGGAAAGGGGAAAAACCGGACACCTCCAATATACCGAAAACCCGACCGGTAACCATTAATGGAACCGCTATTACCGATTGGGCCAAAAAAACCGAATCGGCAAAAAATTCTTCAGACTCAGGTTCAAAAGCAAATTTCCCATCTTTTTTGACAGCGGCCCTGCAAAAATGAGGATCTTTATCGTCTAATGCCCGGTAGGAAATACTGCGCTTTCTTTTCTCTTTATTTTGACCAATATTGCGCATGGATTCACGAATCGGATCGATATTTTTTTCTTCGGGGAAATATCCGGCTAACTCCAGGATTTCTTCTTCACTGTTATAGCGGTAAATATCACACTGGTCTGCGGAAAGGAGTTGGGCGATTTCACCGGCTATTCTTTTGAATATTGCCGTGAGTGGTTTTTTTTCCTCTACCCTGGCGGCAAGAATACCAAACTCCTGCCGGAACCACTGTTCGAAAAAAATCAATCGCTCCTGGAAATAGGCAATCTCCATCGATTCGATACGTTTTTCGATCCACTCCCAGAAATAAACAAAATGGTTTACTATCTCTGAAATATCGCTGTTTTTACCTATCTTGTTTCTTCCAAAGAAGTGGGGCAGTTTAAGCATTTCTTTATTAAACAATATAGTATTCAACTTTTTATGCGGCGGTACTATCCTGGGGCTGCGTATTTTCTCTTCTTCCTGGATTGGGCGAATTGTTGAACGCCATTTGTCATTTTTAAAAAAGGCATCTAATAAATAACAATAATAGGGTGTTAAACGGGATTTATGCGCAGTAATCGGGAACTGTATCTTCAAATTTTCCAACGAACGGTGGCTTCCAGGTTCATCAGTTTTTAATTTGTTTATGATTTCATTTAAAGAAGTGGTATGAAGTGTCCAATTGTCGATGGCCAATTCTCTGCACATGCCGCGGCTAAGTATTTCACTTTCCGGCCATTCGCAAAGCAGTAGCGCTTCAAACGCCTTTGAGGACTTCTCAAGTGTATCATTAAAAATTTTTTCATCCAGGGAAGGCCGTAGGTTTCCAATGATATCCATCATTCTTATCCGTTCAAGCTGCGACAGGTCATCTGTCGTATCTTTTGTCCATTGGGCAAAATAGTCTATCAACGGTTTTAGTATTTCTTTATACAACGCTTCGCCTGCTTTTTGTTCGTTTTCTTGGTGCCAGAGCACAGGCCCAGCGATCAAGAACCAATCTTGCCCCGGTATATCTAACTTCTTGCAGCCCATCATTAGATAATCATTAATAATGAACCGGGTGTCCGGATTCTCTCGTTTTTCTCCCCTTGCTTTTAGCCATCGATATATAAATGCGTTGTTACATGCAAGCAGCTCCTCTGCTTTCATCGCCTCATCCCATAATGGAAGATAGTAGCTGGGTGCAGTTACCCATGGGGCTTCCTGCTTTCGTTTATCAATGTCTTCGATTGTTTTCCCGGCGCGCTTCTTTAATTCAGGCCACACGTTAATGGGATCTTTTCCCAGCGAAGCTAAATCGATTTCTTCCATACTGTCATAGAACTCTTTCCAGAACGGGTCCACATTCTTCAAATCGTAAAGTCGCAGTGGCGCCATGCCGCATAAGGAAAGAACATTCTGGAAAACCTGGATCGCCCACTTTTTATCATATTTTAAAATGTAATCGATTAACGTCATACCAGGCGCCGGACACTCCGGGTTGATATCTTTTAAATCCTTCATCCGATCCATTGCTTCAGCCGTCACTATTTTCCCCTCCGGCAATATAAGATACCGGAAATGATATGTCAAACTTGACATTTAAAACCCAACGATTTCGCATGAGAGTAGTAAGCGTTGATTTAAGGGGACCCGGGGGATACTCCTTTATCTGTATCCCTTCATGGCTTTTTTCATTTCTGGCCACAGACTTCCTCCGCTTAGAGAACTAAAAACATGCTTTATCACGATTTTCAAAATCCTTAAGTTTAATCATACCTTAAAGGAAATCGATAATCAAGAGGACGGAAGCAAGAATAAAAATTTGTTGGGAAGTGGAAGGAGGTAGGAAGAAGGAAGAGCGGAGGAAAAGATAGAATGATGAATGATGAATGATGAATGATGAAGAAAAGATAAAAGGGGGAATAAAGAAGGAAGAGCGGAGGAAAAGATAGAATGATGAATGATGAATGATGAATGATGAAGAAAAGAGAGAACGTGAGAAGGTGTGGTAACAGGATTAAATTCGAAAGCCGACTGCAGCCGAACTTCCTTCTTCCCCCAATATCCACATAATATTGGAGTTATCCGGATTTGCACTCATATTAAGCATTTCCTCGGCCAGTTCTTTGTCCTGGGCTGCGATTTTGGGGTCTGAATGCAATTCATCGTACAGCCAGGTAATCTCACTATCTTCAAAATTTTTCAATCTAATAGACATTTCTTCTTCGATAATTATTAAGGATATTCTTATTATACTTCCTATAAGCAATATTGTCAACTTGCCTATGATGAAGAGGGGGAGAAAAGAAGGAAGCGGGGAAGAGCAGAGGAAAAGATAGAATGATGAATGATGAATGATGAAGTTTACACAAAATGGGGCGGCGCCCTAGCCCGCCGGAGACAGCATGCTGCTGCGCCCTATTTCTCCGGCAACTCAATCGGTTCCCGGTTCCCCTTTTTATACCGGTAAAAATAAGCCAGGACTTCATGCCTCAACAGGGGGTCCTCCTGCATAAATTCAAATAATTCACGCGCATCCGGCTCAGTTTCTGCTAAAGAGGGGATTTTCTTTTCCTCAACATTGCTCACTTCCGGCGGTCTCTCCCGGAAACACATATTCCCCCTATTAAAAAACAACCAATCCATCGAAATATTAAAATCCGTTGCCAAACGCTTCAGCGTGGGAATGCCGGGGATGTTCATGCCCATCTCATTTTTGCTGTAACCGTTCATTGCAATCCCAAGCCGAAGGGCGAACTCTTTCCGGGAAAATTTCAAATGTTCCCTCAGGTCTTTTAGCCTGTTACCGATTTCCTGGACTGTTTTCCGATCATTTCTTGCCATTTTTTACTCCTGGTTCTCCATTATATCATATTTATTCAATATTGGAAATAATTTTTCCCATTCCACCCGAAATAATTCCATGTAAGAAAATATTTTTCCTTGTTAGACCAATTTTTTCCCCATTAGACTTTATTTTTCCGTATTAGCGCGAATTATTGCCATGTATTAAAATATTTTTCCTTATCAGCCCAAATTATTTCCCTGTTAGAATATATTTTTTATTTTATCGGGATATTTTTCCACATCAGAACAGTGTTATTATCATTAATAATATATTTTTCTTATACGGAACTTATTTTTCCGTACCGGCCAGAATTTTTCCCTATCGGCACACATTTTTTCCATATTGGCGGATATTTTTCCTTATAAGCATTCAGGAAAGGTTAAAGGGAAACGAGAAGGTATTTTTATAAATCAGAAATTTTTGTTGGGGGGAAAGTGACAATCAAGAAATCCTCCTGTTCCTTTTTGCTTTTTGCCCGGGACTGGATAGTTACAGCCCGTAATTCTAATTTTAAAAAGAATTTTGGGCGAACACATAGGTTCTCCGGTAACGCCCCTACATAAACCAATCGAATTGCCGTTGCCCCTACACGCCATCGCTTTATTGCAATTACCGGCGACCGGCAAGAAAATGTATCTTCATGAATTGACAAACACATCTTATCTAATTATAATAATACTATGGCTGATCAAAAAGAAAAGACGACAAAGAACGGTGAAAAACCGGTTGTAAAGATGCGTAGTATGCACGATGAAGTTGTCAAAGATTTTTTAAGTGAAAATGAGACAGCCAAAAGTTTTTTCAAGGAATATCTTCCCACGGAAATCGTTAGAAACCTGGATTTCAATTCGCTGCAAATCTGCAAGGATACCTTCATCAATAGAAAACTGGCAAAGTATTTTTCCGATATCTTATACCGGATCGATCTCGACAATACGGGGATATTTATCTACTTGCTGATCGATCATAAGAGCAGGGAGGAGCGTTTTATGGGCTTCCAATTTTTGAAATACATGTTAAGGATATGGGAATTGTATCTCAAGCAAAACAAGAATGCTGAGACATTGCCGGTGATTATCCCCATTGTCATTTATCACGGTCCCCGGCAATGGCAAGTAAACACCCGTTTTGTCTCCTTGTTTAATGCCCCTGACAATATGAAAGAGTATGTTCCTGATTTCAATTATACTTTGTACGATATTTCCCATGTTCCTGATGAAGAGATAAAAGGAGCAGTGCTGCTGCGTATATTATTTATGACCTTGAAATACATTTTTACGCCGGAATTAAGACATAAACTGCGTGAGGAGATATTTCCCTTATTTCTTGAGCTCAAGAATAAGGAAAAAGGAACCGAATACCTTGAGGTGCTGCTGAGGTATCTAACCGGCAGCGCCAGGAATTTACCGATAGATGAGCTCAATGAAACAGTAACCCAATTATTTGAAGAAGGAGGTGATCTCATGGCTACCATAGCTGATAAATGGATAGAACAAGGGAAAAAACAAGGAAAAGATCAAGGAAAAAAAGAAGGGAAAAAAGAAGGAAAGAAAGAAGGAAAAAAAGAAGGAAGAAGAGAAGGTAAGTGGGATGTGGTAAAAAGTTCCCTGAAAGAGGGATTACCCATCAAAACCATCGAACGAATTACCGGGTTTCCGGCAGAAGAAATTCACCGGTTTAAAGAAAAAGTCGTACATCCCGCTTAATAAACCGCATGACGTGTTTCTTGCTTTAAACATCCCTCTTTCCCTTCGCGGTCCTTCGCGTTCTTAGCGGCTAACGTCCGTGACTAAGTTTTAATTCTATCCATTGCACTTCGGAAGCCGATGTTGTATAATGGAGTATGGAAATATGCTTTCTTTTAAAAGAGGAGTGAACTTCGATGGCGGAATCACAAGCGAAAATAGGAATTTTGTTCCTGGCGGATATCGTGGACTATACCGCTCAATCCAAAAAATTAGGGACGGATAAAACCGCTCGGTTCAATGAGCAATTTGAGCAAAAAGTTCGCGAACTAACAAAAAGCCACAAGGGCGACTTTATTAAAACCATCGGCGATGCCGTGTTGATCTTTTTCGCCGATCCTGGCAATTTCCTGGATTTTGCCGGTGAATTGAGGCTTCTTTCCAAACAAAGAAAGCTTGACCTGGACGATTTCTTTGCCGATTTACGCATTGTTGCCCATTATGGGAATTTTTCCTTTAGCTTTATTAATGAAATCATGGCGGATTTAATCGGGCCGGAAGGCATCAAGGTTTTCCGTATCGAGAAGCATGCCCAAAAGTATGAAGTAGTGGTTACCGAGTTTCTCCACGATATCGTGGAAAACAGTCTCAAAGAAAAATGTATAAACTCTATCGAATTGGGCAGAGAAACCTTAAAAGGATTTAATAAAAAGGCAACTCTCTACAAATTGGTTTTCCCGGAGACGGAGGAAATGGTCCCCACCGGTCTATTGATGCTTAAGATGGCGCAACTGGAAGAAGAGACCAAAACAATCCCGGTTTTCGGCGATCTTTATCCTGCTTTGAGTATGAAAGATAATTTTATCAACCTCGATATTAAACGAGGCGGGGAAACAATGGAAAGCTCTCGATTTTTCCCGTCCATTCATTTGCCCTTTGAAGAAATGTATGAATTGAAACAACGTAAACGCCATCTAAATAAAGATGAGAGCGATGAGCTTCCATATATAAATGTGGAAAAATTGTATGAGTCTCAGCGAAGGGGGATCATCCTGGGGCTGCCCGGTTCCGGGAAGACCACCATTTTAAAATACTTCGCCTACAGGGAATTCGATCGCAATCGTGGGAGACATCCGGGCGAAGAAGGCGCCGGGAGAATCGTTCTTTTCATCGAGTGCCGCAATATCATCAAATATGAAGATTGGCTCCAAAAAGGATCGCCCTTTAATATCGAGACCATCTTAAATTACCTGACCTACTGCTTTTTATTTAAGAGAGAGGCGGTGGAGAATATTTCGAAAGACGATAAGGTTGAACTGGAAACCGCCGAGAAATTGGTGCACCAGGCTTTTCACAATGGACGGTTAACGGTGCTGATCGATGCGCTGGATGAATCGCCCGGTAAAGAGATAAAAGAAAGAATTCTTTCCATCGTAAAGGCCCTTTTAGAGGACTCGAAAACGAAAAAGGACGATACGAACCGGGTTTACCTGACCTCCCGGTATTCGGAAGCGGAGAAATATTTTTGGGGGAAAAATGCCGGGGCTTTCCAGCCCATGTTTGAAGTACGGTACCTTGATATGGAACAGCTCCGGCAAATGGCGCGGTACTTTTACGGCGAAGAATCGCCTCTGTACCTGGAATTCGATACCGCCGTCTGGCAGGAGGAAATCGCGTCTAAAGTCGGCGGCACCCCGTTAACGGCTTTGTTAGTGCTTGCCTATTTCGAAATTTTCAAGAAATTCGACACCCGCTATCACATGTACAATATCATCGTTATATTTATCCTCCTGCGGGTATGGAAACAGATAAAGGATAAAAATTTCACTATCGATATGCGGACTTTTTTCAAGGAGGCAAGGTCAAAGAATATCTTGAATGAAGAAAAGAATGCTAAAGAGATATACGATGCGCTGACGCTGCTGTCATTCGAACATATGGATATCGGGAAAGTCATCCGTGAAGAAGATATCATGGGCATATTCGAAATGTTTGCCGGGGGTGTAAACCGGGTGTGTCCCGCGGAAGAGGAAGCCGCCCGCTGGTTGGAATGGATGAAGGACGACCATTTGTTTGTGTCCGCCGGGGTGAATGAATATGTGTTTATTCATTCCACGGTAATGGAATACCTGGCGGCCCGGTATATCGTAGAAAAATTAGCTGATCCATCCTACCTCGAAACACATGATAAAAACCCGGACTGCGAAAAATGCCTGATGCAAAAGCCGGCTTCATTCTTCGAAACTGAAATACTCCCCATTGCGGTGGGCAGCGGGATTAAACAGGGCGCACGGATAATGCGCTTTATCCATGATCGCATTTTACAGTCGCAAGATGAAACGAAAAAAGGACGACTTTACACCCTGGCATTGAAGGCCCTGGTGGAATTCGAGAATTTTATCGACCGGCAAATGCAGAGGAAACGGCTTGATCTCCTGCACCGTGAATTGGAAGTGGAAGTAGAGACCCATTGGCAAGAAATAGAATGGGTATACGTCTATCTTAAGAATATATTACTGAGCACGGATAAAACCGGTTTGAAAACATTGGGGGAGACATTTAAAAACATTTCCAGGCTCAGCAGGCCCTATTTTTTAGAAAGATATGTAACCGTCGATTCGTTCCTGGATGGGGGTTCGGAAATCATTTCCATAAGAAAAGAACTATTATATAAACTAATAAATAGGGAAATCGTCGAGCAGTGGATTCGTACCTGGAATAAACCGGGAGACGGCGAAGAGGAAGGCATTAATTTATTAACCATGGATTCCATTCAGTACCACCCGGAGGACAAAAATTTCAATTATTACCGGGGCATAATCGGTAAAGAGTTAATCGGTTTTTTCGGCAGTCCAAACTTCAAACATTCCGAATCGGTAAATGCGTGCGCCTTCTCTCGCGATGGTAAGACTATCCTCTCTGCATCATTGGATAAAACCTTAAAGCTCTGGGATGTTGAGAGCGGCAAAGAGATTCGTTCCTTCATAGGGCATACTGATTCTGTAAATGGTTGCGCGTTTTCACCCGATGGAAAGACAATCCTCTCCTCCTCTTCCGATCATACCATAAAGCTCTGGGATGTTGATAGCGGAAAGGTAATTCAGTCACTTTCGGGGCATGCAGCTAATGTTTTTGGCTGCGTTTTTTCACCCGATGGGAAGACCATCCTTTCCGCCTCTGAGGATAAATCCTTAAAGCTTTGGGATATTGGCCGTGGCAAGGAAATTCGTTCCTTCAGAGGACATAAGTTAGATGTTCTTGGCTGCGCCTTTTCACCCGACGGCATGAATATCGTTTCGGCCTCTAATGATAGTACCTTAAAGCTCTGGGATGTGAGCAGCGGCAAGGAGATTCGTTCTTTCATTGGGCATAAGTATTATGTTAATGGCTGCTGCTTTTCGCCCGATGGCAAGACTATCCTCTCCGCCTCCGGTGACCATACTTTAAAGCTTTGGAATATAAGAAATAGCAAGGAAATTCGTTCCTTCATGGGACATGAGTATGCTGTTCATGATTGCGCCTTTTCGCCCGATGGTAATACCATCGTTTCCGCCTCTGATGATAAAACTTTAAAACTCTGGAATGTATGGAACGGAAAAGAGATTCATTCCTTTTCCGGGCATAACTCGTTTGTCAATGGTTGCGCCTTTTCGCCCGACGGAAAGACCATCCTTTCTGCCGATGACGACAATACCTTAAAACTCTGGAATGTGGAAAGCGGACGGGAAATTCGTTTTTTTACCGGGCATAAGGCACCTGTGACTGGCTGCGCCTTTTCTCCCGATGCAAAGACTATTCTTTCCGCATCGGACGATAAAACTTTAAAGCTCTGGGATACAGAGAGTGGTAAGGAAATTCATCCCTTAAGCGGACACAGAGATTCTGTTAAAGACTGCGCCTTTTCTTCCGATGGAACGACCATCGTCTCTGCCTCAAGCGATAATACCTTAAAGCTCTGGGATGCAGGGCTTGGCAAAGAGATTCGTTCTTTCGCTGGGCATATGTCCTCTGTCCATGGCTGCGCCTTTTCCCCCGATGGAAAGACCATCATCTCCGCATCTTCAGATAAAACCTTAAAGCTCTGGGATGCGGGCAGGGGGGCGGAGATTCGTTCCTTCATCGGGCATTGGTCATCTGTTTTAGACTGTGCCTTTTCGCTCAATGGAACAGCTGTCCTTTCCGCCTCCGAAGATACGACCTTGAAACTCTGGGAGGCTGGCAACGGAAAGGAGATTCTTTTTTTCACTGGACACGACTATTATGTTAACGGTTGCTCTTTTTCACCCGATGCAAAGACTATTCTTTCCGCATCGGACGATAATACTTTAAAGCTCTGGGATACAGAGAATGGTAAGGAAATTCATTCCTTCAGCGGACACAGAGATTCTGTTAAAGACTGCGCCTTTTCTCCCGATGGAAAGATAATTATATCAGCATCATGGGATTATACTTTAAAGCTCTGGGATGCGGAAAGCGGAAAGGAATTAAAATCAATGGAACTACCCTGGATACCTTATCGAATTGCAGTCGCTCCCTCCCGTGACCGGTTCATTGTCATTACCGCGAACCTGAACGGCACCGTGACCATGTTCGATTTTAGCGACATGATGGTAAACAAATAGCCGCGAAGAACGCGAAGGACCGCGAAGTAGGGGCGATCCGCCATGTTTCCGTGTTCGCCCGTTTATTGGCCGGGGCCTCTGGCCCTCCCTGCTTTTTTCGTCTCTTCTTCGCTTCCTCTAATCCTCCGCACGATTTTTATTGACAAATTCATTAAAAAGTATTAAATTAAGGGCTGAATATAAGGATGAAAAAATGCAGCAAGTAGTAGTTAACATCGATAACAGGGTACTTGAAAGAAGGCTTTTGCTTGAAGCCAATAAAAAAGGCAGAAAATTGGCAAATATAATATTAGAGGTCCTTGAGAATAATTTTGTGCCCAGGAAGGCCCCTAAAACGAAATTGCACTACAAAAGACTAAACCCTTTAAAACACATTTCAAGAATCGATTACGAGATCGATGATACCGATGACTCCGGGGATACCGATTTGAATGATGCCGCACCCTTTAAGGAAATAAAGGACAGCGCTGCCTATGTTAGAGAAATAAGACAAAACGCCTGGAGAAGGTAACCCGATGGCAATTGTTTTTATAGATAGTTGCATTGTTATCGATTACATAAAGGGAAAAGAGGAAATAAAGAGCCAGCTTAACCGGATTCAAATGCCTTGCATTAATTTCATAGTGGAAATGGAATTAATGCAGGGCGCTGGGGATAAACGAGAACTGGCAAAAATTAGAAAAGAATTGAGCGCATTTGATCTATTGGACTTTCATAACGAAATTGCAAAGCTTTCCAGTCATTTATTAAAAAGTTATTTTTTGTCCCATAACCTTCAAATAGCAGATGCGATTATTGCTGCTACCTCCCTGGTTTATAATATTCCACTCTTCACCCATAACAAAAAGGATTTTCGGTATATTCCAGATTTAGAGCTTTACGAACTACCTGCCTTAAAGCGGCATTCTTGATTGTCATTCATCCTCCTACTTGCCATCGCTTTATTCCCATTACCGCCAACCTGAACGGAACCGTGACCATGTTCGATTTTAGCGACATAATGGGAAAAAAGTAGCCGCGAAGAACGCGAAGGACCGCGAAGAAAAAGAGAAGAAAATCCTGGTAATTTACGCGCCAGGCAAAGTAAAGTCTATGAGCGCTTTTATTTTGCCCAGCTTTCTATTTTTAACGCTTGCTCAAATTTTTTAATTCTTGAAAAAATTTTATCTCTGCTCACAATAACGGCATTATGTTCCAGCGCCGTGCTTGCAAGAATGATATCGATATTGTGCCGTCTCATATCCTTTCTGCTTGTCCCTGTCTGTTTCTTATATTCGGCCTTTATTTTCCCATATAGCTCTGCGCCTTTCTGTGTTAAAGGCAGAACTTTGAAGAGTTCCAAAATCGTATTTTTGGCCGTTTGCAATTGTCGAGAAAGCCCCTCATCCGGGGCATTATATATCCCATAAGAATACTCATAGATGGAAATAATGGATACACATACCTCATCTTCATCCGCTAATGATGAAAGTTTTTCGATGATTTTTTTGTATGCCGGAGAATCACTATCTTCAAGCGCACCCAAAAATTCCGAATCGAGGATATAGCACTCCATGGGATTGATCAGAGTTCGAAATCTTCTCTAAACTCTCTAAATAGCTTCCCTACCTCTTTGGATCGCCCTTTGAGGCAATTTTCCGTTCTCAACCGGTCAGCGGCATTTCCCCATCGGCTTTGTTTTATCTTGCTTTTTGCAGTCTCTCCAACTTCGATGGTGTGCGCTTTTTTTTCTGAAATAAGTCCGTATTGCAAAAGCATTCTTAGGGCATTATGAAGAGCTTCTGCCGACCCTGGAAGATAAATTGTCAGTTTTCTTTGCGCCATGGAAACTCCTTATTAATTTCATTAGAGCATTATAACTCTTGCCTGAGAATAATGCAAGCTGCTGGATAATTTATGCGCCAGCCAAAGAAAATCTCATTCCCTAACCCATTTGTCCTTTTTGAATTTATTTATTATAATTAAGACGCCAAAGGAGGTACTCAATGAGACAGACACTTTTTAAACATATCTTGCTTTTATTATTATTGGCGCTCGCGGTTCGAACAGTTCAAACTCAAACCCCTGCCATGAGCAAAGAAGCGAAAGAAAAAATCCTGGATATGACTTACGCTTTCAGCAATGATTCGATATACTGGCCCACGGGGAAAGCTTTCAAATCGGAAAAGGTGTTCTGGGGCGTCAATGATAAAGGTTGGTGGTATGCTTCCAATGACTACAGCGCCAATGAACACGGCGGCGCCCACGCCGATGCCCCCATCCATTTTGCCCAAAATGGAAAGACCATGGAACAAATCCCCCTGGAAGCATGGATCGGCCCGGCGGTGAAAATCGATGTTACCAAACAATGCGCCCAAAACCGCGATTACCTGCTCTCCGTGGAGGATATCAAGAATTTTGAAAAAAAATATGGGAAAATCCCGGGAGGCGCCTGGGTGATTATGTACACCGGTATCGATACCCAATTTTACCCGGATAAACCAATGGTGCTGGGAACTGATAAAACCGGCGGGGAAGCAGTAGAGTATTTAAGTTTCCCCGGCTTTTCCAGCGAATCCGTCAGATATCTTTTGAAAGAGCGAGACATAAAAGGCATTGCCCTGGATACCCCCAGTATCGATTATGGAAAATCAAAAGATTTCCCTGTTCACCGGGAGTTATGCGGGGCCGGGAAACTGGCTGTGGAAAACATTGCCAACCTGGATAAACTGCCGCCTGTCGGAGCCATGTTATATGCCATCCCCATGCAAATAAAAGACGGAACAGGCGCCCCGGTAAGAGTTTTTGCCGTCATGAAGGATCGATAAGCAATCTTTTAGGCAAAAAAAATGTCCCGCTTAAGGCTGCTTTACGCAACCTTAAGCAGGACGATACTTGTACTTGGAGGGAAAACAATGCGATTATCAGTTACTCTGATGATTTCCCGACGACCGTTACCTCCGCGGTCAGATCCACCAGGCCGGCGTCATTCTGAAAACTCACCGTAACCGTATGAACCGAACCGCTAACCGGGTTTAACAACAATCCCAGCACCTGGTTCTTGGGGAAAGTGGCGCGAACATGGTCGCCGTTCAGAGTCGCCTTGGCGGCAGCCAAAGGCAGGGCAGCCGTATTATCGCCTTTCAATTGGATAGAGGTGAGCGTGATGTTCTCAATCCCTTCGCCCCGGATAAACGCAGTTACCGTACCGGAACTCTTATAATAGTTCAAATTCCAGTCGGAAGGGGAAATTTGCAGCGTCAGCGGCCCCGTCGGTTCTTCTTCATCGTCGCCATCCTCATCGGTAACGGTAATTAAGGCCGTCAATTCGATGGGAACCGTACCCCCTACCTCCAGGAAACTCACCACAATGGTATGTACGGAACCTTCAATGGGATTCATCAGCAGGTTCACTACCAGGTTTTTGGGATAAGCGGCGCGAATGTGATCGCCATTGAGACTCACCGATTCGGGAACCAGGGGCTCGACTGCCGTATTGTCGCCTTTCATCCGGATGGTGGTAAGATCGATTTTTTCGATCCCATCTCCCCGGATAAATGTTTCCACTTTACCGGAACTATTGACGAAATTCAAATCCCATTCGGCGGGGGCAAGCGCCAGAGTAAGCGCTGTCGGGCCCCCTTCATCAAGGGTGACTTGCATATCCAATTCCGCGCTGTCGGCGCTGTCAATTACCATGTAACTGATTGTTATATGGTGCGTTGACCCGTGGGAAGGATTTAACAACAGGTTCAGCGCATCGCTTTTGGAAAACTCGGCGCGAATACGCTTATCCTGGAAAATAGCGGAAGAAGCTTTTAGTGGTGAAACACCGGGTTTGTCGCCTATCATGGCGATTGAATCCAGGATAATTTTTTCGACACCGTCTCCCTGGAGAAAAACTTCGATAATCCCTGAATCCCCGCCGGTATTTGAGGTCCATTGGGACTGCTGTAAATCCGCCAGGATAGGCTGGAAACCGCTGGAGTTCTTACTACAACCCACGGTCCATACTAATCCCAGGGCAATAAGGCCCATCACTAACAAGACACTCATTTTTTGCTTTTTACCAAACATGATTAACCTCCTAAAACCTTCTTTAGATAAACCAAGTATAATAAGCAATTTGATTGCCAATTCAAGAGTTTTTGGCCGGGATAAAAGAGTTTCCCCGGGAAGCGCAATAAACCTTATTTTTTATTTCTCGCCCGGCTGTGATTTTTCCCCAGCCGCCCCAAAGTGTAAACAAAAATCCTTTACAGGTTGTAAAGTTGTAAAGCAAAAAATGTAAAATTTATATTGACAGGCCCCAGGTAATAATTTATAATCCACCCATGCTGTACCTTTTATATTTACGAAATGGATTTATTAAGAAATTCCCGCTGGATAAAGCGACCATCCTGGTAGGAAGAGCAACCAACAGCGACCTCTTCCTGGATGAATCGTTTGTGTCCAAGAAGCATGCCAGGATAACCGCCCTTAAAGAACACATTCTCATCGAAGATATGAACTCCACCAACGGGATATTTATCGACTCCAACCCGGTTCAAAAAGCAACCGTAAAATTAAACCAGTGCTTCCGGATCGGGTATATAAACTTTTTCCTGAAAGAAGGCAACGCCCAGGAATTCATTATCTCGGAGAAAGTAAAGCCGGTTTTACGAAGGATTTCCAATGCTTTTTCCGCCAAAGGCGACGAAACCCAGGAAGCCATCAATCTCCTATACTCGGAGCCGCTGGTAGAACTGCTCCAGATCGGCTTTAAAATACAACAATTTACCGACCTTTTCAAACACGCGGAAGAGCTGTTAAACCGCACCTTAAAAGAAGGATGCCTGCTGCTGCTCTCACAGGAAGATAAAAGTATCAAAATAGAATCGCAGTGGAATTACAGCGCAACCCACCGGTCAGCGATCGACCGGCTGCTAAAGGCCGGGGATTTTTTTCAAAAAATCTCTATCGATAATGCCATCGATACATACTGCGCCTCTTCCTTCCCCATTATCTCCACCCGGAAGCGTCTGGCGCTGTTATACCTGGCCCCATCGGAAACCCCGATGCAACAAGAAATCATCGATTTCCTGGGGGACCTGTCCATCGAAATTTCATTGATCGATTCCCTGATCGAACAAAACAACGCCGGCATAGACGCCGGCCCAGACAAAATTGGAAAACGGGATCACCCGATACCTGAGATCATTACCACCAACCCGGGAATCCTAAACCTGCTGTCGAAGTGCGAAAAGATCGCCGCCAGCGATCTTTTCGTCATCATCGAAGGTGAAACCGGCACCGGCAAGGAACTGTTTGCAAAATTTCTCCATTCCCGGTCCAGGAGAAACCCCGGGAATTTCGTGGCCTTGAACTGCGCCGCCATCCCTGAAAATCTCATGGAAACAGAGTTGTTCGGCCATGAAAAAGGCGCCTTTACCGACGCCAGGAACCGCCGCATCGGGAAACTGGAACTTTCCTCCGGCGGCACGCTGGTGCTGGATGAAATAGGCGATATGCCCATCAGTTTACAACAAAAATTATTGAGGGCCATCCAGGAAGGCCAATTTTTCCGGGTAGGGGGCAATCAACCCATAAAAGTCGATCTCAGGATTGTCTGTCTCACCCATAAAAATATAAAAGAACTTTTGAAAAACGAACAGTTCAGGGAAGATTTGTATTACCGCCTGGCCCATGTAACGCTATCGATCCCCCCTTTAAGAGAACGAAAAGAAGATATCATCCCACTGATCAACCATTTTGTCGAAATCTTTTCCAGGGAAACCCAAATCTATATCAAAGGTTTTTCCAATGAGTCCATAAAGGCCCTGGAAATCTATGACTGGCCCGGAAACATCCGCGAACTGAAAAATGAAATCAAAAAAATTATCGCCATCTCTGAAAATAACGATGTCGTGGACCTGGACCTGTTAAAAGACGAAATCGTTGCTTTTTATAAAGGCCATGCGTACGAAGACCCCGGGAATGGCGAGGCGGAAAGAAAAGAAATCCTGGACATGCTGCAAAAATATAACTGGAACAGGAGCCGCGTCTCCAAAGAATTGAATATCAGCCGGCCAACGCTTTATGAAAAATTGAGAAAGTATAATATCAATTGAAGAGAATTTTATTGCCGCGCCATTCCCTGATACGCCATTCCCTGATACGCCCTTCGTAATATAATTGAAAAGGAGATGATTGAAAAATGAGCCGGGATCGTTGGACTTTTATTATTATATCTACTCTAGTCTGCGCCGTGTGCGCCTGCCTGCCGTTGAAGTTAAACGCACAAAACTTGCAGGACCCGCGGGACCCGCGGGACCCGAACCGGCAAGTGAACCCCGTCAAAGAATATGTCGAGGTGATCAATATCGAAGTCATTGTCCGGGCGCAGCGCAGCGGCCAGCCCGCGGCCGGGTTACCCCAGTCGGTGTTTACCCTTTATGAAAACGGGGAAAAACAAAAAATAACCAGTTTCATGGGAATTCGGCGTAAGATCGGTTTGACAGGGAAAATGACCGACGCCGGGGGGGCGCCGGGACCGGCGGAACCGTTGGAACCGGTGGAATCGCCCCCAAAACGCCTGTTTTTCATCTACACCTGGATATCCGAGCCCGGGTCCCGCTGCACGGAAGCGCTGGATTACTTTTTTGAACATATCTACCGGGAGGGGGATTACGCCCTTATAATAGTAAAAAACCAGGCCTTTAAAATTACTCGTTTGGATGAGATCGCCAAAATCCTTCCGCAGATCAAAAATAAAATTGAGGAAAACGCCCGCGTGACAAAAACAGGAAGCGACCAAATGTTAGACAAGGCCGATGCACTGCTTCGAGATTTCGAAATAAAATTTAAAAACTTTGAACGTCAGCCCCCCGGGAATGAAAAAATGGCCGCGGAAAACAAGAGAGTACTTGTGGACCGGTTGAAAACCGATTACCGGGCCCTCTGGGATGAATATAAATATAAAAACGTTTTTTTAAACACAGAAAAGCTGAAGGCCATTGCAGCCACTTTAAAAACAGTGAATTTGCAGAAATGGGGGTTGGTGTTTTACCAACGGGAGACGTTTCCCCAATTTAATCCCGAGAGCATTTTTATCGAAAGAAACGAATCCTTTGATAACCTTATAGAACTAAGGACCATGTTTGAAACCCTCACCAGGGAAATGAAAACCCCTTCCCTTTCCCTGTCGCAGCTAACAGGGGTCAGACAGGCGTTTATCGACGCCAATGCCACGTTCCATCTTTTACTCTTTGAGAAGCGTTCGACGGGGCAGCCGGGACGATATATCACCGTCGATTATATCCACTCCGATTGGCAAACCGCTTTCAAGAACATCAGCGAAGCCACCGGCGGAGAGGTCATCGACAGCGACAAACTCCAGGAATCGCTGCGGCAGGCCGTTGAGAAAGAAGATATCTATTACAGGTTGACCTATGCGCCGAAAGTAACCGCTGATAATAACGTCCGAAAAATAGAAGTGAAGTCCGCCGAAAAAAACCTCGATTTATTATACAACCGCCAGGCGACCCTGCAAAAAGCCAATGAAATCACCATCGATAATTTTTCCTTTACCTATCCCACCCTGGAATTTACCCTGGGTCATTACCAGCAATTATTCGACGGCAGCCAGCTATACGGCGATATAGAATTCACCCTGACCGTCATCCACCCCGGGGGGGAAAAGTTAAGCATCAAAAAAACCTTTGAACCCAGCGAAGAGGAAATAACCTACGCATTGAAACTCAATTTTCCCCACGATGGCAAATATACCCTGATTATCGAGGCCCTTGACCGGCAAACAGGCAAATCAGCCCTGTACAGCGAGGAAGTTAAAGCGGCGGAAGTCTCCGAAACCGGGTTCGATGACGCCGTTTTAATTACAGGGGCCCACGAAAAAGACCCGGGCATCGACAGTTACGGCAAAAATAAATTAAAAGTGCTCCTGGACAATGCCGCCGATTATTGCGAAAAATTAAAGAATGCCACCTACTATTTTACATGTGAAGAAAAAATCATGGAGAGTTCTTTTGCCCAGCAGAAAGAGATTCGCAGCGATACCTTTGTATACCAATACCAGATCATCATGGAAGACGACGGGAAGATAAATGAGAAACGTACTTTAATGGAAAACACCGCCTATCAAGATGACGACCCAAAGATCAAGGAGAAAACGAAAATAAAAGAAGTCCGGGATTTGGTCATCACTAAATTTTATTCCCGGTATCCTTTTCTAATGCCCGTGACTTTACTGGCCCGGGAGAATCGCAAAAACTTCCGGTACCGGCTCCTGGCCGAGGAACAAGTCGGCGGCCGCCAGACCTTTAAAATAAATGTGGAGCCCAGGCAAAAAGATTTAGGGGCCATCAATCACGGCGTCGTATGGGTCGATGCAACCGATGGCTCGGTAATCAAAATCGAGTTAAATCCCCATGCCATCAGTGGGATCGAGACGCTGCGGGAAACAGCCGGTCGGAAGGGGATGAAACTCAAGGTAACCGATACCCACTGGTACGAATTAAAAAAAGGCGGCGTCCGTTTCCCCAACCGGACAGAGATACATGAAGCCTACCTGGCCCCACCGGGGGCCGGGTCCGTTGACCCGGGACCGATGGCCGCCTTTGAAGAAACCAGGACCGTTTTTTCATACACCAACTATCGATTCTTTAAAGTCAATGTGAACGTAGTCGATACCCAACATAATTGACCTTTCACTATTTTAAGACATTCTCCCGGGTGAAAAAAAGTTTTGACAAAAATCACAAAATAGCCTATAATGGCAGCGAATAAAAAAAGGCCGATGTAGCTCAGTTGGTAGAGCGTTTGATTCGTAATCAAAAGGTCGGCGGTTCAAATCCGCCCATCGGCTTTTTTTACTTCAATCGATAACAGGAGCAGCTAGCCATGAAACAAAGAGTTTTGAGATTATTTTTGATCTTTATCATGATCGGCCTGACAGCCGGAATGGGATGTAAAAAGGGAGAAAAGGAGTTTGATATCACCGACGGCAGTTGGGGGATTTCCCTCCAGACGTCCACCGCCAACACAAGCTGGGTCTATCAGTTCGTGGGCAACAAACAGTCGGGGAGCATTTATTATCGGGACTTAATCCTGGGTACCTATGCTGTTTTCGGCGATACAGTCAATTTTACAACCAATCACAGCGACGGCCAAAGCAACATATATGTATATGTATACAACGGTGTGATCATCGACTATTATAAAATGAGCGGCACTTTTATTATTAATCCTCCCGACGGGAGTATCATTACCGGGACCTGGAACGCCGAGAGGTAAATCATCAGTCGATAGCAAAAAATAAAGGAGAAAAAAATGAAAAAATTTCTGACAGGCTTGGTGGTCGCGTTCATCGGGTTGACTTTAGCGATGAACTCCGGCTGCAAAGGGTCTAAATATGACATAACCGGTGCATGGCGCGTCGATTATATCCTGGCAGCGCAGGGTAATTTTGAAGTGGCGTTTTCAGGAAGCCTCACATCGGGTATTACGATCTGGGATAACCAGGCGTCAGGGGAGTATGCCGTGGCCGACCAGGACGTGGAGTTTGTCTTGAGAATATATATCAACGCTGGTGGGACTACAAGAACAGTTATATATTACTTCGTCGGTACTTTTGAAACTAAGGACCGCATGAGCGGCACGTTAAGGGCTTACGACCCGGATGTCCAGGGCTCGGAAATTAACGGCACCTGGTTCGCCCAAAAAATGTAATAAGAAACTAAGAAGCCTTGATTTTAAAATTTTTATTCTTTATAATACAGTTTGATGGCTATAAAATTTAAAAAATAAAAGGAGACAAATAATGAGAAAAAGTATTTTATTACTGGCAGTGTTGAGCTTAATGGTGGTCATGAGTTCATGCCAAAAATCAGAAGAAGTGACCGTCACAAAATACTTTGAGGCCATGCAGCATAATGACAGGGATACCATGTCAGCAATGGCATTAGAGCCGAAAGATATCGAGTATAAGTCCTATGAAATTCTTTCCATCGACGCACCGGTGACAAAAGAACTGGAACTCCCGGTACTTCTCAAAAAGTTGGCTGACACTGAAAAAGGAAAAAAAGAGCAGGTGACGAAAGCCATGGACAAGGCCGAGGGACTTCAAGATGCACAGGATGAATTGGATGAAACCCGCGGCGGCGGCAAGAAAGCTGAATTGCAAAATAAAATCGCCACGTTGAAGGCCGAATCCGATGCGGAAACCCAGAAAGTTCGGATCATGCAATTGGATATCAATAGACTCAAGAAAGCAATCGACCGTGAGAAGGCGTTGATCACCCTTTCAACTGCAATGAGAGATAACCTGGAAATGTTTTCCGGCGAAACCGCATCCATTAAAGTAACCGCTAAAGTTACCCTGCAGAATAACGAGGTGAAAAATTATATTTTCTTACTGAGAAAAGATACGCTGATATTAGAAGGGAAGAAGCAGTTGGGCAGGTTGGTTATCATAAAACTCATGACTGCCGAGGAATATGAGAAGTCATTGAAACAAAAAGATGAAGAAGAAAAAATCCCGGTAGTAACAGCCAAAGAAGTCGAAGGATAAATTAAAAACCCTAAACCCAGGTTGGACCGCGGGATCGCAAGAAGGGGAAAAAGCGAGGCCGCGGTTCCATCCTGTAACCGCAAAAATACAAAAAATTTTCGGGTAAACTGTCTTGTTTTTTTTTTCAAAAAATATTAATATACTCCAATGAGATATAAGGACTTTTAAAGGAGTAAAAATGAAAGATTTAAGCGAGTTAATCGGAGCATTAGCCATTGAGACGGCAAAGGAAAACAAGGATGAGGCTTTCAAAAAGGTGATCCAGGCAATCGAGCTCTTTTACACAGAGAATTTCTTCCTCGGTAAATACGAAGTGGCCATATTTTTGTCCAATAAGGAAAAAACCGTGCTTTCCTTTGCCTGTCCCGAATACCTTGTCAATTCAGGAATGATCCCCATCAGTTCCACCGAAGCCTACACTGCCAGCATTTATCGAAGCGGTAGGGGGCTTATCGAGAATAACCTTCAACAACAAAAGCATCTATCTGTATTTGAAATTATCCGCACGCCGGAGGGAGAACTCAAACCTATATGGAAAATGATCGGCGCGTTGATTGCCGTGGAGAGCGATAAGATCGGCGTCATTGAAATCTCAAGACGAGCGGTTAAGCAGACCGATGCCGGCGAAGATTTCATGGAAAGCGACATAATGTTCCTGGAAAATACCATGAAAAAATTGGCGCCTTATTTGAAAAAAGTGGCGCCCGCCAATTTTAGGGGGAAAGTAACATGATAATGACTTCGATTCCTGAGATGAAGGACAGGTTAAAACAAATTTTATTGGAAAAGTCCGTTATTTCCGGGAGGGAATTTAAGTTGGCCTCCGGCAGAACCAGTAACTTTTATGTGGATGCCAGGGTTACCACGTTGTATCCCGAGGGGGCTTATTTATGCGGAAAGATTTTCCTGGAAATGCTGAAGGATTTCAAGGTGGATGCGGTGGGCGGATACTCCATCGGGGCTGATCCGATCGTTACGGCGATTGCGGTGCTGGGTTTCCAGGAAAACAATCCTATCCCGGCATTTATTATACGGAAAGAGGAAAAATCCCACGGGACAGGCAAAATTATCGAGGGTAACTTCCCCCCGAACGCCCGGGTGGCGATATTTGATGATGTGGTCACCTCCGGCGGTTCGATTTTGACGGGCGCCCAGCGGGTAAAGGATCAGGGAGGTACGGTGGAAGTGGTCATGGCTGTAATCGACCGCGAGGAAGGCGGTAAAGAAAAAATCGAAGGCGCCGGTTACCAATTCCGCTCTATTTTCACAAAAAAAGATTTGATCCAGGGAGGATAATTTCCTGGGTGTTGATATTTTTTTTTAAATACGATATACTTTACGCTTGATTATTGGGTTTAATAACAAAGGAGCAAACTTAAGGAATCGGGGTGAGATGGTTTAAGGTAAACGGTTCCTGGGTTTGAGAATTAAGGAAAATGGTATATGTTATCTTATTAAACTGGAATGGGTGGAAGGACACGCTCCACTGTCTCGAAAGTATCTTGCGCAGCGATTACGAGGATTTCCGGGTCATCGTCTGCGATAACCTATCCACGGATGGCTCTTTAGAAAAAATCAAAACCTGGGCGGATGGGAAACAACCGGCGGACCCGGATATCGATGAACAGTTGAAGCCCCTGGTATTTCCCGGGGTAGTGAAACCGGTGCCTTATGTCGAATATCCGCGGATCGATGCTGAAGCGGGTGGAAACGTGAAGGATGAGAAGGTTCCCCTGGTACTGATCGAGAACGGTTCGAACGACGGTTATTCCGCCGGGAATAACGTGGGTATCCGTTATGCTTTAAAAAGACGCGCGGATTATATCTGGCTGTTAAATAACGACACCCTGGTTAAAGGCAATACTTTAAAAGAACTGGTTTATCGCATGGAATCGGAAAAAGGGACCGGCGTAGCGGGCGCGGTGATTTACCTGGCCCGGCAACCGGCGAAAATTCAGACTTACGGCGGTGGTGCTATTTCTCATTTCTCCGGTCGGGACCGTTTTATTCACTCCCCTGGCCCGGTGGAATATGTGGCAGGTACGAGCCTTTTGGTAAAACGGGAAGTTTTTGAGCAAGTGGGGTTATTGGATGAGGGTTTCTTTTTTTACTGGGAGGATGTGGATTTTTCGCGACGGGTAACGGGGGCCGGTTGGAATCTGGCGGTGGCGGCAAATGCGGCGGTTTATCACAAATTCTCAGCGTCTGTGGGGGGGCAGAGTTTAAAGTCCGACCTGTTTAAAGTTTCTTCTCTTACCCGGTATTTTAAAAAGCATCAGAAAAGTGGTCGCTGGTTTTTCCCGGTGATATTTCATCTTTCCGGGATGCTGGTAAACCGCATTTTCCGTGGGCAATTGAACCGGGTCGGGCCGATTTTGAAAGCGGCTTATAAAGCGTTATTTAAATAAAAGTTTTAGGAAGTCCAGAAGCAGCATGTTGCTGCACCCGCTTTGCACGGCCCTGGAGCTATCCGATGTATTGGATCTCATCTCAAACCATTATAGGGAGTCCCAGCATGGGACCGGAGGCAATAACTGGAAGGGGGGGCATTTTTATGTTAAAATATAAGCCATGAAAATTGCAATCGACTTGACCCAGATCTCGTCCGATAAAACAGGCGTCGGTATATATGCCGTAAACCTGGTGCGGGAAATGTGCAAGCTGAACACTATTTCCCGGAAATTCCATTTCTTCTTCTTTGTCCAGGATGACGACGACGAATTGATTCGACTATTAAACGAGTTCGATAAGGCAAAAAAAAACGCCATCATTCCGGTCAAAAGCAGTGTTTTTCGGAAAATGCTGCCGCGTCTCTTTTTCGAACAGGTCATCTTGCCCCGCCAATGCCGGAAAGCGGCTGTAAATCTTATTTTCTCCACTCATTATACTATCCCTTATTTTACTCGCATCAAACGTGTGGTGGCTTTCCATGATATGACCTTTTACCTTTTCCCCAAGCTTCACGAAGGAATTAAAAAATTCTACTTCAAAACCTTGATTCCCCTTTCCATCAGGAAAAGCAGCGCTATTATCACGGTTTCCGAATCCACTAAAAGGGATATGTTAAGCCGGTTCAAGCGCCTGGCCCCGGCTAAACTGGAGGTGATTCACCACGGCGTCGCCCTTTTTAAAGAGAAGGAAAAAGACCTGGACCACACCTGGAAAAAGGTCATGGGAAAACATGGATTAGCAGAGCGGGAGTATTTTCTTTTCGTGGGCACCCTGGAACCGCGGAAAAATATTATCGGCATTGTAAAGGCCTTCCATCACGTGAGGCAAACGGATGAAATGTATAAGAGATATAAACTGGTAATCGTGGGCAAAAAGGGGTGGTTTTATAATGAGATATTCGAAACGGTCAAAAAATTGCATTTGGAAGAAGCGGTGATTTTCACGGGCTATGTCCGCGAAGAGGAAAAACAGGCGCTGCTGCTGAAAGCATTTTTATTTGTATATCCTTCTTTTTACGAGGGATTCGGAATTCCTATCCTGGAAGCCATGGCCGGTGGAGCGCCGGTAATTACCGGGAATGTTTCCGCACTGCCCGAAGTGGCGGGGGGCGCGGCTCTACTGGTCAACCCGCATCATTGGCAGGAGATTTCCACGGCCATGCTGAAACTGTTGTCGGATCGAGTGTTGTATGAGAAATTAGCGCAAAAAGGATTGGAACGGGCCGGGGAATTTTCCTGGGAAAAAACCGCCGGCAAAACCATGGATTTGTTTGAGAAATTAATCGCAAAGCGAAGGACATGAAATTATCGGTATCGATCGTTACTTTTAATAATGAAGCGGTTATCCGCGACGCTTTGAGCAGTATTGAAAAATCGACTTTAAAACAAAAAAATAACTGCCGGGTGGTGGCGGTGGATAACGCATCCACGGACAAAACCAGGGAAATTATTGCCCGGGAATTTCCCTGGGTCACGCTTATTTGTTCTGAAAATGTGGGTTTCAGTGTGAGTCACAATAAAGCGATCCGGCATATCCTGGAAAATGTGAATGGGAAACCGTGCTGTCATTTGATTATGAACCCGGATGTTTTTTTCGGGGAAGATGCGCTGGAAAAGCTGGTGGATTTTATGGAGGCGAATAAAGATGTCGGCCTGGTGATGCCGAAAATTTTATACCCGGACCACGGGGTGCAGTATCTTTGCAAGCTGCTGCCCACGCCGTTTGATCTTTTGGGCCGGCGTTTTATGCCGGGTTTTTTAAAAGCGTTTTTTAAGCGGCGGTTCGAGGCATACGAGTTCAGGGACCGGGACTATGATGAAGTGATGGAAGCGCCGCATTTATCGGGCTGTTTTATGATGGTGCGGGCCGGGGTATTTGAGAAGGTGGGGTTGTTTGATGAGCGGTTTTTTATTTACCTGGAGGATGTGGATATGTCGCGGCGGATTCATGCTGAATTTAAGACGATTTATTACCCGGGGGTTCATGTTTTCCATCACTATCACAAGGGTTCTTATAAACGGTTTAGGCATTTGAAGTACCATGTTTGGTCCGCGGTTAAATATTTTAATAAATGGGGTTGGTTCTTCGATAAAGAACGGAAAGAAATTAATAAGAGAATAAAAAACGCCTCCGGCGGCCAGGGGGCTCTTTTGAAAAACCGCCCCGCCGGTACGGACCCCCACAAAACTTTTAACTATTAAAAGCTTTTGGAAGTCCAGAAACCTTTTCTCGAAAAGGTTTCTGGCCGCCGGAGGCATTACTGTAACGGAGGTCGATATGGACTTTCCTATATTTCACCTGGATTTAATCGGCAACCGGATGCTGATTGCGGTTATTGCCACTTTGCATGTAATCATCAACCACGGCCTTGCCGTGGGCTTTATCCCCCTGGTCACTCTCCTCGAATACCTGGGCTTTAAGAAAAATAAATACAACCCGGAACAAGCCAACCAATGGGACGAACTGGCCAGGAAAATGATGTTCGTGGCCTTTGTCATCACTACCACCATCGGCGCATTAACCGGCGTGGGCATCTGGTTCTCCGCCTCCCTGGTAAACCCCGACGCCATCGGCAGCCTTATCCGCGTCTTCTACGGCGCATGGTTCGCCGAATGGTTCGTATTCGTCGTAGAACTCCTGCTGGTCATGACCTACTTCCTGCGCTGGAAAAAATCCAATGAGTCCCTACAAACTAAAAAAAATCACATCCTTTTGGGCGCATTTCTCAGTGTTTTTTCCTGGCTGACCATGGCCATTATCAGCGGCATACTGGGGTTCATGATGGACCCCGGCAGTTGGTTGTCCAACCGGACTTTCCTCAGCGGGTTTACCAACCCCATTTTCATCCCGCAGCTCTATTTCCGCACCCCGCTGGCCATGATGATGGCCGGGGCTTTTGCCATGTTCCTGGTTTTAATTTTCGCTAAAAAAACCGGTGAAGTACGGGAAAAAGCCGTGTCTTTTATCTCTCTCTGGCTCCTGGTATGGGCGCCCGTGACTGTCGCGGGCGCGTTCCTGTACCGGGCGGTTATCCCGGAAGCCATGTTCGGGAACCTCCCCACTGCCCTGACTACCATGGCCTTTATTAAATGGTATGATTCGCTGGCGCCGGTCATCATCGGGGCCGTGGCGCTCACGGTTCTAATTGCCGCCTGGGGGTTCTTAAAACCGAAACGCCTGCCCCGGGTTGCACTGGTGTTTCCCTTAGTGGCGTTGTTTATTTTCTTAGGGGCTTTTGAACGGGTGCGGGAGTTTATCCGCAAACCTTTTGTCATCGGCGAATATATGTATGCCAACGGCCTGCGGGTCCAGGATTACCCGTTGTATAAAAAAGACGGCATCCTTGCGCATGCGACTTATGTAAGCACCCCCTCCGTGACGGAAGAGAATAAAATAGAAGCGGGAAAAAATGTTTTCATGATCGCTTGCAGTCGCTGTCATACTATTAATGGGATCAATTCCGCGGTAAAAAAGTTTAAGAACATGAATCCGCCGGGCGAACCGCTAAACCTGGAATCGATGAAGCAATACATTCCTAAAATGCACAATGTCCGGTACTATATGCCGCCGTTCCCCGGCAATGAGGCGGAACTGGATGCACTGGCGGCCTTTATTATCGAAATGGATAGACGCCCCCAACCCCTTTACGGCGTCCAGTCGGAGGGAACGGTTGTTTCGCCCACTCCCGCGCCCAGGGATATTCCGCTGCCTTTCCCGCTCCCACGGTGGGTGCTGGTATTTTTGCTGGTGGTTTCGTTCCTGCTGCATATCTTGTTTGTCAATTTAATGGTGGGCGGTTCGTTTTTGACGTTGTGGGCCGAGTGGCGGGCGAAAAAACGGGGGGACCCGGCATATGAACGCCTGGCGCGGGAGATCGCCAATACTGTTACGGTAAACAAAAGTCTGGCGATAGTGCTGGGGGTGGCGCCGCTGCTCACCATCAATGCGCTTTATACTCTTTTTTTCTATTCGGCAAATGCGCTCACGGGTACGCTGTGGATATCCATCGTTATATTGGTCAGCGCCGCTTTTTTGCTGCTCTATTTCCATAAATATACCTGGGAAAGATATAAAGACAAAAAGGGATTTCATATCTTCATCAACGCCGCTGCCGTAGCGATTATGCTTTTTGTGCCTTTTATCTTTCTCACCAACATTAACCTGATGTTATTCCCGGGGAAATGGGGGACCGTGAAAGGGTTTTTTTCCGCCATGTTTTTGGCCAATGTGATTCCCAGGTATCTCCATTTTTTATGCGCATCGTTGGCGGTGACGGGTTTGTTTTTGTTCTGGTATATGAGGCGGAGGCAGTACCTGTTTGAAACTATTTTCAAAGATGGGGTTTTATCGAGGTATGCTATCTTGCGCAAATGGTATGGTCTGGCGCTTATCGCTTCGCTTGCCCAATTGGGGCTGGGTCCTTTGAATTTTTTTACCCTGCCCTGGCATGCGGTAACCTGGAACCTGGTTTACTTGTTGTTAACCGGGGCGGCGTTCGCGGCAGCGGCCATGGTATTGATGTGGCGGGAATTAAAGGGTCCGGATGATAAGTTGGGGCGGCGTTTTTATTTGATTGCGGTTATTTTAACCGTCACGGTCTTGTTTATGGGAACGGGTCGGCATGTGTACCGCGCCTCTGCCCTGGCGCCCCACCAGGAACCAGGGGGCTCTTTTGAAAAATCGCCCGCGTAACTTCTGGACCCCCACAAAACTTTTGACTATCAAAAGCTTTTGGAAGTCCAGAACCCTTTTCTCGAAAAGGTTTCTGGCCGCCGGAGGCATTTTTATTGTACATACCCCAGGGTTTTTAGTTCTTCCATCTTTTTCTTGTCCAGGTCCATTTTTTGGGTTTCCTGGGGGAATTTCTTACATTTCTTTTCAAATTCGGTAAATTTGGCAAACAGCAGGTTGGCCATGGGCAGGTTTTTTTCATAGGCGTTGTTTTTTTCCTTGGGGTCTTCTTTCATGTTAAAAAGTTCGCGGCGGAACTCCTTTTTAAACTTATCCACGTAAATATATTTCCAATCTTGATAAATCGTGGCTTTATGATACGCCTGGGTCCCGTCTTGTTCACGGTTGTGTTTTAAGAGGTGGGAGAAGATATAACGTTCGCGAGCGTTATTATTTTCGCCGTAAATCAGGGGCAGCAAATCCATTCCTTCTTCCACTTGAGCGCTTTTAATGCCCAGGTAATTTCGGACAGTGGGTAAGATATCCATATTGCCGGCGTTTGTTTTTATTCTTTTATTGGCGTTCTCTTCGCCGGGGAAATAGAACAGCATGGGAACGCGGATCACTTCCGCATACAAATTCTTCCCATGGCCGGTTTTGTTATGGTCCCAGAATTCTTCCCCGTGATCCGCCGTAATGATGAGAAGCGTATTTTTGTCCCAGCCATATCTCTCATACATCTTCTTTATCTTTTCATCCACGTAACTAATTTCGCTGTCATAGCGGGAGAGAATATCAGCGCGTTTTTCTTCCTTTTTTTCGTACCAGGGTTTCCAGGGGTGATAAGGGACATGGCAGTCATTATAATGGATATACAAAAAATATTTTTTTTGCGCTTTGATTTGGCTGCACCAATCCTCCAGTTGGAGGGTCATTTTTTTTTCATGGGCATCCTTATAGAGTACGAATTTATCAAAACCCTGGGTAAACCCTTCTTCTTCGCAGATATTGGGATTATTAGCGGCGCCGTAAGTTTTATAGCCGTTTTCTTTGAGCAGTTCGGTAATAGTTTCGATACTGGCCGGTATGCGGTTAATTTCGACTTTAAAGTATTTACCGGCAAAGAATCCCGTGGTGACGCCGTGTTGGAAGGGATAGAGGGAAGTGAAAATAGAGGCGGTGGCCGGCCCGGTCCATGAGGAGGGGGAAAAAGTATTCTCAAACACGACGCCGCGGGAAGCGAGATGGGAAAGAAAGGGCGCGGTGTTTTTTTCATAGCCGTAAAAGGGCAAATGGTCCGCCCGTAATGTATCTAAAACGATAAGAACCACGTTAGGTTCGGCGTTTTTCTTTTTGCAGCCGTGGTTAAGAGTTAGGGTGACGATTACCAGGGCAACCAGTGCGGCGGCGCCCCAAAATTTATTAATATTCATTTTATTTATTTTCATTTTGTTTCCTGAAGCGATTGAAGTTTCCTTTTCCTGCTCGTTGGAATTTTTTGACAGGTAAGAAGTATACCGCAGAATTTTAAATATTTCAAGAACATATTTACCGGTAATCCCCCATTTTTTCCCCGCGGCGCGGGGGGCCGTTTTGTATGACCGTACCGGGAGATTGAACTTCCTAACAGAATCCGGCTCGGAACCTACAAAGATTACTCCTCATGCAGCCAGGGGGCTTTTTTGAAAAATCGCCCCCTGGACCCCTAAAAAACTTTTGATTATACTATTTTAACGGGTTAGCTTTATTCCAGGCGCCTTAAATATCCGGCAATACGCCCAAGACTCCCAGCAATATTATCAAACTCATCAGCCAACATATTGTTTAATGCCCCTGTCGGTGTTGGCGTCGGTGTAGGTGTTGGTGTAGGAGTGGGAGTCGGTGTCGGCGTTGGTGTCGGTGTAGGTATTGGCGTCGGCGTAGGAGTCGGAATTGGTTTTGACGTTGGAGTAATCTCAGTAAGCTCCGCATCGATGACCGCTGCTTTTTCAATGTAACATACCGGGTCGCTCTCTTTTTTAAAGGTTCCAACACCGATGATCCTTTCCGCTGTTTGCAGCAAGCCAAAAAACCCACCTTTCGCAGGATATGAACCCAACTGACCCCAGGTTGCCCCTTTGTCTTTGGAAATTAGGGTCAACATGTCCCCACCGGTGCAAACGACAACATCATCAAAACAGGTTATGCCCATGATATTTGCCGCTTCCCCATAAATTGGTTTCAAATCAAATACCTGTTCCCAGGTATTCCCGCCGTCCATGCTTCTGCTGATGGCATGCGCCCCGGCAAAAAAGGTATCGGTTTGCTCGTTATATGCCAGGGCGCGCGCGCCGTTGGATTGAGTTTCCACCTTGCTCCAGGTTACGCCGTCGGCGCTGCGCCATACCTTTGTAGGACTTCCGGCGTAAAAGGTATCCTTAAGAAACTCGATGGTCCGCAAGGAACTCAACTTTTTATCCTGGTTATGGGTCCAGGTCATGCCGCCGTCTGTACTCATATGATACCCTTCTTCCTCATCCGCGGCGATAACGATGTTATTTTTTCCGAAAACGGCTTTGAAAATGGATCTGTCACTGCTTTTCTGTTTAATCAGCGTCCAGGATTTGCCATTATTGGTGGACGTCAAAATAACGCGGCCCCGGCCTACTGTCACAAACCGCCCTTTGCCGTCCGTGGCCATACCGAAAAGATGGAACCAATCGCCAAGTCCGCTGTTAATGGTCTGCCATGTTTTACCGCTATCCGGGCTGCGATATATTAAACCATTATCCCCGGCTAATACGATGACGCCGTCTTTGCCGACAGCGCCGTTCCGGCTGGTTCCCGGCCCGGCGATTAATCCCGTTTGCCATGTCGTTTCTTTTTTCTGATTCATTATTTATCTCCTCCTTCCTATCATTTCTTCCTTTTGGTGATACTGGAATCCTTCACCATGTCTTTTGTGATGCTGGAATCCTTCACCATATCTTTTGTGATACTTGAATCCTTCACCATCGTGATCATGGTCCCGGTCTCATTATCGATGATGGGCAGGCCCAGCTCTTTAAATTATTTCGGCTCCTTCAAAAATATATAATAACAAAAATACTGGATGATCTGGACCCGGTCATACAATTCACTAAAGGTAAGGTCCTTATTAAACATCGCCGACTTCGCTTCCGCGCTCTCTTTGGCCAGGGTATTGTTGGCTTCAAGCGCCAAAATGATCGTTTGATGTCCTTGTTGTAAATCCGCCAATTTAAAATTGTACCCTTCCATCAACTCTACCGCGGCAGAATCCCCAATTATCTTATCGTACACATCCATGGCAATTCAGCCAGGTAGGGGGCGATGTCCAGCAGCAGCCTGGAATAATTTTCCTGCATGGCATGCTGATACTCTGTTTTGAGACATTTTAGGGCCAGCTTGCCTACCACGTTATTTTCGATTGTGATGGGTATATCAAGGTAATCGGGGTCCAGTATATTTATTTCGTTTATGAAAAAATCGAAGGTATTATCAGGTAAGGTTCCTGTTTCGATGGTCTCTACCTGGAAAGCGCCGTTTACTTTCGCGTGATACCATTTGGTTCCTTTTTGCGGGTCTTTATTAATGAGCATTACCTGGAGGATATGGAGGTGGGCAATTCGTAAGAAGTTTACGATAATGCCCGGTTCTTTTTCCCGGCCCTCGGCCACGCTTTCTTTATAACCCTTTATCGCTTCGATGATCCTGTCCCGTTGTTCTTCCTCACCCATTTGTATGGCCGGTTTGATTATTTTTATGGTATGATGGGCGATTTCATCCAGCAGGGAAATCTCGTTTGCAGTAAAGGTATGGGGGTTTTTTTCATTAACCAGGATAAGGTAGCCGATGATTTCGTAATTAAGGAACAAAGGGGAGATGACCAGGGCCAGCACGCGGCACTTAAAAAGGCTTTCAACCGACGAGCGATAGGGATGGGCCGGGGAGATATCGGGGAAAATGATGATGCCGTTATCATTGAGGGCGTTTTGAGTTGGGTTTTGCCATTTCCAGGGCATGCTGGGGGTGGGAATGAAAACATTGTTTTCGATATTACCGTTTTCTTTTGTAGCTCTTACAAATATGCTTTCGAAAAAAAAGCACGAATTGGGGATAAGAATACCGCAGCGGTCGATGTTGAAAAGGTGTAAAATGACCTGGCAATATTGAAGGAGGATATACCCCAGGTCTTTTGGGCTTTTGATGGCCGGGATGGTTTGCAGATTTTTTTTAAAGAGTTGTTGGGTTTTGGTGTTCATGGGTATTGCCGGTGTTTTATTGTTTATTAGGGCGTCGTCGATCCATTTTTTATTTCCTTGAGGGAGGCGCCGGTGATTTTGTAATTTAAGAGGCAATCATCCAGTTGCAGCATTAAACACTCACTTATCATTTCGGATTCAAATTTTTCCTCTTCAAACTCTAACTCAGGCGCCTTTCCACCGATACGGATAAGCAAATTATTATAGTGCGTCTTCATTTTATCGTATAATTGTGCAATACACTTATCCTCTTTAGGGGGCTCTTTTTCGCGTTTAAAGTAGTTCTTTGCGGCGGCAGATACCCGTAAATTCACCAAATCGATAAGAAACGATTCGTAATCGTGGCCCATTTCCTTGCCAATCTTAAGAGCAATATCTTCAAATATTTTCGGGTGAAAATATTTTCCTAATTCCGATTCGTCGCCGAGATTCGTTTGGTTTTCTAATATGTCCCCAACGAGAATATCTAGAAAGTGGTTGTCAT
>JAPKZK010000126.1 GCA_026393835.1 Candidatus Aminicenantota bacterium | reverse complement strand
GGCCCATTTCCTTGCCAATCTTAAGAGCAATATCTTCAAATATTTTCGGGTGAAAATATTTTCCTAATTCCGATTCGTCGCCGAGATTCGTTTGGTTTTCTAATATGTCCCCAACGAGAATATCTAGAAAGTGGTTGTCATTTTTGAGGATATAGGAATGGACAGCCTGCAGCTTTTCCAGTGCATCCTGGGGGATTTGGATATCTCCGTCATAATCATCATCGATTCGTTTTTCGATTAATTCCGGGGTTATTTGTTCGATGATATCGGCGTCGATATCGATGCTCAGATTAAACTTTTTTTTCATTGATTTGTCTCCTTTTAATTTTCATTGTCTGAATGAGGTTAAAGGTGGTAAGCATTATTCTTCTTCCGGTACAGCAATGACTTTGGCGTCTGTGATTTCAGGCTCCAGTAAGCACGCCTGGAGTACAGAGCGGAGCATATTTCGTTCCTCTTCGGGCATTTCCCTCGCTGCTTCCCCGGTGTTAGGCATATATAATAGCCCGGTTTCAACCTGCCCCGCAACCTGCTCCTCGACGTCACACTCAAATTCACTTTCATTATCTGCTTCGTTCTCTTCCGCTTTATAAAGTTGTTTTGCAAACGATTCATATTCCGCGCCCAATTCAGCGGCCGCTTTGACAATGGTATGGTCGACGATTTCCGGGTCTTCCAGCGCGTCATCGAAACCATGCTCCGTAAGTTTAAAGGTTATAGCCCCTAAGAGGCAATCCTTATGATGATTCTCATTGTTGACAATGGTTGTTATGATTGCCTGGAGTTTATCCAGTTTTTCCCGGTCGAGAGTGAGATAATTGTACTCGATGTTTTCTGTTTTGAGTTGTTCGATTAATTGGGGGGTAATCATTTCGGAAATATTAACCGTAAGATCGATGGCCATTCTAAAATTTTTTATCATTTATGTTTCTCCTTGATTGATTTTGTATGCGATTAAAGAAGAGAAAACCGCGCTGGAGTGGGGGGCGTAGTGGGCGATGATCTTGCATCCCAACCCAGAACGCCCTCCCGGTCGGCGCAATTAAGGGGGGTTCCCAAATGAATCCATTAAGGCGATAGTAGTAATCGGGCGAACACGGGGGTTCGCCCCTACGGAAATTATATTTGTTAATCTGTTACGTCGCCATACGTGCCATACGTGGCTGGATATTTTTCTTCGCGGGTCTTCGCGTTCTTCGCGGCTAATCGTCCGTGTTTTGTCCGTGTTCGTCCGTGGCCCATTTTTCTTCGTGGTAATTGGTGTAATTCGTGGGCAGTTTTGGTTTGAGAAACCAACGCCGCATGGGTGGAAGTCCAATCAACCGATGAGCCCTTATATCGATTGCTTAATATTAACTCTTGAGCCTCCAACCCATGCGTCGCCGGCCAAATTTTCAATAAGGGGGGACATATGAGTAATTCAATTGTACCTTCCCTTGCAACGGCATTACTTAAAAGGACCGGTTTCATTACGATTCGTGATTATTCGCGGTTACGCTTTCCGGGTTGCTTTGAACCTGGGTTGCAGGGGTCGTGGTAGGCGGCTGATCATCGGTGGAATCAGTTGGCTTTGTCTTATTTGTTATATCGGTGAGTGCTTGTAAGCGTAATCGTTCGAGTAGATAAGGTTTATCATGGAAAACGATCTTGTTGACTTTTTCAAATTCTCTCATCCAATGCCTTAGTTTACGATAGGAGATATCGCGTTTTTTGGTTTCTTCCTTAAATGAGCCCTTGGCGTCTTCTTGTTCCTGGTTGGCTTTCTCGAAATCATTAACCAGTTCCAGGTCTGCTTGCAGCATTTCTTTGGTAATCTGGAATTTGGCAATGCGATTGTAGATTTTATCTTTATTCAAAAGGGTATTATAGAAAAAGGTGCTCTGGGTGATAAAACCGGAAGCGGACCGTTCACGTTTTCCAAAAAGGCCCAATTCCTGCATGATATCCTTTTCATTTTCAAATGTGACTCTCAGCAGGTTAACCAGGCCCTGGTACACATTAAAAGCAATATTAAAAGCAGTCAGGGTGCGCATGGTTTTAGTGTATTGCTCCTGGCGTGCGATTATTTGCGCCTGTATTGCCGAGGCAAAATCGCTGTGAAGATCGGCGCCCTCCTGGATTCGGATGGCGTCGTATCCCCTATTGTTTAATTCAATCCTGATTTCATCGATTCCTTGCGAATTTTCAATGGTGAAAATCGCTGCCACGCTGTAGTTTTCCATCATTTTGCTTGAATAAGCCATATAAAACCTCCTTGTTCTTTGTTTATATTTATTTTTAGGTTTGAATTGTGTTTACATCTCCCTGTTAATGGATTTGATATCTTAGAAGGATTGGTATCCTGTACACAGGCGTCTGTATTGAAAATATAATCGGCGCGGATTTGATTATTCCCGGAAATATCAATAAAACCTGGTACGGAGTCCGACGCGGTCGGTTTTTTTACGACGCGGTCGGATTTTGTGCGACGCGGTCGGATTTTATGCGACGCGGTCGGTACAGAGACCGTCGCGGTCGGTGCAGAGTCCGACGCGGTCGGATTTTTTACGACGCGGTCGGTTTTATTGCGATGCGGTCGGATTTTGTACGACGCGGTCGGTGCGGAGTCCAACGCGGTCGGATTTTTTACGGTGCGGTCGGTGCAGCATCCGACGCGGTCGGTTTTATTGCAGCGCGGTCGGATTTTATGCGACGCGCTCGGTTTTTTCTCGACGCGCTCAATTTTTATCGGAAGCGCCTGGAGTTTATCCGACGCGCACGGTTTTGGAGAAACGCGCCCGATTTTTCTCAAACGTGCTCGGTTTTCTCCCGCCGCGCCAGGATTTTGTCCGAAAGTCGCGGTGTTTTGCCGGAAGAATTGGGTTTCGGTCAAATGAATGGGATGTTCAGCCCAAGGCGCGGGATTTTTGTCCGATATTTTAGGCGCAGAGGCAAAAATTTGAGGCGCAGGGGCAAAAATCTGTGTTGCAAAGAGAGAGAAGGATTTTTTCTTGCGGCTGACGCCTTGATTATAAGAAAATTCTTTTTCTCTACCTGGCATTCTGCTCCCCCCCACTTGACACGGTTCGATAGTTCGGATAAAATATCATCTCAATGAGGAATAAGAATATGAAACGAAGGATTTTTTGCAACCGGGATTCGGCAGCCAAAGACAAAAACCATATCCGCATATCGGAAATTAACCATTCTAAAATTTTCATTTAAGGATTCTAATTCTTTCATTGGAATTTGTCAAGTGGTTTTAGTGTTTTTTTTAATTTTTTTTTGAATGAGAGGATATACCATGGATGTTGATTTGAAAGAAATCGGTAAAAGGCTCCAGGATATCAGGAAAAGCCTGGGCCTTCTCCAGAAGGATTTTGCCAAAGAACTGGAGATATCTTCCAGCAGCCTCTGCGATATTGAAGCAGGTAATTTGAAACCCAGGTTCGAATTGATCTATTCTATCACCAAGAAGTTCAAGGTTAATATTCTCTACCTTCTTCACGGCGAAGGCGACATGTTTATGCCGGAAGAAGAAAAATTGTTCAGCCGCTCCGACGTCCTGGACAAATACCGCGACTGGTTCAAGGATTTTATTTACTACTTTGAGAATTCACCCGTGGTCAGGTATGCGATAATGTCTTTTTATTTTTCTTACCTGACTGAAAACGAGAAACTGATTAAAACGGATTTAGATAAACATAAACCCAAAAAAGGAGAACAAAAATGAAAAGAGTGAAAAATCTCTCGATTTTAAAAGGAATCCTGGGGATCGTTTTTACCCTGGCGATATCCATGAATATTTTTGCGGTTATACAATTAAACGGTTCGGGCCACGGGTATTGCGATGATCCTTCAAAGCCGGAATGCAGCCCTACGCCAGGCGGATTTGCGGCAATAACCGAACCGATGGTTCCCGGTTTTATCGACCGTTCCATTGAGCAGGGGGCGGCCGCCTATTTAAATGCTTATTCCGCTTACCTCTCATTCCTGAATAGGATCGAATTATCCGGGCAAAACAGCCTTGATTGTACCGAAGCGGAAAAGATATTGGTAGACGCGCTGCAAAACATCAATACCGCAAAGGATGTATATTACCAATTGGTTGTCGCGGCGGAAGCCACGCCCTATAACCCGTCGGTGCTTGCCCAACTGGCTGCATTCGATTACGAAGGGTATATGAAAGCCCAGGGCCTTGAAATCGGTATTTTCAAAAAAGTCCGGGGATACTTGCAGTCCGGCGATATCACCGGAACTTATATCTTCACTTATTCCAGGGTAAAAGAAATCGAAAGCATGCTGACGGCAATAAAGGCGACGCTGGTCTTAAAAACAACCCCTGTGCTGCAAGACCTCTGGAAAGTGAATGAGTTGTTCGCCGGTACATTGCTGTTCGGTCAATACACGGCGCGGGTTTTCACCGAAATAAAATAATTGTAATGGAAACGAAACGAGAGGATGCCATGAGAGATTTTTTCAATTTTATCATGCTGGAATTAAAACGAACGGCCACTAAGAAATATATCATTGCCCTGGTCCTGGTTTTTGTATTACAAATAATTAATCTCCAGACAGAGTTTGTTAAAGCCAACGAGCTTAAAGAAAAAGAAGCCCAGTTTCAAACGGTGGGTCAAAAATATTTTGAAAAGATCAGAAGCTACGATGTTTATTCTGTTTATGGAATCCAGATTCTATTTCAAAAATCAGCATTGGATGTTTTATTCGATACCTCTATCGTCCCCGAGGATGTCACTTCCAAAATCGATTCTATTTCCAGCCTGCGAATCAATAACGATTTAAAAGGAAACGCCCTTGATCCACGAAAGCTCGGCGCCGATACCGGTTTTTCAGGGACGCTGTTTTTCCTGATGAGCCTGATGGCATTGGCTTACGGGTTCCTGGCTTATGGTAGACGGGCATTTCAAAAAAGTCTCTCATCTTTGCTTACGAGCCTGAAAGTATTCTTCTCTGTTTCGTTAACCAGGTTAGGCGTCATTGCCTTAACCCTGGTTTTAATGTCCGGTATTGTCGTTGTGATGGCGGCGGTCCATGGAATCCCCTTTACCACTGGCGATTGGGCCGGTCTGGCCGGGTACATGACCGCCGCTTTTCTCAAACTGGCTTGCTTTTTTTTCCTGGGAGTTATCTCCAGTTTTGCCCGTCATAAAAATACTGGCTTAGTGATTGCATTTGCCGCCTGGTATCTTTTTTTAATCACTATCCCGGGGTACATCAATTCCATGGCGGCGAAAAAATTACCCGCTTCAACCGCTGATTACCAGTCGGAACTGGATAAATTCGAAATCGTTTCCGAATATGAGGATGGAGTAGCAAAAAAACATGGATCGTTTAATAGAAAGAATTTTGATGTTTTTGTGGGTGAAGCAGAAAACTTTTGGAACAATGATTATAAAAAAGTAGCAGGAGTAGAGCAGGGTTTGTATGATCGCATTTCCGCGTTTACCGATTATTATTGGTCCCTATCTGCCCTCATGCCCGTAACCTTTTTCCAGTGCACCGGTAATGAAGTCAGCAGCCGCGGGTATGAGAATTACTTAGCCTTTTACAAGTATACCCACGAGTTGCAGTACCTTTTCGTCAGGTTTTATATCGACCGGTGTTTTTACAACGATCCCCGCCAGATAGTTTCGTTCATCAAAGCCGCTGAAAATATTTACCATGCCCGAGCCATTCTGCCCCGCAATTTTAAAAAAGGAGTTTCCTATGGCTTCATCTGGATTCTTGTCCTGGCAGCCGCCGCATTATACCGTTTCCATAAATATCTATACACTATCCGGGCTGCCCGGGAACTTTCCGGGGAGAATCACCCCATGATCGTGAGTAAGGGTGAGACAAAATTCTTCTACATGAATAAGCTCCACGGCCTTAATGAGAAACTATTCAACCTTCTTTGCGGTCGGCTGAATACCGGCGAACCCCTGAAAATCGAAATCGCAAACCAGGATTTAACGGAAAATAAGGAGCGGCAGGATTTCGTTTATATTTGTCACCCGGACAGCATTCCCGATGACATTACCGCGGGGGCGCTGTCAACTTTCATTTTAAAGCAAGCGCGGGTTTCTCGTCCTCAAAGGAATGACGTTTATGCCGCCCTGGAAACCCAAAAAATTCGGAGAAAAATCTTCTCAGAGTTGGAAGGGGAGCAGCAGAGTAAAGTCTACAGCCTGCTGCTGCCGTATCTCAAAAAGGACATTTACCTTTTAGACAACATTGGCAACGAAATGCCCCGGTGGTTTATTTCTGAAATAAACGACATTATGCTTCATTGGGCCAGTGAAGGGGCTTCCGTTATTTATTTGACCACGGAGCGGGAGATTAAACAGGAGGATTTCGAAAGCGGTAATAAGAAACCGGATATTATCGAGAAAAAGATGTGGCCGCAGTTATTATCGCATCTAAAAGGACTGGCCGATTAAAAACAATGGCATTCGTGATTTACCCGGATGGTTTAAGTATATTATGGATGTAGAGGATGCGTTAAATAAATCTCAAAAGCCACTGCAAAATAAAATATAGCGAAGATGAAATTGGTCCTTTGTCTGCGACGAGGGCGGCGGTGATATACCTGACCACGGCGCCGATTCGAAAATCGATGTGGAGAGACTCAGGGCAGAGATAAAGCGGGATTTCGCGGAATTGGAAGGTTGGTCGTCGGTAATAAGCAATTTAAAAGAGAGGATGAAAGAAGAGCAAACCGCCTGACCGGTATATCCTAAAATCTTAGATATGGCCGGAGAGCTTTATCTCGGTTAAAAGAGCTGGAAAAAAAATTCCAACTTTTTATATTTTATATCTTGACTTTTCCACATCAGGTTGTTAATATTGATTCAGGAGGTGTAAGTATGAATGACTTAGTATTAAAATTCGATTTACTGGGATTCAATTTATTGGGATTGGAAAATCTCATCTATCTATCTGAAAGAGACCCTCTCCCACCGCCTGATTGCCAGGGCGGTAAATGTACCCAGGGGTGCTATAACGGTTGTGCTACGTGTTCACCCGGATGTAGTGCCGGGGGGAAGTAACCAGATTGTTGAAGCCGGGTCCCCTGAATAAAGTCGGGGACCTGCCTTCTTAATTTCCAATCATGGCGATGCATACAATAATGGAGATATTTGAGTGAAAAAAATGTTTTGCCTGCTGTTAATAGTATCCCTCCAATTGATTGCTTCAGCAGAAGAGATTCTTAAAAATATCCAGGTAGGGGGAATATTTTTCGTGGACAGTGAAGGATATATCTACACAAATTCCGACGAACACTCGATTACCAGGTATTCCCCTTCAGGGGAACCATTACTTACAATTGGAAGGGCTGGCGAAGGCCCCTCAGATATTAAACGCCTGGGAGGATTTGGCATTAATCCACTTGATAATAACATTTATGTTACCGAATTCTATGGCGGCAACAAATGGATTTCTAAATTTTCGACCGGGGGTAAATACCTGGGAGAATGGAATTGCGAACTGGATTGGAAAAAATGGGAGGCGATTTCTTCTATCAAATTTGATGGCAAAGGTAATATTTATTTTGTATCAACCCACTCTCTTCCAAGTCGCTTCAAAGATTTTTTAATTGGGGGTGTTGAAAATACTATAATTAAGTTTTCACCTCAAGGGAAAAAGTTAAGAGAGATATACCACTTCAAATCCGATGTCTATGTAGAAAAGGGAGGCAAGGGAAACCTAACCATTCCCTTAAGTAATATTCTCTATTATACGGTATACAATGATAACATAATTGTAAGAGAAAGTCGGGATGATTTCATACAGGTTTTCGATCTCGAAGGCAATTTACAGAAAAAGATAGCCCTGCCCTTTAGGAAAGAGAAAGTAACCCAGGAAGACATCGATGCCTGGGATAAACGAATAAGGACAAGCACATGGGGAAAACAAGGAATGTCCGAAGGATGGCTTGATATGAACTATTGGAAAAAAAGACTCCCTTTTCCCGACTATAAACCGGTATCTGCGTACCCGTTGTACATAGATTCACTGGGGAATTTGTACAATATGAAATACCCGGGAATGAATGACACCTCTATCAAATGCGCCAGGATTAATCTCTCAACCGGGGTTACTTCGATTTTCAATTTTAAACCCGGGGAAAGTTTGTTGGCTGCCTGGAAAAACTATTTTTTTATTCTAAAAGAAGATGATAATGAGGACTGTGTAATCCTTAAAATTGAAGAAAAGGAGTTCTTTAAAAGGAAATAGATGGAAGAAAAAAATATTTATATTTTAAACCCGGAGTATCATCTAAAAAAGGACAGGAACCGGGTACTTCTTACGAACAGAATTGCTGACCCCACCATTAAGGATTTCATGGGATTCGTACATCCACTATATGCAATTATGCTTTCCTTCTTCGATGGTAAAAAAAACCTGGGACAAGTTTTGAAGACCACGGCTGAACGAACTTATCAAGGAAGCAAAAGCATTAAATATGCGATCTTTCGATATTACAGGCGGTGAACTTTTTCTTTATAAGCATTGGGAAGAACTCCTGGCAAGACTCCTCGATAACGGTTTTAATCCTTATATCTCTACCAAATGCCCAATCGAACCGAAAACAATAAAAAGATTAAAGGAATTGGGTATAAAAAGAATCCAGGTTTCCATAGACTCCATCATCAAAGATGAATTGATGAAGATTTTAAATGTAAATGAGGATTACAGCGATCGCTTAATAGCAACGATAAAAAATCTTGATGAAAATGGTTTTGAAATCTATACAAATACCCAACTTACTTCGATAAACACAGACCATGTCGGCACACTGATCGATTTTCTGTTGAATAGCGAAAATATCAAGCGGATCAATATAGGCGCGGCTGGTTTTTCGCTCTATAAAGACGAAAACAATTTCCGCAGATATCAGGCAACCTTAGAAGATATAAAACGAATCGAATCTTATGTCAATGAATTGAAGGAAAAATACCAGGATAAAGTCAGCATCAATTTTTCCGGTTATGTTGAAAAAGCGAAAATATTAAATGCGGATAAAGAGGAAAAGAAGAAGAATTTCCAGGAAAGATCAAGCTGTTCCGGGAATTTTTACGCCCTTTTCATATTACCGGATGGGAAAGTAACCATTTGTGAAGAACTTTACTGGCATCCTGCCTTTATTATCGGCGATTTGAAAAAGCAGTCCATTATGGAAACCTGGAATTCAACACGAGCATTGGAGTTATATAATATTTCGAAGGATATGGTAAAGGAAGAAAGTTCCTGCAAAACATGCGATGAGTTTGATCAATGCCACAAATACAAAGGCGTCTGCTGGAAAGAGATTCTTTATGCTTATGGTTACGAGAATTGGGACTACCCAGATCCAAAGTGCCCCAGAGCTCAAAAACCCTTCAGGGAATATTATCTTTAAATTTGTTATGAAGAAATAGGGGACAGGCAAGAATGCCACTAAGTTAAGGCTACATAGCAATTTTTGAATTCCCAGTTTTTCAAGTTATCGCCAATTTAAATATAATATCCGAAAAAAGTTTCAGAAAGTGCTGGACTCTCCCTTCATCATGTGTTAAAATTTATATATGGAACAAAACATAAAATTGATCTTGCAGGGTCGCCCCGTTACTATCCAGGACATTGAACTAATCAAACACCTTATCAACGAGAATCCTTCGTGGCATCGCAGCCGTCTATCTAAAGAGTTATGCCATTTGTGGAATTGGCGGAGAACCACTGGTGGATTAAAAGATATTGCCTGTCGTAGCCTTTTGCGTAAATTAGATCAATTAGGCTACATCCCATTACC
>JAPKZK010000175.1 GCA_026393835.1 Candidatus Aminicenantota bacterium | reverse complement strand
AGTTCCCAGCGGGTTGGGAAGAATGGATATCTTTTTATCCTATAAAGGCAAGAAGTACATTATAGAAACCAAAGTGAACCGGTATGATGAATTAAACGTGATACTGGAAGAAGGGATAACCCAGGTATCAGGGAAATATTTACCGTCGGAAAGCGTCACTGAGGGCTATCTTGTGGTATTCGATGCCCAGAAACGTGTAGGGACCGCGTGTAAACCGGAATATTACCAGGTCGGCGACAAGAGAGTGACCGGTTTCATCATTGCCATAGGGCGCCCCCTGTAGAGACGTTGCGCGCAACGTCTCTACATGACAAAACCAGGCCAGGATTAAGATGAGGCAATGCTTGTTCCCTACAATTTTAAATTTCAAAGCATCCATGAGTTTTCGGATAGGGGCTGGTTAGAAATACGCCGTCACTTGACCCCATGCAATAAATAGTGTATAAATCGGGGATGAAAGACGTCACTTTTGAAATCAAATCGCTGCTGAAATTCCAATTGGACATGGTGGAATTCCCGGAACTCTCGTCCCCCAAACATTGGGTACAGAAAGGAATTAACATTTTAAATAATTATGCGCCTAAAGTACTGCGCTATTTATCCCGACAACACATCCTGGCGGAGTTGATAGAGTATCGGATCGTTTTGAAGACGGCCTGGGTCATCGATGATGACCATATTAAAAACACCTTCAGCATCTGGATCCGCAAAGAAATGTTAAAACGCCTGGTTTTTGTGGTTAGCGAAGGATTAATTCTTCCCTTTACTCCTTTCCTGGCGCTGCTCCCGGGTCCCAATATTTTCTTTTACGTACCGGCGCTCCTTTTTTACTATCACCTGCGTTCCTACCTGGGACTGCGAAAAATTCATGTGCATGAATTGAATATCGAGGTGGTGCACATCATCCCGCCACAGGAAATCCCCGCGGAGACCGGTTAATTGCTCCCTGTTTTTTACCCCCAATTTGCGGTATAGAAATGAGAAACATTTTCGCTCCCATCTTCTTGCTCAGCCTGTTCCTGTTGTATACCTGCCATTCCCTTAATCCTAATGCCGCCATTGTCCGGTTCGTTATGTTATTGGCATTCCTATCGGCCCTGGGCTGCCGTTTCCTGGGAAAATATATTTGGAGTTATTTGTTTATTGCCTTTTCCATCGGTCTGTTGATTACATCCCAATTCCTAAAAGAGAAAGAAGAATTTTACCGGGTAACCCGATCCGTATCCGCATTCCATATCCCGGCGGAAGAGTACGCGACCCTCTATGGCCAATTGAAATCCTTCCCGGAAATCGGGAACGATGAATCGATTCTTACCCTGGAAACCCACTTCCTGGAATACCGCCGACAAAAAATTCCCGTGCATTTTTTCACCCGGCTCAATGTTAAGGGCGACGGCGACCTCAAACATCTTTATTGGGGCGATCATATTGCCGTCAGCGCAAGGATTTTCAGCAACCGCTTCAACCGCAACTTCTACCCCAACAGCATGGAAGATTACGTTTTAAGCAAGAAAATCCATTTCAACGGTTCATGCAAATCCGTGCAAATGGTCGCTGTCGAGCAAGAGACCTGGTGGGCCTGGAAACTTATCGGGAAATGGCGAAATATGATAAGAGATGCCATCGATAAAAAATATACCGGCCCAAACGGAGAACTGGACCCCAAAGGCGTTTTTCTCGAAGCCACCCTCCTGGGAGAACAAGGCAAACTGGGCGCCGAACAAAAAGATCAGTTATTAAGCGCCGGCGTCTACCATATCTTTGCCATTTCCGGCGCCAATATCGCCGTCATCGCGCTTTTTTCCCTGATGTTCCTGAAATTCCTGCACGTCTCTTTCAGGAAACGATATATTATCACCGGGCTGCTGCTGGTGGTGTTTTTAATCCTCTCCGGGATGACGGTGTCCGCGGAACGGGCCGTATGGATGGCGCTTTTGATCTTTTTGGCCAGGATTCTTTACCTGGAAATCGATATTTTTAACATTATCTCCTTTGCCGGGTTAATCATTCTTATGAAAAACCCGGGCCAATTCCTGGATGCCGGTTTTATTTTAACCTTTACGCTTACCGCGGCCATCGTAATAGGCAGGAAAATTTTTCTCCCCCTGCTGAGCAAATGGAAAGTACTGCGGCTAAATACCCATACGTATATCAATGAATTATTATCCGCCAATCTTTCCGCCGCCGTCATATCCCTGCCCCTTTCCCTTTTATTCTTTAAACAATATTCGTTTGTGGGTTTCTTTGCCGGTTTGCTGCTGCTGCCGTTGACCGGCATCATTACCGCCGGGGGCGTTTTGTTGATTGCGCTGCCGCTTATCTCCTCCCGGGTTTCCGGTGTATTGCTGCTGCTCCTGGATATTCCCTTGCGGGTTTTTTACTATATCGCGGCCCTTTTTTCAAGGGCGGCGGATGTTTTTTTAATTTACAGGGCGTCGCCCCCGGTGGTCCTGGTGGTTTCTATTTTAATTGCCTTTTACCTGCTGTCTGTCAGCCGCTCCAAATTCCATAAGCTCATCCTGGGCCTGTTTATTTTAGCGGGTATATCCTATATGTGCATCACTATTTTTTATTATACGCCGAAAGACCTGGAAGTTTTTTACCTGGATGTAGGGCAGGGGGACTCGCAGGTAGTGGTTTTTCCCGGCGGCGACGCCCTGTTGATAGACGCCGGGGGCGCGTATTATTCATCGGACGCCCGGGTGGGGATGAAAACGGTGCTCCCTTTTCTCCTGGAAAAAAGAATAAAAATAAAGTGGGCCGCCATATCTCATTTTCACCCGGACCATGCCAGGGGCATTGCCGAAATTATTCGCATCATCAAACCAGAAGAGTTGTGGATTTCTTCAGAACCCGGCGCCGATCTCGCTTATGAACAATTGTCCCGCGACCTCCCCGCGGCCGTCGCCGTAAAAATACTACATGCGCCCTTTAATAAAACGGTGGGCCCCGGAGGGCCATGCAGCATCGAAATCCTGGCCCCGGATCAGACCATCAAAGGCGGCCCACCACGCAATAATCATTCGCAGGTGATTAAAATTTCCGGGCCGTATCATACCTTTTTATTTACCGGCGATATCGAAGCGGAAGTGGAAACGCGGTTGGCGGATACCGACTGCCCCAGGCTGCGGGCGGATGTGATCAAAGTACCGCATCACGGTTCGCGGACCTCTTCCGGCGTCGATTTTTTAAAGTGTGTGGCGCCGCGGTGTGCGGTTTTTTCTTACGCCCAGGGCAACCGCTTTAATTTTCCCCACAAGGAAACCATGCGAAATTACAAATCCCAGGGGATAAAATGTCTCTCCACCGCCCGCAGCGGGGGAATCAGGATCGTCTCTTTGCCCGGCGCGCTTGAAATCGAGACATCGAAATAATGAAATTGGTCAGTGGTCAGTGGTCAGTGGTGAAAAGGAAAGAAGAAAAGAAGAAAAAACAATCTGTGTAAATCAATGTAATCGTGGTTACGTGGACTTAAGTTTTTTTCGTGTTAATTCGTGTCATTGGTGGGCAGTTTTTGTTTGGGATTCCATTTTTTGCCTGATTTCTTTAAAAGCCTTTTCGCCGCGGATAAAATCCAGGTCTTTGTCGTTATCCAATTGGGCCGGGTTATTAAGGCCGCGTTTCATTGCCAGTTCCAGCGCTTTTAAGGCGGGCTTCTTCTGTTTATTGAGTGAATAAGAGCAGGCCAGGTTGTAAGCGGAATAGTAAGTTCTTTCTTCGACGTAAGCGGAAATCCCAAAGCAAAGGATCGCCTTTTCATAATCGGCGTTCCGGAAATATTCGCTGCCTTTTTCGTAGGCGGCGTTACCGAACCCCGCCATTACACGAAATGCAAAGCCGCTGTCGAATATGTCCTTTTTCCTCTTCGCCAGTTTTTGAAGATCGGCCAATTGCAGTTCCTGGAAAATCTCTTCCAGGGATACCCGCTTCTTCTGTGGATTTTCAATAAAATAAAACACCCCGGCGAGACTTTTTATATAGGTTGACACCTTTTTGCCGCGGTCGATTTCATCCTGCTGGAATTTTTTATAGGCTTTGGATCCCGTTAAAAGGATTTTTTTCTTTTCCGCATAGGAGGTATCCAGCAGGCCGTTAAAGAGCCTCTGGGCCCAGTCATAGGCGCCGGCGGCAAAGGGTATATTGCCCGCTAATTCCAGGTTATTCGCGCGGGTGAGGGCCCCCTGGTAAAGGGCCTGGGCCAGGGAATCGTCTTTCGGGCGGGCATTGCTTTTCATGGCGTTGATTTCCAGCCATTCCACGGCGCGGGCGAGGGGTTCCTCAGGCGGCCAGCGGTGCTCCGCATCGATGACATCCACCTGGTGGATAATCGCCGTATGGTCCAATGTTTTCTCCAGGTCCAGCAGTTCATGGTAATTAAAGTCGGCCAGGCCCACGATACCGTACCAGGCGGCGGGTTTGAGCGTTCCCAGGTCCCCGAAGTCGTTTGGGAGCCCGGCGCCGCAAGCGATAATACCGGCGCAGGCTTTGCCGGTTAACATGTGAAACCGCGTCGCCACACGCGCGCCGCCGGAGAAACCGGTTGAATAAATCCTGCGGGAATCCACGGCAAACCGTTGGCGGGTATCTTTCCACATGGCAAAAATGGCCTGGTCGGCGATATAATAGGGGCCGTTTTTGGAATTGTTGGAACCCACCACGATGAACCCATATTTTTCCGCGGCGGATTTGAACAGTTCCACCGGTCTTTTTCCCCGGGCCCCGGGGTCAAAGGCAAACAATATGGGCCATTCTTTGTCCCGGGAATAATCTTTGGGCAGGTAAAGGACGTAGCTTTGATCCGGTTTATCTTTACAAATGACTTTATCGATGATTTCACCCCGGGGCAAGTGGTCTTGCGCATTCGCCCGGAAGTCGCCCGAAACCGTCATCGCCAGTAATAAAGGCAGAATAATTTTTAATATAGCATCGTTCGTTTTCATGATGTAATTATAAACCGGAATTATTAAAAGTAAAGCGGCCCCTTTGTCAAAACAAAAAATTAAAATTATAGGGAAATGGACTGTAAAAATTCATCGATGCGGGCTAAACCGGCCTTTAAATATTCTTTCTCAGAACCGAAACCGATGCGCAAATACCCATCCATACCGAAGCAATCCCCATCTATCACAAAGACGCCCATCTCCACCCGCAAACGGGTGGCAAATTCCCTGGATTTCATAGGCAGGTTATGCTTAATAAAGGCCATTGCCCCGGCCCGCGGCGGGACGAACCGGAACAGCCCGTTATGCCTATCCGTCCACTGTTGAAGCACGTTGAGATTTTCCTTTAGCATTTCCCGGCCGCGGTTCAATATTTTCTCCCTCATCCCCGGCTGCAGCGCCCGCCGGGCGACCCATTGACCGACAATTCCGGCGCTGATGGTGGTATAATCATGACACGCCCAGGCCCTGGCGATAATATCGAAAGGTCCCGCCAACCACCCGATCCGGATACCGGGGAGGCCATAAGCTTTGGATAACCCGCCGTTGACAATAACTTTTTTATAATCGGAATACCCGTAAAAGCTGGGGGTTTCCTTGCCGTCCAATTCCGCGCCGCGGTAAATCTCATCGGCGTAAATCCAGGCCCCCACTTGCTCCGCCAGTTTGAACAACCAGCGCATTTCCAGGTCGCTGAGCACGGCGCCGGTGGGGTTGTTGGGATTACATACGGCAATCATTTTGGTCCTGGGGGTGATTTGCTCTTTCAACTGCTCCAGCGACGGCCCCCAATCCATCTCTTCCATTAAATGAAAAGTTTTTACCTGCGCGCCGAAGGAGCGGGCCAGGCCCCAAATTTGCATGTAATTGGGCTGCATTAATACCAGTTCATCGCCCGGCTCCAGCAAGCTCCACAGGGCAATGAAATTCGCCTCCGCCGAACCGTTGGTTACCAGTACATTGGCGGCATCGGCGCCGGGGTAGAGCCGGGCGATGGCCTCTCTTAACCCGGGGTCGCCGTTGGTATGGCCGTAACCGAGCCGCTGGCCGGCTAACTCCGCGATCTCTTCATTATTAAAAAGTTCCTTTAATGTATAGGGGTGAACCCCCGTGTCGGAGAGATTATATTCGACTTTGTTCTCGTACATGGACTGGATGCGCTCTAACTCAAAGACATCGATCTTCATGCGGCCCCCTTGCCAATACTTCTTTTAATTTGTCCAGGGTGATTTTTTTGCCGGTGATAATCAATACCACTGTCTTATCCCTGAACCGTTCGGCGGTCTTTATGAAGGACGCCGCGGAAAGCGCCGCGGCGCCGTGGTTGCCGGTGGAGGCGGTAATAATACCCCGCTGCACTTCCCCCGGGGAAAGCGAAAGGATAAAATTGGCGGCGCCGCGAAATTTGAATGAACCCGATCTCTGGGTGTTTTCCAGTTTCAAGTAGACGCGGCACCCGCCCAACCGGCTTAAATAGCGGGAATACTCCAGGGGCGTCTCATGGATGTAGGGTCTGATCCGATTTTCCGCCGACAGCGCCTCTTGCATAATATTCATTGTTTTTTGCCACTCCTTTCGGGACATTATATTAAACGAACGACGCGCAATTGTCAAATGAATGCCCCTTGAAAAAATTAACACGTTCCTTTAAAATAGATTTTTTAAAGGAGAATTCCATGATCGTAAAAAAATATGATGAAGTGAAAAAAGAAGAAATCAAAAAAGATGACGTCAAAGGTACTTATATCCGCTGGCTCATCGGCGAAGATTCCCCGGCCCCCCATTTCCATATGAGACATTTCGAAATAGAGCCCGGCGGCCATACCCCTTTCCATACCCATGACTTCGAACATGAAGTTTATGTCCTGGAAGGGAAAGGCCGATTAAATACCGAAGCCAGCCCCATCCCCCTGGAAAAAGATTCCTTTGCCCTGGTCATGCCGGGCGAGAAACACCAATTCGAAAATATCGGCAATCAAACTTTCAAATTCCTCTGCATCATCCCCAAAGAAGAGAAATGCCGGAAATAGCGCCCGCCGGTAGGAAATACACCGTTTCTATTCCTTATTTTTCCGGTTGGTAAGATACGAATAATACCAGCAGGATCAGCGCCAGCGCCTGGACCCCAATAATCGCTTTCTGCTCCGCCGTTTTGAAGAAGTGGAAAAAGGACATCGCTAAAATGGGAAACGCGAGGGAGCCCAGCAGATAAGAATAGTAAAGGAATGGGGCTTCGCGCCTGGGGAAAATAATCACGGCGCTGCTGCCCAGTGCGGTGAAAAAAACCGCCAGCGCTGTCGAATAATCATCCGCACCCGCCGGTGAGGGATAGATAGCGATGTAGAACAGAAAGAGCGCCAGGCCGAAAAAGATCGGGTATAATTTTCGTATTGTTTTTTTCATATGCGGGAATTATTGTAATGAGATTTTAAGATAAAGTCAACCCGAAATTTTCCTGGTAACCCCCCATTTTTTAAACAAGCGATGTTTTAAGAATGTTTATTGAATAAGATTTTGGAGCATTTTTTTGTTGATAAACGCTCCTTAATTCCCCTCTGCCCCACTGCGTGGGGGGCCATTCTGTAGGACTGAACCATCCGATTCCGTTATGAACACCGTCAGGCTCAAAACCAACGGAGGAGAATTCCTCCATCTCTTTCCCCCCTTTTTATAAGGATTGTGAAATCGTTGGCTTGTTATTTTCTTTTTTTCTTTTTATTATTGTCCGGGGCAGTTTGAACCGCGGCGGGTTCTACCGGACTTCCTTCATTCTCCACAACGCCGGCATTTGCGGCGGGTTGAGTGCTTTGAGTGCTTGGGGGCGTACCGCCGTCAGCCGGGGGTTGTTCGCCATTGGTTTTAGGTTTCGCTCTTACGTAGCCTTCCGAATAAACCTTGATGCCGAGCTTTTCAAGCAATTGCGGGTGGTCTTTCAAGGCAATTTTGAATTAGCATTCGCGAGTTTTCCAGGAAATATCCGTGGGTATAGATTTTTTTCATCATGTTTGTCTCCTTTTATATTTGATGTATATTATATTTTTGCCCTTATTACCCTGTCGGCAAAGGGCATTACTTCTTTCCAAAGTATTCTTACTGCCTCTCAA
>JAPKZK010000093.1 GCA_026393835.1 Candidatus Aminicenantota bacterium | reverse complement strand
GGTCAACCTTTGCCGGGTGGGATTTAACCTATACCCACAGGGTTTCTTCGAAGAGTTTCTACTCTTAAACATATATGTATCTATATGCCAGTGTTTCCCCTCTTCCAGGGCTTATCCTGGCGCAACTTAACTTCTTTCTTTTTGTCCGTGTCTTCGCTCTTAAAGGGTGTCCCGCCGGGACCTTCGCGGCTTAAAAAAAGCTATTTCACTGTTTCCGGGAGATCAAGTTGGTTTATTTTCCTGTATAAGCGGGCGCGGGTAATGCCCAGGATTTCGGCGGCCCGCGTTATGTTGAACTTCGTTACTTTCAATACTTTCAGGATGTAATCGCTCTCATGCTCTTCCAGCGTGACCAGTTTGTTTTCGCGGCTGCCGCCCCCGCCCACAATCGCGGCCGAAAGATCGCAAAGTTCGATGGCGTCATTGGTTTTGAAAGGAATAATACTTTTTACCGTGTTTTTCAATTCCCGGATATTTCCTTCCCAGCGATGGCCCAGGAGATAGTGTTCGGCTTCCCGGCTGACCTGGGAGACTTCTTTCCGGTAAACGTGATTGAAGACTTTGATAAAATGGCGAAACAGGGGCAGGATATCTTCTACCCGTTCCCTCAGCGGGGGGATCGTGATGGTGGATTCCTGGAGGCGGTAATAGAGATCGCGGCGGAATTGTTTGGCTTTGACTTCCTGATCGAGGTCTTTGTTGGTGGCGGTAATAAGTCTTACATTTATTTTAACCGGTTTCTGGCTTTTCAAGCGGTAGATATGCTGTTCGTCCAGGATGCGCAGCAATTTGGCCTGGATATTATCCGGTAATTCACCGATTTCGTCTAAGAATAAGGTTCCTTGATCTGCCTGGATGAAGCGGCCGCTGTAGTCGGAAGCGGCGCCGGTAAAAGCGCCTTTTTCAAAGCCGAACAATTCGGATTCGAAGAGTTCATGGGGAATGGCGGCGCAATTGACCGGCATGAAAATTTTATCTTTACGGTTGGAATGGTTATGAATGGCATGGGAAAGCACTTCTTTGCCGACCCCGGTTTCTCCCTGGAGTAGAATGGTGTTATCGGTGTGGGCCAGGATTGCGGCCCTGGCGATAACCGTTTGCATTGTTTTGCTTTCATGGATAATGTCGTCAAAGGTAAAATTGGAAGCCATTTCCGTAGACATGGCGCGGTGACCGTTTTTTAAGCGGTTGATTTGAATAATTTGATTAATCTGGGCCGTTAACAATTCCGGTTCCACGGGTTTTTCCAGGTAATTATAGGCGCCTTTTTTGATGGCTTCGACTACGCCGGGGATGGTGGGGTTGGCGGTAATGATAATGGTACGGCCCACGGTTTTTCCCGGGAATTTTTCCAGGAGGGAGATGCCGTTACCGTCCGGCAGGATTAAGTCAAGGATAATAATATCATAGGTTCCTTGTGTCAGTTTCCAGGCAGCCATTTTCAGGTCCGGGGCGTCGTCTACGCGGAAGCCCTGGGTTTCCAGGTCGGTTTTAATAAGTTTTCTTAAGTGTTCAACATCTTCGATAATGAGAATTTTGATCATTGTGCACCTTTAGCCTTTCGAGATAATATATTATACCGCAAATTGAAGGTTTTTGAAAGATATCAAATTCATAGCCGCTAAGAACGCGAAGGACCGCGAAGAAAAGCATAAGTCCACGTATGGGCGATTACACAGATTATCACTGATTATTTTTTCCGCTTTTCCTCTCTTCCACGCTTCTGCGCTTCCTGTTTCTTCGCGTCCCTTAGCGCTCTTCGCGGCTCATAAAATTAGGCGGCGGATTCAGGGGGAATCGAATAACAAAAGTCGTGCCTTGGCCGGGTTCGCTCCGGACTTCTATTTTGCCATGGTATTCAGTCACGATCTGCTTTACGACGAAGAGGCCCAGGCCGGTGCCCTGGCTTTGTTCTTTGGTAGTGAAAAAAGGTTCGAAGATTTTATCCAGGTTTTCCTTTGTTATCCCGGCGGCGCCGGTGTCGGAAATCTGGAGGGTGATTTCATTATCGGCGGCGGCGGATAGGGATATCCTTAGTTGGCCGCCGTCGGGCATGGCCTGGAAAGCGTTCAGGCAAAGGTTCATGACCAGTTGTTGGAAACGGGCGGGGTTGATGGGAAAGAGGATGGGTTCCGACTGAAGGTCCCGCTGGACGTAAATGTTTTTGGGTTGGGTAATTTTCAGGGTATCGAGGATTTCCGTAAGTTCCATACCCAGGTCCACGGGTTCATGGGAAGGGTCTTTTTGCCTGGTAAAGGAGAGGATTTGTTTGGCCATTTGAACTGCGGTGGCTGCCGTATCTTTGATAATTTCGATATTCTGATGGTCTTCGTTATCATCGCCCCGGTATTTTTGGCCCATTAAGCGGGAATAACCGATAATTACGGATAAAAGGTTTTTTAGATCGTGTACGGTTCCGGCGGCCAGGGTTCCCATCAGTTCCATGCGCTGGGAAATGACCAGTTGGCGGTTCCTGGCCTCTAATTCGACGCCCCTGGCTTTAAGTTCTGCTTTTTCCCTGATGCGTTTCACGCGCCAATGCAGTCCCAAAAACAAAAAACCGCCTAAAAACAGTCCTACAAAAAATATGAACCACCAGGTTTGCCAGAAAGGGGGGCGGATGACAAAATTGTACTCTGCCGGTTTCACGCTCTCGATGCCATCGGCGTTAATGGCCTTGACTTTGATGGTATAAGAACCGGGGGGAAGAAAGGGGTAGAACAAGGAGCGGTCTTTGGTGGTTTGCCAATCCTTATCGATGTTTTCCATGCGGTATTTATATTGGATACCGGTGGGGGCAGCGAAACTGATGCCCACGAAGTTGAAGCGGAAAATATTTTGATTATAGGCAAAGGGTTTGGTCCCAGCCAGGGGGATTTCTTTTTCCATGACTTTGACGCCGGTAATGTAGACTGGTGGAGGCGTTGTGTTTGGTTGCACCGGTGGGGGATCAAAAGTGATTACTCCGGCAGTGGTTCCGAACCACAAAAGGCCGTGGTTGTCCTTCATTCCTGTTAACCAGGACCTGCCGGTCAGCCCTAACCTTTCGTTAGCATAGGTCTTGAATTCCCTGCCGTTAAAACAGGTAATTCCTTTGGTATGTCCGATCCATAGGTTCCCCTGGCTGTCTTCCAGGATGCAATAGCAGGTATTGTCAGGCAGGGCACTGTTTTTAGTTGAATAATGGGTGAATTTCCCTTTTTCGAAACAGCTTAACCCACCTGTAGTGCCAAGCCATATCTTGCCTTTACTGTCTTCAAATATAGTATAAATATCGTTATCCGGCAGGTTGTATCGGTTGGAAAAAGAGGTTAACCGGTTTTTGGAATATTGATAGAGACGGTTCCGGGAAGAAAACCATAGATTTCTCCGGGTATCTTCAATGACATAAAAAATACTGACAGGCGTCATGCTAAAAGGAGGAGGAGAGAATTTTCCATTAATACAGCGGGTGAGTCCCTTACTTCCTCCAATCCAAATAGTCCCATCCCAGGTATCTATTAAATCGAAGAGGATATTCCCGGGCAATCCATCCTTCTCTGTATAATTAGTAAAGGAACCGGAAGATAAAATACTGAGGCCCTGGGGAGTAGCGATCCAAATATTTCCCACAGTATCTTCCATTAAACGATTTACAGCGTTATCGATTAAGCCCCCCCTGGTAGTATAGCTTTTAAAGTTTCCCCTATCGTAACAAATTAAGCCCTCGGAAGTACCGAACCAGTATCGTCCTTTTTTATCCTGAATAATAGAAATAATCATTTCATTTGTCAATCCATCTTCCCTGGTAAAGGCTTTTAAATTCAACGAAGTCAAACAACTTAAGCCTCCGTGGGTACTGAACCAAAGATTATTTTCACGGTCTTGCCATATCGAATAGATGAAATTGTTGGGCAACCCGTTAATAATACTTAAATTAAAAAATTTTTCCCCGGAAAAAAAATTGAGCCCATCCCACGTACCGATCCATATATTGCCGTTGCGGTCTTCCCTTAAGCAGGTTACAGAATTATTACTTAATCCGTCTTTAATAGTATAAGAAACCATTTTCCCATCTTTAAACCGGTTTAAACCCTTTATAGTTCCGATCCAGAGGTTACCGCCGGAATCAAACAACAGTGCAGTTACGATATTGTCCAGCAAACCGTCCTTTGTTGTAAAGGTAGTGTAAGGGGGATTTATGGAATTGGAGGTTAGATTTTCGTTCTTAAAGCAATAGAGACCTTTGTCGGTTCCCAACCATAGTTCCTGTTTTTTGATCGTGAGAGAAATGACTGCACCTGAATGAGGGTTATCCGGAGTGAGAAAATGCAGGGCTGTTTTTCCGTCAAAACAGCTAAATCCCTGGGAGGTTCCGAACCACATTTTCCCAGTTTCATCTTCTGCCATGGAATAAACACTGCATCCATTAAGAATGGTTCGGATGGAATAATCGGATGTTTTATCAAAAGAGAAACAACTTCCTCCCCCTTTGTCGGTCCCGAACCAGAGGTTTCCCCAGCGATCTTCCCCAATGGCATTAATTTTACTATCTGTAATCCAATCACCTTTTTTAAAGTTTTTGAATTCAACTCCATCATAACGACAGAGTCCTCTGTCAGTACCAATCCACAGGTATCCAGGAAAATCCTGATAAATGCAACATACAATAGGTGAAGGTAAGCCATCTTTTTCTAGGTAATTAATGAAGGAATATTTTTGGGATAAGATCATAGTTGATAAAAAAAAAACAGGAAGAAAAAGGGGTATCTAATTGATTTTTCCATTCTTTAAATATACAATAAAAATGATCTTTTTGCAAGTTAAAAGGAAAAGGAGAAAAGGGAAAGTCCGTATATAAAGGTTGAAGTGGGCATGAATAAAAAATTTATTTTCTTCATGCCAGGATAAAAGGCTATAAGTAGTTGAAATTTTTTTTAATGATAGATTTACCCGTCACGGACATTTTACGCTAAAGCATTGTGGATAAAGCATAGTTTTTTGTGTCACGGGGCAGTCATCATTCTCCGTATCAATAACGATTCCGCTTTTAACTCCATGAATGATGTCTTTGCCCAATTGAGTAATCGTAATCTTTTCAAACACTAATTTTTTCTTGCTTTTCTTTGACTTCATTTTTCACCTGATCTTAATAATTTTTTCATAAATATATTTAGCAAGAATCATGCCAGAATGGCCGGTTTGGAGAACAATGAGTGGTGCGTGTGAATTAATCCATTGGGGTGGTCCCAGGTACCTGTTTGCTGTTTGCGTGTTAAATAAATCGTATCAAAACAATACAATAGAGGAATCGACGATTTTATTAATATAGGCGAGGCTTTAGAGGAAAATATCGAAAAATAGCTTATCTGATATCGTATCATTTTGATACGCCCGGGTAATACCTGTACCAATTCACTAGAAATGGTTATATGATAAACGATTCGGAAGTTTTCCAGGTCTGAAATATGAACAAATCCGGAATTCCATTGTATCAAAACAATACGATGTCCCGGTGTAAATACTGGTTGAAGAAAAATGATAAACGCGGAAATATTGATAAATAAAATCTCTTATAATTTTTAATTGTCTTTGGCACTATTTTTGCTATCTCTATCCCTAAAGGAGGAAATATGAAAACTAAAAATTTTAACAAGAAGTTATTTTTAAAAAAAGAAACCATTGTAACGTTTGAACGGAAGAATTTGGCAAAAGTCTTTGGTGGGAACCAGTTACCTCCCGATTACACTATTGATTGCCCACCAACTGTCCCGCCTATGCCTACATTTGAATTACCCTGCTCTGTTATTGGTCATATTTGTCCAATAACCGGTGATTTCTCAGCGTGTTGTTAAAAGCGGGCAGGGCCAGTCAGCCCCCCTTATCAGAATGGAGGATAATACCATGAAAACTAAAAAATTTAACAAAAAACTGGAGTTAAGCAAAAGAACTATCGCTAATTTAAGTACTGATGAATTGAAAAATGCCAAAGGTGGTGTAATTTGGGGTTCCTGGGACATTTCAGAATGTAGTGAGTCTAATATGGATAGTTGTATACCTACTCAATGCTGTTTTTTTAGCCGTCCAGTAAGTGTTTGTTGCTAGTTCACCGTATTGTTAAAATTCTAGATTTTCGAATTGTGATTGTTAACAATCCTTAAAGAAGTTGGAAAAAAGTTTGCCAGACAAAAGTTTGACTATCAGACCTAAAAAGGACGATTGACTTTCAGCTAAGGATGAATACAAGATTTACCTCTATAAATGTTTCCGAGTCCAAATGAGGGGTAAATCTTGTATCCGCCCGGTATTCCACCAAAGAATAAACCCGAAATCCGAATATCGAAATTCGAAACAAAAGAAATCGCCACTAGCGGTGGCCTGCCGACTTTTTTCGTTCTCTTTCTTCCTTGTGTTTCTCTATTGTATCAAAACAAGACAATTGATAAATTACCCGTTTTGGTAATTTAGATAAGGGGTTAGAGTAAAATGCAGCGAAATCGGCCTTTTAAATTGTGCCATTTCGATGCACTTTAAAAATATCATGAAAAATTTGTTTGAAATGATTTTACAATATGCGATTCGGCAGTTTGGACAGTACTGGAAAGCAAGGATAGTTAGAAAAATGTTGTATTGAAATGATACAATGGCATGGGGTGGGCGTCAGGTCGTATAATAAGGATAAACCCGAAAACGTTAGTAAATAAAAGTTTTACGGCGTCTGCCCGGTTTTGGCATTACTCTTGCTTTTCATTTTTCTTAAAAGGAGGATTAACATTATGAAAAGCAAAAAGTTCAACAAAAAACTGATTTTAAACAAAACTACTGTTTCTAACTTACAAGAGACAGAAATGCTTAATGTAAGAGGGGGAACAGGAAGTTTTACTTGCTTTTGGGATTACTTGTGTAATTCCTATAATGAATGTGGAGCAACAGTTGTGTCTGAATGCTGGACTGAAGCAACATATTGTCCCATGTGCCCTAGAGCTACAATAGTAGCATTGACGTGTCCCCGCCCTCCACAATAAAAGAGAACAGGTAAAGGTACTTGAAAAGGAGAAAGGCGTAAAAACGTAAAAAGGTATCAGGCAAAAAAAATGTATGGAGAATTCGACAATGAAAAAGAAAAAAATCGGTAAGAAACTGGTATTAAACAAGGAAAGTATAGCAAGACTTAATCCGAAGTGGATGGAATTCGTTAAAGGCGGATTTTCGATGCCCGATGGGTTAACATGCGAACAGACCGGCATCGCGTGTGATACTCTGGGTTTGTGGTGCGGGACCGGCGGCTTTTGTACTATGGAGCCTGAATATTGTGTTCCCATCAACTCCATGCCTAAAAGAGCTTGTCAAAATTGATATCCATCCTCTTCCGAAAAAGGGGGTGTCAGGTAGAAAGTTTGACCCCGAAAGAAGAAGATTGATTTCCTGTTCAGGGCGAATACAAGATTTACTCTTTCCAACGCTTCCGAGTCGATCGGAGGATAAATCTCGTATTCGCCCGGTTTTCCATCTCTTGCTCCCTGATTAACAGTTTCGGCCCACTGGTACTTCCGAGGTCGCCTCATTTTTTTAAATTCGAATCCCCCGTTTCTTTTGGTTTTTGTCGGAAACCCTTCTTAGTTACCCAGGAATGCATCGGATTCTTCCATGAGTCATAAAATGGAATGGTGAATGGTATAGATATCTGATCTTTCCCCCGGCACCACCCCCCAGACCGATGGGGAAACTTCCGAAATTTCAGTAGGGAACAGGCAGTGCCTGTTCCTTACTTCCCGGGGCCTCGAAAAAACTTCACTGAGCACCAGGAAATCTTCCCAGGGTCAAAAGAAAACTTCCCTGAGGCAAGAAAAATCTTCCCTGACCTCTTGGAAATCTTGCCGGGGCCAAGAAAAATCTTCCCCGAGCTTCACGCGATCTTGCCGGGAGCGAGGAAAATCTTGACCGGAGCAAGAAATATCTTCCCCGGGCTTTGAAAAATATTCCCGGGGCTTTGGGGAAACTTTCCCGCGCGGTATAGAACAATAAAAACAACTAATTTAAATAAGCAATTGACATTCCTTTTTCGGTATGGTATTTATTTATTTTAAAATTCACAAAATATTAAAGGAGAGAAATATGGGTAATGAAGAAAAAAAAGATGGAGACTCTCAAGGTGAGAGTAATTCCAAAAAAGGAACAAACGACAAAAAAGCTCGGGACCAAATAACTGGCAAAGAGTATGATTTGAGAAAAGAAGAAGCCCCTGATACGCTGGCTGCTTGGTTGAGTATTATCTACTTACTTATTATGGCTTGTTTTTTTCTCTGGCAACTTTTTGATCTCTGGATCAAGAATTTTACCCTGATCAAATATCTCGGTTATAACCCGGTTGGATTGGATATTTCTTATAATTTTCATATTGTTTGTTACACCTTCCTGGGAGGCGCATTGGGCAGTATCGTGAATGAGATAAGGAGTTTCAAATACTGGCACTGTGAATTAAATGGTTTCGGTCGTCGATTCATATGGAAAGCTTTATCATCTCCCTGGTTGGGAGGAATAGTGGCCCTTATTGTTTTTGCTTTGATCCGAGCAGGTGTTACGGTTTTGGGCGGTGATTTTAGCGGAGGCGACAATGGCGACAAAAATATCAATCAAATGCTCTCGATGTTTGCCCTTGGTGCAATCTCAGGATTCGGTTCCCATAAAGTACTTCTATGGCTTGATGACCTTGTTAACAAACGTTTTAATATCCAACCCAAAGTCAGTGAAGATAAAGTGGATGAAGACAAAGTGGAAGTGCCTGATTTAACAGGAAAAACGAAAGAAGAGGCCGAGAAAATATTATCAGAATGTGGTCTCAAACTTGGACAATCGAAAGAGAAATCCGATAAAGGTCAAGCATCGCCTGGGAAAATATCTGAACAGGTCCCTTCACCAAAAACTCCCGTTTCAAAAGGAAGTAAGATCGATGTTTCTATCGGTGCGAAACCGAAGGATGAGTAACGAATTTTAAAAAATTAAGGAGAATAAAATGAAAGTCAAAAAAATCAACAAAAAGCTTGAACTGAAGAAAGAAACCATTTCAACCCTGGACAATGTTGAAATGGCAGCGCCAAAGGGCGGAGGTAAGTATACGGCAGTATATACTCTTTGTGTTGGTGGCGAAGATTGTAACACAGTAAATTGCACAACACCCGAAACTTGTGCCTTCTGTACAGCAACCTGTATACCGCCAACCTGGGAAGCTTGGTGTGAGTAAAAGAAGTGGAAAAAATGTCCATCAAAAAGTAGAAACTCTAACCCAAAAAAGTAATTGCTTTTGAGCTAAAGGTGAATACAAGATTTTCTCTTTCCAATGTTTCCTAGTCGAATGAGGGGTAAATCTCGTATTCGCCATTCGTCTGGAGATTATGAAAATTTTTGCCGCCAGGGCCGCCAGGGTATGCATTCGTGCCCCATACCCTATGCCCTGTGACCTGTGCCCTGGTGGTTATTTTGAGGAAAGGAAGCAAAAAACGTCTGACCCGCGGATTACGTTGATTACGCTGATAACGCTGATGATACCGCTATTAACTTCTTTTTAATTTTAATCTGCGCCATCCGCGCCATCTGCGGTCCAGACATTCCTTTAGCGGAAGTTTTCTTGTTTGGGATTTTGAACCTTTGTATTTTGAATTTGTTTCGAATTTCGTGCTTCGAGTTTCGGATTTTTTTTCAAATCTTTCCATAAAATGTCAGGATTTCATGTGTTAATAATTAGTGACATTCCGGCATGTCAATAATTTTCCGCGAAAAATTTTCATTTCACCCCATTTTAAACCTGGAAAATGACATTCCCACCAATGAAAACGGTATTCCCACCATATTAAATGATCTTCCCACCAGTAAAAACTATCTTCCCACCATATCAAATGATGTTCCCACCACTGAAAATGATCTTCCCACCGCTAAAAATGACATTCCCACCGCGTAGGGATGGTGAGTTTTTCTTGCATGTCCCTTTTTCCTCCCCCCACCATAAAAACCCTGGAGCGACAGTCGAAAAATTTTTCCTGTCAATCTTGCACTGGATTATTTTTGATGCTATAATTCCCGCTGGATATGAGGTGCGCTGTTAAAAACCGGTATCCGGGTGTTTTAGTATCATCATCAATACAATCGTCGAAAATAAGGAGGAACGTAACATGACGTATTGGGGTTGGATTTTTTTCGTAGTAGGATGGACGACCATCATCGGTTTGAGCGTATATTGTTTCAGCCGCGTACTGCTGGCCAAAAAGCAAAAGGAAGTACTGGAAATGCCCGGTACAGGCCGGGCGCAGTGGGCGTCGCGCATCGGGTTGATCCTGGCCATGGCCGGGAATGCCATCGGGTTGGGAAATTTTTTGCGGTTCCCGGTCAAAGCCGCGGCCAACGGCGGCGGGGCATTTATGATCCCGTATTTTTGCGCGTTGATATTCCTGGGCGTCCCCCTCATGTGGGTGGAATGGACCATCGGTCGCTACGGCGGCGTCCACGGCCATGGTACGACGCCGGGCATGTTTTCCCTGATGTGGAAAAACAAAGCCGCTAAATACATCGGCGCCCTGGGCATCTCCATGCCCTTTGTTATCGTGGTCTATTACAACTTTATCGAATCCTGGACCCTGGGCTATGCCTGGTTTTCCGCCACCGGGAAATATTTCGGCAAAACAAACATGGAAGCCATGAACACCTTCTTAAAAACCTTCCAGGGCAATGTGGACAATGCGACCTTTTCTTCCATGATTCCAATACTGATTTTTATCGTTATCGCGCTGAGTCTTAATTATTTTTTCCTTTACCGCGGGCTTTCAAAAGGCATCGAAGTCCTGGCAAAAATAGGCATGCCGGTTCTTTTCGTTTTCGGCGTTATCCTGGCCATCCGCGTCCTGACCATGGGAACCCCGGACCCCACCTTCCCAGAGCAAAATGTAACCAATGGTCTGGCCTTTATCTGGAACCCGGATTTCAGCAGGTTAACCGAATCAGGGGTGTGGTTGGCGGCCGCCGGCCAGATATTTTTCACGCTGAGCCTGGGCCAGGGGATCATCAATACCTACGCTTCTTATTTGCGGGAAAACGACGATGTGACCCTCAACGGTTTAACGACATCGATGACCAACGAATTTGCCGAAGTCATCCTTGGCGGAACCATTGCCATCCCGTTAGCGGTTACTTTTTTCGGGTTGGCCGGCACCCAGCAAATCGCCAGCGAAGGCGCATTCAATCTCGGTTTTGTCGCACTCCCGACGATATTCCAGAAGATTCCCTTCGGCCAGCTTTTCGGGGCCATGTGGTTCTTGCTGCTCTTCATTGCCGGGATCACGTCTTCCGTGGCCATGACCTCTCCTGCCGTCGCTTTCCTGGAAGACGAATTTAAATGGAAACGTTCCAAAGCCGTCAACGTGGTTTTTGCCGTCATGGCCCTTTCCACGGTATTGGTAGTGGCTTTCTTCAAATTCGGGTTCCTGGATGAACTGGATTTCTGGGCCGGGACCCTCGGTCTGGTGCTGTTTGCCACCATCGAGATTATCATTTTCTCCTGGATTTTCGGTATCGAGAAAGGCTGGAAAGAGATGCACCACGGGGCCGACCTGAAAATTCCCCGGATTTTTAGATTCATTATCCAGTATGTGACCCCGGTTTATATGCTGGTAGTACTGGGATTCTGGATCTACCAGGAAGCCATCGATAAATTCTTGATGAAAGGCGAAGCGGCTGCCCGTCATCCGTATCTCTGGGGCGCACGGGGGCTTTTCCTGGTATTGATTCTTTTGACCCTCTGGATGGTGCGTATTGCCTGGAAGAGTAAAAAGGAAGACAAAGAGTACGTCGAAGCGGTCAAGCAGATCGAAGAGGTAAAATAAAAAATAGCCCCCAAGGCACGAAGGCACAAAGGTTCACCAAGAGGTTTTATTATTAAAAAATTCTTGGTGCCTTGGTGCCTTGGTGGCAATCGTTTTTTGAGGTAAGAAGAATGAAACAGAGTGGTTTTATTATATTGTTGTTGTTCGCATTTGCGTTGATGGTAAGCGGTTCAGCCCGGGTCGCTGCCCCGGATGAGCTGATCGATCAACTTTCGCCGTTGAAACCTTTCATCGGCAAAACCTGGAAAGGCGAGCTTAAAGGTTCAGCCCCGGACAAACCCATGATTGATGTATCGCATTGGGAGCGGACTTTAAACGGGCGCGCTGTGCGGGTGCTTCATTCGGTCAATAATGGCGAGTACGGCGGTGAAAGCATCATCACCTGGGACCCCAACAAAAAAAGCCTGGTATATTTCTATTTCACCACGGCCGGGTTTTATACTACCGGGGTAATGACCATCGACGGCAATAAATTCATCAGTCATGAAATTGTTACAGGGAACCGGCAGGGGATCACGGAAGTGAAATCCATAAGTGAAATACTCCCGGACGGCAGGTTGAGTGTCGGGGCCCAATATTCCCAGGGTGGGAAGTGGGTAGAAGGTCACCAGGTAATATATGTCGAAGCCCCCGGTGCAGAGGTAATATTTAAATAAGAATTAACCCGAAGAAAAACATAAGTCCCCGGATTGCACGGATTTCTTTATTTTAGTCCGTGCCTGTCTGTGTTCGTCCGTGGCCCTTCTTCTCATTCAATAGGCGCAGGTCCCATTTTTAATCTTTTCCCAGGAACTCTGTCAATGCTTTATAAAGAACGGCCTCATCCCCTTCCAGGCGTCCCAGGTGCTTATCGATAATCGCCATCTCCTTCCGCTTGAACGGACCGGTGAGCGACTCCGCTACCCCCCTGGATGCAACATTCTCCAGGGTCTGCCGGATTAATGGGAACATGATCTCTATCCCCGGAGTCGGTTCACCTGCTTTGTGTAATTGTCTTTCCGCTAATTTTAAAACGGCTATGAGGAAATTAGACGCACAAACTGCCGCTATATGATAATCGATTTTCTTATCCTTATCAACGATAAGAACCGCGGCCCCGAGGTCACCGGCAATTTCCCGCGCCGCTTGCAGCGCTTCCTTATCCCCCTCCGCCAGGAAATAAATTCCGTTAAACGGGTTTAATTCCATATCTTCCCCGGGCCCAACGCCGGTAAAAGTCTGGAGCGGAGAAAAAGATGCGGTATACGCCCCCTTTAACTTTAAAGAGAGCAACTGGTCCGACGTGAGACAATTGGAGGTATGGAAAAAGATTTTCCCGGCCGGGTTGGAGGAGGCGGCGGCTTCCTCGGCCGCCTCACGTATTTTAGATTCCTGCGTACATATGAAGATGATATCGGCTTCCCGCACCAGCAACTCTATGTCATCCACTACCGAAGCGGTATAATATCCGAATTTTGATTTTTTATAGAGGTGCTTTAATTCATATCGCCCGCCGCCGCTGCTGCTCCCGCCGCTGCTGGCGGGGCAGTTGAGCAGGGCGTGAATCAAGCGGGTTCCCAGGTTCCCGGCGCCGATGATTGAAAATTTACGCCCCATGGAAGATTTTCAGCCACAGGTCTATTTCCCTATCGGACAATTCGGCGTCGATCCGTTTCTGGGTGGCTTCTTTTTTCCCGCGGATATGGGAAAACCGCTTTAGTTCGTAATAGAATTCGATGGAATTTACGGTCCTGGCGCCTTTTTCCCTGGCTAATGTTTTCAAGGCCCTGTCCGAACTAACCACCACGACATCTTTGCAATTGGTAAAACCGTCCAGTATCTCGCGAATTTCATCATCGGCGGTGCTGCCGTACCTGGGATACAGGACGGAAAACCTGGAAGATAATTCCTCCCGCCTTACCCCGTGCCGCGGCTCGCCGTCGAAAACGACGATGATATTATTTTTTTTATCTTCCTGGAATTTCCCCACCAGGGAGAGGATTTTGGTTCTTGCTTCGGGGTCGCCGGGGGATATGTCCGGCGCACTGCCCATTAAATTGTTTCCATCGATTATATACGGCATTGGAGTATCTTGGTTTTAAATTTCGACGAACTCCCCGGGTTCCAGGATAATGACCTGGCTTTTATTGCCCACCAGTTTTTTGAATTCTTCGGGCGAGCTTTGAACCAACGGGAAGGTATCGTAATGAATGGGGACTGTTTTAGGAACCTTCAACAATTCGACTGCTTTGGCCGCCAGCCGGGGTCCCATGTTAAACCTGCCGTCGATGGGTAAAAAGGCGATATCCGGGGTATACATTTCACCGATCAACTGCATTTCCATGGTGAGGCCGGTATCGCCGGCGTGGTAGACTTTCTTGCCGTCCATTTCCACCACCGCGCCGGCGGCTGTTCCGCCGAGGCCGCCGGTATGAAACGCGGGGACCAGGGAAACGACGACCCCACCCACGTTGACGCTGCCGCCGATATTCATGCCTTCGGCTTTGGCGCCTTGTTTGGCGGCTTCTTCCGCGATTTCATAGATGGCCACCAACGTGGCCCCGGTCTTCCGGCAAATGGCGTAACTGTCCCCCAGGTGATCGCCGTGATCGTGGGTGACCACCACGACATCGGCTTTTGTTACTTTATCCAGGCTCAAACATGCGACGGGGTTCCCGGTTATAAAGGGATCGATAAAAATGGTTTTACTGCCTTCCAATTTCAACGCCGAATGACCAATCCAGGTAATTTTCATTGTATGCTCCTTTTTTTTATCCTTTTTATTTTATTATCCCGGGGGCCAGGCCATGAACCGTCCGCCCAGGAGGTGTAAATGGAGGTGGAAAACCGATTGGCCGGCCTGCGGCCCGGTATTGATAACCAACCTGTAATCTGTTACAGCTAACTTTTCCGCCGCCTTTTTGGCCGCGGTAAACATATGTCCCACCAGGGCTTCATCCTGGGCTTCCTTGATGGAATGATAGTGTTCCCGGGGGATGACCAGGATATGTACCGGCGCCTGGGGATGGAGGTCTTTGAAAGCGACGACCCGGTCATCTTCAAACAGGAATTCTTTAGGGATTTCACCCCCGGCAATTTTGCAAAAGATACAATTACTCAATGGTTCCTCCTTTGTGCGCCGCGATTTATTTTTTTATTCATGGATTAGCGTTATATTTGCGCCCAGTTGCCGTAATTTTCCCGGCATGTCTTCATAGCCGCGCAGCAATTGGTAGGCATTCTCTACGACGGTCTGTCCTTCGGCCATTAACCCGGCCAGTACTAAAGCGGCCGACGCCCGTAAATCGGTGGCCCGGATAGTTCGGCCGCTTAATGGGGTTTTGCCTTTTATGAATGCGACGTCCCTGTCCACCTGGATACTGGCGCCCAGTTTATTCAACTCCACTGCATGTTGAAACCGGTTATTGAAAATATTTTCTTTTATTTTTGAGACGCCGTCCGCCTGGGTCAGCAGGGTGGTTAATTGGGCTTGTAGGTCGGTGGGATAGCCGGGGTAAGGGAGGGTCTCCACTTCCACGGGGCATAAGGGGCCGCGGGTGCGAACGGTTATTTTGTCGTCCCAGGTAGAGACTTCGATCCCGATTTCCGTCAATACGGAGAGGAGGCTGTCGATGTATTCGGGGATGGCGTTCTCTATCATGACTTCATTATTGCCCCTCAAGCTGGCGGCGATGACATACGTCCCCATTTCGATGCGGTCCGGGATAAGGGTATGCCGGGCGCCGTTTAAGCGATTTTGTCCGGTAATGGTCAGGGTTTCTGTGTTTTTTCCATGGATATGTGAACCCATGGCGGTGAGTAGGTCCACCAGGTCCCCCACTTCGGGTTCCAGGGCGCAATTTCTTAATATGGTTTGACCCTGGGCCAGGGCGGCGGCCATTAAAAGGTTCTCGGCGCCGGTGACGGTTTTGTTGGGGAATGTATAATCGATGGCTTGTAAACCGTTATCGGCGTTGGCAATGATATGGTCCGCCGTTTCCCGGATGGTTACGCCCATTTCCCGGAGTCCCTGGAGGTGGAAATCGATTTTGCGGTCGCCGATGGCGCAGCCGCCGGGCCGGGAGACTTTGGCGTATCCGTTTCGGGCCACCAGTGGGCCCAGGATGAGGATCGAGGCGCGCGAGGTTTTGCCGAGTTCGTTGGGGATTTCAGCGGATTTTAATGTGGGGACCTGGATTGTGACGGCATCGGCATTGAATATTCCCTGGGCGCCCAGGTTTTCCAGGACGTGGAACATGACTTTGACGTCTTCTACTTGTGGGACGCTTTGGAAATGGACTTCATCGGCGGTTAGAAGCGAGGCCGCCAGTTCGGGGAGGGCGGCGTTTTTAGCGCCGGATATTCTCACGCTGCCGCATAGTTTCTGTTTCCCGTGGATTACGATTTTTGCATTATTCATTTTGTTCCTGATCAACCGAACGACATGGTATTGTTTACGGATGATAAGCTATTATATATATTTTTTTGCGAATTTTCAAGGGCGTTTTATAATGGCTTTGAACTGTTCCAGGTCCGCATCATCGATAAACTCGATATCCGGGTAATGTTGGAGCGCCCGGAGGATACCGCTGCCCACCCCGCGGTAGGGAATGAGATCAAAGGCAAAGGAAGCCAGGGTATTGTTGCGTTTTACGGACATCCCTCTTTTTATTTTTTCCACCGTCAAATTGTTGGGCAGTTTACCCGGGCTGATGATTTCGATCCGGTTATCGAAAATTAATACCCGTATATTACTGCTGATGAAATAATCCCGGTGGATCAGGGCATTTATCAATAATTCATCCAGTACGGGCGGGGGAATTTCCAGCACCCCGACGCTGTTAAAATCCTGGCCATTTTGAATTTTTTTCAAATTTCTTTTCATGAAGGCCAGCGCGTCGGTATACAATTTCTTAAGATTCCCTTCGATATTTTCACTGTCGCGGTATTCGCGGCCGGTAATATCGTTGCCTAAAAATGAAACGGCAATGATCTGGCTGATAGGAAGGTATTTCATGGGATTTTTGCCGAACAGTAACAAGCCCGCCAGGGTAAGGCGTCCCCCGGAGGCCAGGTTCATGTCCTCGAAGGTCTGGGAAAGGCCCTCTTCGGTTTCTTCAACCGGGATGTCGTATTTTTTCAGGTGGAACTGTTTGAATAATGCCAGGTCGATATCTTTGAATGAGGCATTCTTAAAGATAGTTTGATCGACATTGTTGATGTTTTCTTTGAATTGGGTGCGGGTATCCTCACCTTTTGTCAATAGTTCCCGCAGGTTTAATTGGTCCCTGGTCAATGTTCACTCCTTTACGTTTTTAAGTATATACAATAATACAATACGATCATAAATTCAAGTATTTACAAGAGGAATATTCATTCTTTAAGCCGGGATTTTGATGAAGAATTCGGCGCCGGGGGCGCCGGTTTCAAAGCTAATAGCCCCGTTATGGGCCTCGGCGATGCTCCTGGCAATGAAAAGGCCAAGCCCCGTGCCCTTCCTTTTGTCCGCGGTGGTAAAAGGCTCGAAAATCGCGGCGCGGATACTGACCGGGATCCCGGGCCCCATGTCCCTGACGGAAAAAACAACGGCGCCTTTCTCTTTAAAGGTTCTCAAGGTTATGGTATCCCCCGGGCGGGAGATTTCAATGCTATTTTTTACCAGGTTCATGATGGCGCGGCTGAGACGGTCGATATCGCACAGTACCGTGAGTCCGCTCTCCATTTCCTGGGCGATATGAATCGATTTTGCTTTAATTACCGGCTCCAGGTACGTTATTGCGGCCTGGACGACATTCTCCGGCGGGAGCTTTGCCAACTTCAATTCCACTTTTTGCTCCCGGACAAACGTGAGTATATCTTCCAGCAGCCGCTCGATCATCAACGTGGAATCGATGATTTTTTGTGTATATTTTTGCTCGGTATCCGGGAGTTTCGATTTTAGCATGTCCACATACCCGTTGATCACGATCAACGGATTCCGGATATCGTGCACGATGGAGGAGGCAAAATTCCCAATCAGGGCCAGGTTTTCTTTCTTCTGCAGTTCTTCTTTTAAGCTCCTGAGGTCCCTGGAATCGCTTTTTATTTTTTTCTGTATCAGGGCCAGTTCCCGGACTTTGAACATCCGCGTCTGTAAATCGTTCACTTCGATGCGTTTCTCTATGAAATCCTTGAGCAGGAGAAGTTCTTTATTTATTCTTTTATTGAATTCCCGGATATAGAGGAACAAGGAAACGCCAAAGAGAATGAAAATACCCAGGAGAGCCAGGATAAAGTAGGCCAAATGATTGACGGGTTGTTTTCCAAAAAACAGGGACAAAGCCCCCAGGATAAATACCATGAGCAAAGACATGAAAATCATCATGAAGTAGGGAATCCTCATGATATAACGGTTGATGGATATTGTTTTAACCTGATCCTTAATTTTTTCCATAATCTATTCCTTTTCAAAATCTCCTTGCATATTTTTGATTTCGTTTATAAGTCATACGTTGCTTTTTTACCACATTTTAAGATATAAGTCAAAGGGTTAGAATGAATTTCAGCAATATTGGGCAGACACGGGGGCCTGCCCCTACAAAATGCCGTTCCTAATTCTAAATGAGAATTGCCGAATGAATTTATATTTTTCAAAGTTTCTGTTATAATTCTAAAAATTACTATTATTCGAGGTGAATATAATGAAGAAATTGATGATTGCGATTTTATTGGGGTTTGTGTTGAGTTTATCCGCGGAGGAGATCAGACCTCCCCTGGATGATGTCGGCTTCTGCTGGCAGAAGGATCAAATAAACCGGCTGATGGATCATTTGAAATCTATTGAAACGGAAACCTTTGACCTGCCGCGCCTGGTGGCCGGGATATCGGCGCATGACGATTATCTTTACGCCGGGCGTATTTATTACTCGCTTTTCAGTCGCATTAAGACCCGTGAAGTGGTGGTTTTCGGCGTTACCCACGGGACGGTGCGGAAAGCCATCGGCGACCCTCAGGAAAAATTAATTTTCGACGGGTTTTCCTATTGGATCGGTCCTTTCAAAAATGTCGGGGTGTCGAAGCTGCGGGAATACCTGGAAGTGAACCTGGATAAGGGGATTTACCAGGTGAATAACGAAGCGCACAAGTTGGAGCATTCGATCGAAGCGATGATTCCTTTTTTACAGTACTTTAACCCCGACATTGTCATCACGCCCATTATGGTCACGGGTATGGATTTCGATGCGATGGACCGGTTGAGCGATGTTCTTGCCGGTCATTTGGCCGCGTATATTAAAAAGAATAACCTGGAAGTGGGGAAAGATATTTTCTTTTTGATTTCCGCCGACGCCAATCATTATGGGAAAGATTTTCAAAATACGGTTTTCGGGGAAGATGAGCAGGCGCACGAAAGGGGCGTTGCCCACGATAGGGAAATTGCCGAATCCTGTCTTTCCGGGGTTATGGGCAAAGAGAAGATCAAGGATTTGACTGGTCGTTTGTGGGGGGCCACTTACAAGGATTTCAAGGACACGGTGTGGTGTGGCAAATATTCGATTCCTTTTGGGATGCTGACAATTATGAAAACGCTGGATTCCCTGGAGAAAGGGAAGCAATTGAAGGGGAAAATCCTGCGGTATTCGGATACGTATACGGAAGGTGTGCTGCCGTTGAAAAAGCCTGGGTTTGGGATTACGGCGCCGTTTTCGCTCAAGCATTGGGTGGGTTTCTTTTCAGCGGGGTTTTATTGGGAAAAGAAGTAAGAAAATTATAAATTATAAATTATAAATGATAAATGATAAATGGAAGCGGCGCCCGGTGGGCTGGTTTTAGACGCCTTCGGCGGAAAACCGGTGATTCCGCCGTCTTTTTTTCTTCCGGCGAAGCCGTTAACAACGCCGTCCGTAGGACACAGCTTCCATTTATCATTTATCATTTATAATTTATCATTTATCATTTATAATTTATAATTAATTATAGGATATATTGAAAGATGATTAGAGGCGACGATATTCAAGAAAGACTGATCAATTTTGCGGTAGATATTATCGAAATTACTTCGAAACTACCCAGGACAAGCGCCGGTAAACATATTGCCGATCAACTATTACGGTCCGGCACTTCCCCGGCGCCCAATTACGCGGAAGCACGCGGAGCGGAAAGCACAAAGGATTTTGTTCATAAACTCAAGATCGCTTTGAAAGAGCTGAACGAAACAAGCGTATGGCTTGAAATTACCAGGCGAAGCAATCTGCTGCATGAGACTCAATTAAACCATTTGTATACCGAATGCGATGAACTTCGCAGGATTATTGCCGCAAGCTTCAGAACCGCTGAAAAAAAGGAGAAAATGATAAGAGATTAATTATAAATGATAAATTATAAATTATAAATGATAAATGGAAGCGGCGCCCGGTGGGCTGGTTTTTAGACGCCTTCGGCGGAAAACCGGTGATTTCACTGTTTTTTTCCCCTCGGCGAAGCCGTTAACAACGCCGTCCGTAGGACACAACTTCCATTTATCATTTATCATTTATCATTTATAATTTATAATTTGTTTTGTTCCTCACTCATCCGGCTGATTTTTTTGAATTGCCCGGCAATATACTCTTGGGGAAGATGCTCCTGTTCCAATCGTAAATTCTCCGCCGCAATCCGGCGGTATAATTTTAACTCCGCCCCGGTCAAATTCAACGGGCTGTTTTCCCCTTCACCATCCCCTTCACCGCCCCCCACGCCACTGCCGCATAAGTCCTTGTGCCGCAAAAAGGTTTCTTCATCCATCATAATACTTTGTGCGGAGGGGAAATATCGCCGGACCAGCGACAGGATCAAAAAACCATGAACATCGATGTCACCCCAATATATAATGGTTTTAGACTTCAGCCATAAAGCCTTTTTCAAGATTTCTACCTTGAAACCGCCGCCATAAATGGCCATGGTATGCGCCAATGGGGGCAGGGTTAAATAGGTCATCAGGTTTTCCGTGATCGCCACCCGGGAGCATTGGGGGGTCAGCCGGGAGAACGCTTCAGCCGGGAGGGCCTGATCGTCGGATAGTGTAAAAATCCCGCTATCCATGGTATTATCCAGGCGACGAAAACGAATCAGGGGTTCGATGGACTTGAGGTGAAACCGTTCCTCGAAATGGATTCCTTCCCGGTGGATATGGTCCGGGATAAGGATTTCCAATAACTCCCGCAAAATGCCCTTTTGCTGCTGGATAAACTTGGTATGTACCTGGATGGGCAATTCCCGGATGTACATCCCGGGCCGCGGATTTTCCCGGAAATAGAGGAGCACCTTGAAAATATTATCCCAGAGATCGAGATATCGATGGATTTTCCGCGGGTTCTGTTCTACCCATGGCCGCAGCGGTGGAAATAGCGTGCGAATTCCTTCGGCTGCCGACAAGATATTTTCCGCCTCGCCAGTCCTGCCGGTAAACTTGAAAAAATCCGCTGGGGAATCGAAGGATATACATGTGGGTACCGATTGATTGCCATACTTGCCGGTATGTCGTTGGTCAAAGGTCAAACGATATCCGTACCCGGTCTTCTCTTTGGAGAACTCCACCAATTGCCCGATGAGGCGGCGTAAGTCTTCGAATTTCGCCGGCAGCTTCTTATCGGCGGGGATACTTAATGGGAATGGGGTTTCCCCTTTGATGCAGGCGCTTAAAACGTCCCAATACTTGCGTGCGGCTTTTTCTTTCAGTTGGGCGACGGTAATCATGTCAGGCGGCCAAAACGGCTTCTTTTTGTTCTTGAAATTGTTTGATGGGCATATCGAAAAGCAGGGACTCGCGGTTGGAGCGGCGCTGCACGTAATGGACGTAGGAAATGTAAGGTTCCACGATATGGATTTTATCGCTGGGAGTGACCACCAGCAATTGCAGGTGCAGTTGGCTGCACAGGTCCATCAAATAGGTGGCCCGTTCGTCGTCCTGGTTGCTGAAGGATTCATCCACGGCAATAAAACGGAAAGAATCGCTGTCCAGCCCCATATGTTTGATGCCGAATTGATAGGCAATGGCGGAACCGAGGATGGTATAGGTCAACTGGGCTTTTTCCCCGCCGGAAAGTTTGCCCATATCTTTGTATACTTTCATGGGGGCGTCGTTTTCCCGGTAGTATTCTTCGGCGTAATAGGATTTCCAATTCCTGACATCGATGACCTTGGTGCGCCACAGCTCGTCCTTGTCCAGTTTATCAATGAGAACCTGGATTTGTTTGAACACCTCTTTTTTATACTGGCCGCTGTCCTCGGAATGGAGCAGGGCGGCGTTGGGGATGGCGTCCCGCAGCATTTTTTTAAAATCTTTCAGTTCCACTTCCAGTTGGGTGGGGCACTTCAACTGGATATACGTGGCCGGGGTGCTTTTGAAGGATATTTTTTCCAGCGATTTGTTCAGGGCGGCGATATTCTCCAGGATGGACTCTTCCCCCTCATCCAGGAACTCCTTAAACCCGGCAATTTTATTGATCATGGTGGAAGAGAGATAATCTTCGAATTTTCTCCGGTAGGAAGGCAGGTCCTCTTTTTCGATGCGTTCCAACAGCGCCACATATTCATCCGCAAAGCGGGTATCCTCGGATAACTTGAGGGTATCGGCCCGCCAATCGGGGAAACGGTCGGTAATCTCCGGGCCGGGATTGCGAAAACTATTCATTTTGACGCTCAAGCGCTGCACATTCTTTTGGATAGAATTATCCAGGTGTTCTTTGGTATGGGCCTGATCCTTTTCAACTGCCTGGCGCACCTGCCGGAAGTTCAAGAAAGAAAAATTCTCCAGGAACCGGGGATATGCCCCTTCAAAGACCCGGAACCGTTGGGGCCGCAACTCCCGGGCCAAAGAAGACTGGGCAATCTCTTCCCGGCACTGGGCTTGACCGGCTTCATGTTGGCAAATGGTATTCTGGGACAACGTGCGCATCCCCACCAGCTCGTCGTGCTCTTTTTTTAACGTTTTAACCTGCGCTTCCACTTCCTTTAGTTCTTGCTGCAGTTGTTTGATGCGGTCGCTGGTTTCTTCCAGGCGTTTTTTCTCCCGGGTCAACGCTTCGATCTCCAATACGGCGGAAGACCAGTCTATTTCCGCGAAACTTTCGTATTCCAGAATTTTAATAAGGTTCTCACGGTTATTTTCCAGTTTTTTTAATTGGCCGTCGTATTTTTTTAATTGTTCTTTTTGTTGATTAATCTCTTTTTGCAATTCTTTGGCCATTTGGACCAGGGCCATAATCTTTTCCTTGTTATCCCAGCCCAGCACAAACCGTTCGCGGCTGACGATTTCGGGGCGGTCATCCTTTTGATGATGGTCCGCGTTTTTAATGAGGCCCTCGATGGTCATGGCGCGTTTATATTTATGAAACTCCGCCACACCGGCGACGCAGATGTAATCATAGTGTTTTAATAATTGATCTTCCAACCAATTTTGATAGACGGTGCGTTTTAAATCCAGCTTCTCCATTAAAATCCCCACGGGCCTGGGCAGCATGGTATTCATGAATGACTCTTCCTTGACCCGGTGATAGACGATCCTGCCGCGTAAGTTCTGTTCATTGACATAACGGTTCACCAAGTCATAATATTTATCCGGAACCAGCAACCGTAAGGCAAAATTATGCAGCAACCGTTCAATGGCGGGTTCCCAATCCTTTTGCGAGTCTTTCACCTTGATGGATTCCCCGATAAACGGGATCTCATCGGGACCGGCTTTGACATGCGCGATAATCTCCCGGCGGATTTCAGAGACCTGGCCGGTAATTTTGTTCTTTTGCATGCCCAGTTGTCGGATTTCCTTTTCCAGCTCCCCGTATGTGTTCTCGCCCTCATCCATGGATTTGCGAACCTGGTAACGTTGGTCCCCTATCGCGGCGATTTGAGCGAGAATATTCTCCTTCAATCGAAGGGCTTTCTCCCTGTTTTCAGCAAACAGTCGCTCATCCGGGGACGATGGAAACGTCAACCCTTCGGCCAACGTGTTGTATTTTTCCTGTTTGAACTTGCGGGCGACTACCTCTTTTTGTTTCTGGGTTAATTGCCGTTCGATCTCTTTGATTCGCCGGCCCGTTTCATCCTGGGCAATGGCCACCGACAGGGTGGTTTTCTTTTCATCCAGGTCGGACAGCCGTTGATTTACCGCTTGCATCTTTTGTTCCGCGCTTATCAGTCCGCGTTTTTCCCGCTCTATTTCGACTGTCAGGAATCCGTCCAACCGGTGGTTGAAGTACACGTTACCGGTTTCTTTGAGACTCTCCAACGCCTGTAATTGTTGTTCCGTATCCGTCACCTGTTGGGCTAAATCGCGAATAGGAGCGAGTAATTTGGCTTGTTCCACGGCTTTTTCAATTTGCCGGTGGGCGTCCAGGAGGGTATTGTAATTCTCCTTGAGATTAATAAACTCTGCTTCCGCTTCCTGTGGTTCCAGCATATTGGTGCGAATAAATTGGTCCAGGTTGCCCAGCACCTTGATGCCCACGGTCTGGTTGAAGAGGCTCAAGGCTTTCTCGGAACGCATGCCGAAGTATTTCACCACTTTTTCAGCATACTTGTTCCCGGAATCGAAAAATTCGATGACCTCTTTCAACCCCTGTTTGGGGAATCGTTGTTTCAGGGCTTTTTTCCATTCTCCCTGGGGATCGAAGGGGCGGAAATCCGCCTCGATAGTTAACGGTTTATGGCAGATGCCGTAGGTTCGTTTTAACTCGTTGTTATAAAACCAGCGGGCCTGGAAAAGCGTGATGGGTTGATGCTCGACATTGGCAAAGCAGGCCAGGAGGATAGAATACACTTTTTTCCGGTCCGGGCGGATATAGAGGGTCTGGGAATGGAGTTTTCCTTCCTCCTGGGTCTCGCCGTAGGCGCCCAATACATAGGATTCCTCGGTGCGCTCGTTTTTTTTATCGGCGCCGGAACTGCGATTGTAGAAACGGTACTTCTTGATGGGCACCAGCAACGTGAGCAGGGCGTCGACGTAGGTGGTTTTACCGGAACCGTTGGCGCCGGTTAACAGGGAGTTGTGACCGTCCGGGGAGATGCGGAAAATCTCTTTATCAAACGTACCCCAGTTGAATATTTCCATGTACTCCATGCGGTACCCGGCCCTGGCCGGATCATTGGAAAAAAGGCTGTGCATCAGGCGTATTCCTCCATTTTTCGTCTAAATATCTCGATATGATCGGAGCTGACCCTGGCTTTGATAATTCTCCTGATTTCATAGACATTCTCCTCGTCTTTGTCGCCGCCCTTGAAAATGTTTAAGAACCCGTATTCCACAACCTTGCGGATGTGTTTGTCGATCTCCCGGAGAAACTTCTTGACATTGGGTTTTTCTTTAAAGAAGAGTTCGATATCTTCTTTGAGTTGTTTGTGACTGACGGTGCAGCGATTGTTGAGGTGGTCGTGGATATCGAAGTCATCCAGCCTTTCCCGCAGGAAAATGCAGATCAAACTGGCTTCATAGGTCATGGCGGTGCGCCGCACCAGGCCCACGGTATTCTCATCATCATCCAGCAAGATTTGTTTGATATAGGCGTAGCCATCCTGTGTATCCACCACCAGTTCAACGCCGATTTTCTCCAGGTATTCATGGATACCCACCTGGTTTTGCAGGATAGAACGCCACGGGGCGTCTTCGTTATACACGACGCCTTGCAGCAAGCGGCCAATGGCCCCGGCATAGGGCAAAATATTCATGTTCCCGGTTGTCATTTAGGGATTCCTCATTTAGTCCTTATTTCGCGGGTAAAAATAATTTGCGGTACCTGGATATGTTTTTGCTGGTAGGGATCAAAAAGAATCCATTCCGGCGTGTGGGGATTAAAAATGTGCTTATTATCCCGGTCCGCCAGCGAAAAATAAGCCAACAGTTCGGAAAGACCTTTTTCCAGGGGGAAAATATCGATGATCTCTTTCAGGGAGACCTGTTCTTTCAGTTCCAGTAATTGCAGCAGACGTTCCCTGAGTATTTTTTTATCCACCACATGGGGCGAGTAGAGTTCCAGCAGTTTCTCGCCGTCCATGGGAAGGGAAGCCGGGCCGGGTTGCAGGTCGAATACCGGGGTTTCGGCTGCGGCCAGGGTCAATTTCTTTTCCAGCGGCATTTTCACGCCCTCATTTTCCTCGATTTCAATGCCGATGGGGGGGAATTGGTCTCTTTCGATAAAAGCCAGGGCCAGTTTTTTGATGCCGTCGATGGCTTCCTTTACTTTCAGTCGTTCCGCCAGTTCCCGCTCGGAAATCACCCGGCTTAGTTTTTCCGACATGCGATCGTTGGCGTCATTCACCTTTTGACCGGCGCGGTACAGGTAGTGTTTTATTTTACGCAGGAACACATCTTCAAAGGAGATATTACGATCCGCCAGCATCTGGAACACCGCTTGAACCAATTCTTTCCAGAGGTCCCGGCGGTTTTGCGAGATTAAAAATTCCCAGAAAGCGTAGAAACTCTTGCCCTGGTCGCTCTCCTTGAGTTCATCCAGGGAATCGAAGGTATAACCCAGGATCGCGCCTTTGGTCTGGTTGGGGTCCGTGTGTTTGAGGTAGATGTTGCGTGTGATGGTTTTGAAATTATCTTCCACCTCTTTGAAATCCGAAATCAGTTCTTTGGCCGAGCGGGTTAGTTCCACCACCCGGGATTTAATTTGATAATCGTCGTATATACTGACTTTTCCCGTGGTCAGGATGGTATGTATTTCCTTATCGATGGTTTTTTTCCGTTCTTCCAGCTCGTGGATTTTGGCGTCCATGTCTTCCGTGGTATTGGCCACCAGTTCTTGTAATTTATTGAAAATATCTTTGAAACGGGATTCCGTGCCCACGAATTCGCGGGTTTCCAGTTGTTCCAGCCATTGGATGACCCGTTCCGAGTGGCTGCTCAATTCATATAATATTTCATTATCCGGGCTCTCGTAATTTTTAAGAAAGCCCTTATCGGTCCAACGGGTCACCAGCAGATGGGCTTTCATCTCGAAATCCGGCAGCAGCAGACCATTGCCGTCGATCTCTTCCTCGATGTCGTATTCTTTAAGAAAATCCGCCAATTGGGCGATGATTTTTTCTTCTGTCAGGAAGGGGGCCTGGTTCTCTTTGAAGGAGCGGTAAAAAAAGCTGAGGATCCTGGGCGCCGATTGAGCTCGAAGCAATCGCACCGCGGGCGACGTATCAAAAAATGAATGAATCGTATTAATCGTCAACATTTTTAAGCGCAGCCGGCCGACTCCGAAAATTTCCGAATCTGGGAAACCGTTTGACCGGTTAAGTAATATTCTATTAAAAATAACGGTAAAAAGCAAGTAAATGTTATCTTTTAAAGCGCATTTGTTTTTTTTGATACCCAGGGGGCCGGGAATTGGGAAAAGACTGATTAATTATAAATTATAAATTATAAATGATAAATTATAAATGGGCGCTGTGTCCTACGGACTTTTTTGTAACCGGCTTCGCCGGAAGAGAAAAACCCAACCTTATTATACGAAACTTCCGGGCAAAGGCTCCGCTAAATGTCCATGATAGTCAATAAATAAGACTGTTGAGGTAATCGCGATCCCTATTAGGGCAAGTAATTGACTAACAGGGCATTAGAACACCTCGGAAGGACTTGTTGAGTCCGAAAAGGCGAATGCGCGCTTAATAAGGTCTACGTTACCTTGATAATCCGAAAAATAGCCCTATGGTGCTATCTGTGACCTTAATAAGACCGTTTGGCCGCCTATTAGTATATATGTGACCCTTTCACGACCAAACGACCGCTTATTTGTATTCGCGCGACCTAAACGAGACCATAGCGTCTCGGATTTCCATTATCATGACCTTATCGGTCTCAAAATGACCTTTCCGGGAATATATTCATGCTGTTTTTCCCCGGCGGACCGGTTTATTTTCGATTGTCGGCGATTAAGGTTTAATAATATCCGTTTGGTGGTGAAAATTCAGGACAGTCAGAAAGCTTGCCCTTCGCGTCCCCTGGCGCCCTTAACTCCTTTTAATAAAAGGCTAAAAGGTAGGTTGATTAATTCATAAAAATCGGGTATAAATATACCTATGAAACGGCTGTTTCTTATTTCGTTTTTAACCCTTACCTCCATATTAATCGCCTTAGACCCCGGCAAAGCTGTCGCTCACTACAATGTGCAGGTATGGGGCATAGACAGCGGATTGCCCGGGAACTCCGTCTTTGCCCTCCGGCAAACATCCGACGGTTACCTCTGGATCGGTACCCAGGAGGGACTGGTACGTTTTGACGGGATACATTTTGAAATCTACACCCGGGATACAGTCCCCCAATTAAAATCCAACGTAATCCGCGCGCTTCATGAAGACCGAAACGGCGCCCTGTGGATCGGCGCGCCCACCGGTGGACTGACCCGCTTCAAAGACGGGGAATTCACCACTTACCCCGCGGCGGAAAATGACGCCCTTTCCAGGATAAGGGCCATCGCTGAAGACCGCTGGGGCAATTTGTGGATCGGCAGCTTTACCGGCGGACTCACCTGTTTGAGTAACGGCAAATTCACTACTTATACCACCCAACAGGGATTACCAGACAACCAGGTGCGCTTCATATATCAAGACGAAAACCAGGACCTATGGATAACCACTTCCGCCGGGATCGTCAAAGTACTCAAACCCGGGATTTTTCGAAACGATACCCCCAGGGAAGTATTGCCCTATTTAAAAACAGCCGGCCTTTATGAAGCAGACACGGGAGATCTCTGGATAGGCACCGGCGAAAGCGGCCTTTTTAAGTTGAAAAATGGAATCGCCGTCGCCTATGGGACCGGGGCGGAAGTCCCTTCACCCCCCATCAACACCCTTTATAAAGACAGGAATAAGAATATCTGGATAGGGACGGATGGGGGCGGATTAATACGGTTAAAAGGCGGCGTCGGCCTGGACTGTGGTTCCGTTTATGCCATAACTGAAGACCGCGAAGGCAGCCTGTGGGTGGGAACCCTTGACAGGGGATTATATCAACTCAGGGACAACAAATTCACCACGTATACCGCCGGCGACGGATTGTCCCATGACATCACCCATTGTATTTATGAAGGCCGGGACGGGGCGCCCTGGATCGGTACGGAAGGCGGATTGGACCGTATTAAAGACGGGAAACCGGCCGCTGTTTTGACTGCCGGGAAAGGACTGTTAAACAATTCCGTGTCGTGTCTTAGCGAGGACCCCGCCGGATACCTCTGGATCGGGACCTGGGGCGGGCTGCACAGGTTTAAGGATGGCAAGTCCACCACCTTCACCGATAGAAACGGCTTATCCGATAACAGGATAAAATGCATTATCCAGGATAAGCAAGGAATTACCTGGATCGGCACGGAAAACGGCTTGAACCGGTTTGACAATACGAACGGTAAATTCACGGTATACACGACCCGCCAGGGGCTTACCGGCAATGCCGTCGAATTTATATTTGAAGACAGCCGGGGCCAACTCTGGATCGGGACCAATGCCGGTCTCAACCGTTTAAGCGGCGGGGTAATCAACGTTTATCGCCTTTCAGCCGGGGTAGAGGATTATTTCTTAAAATGCGCTTACGAAGATAATGAGGGAACGCTCTGGATCGGGACCGACAGGGGGCTTATCCGTGCAAAGGGAAAAGAAAGCGGCCAGGGCGCAGCGCAAACGAAAGACACCCGGGGCCGCCTCACTGAAAACGATGTAAGTACCATATTAGAAGATGATAAAGGGTATTTGTGGTTGGCGGGAAGGAAGGGAATTTCGCGGATCGCTAAAAAAGAGTTGGCGGATTTTGCCTCAGGGAAAACCCAACAGGTTAACACGGAGACTTACAGCGAGAAGGACGGCATGAAATCCCGCTGGGTTATCGGGTCCGGTTGTAAAACCAGGGATGGCCGGTTGTGGTTCCCCACCAGTGTGGGGGCAGTCGTGATCGATCCCGCTCGTATTGAAAAGAATACCCTGGCGCCGTCGCCCATTATTGAAAAATTCATCGCAGACGGCGAATCGATTAAAATAACATCTATTTCGTCTTCATCATTCATCATTCATCATTCATCATTACAAAATACCCCCCTGCCACCGGGGAAAAAGCGGTTGGAGTTATATTATACCGCCGTAAGTTTTATCGATCCGCAAAAAATAAGATTTAAAATAAAACTGGAAGGTTATGACAATGATTGGGTGGATGTCGGCGTCCTGCGCAATGCCGTTTATAATGGGTTGGCGCCCGGTCATTATACATTTAAAGTAACCGCCTGCAATCAAGATGGCATATGGAGCGCCGAAGCGACTTCTTTATCATTCTATTTACGGCCCTATTTTTACCAGGCCGTATGGTTTTACATTATCGTCGTATTGTTTGTATTGGCGGCGGTATTTACTTTGTATCATATCCGGGTAGGGAGGTTGAAAGCCAGGGAGAAAGAGTTGAATGGTTTGGTGAGGAGTCGCACCGCCGAATTGGAAGAGCAATCGGTGAAATTGAAAGAGATGGATAAAATCAAGTCCCGGTTTTTCGCCAACATCTCCCATGAGTTCCGTACGCCCTTGACCCTGATATTGGGACCGTTGGAGCAGATGCTGACCGGTCCCAGGGAGGAGGAAAAGGCGCAGAAAAATAAAATGCGGTTGATGCTGCGCAATTCGCAGCGTTTGCTGGGCTTGATCAACCAGTTGTTGGAGCTTTCCAAATTCGACAGCGGCCAGATGAAATTGCAAATCTGCCGGCAGAATATCGTGCCGTTTTTAAAAGGGGTTTTGCACTCATTTGATTCGTTGGCATTGCAAAAGGAACTGGAGTTGGAATTTCAAACCCAGGCCGAAAACATTTCCCTGAACTATGATCCGGTGAGATTGGAAGAAGTTTTCTCCAACCTGCTGTCCAATGCCATCAAATTTACCCCGGCCGGTGGGAAGATAACCATGGCCGTGAAAGTCAACAAAGTTTTACCGGGCACGGAAGGCGGGAAAGAGCAGGATATCCTGGAGGTATCGGTTTCGGATACCGGGCCGGGGATACCGCGGGAAGCGTTGGCGTATATATTCGATCGTTTTTACCAGGCGGACAGCACCTATGAGTATCACCGCCAGGGGACCGGCATCGGGTTGGCCATAGCCAAAGAGATCATCGAACTCCACCATGGGGAAATCGAAGCGATTTCTCAACAGGATGAAGGCATGGGCGCCCGGTTTGTTATCCGGTTGCCCATGGGGAAAGCCCATCTAAAGCCTGGAGAGATCGTGGAATCGTTTCCTGCCCCAAAGCAATTAGGGGCCCCGGGCTCGGTAGCCCCGGTGGCGAAAGAAGATGAAGAGGAAGAAATCGTTAAAGGGCCGGAAGGCCCGGGGAAAAATATCATCCTGGTAGTGGAAGACAGCGCCGATGTGCGGGAGTACATCCGCGGCGCGCTTGAGCCGCTTTACGCCGTAGTGGAAGCCAAAGACGGGGAACAGGGTTTGGAAAAGGCCGGGGAAATGGTCCCCGATCTTATCATTTGCGATGTCATGATGCCCGGGAAGGATGGTTTCGAGGTGTGCCGGGAGATAAAAAGCAATCGCGTCACCAGTCATATCCCGGTCATATTATTAACCGCCAAAGCCGGGGAGGAAAACATATTAACCGGGTTCGAGACCGGGGCCGACGATTATATCACCAAACCCTTCAGTACCCGGATATTAAGCGCCAGGATCAAGAATCTCATCGATATACGCAGCCGGCTGCAGGAAAACCTGGGCCGGGAGATGACCTTGAAACCGGTAAAAACCGCGGTATCGAAGATCGACCGGGAGTTTCTTAAAGATTTGCAGGCCGTAATAAACGAGAATATATCCGATCCTGATTTTAACGTGGACAGCTTGTGCAAGAAGCTGTGCATGAGTCACTCGAATTTATTCCGAAAGATCGAAGCATTAAGCGGCGAGACGCCGACCGAGTTTATCCGGGCATACCGGCTCAAGAGGGGGGCGGAATTGTTGAAGAAAAAATCCGTTACAATATTGGAGGTAGCGATTGAGGTGGGGTTTTCCAGCGCCAATTATTTTGCGAAGTGCTTTAAGGAGAAGTTTCATCAATTGCCGTCGGAGTACCAGGAAGGGGAAAGGGAACAGTAAAATTATAAATGATAAATGATAAACGATAAATGATAAATGATAAGTTGAGCCCTTCAGGCAAATTTTAAATGCCTTCGGCAAAGACACCAACTACACCTTCGATCCCTCACCAATCACCCTCTAATTCGTGTGAATTCGTGTAATTCGTGGGCGTGTTTTTGTTTTTCAGTCAGTGTCCGTCCGTGTTCGTCCGTGGCAACCTTCTTTTCATTAGGCAAAATTCCTGCCAATCGCCTGATTTCTCTCATTTCCCCGCATTTTGGTCTGAAATTGCTATTCGTGGTCTATTTGTGCTATTCCCTTGAAAAAAATGGTCTGATTTTATCTGTCATTTTGGTCTAAATTTGCTCACTTGAAAATCATTTTTACATTATTATATAGGCGTATCATTTGACACGTCAAAGAACGCATAGGCAAGTGATCGAAAACCTTAATCGGGTATTAAGGTTGCGCGGTTTGGTTGTCGGTAATAGGTAATTTAAATATGCCGTGTGCATAATAAAGAATGGAGGTCATGATGAAGATGTTTTATAATGGTAAGCCACCTTAGTAATGGCAAAGGCGATAACGACCCAATAGGTATGTGGTTTCGTGTATTGGAAGGGTTTTGAGAGTATAGCCCGAGAAAACTTTCGACAATACGAGTATTAAATTAAGGAAAACAAAAATGAAAACAACTAAATTTTTTGTCTTTATGATATGTTTTGTGTTATTTGCAGCCGGATATACGGTTTATGCCCAATACGATGCGGCGTGGGACATCGCTATCAAAGACCGCGTTGCGGGAAAGAGTGACTATATAGCAATCCAGGATGTATATGAATACCTGCCACCGCCAGCTACACCCACTTCGGTAGCTATTATCATTGGCGCGGTGTATGCCGACAATTATTGGGTGAACATCAAGATGGACTACAGCCTCCTTTCCGCGGCCCTACAAAAGGCCATAGGCTGGGGAAGGGATGACTGCGATAAAGCTGCACAGATGGCTTTTTCCTCCTGGTACGGTATATTACTGCGGAAATCCTTTGATGATGCTGGAAAAATCCCCAACACTTCGCCGTCGGTCTGTAACAGCCCGGAAATTGTATGTAATGCCGATGCTCCGTTAACCATATCGTTACTGCTTCGGCGATGGAATGAATACTTCTGGAACTATGGTAATGTCGGCAAGAATTATGTCTACGTGCGTGGGGCCAGCTACAACTTTATAGGTAATATTGAGAAGGCAAAGGCTCAGGCGTATTACAGTGAAGCCGGTTTCAACATCCCGCCGCAAAGCTGGCAGATATTGTATACCCTGACCAGGCAGACTTCCTTGCCTATGCAGGGAATGCAAGAGGGACCTCTTAAGGCGGGAGACCGTGCAGTCAGCAATGACGCGTTCATATTCGAACCCCCCAGCGCCACAAAACACTATTGCCTTATCGGTGTTGTCAGTACCGAGTTTTTCGAGAACAACCCATCGAAGATCAATCCAGGTGGAAACTGGAATACAGCCGTGTGGTTATCGTATGACGGAGCCGCCGCATGGCACAATATCGGTGTCACAAACGATACCGAATCGGGGCTCAAATTCTACAACCAGGACAACCGCCCGGAAATGTTCGCGTTCGAGGCACACTGCAGCAATCTACCACCTGGTACCGAGGTTTCGCTGTCGTGCCGGGACCCGAAAGTGCTGATGGACATTAAACCTCTTCGGGTCACCGCTAAATACCATGTGGTCAGTACCGAAGTAGAAGTGCCTGCTAACTTTACCGGCGACCTGATTGTGCGGATAAAGAATCCCCAGGGCAAATACCTTCCTGCTAATGCTTCGGTAGAAGTGCGGATGATGTGGCTCCTCACACATGGCCACCAACATTACATCCAGGCAGCCAATATGCTGGGGGCGCATGATGCCGCTAAGGAATTCCGGGAACTCCGGGTGCCTATGGGCAACTTCACCTTCGTGGGAAAATCCAGCCGTTAGACTTAAAAATTTTTGGGGAAACGGTGCATGGAAGTATAGACATGCACCGTTTCCCTTTATAAATTACTTAAAAAAAGTCAATAAAATGAGAGCAAGCAAATATCTTATTTTTGTTTTGTTTTTTATGTTACTTATAGACACCCCTGCTGTTTGTGGCGATTACGAAGAGGCGTGGGACATTGCCATCAAAGACCACGCTAAAGGCAAGACTGCCGCCCAGGCAATCAAGGATGTATATCATCACATGCAGTCGCCAGATATATCCACTTCGGTTGCTATCATCATCGGCGCGGTGTATGCCGATACCTACTGGGTGAAAACAAAGATGGACCCGGATATCCTTTCAAGCGATATGCAAATGTCCACGGGCTTGAGCAAAAACGTCTGTGACCAGGCAGCCCGTGAGGCGTTTTCGAAGTGGTGCGGCATACTGGTACGGAAGGAGTTTAACGATACGGGAATTATTCCCAGTCCAGGCGATTATTTCAGTAGTCCGGATATCGTGTGCAGCGGACCTGCTGAGTTGAGCAGGGTGATATTGCTAAAACAATGGAATACGCTATTCTGGAACAATCCACAAGTCGGTAAGAATTTTTGCTACACACGCTGCGTCAACTTAGGCTTTCAAGGTCCAATCGAAAAAGCGAAGGTGCGGATGTTCAGCAGTAGGGTGGGCTTCAACATTCCGCCCACAAGCTGGCAGATATTGTATACCAAAGATAATCAAATTTATTTGCCAGTGATAGGGATGCAGCCGGGAGCTCTTAATATTGGTGACCGTGCGGCCAGCGATGCGTTTTTATTCGAGCCATCCAGTTCGGGATACTTTGGTATAATCGCGTCAGTGTCCACGGAATTTTTCACGAACGACCCGTTGACGTTTCCTGGTGGAAACTGGAACTCGATAGAATGGATCACGCACAACAGCGCTGCTGGATGGCACAATACAAGCGTACAGACCACAATCAAATCAATACTCAAATTCTACAACCAAGATAGCAGTCCAGAACGATTTGCCTTTGAAGCACACTGCCATAAAGTACCCGTTGGTACTGTGATCTTACTGAAATGCTCTGATGCTAAAATACCGGATCTCGATAGTGGAGCAGTGAAGATTGACAAAAAACATCAATCAGTAATTGCCGAAGGAAAGGTTCCCGCCAACTATAAAGGCGATCTGCTTATGCGGATCGAGGGACCTAGGGGCAAACTTTTGCCGACTGGGGCCGCAGTCACTGTACAAATGGTATGGATATTAGAGTACGGCCACAAGCACTACACCCAGGCAGTTGATATGTTGAAAGCCCATGATGCTGCAAAAGCATCGCAGGAGATCCGGGTGCCGATGGGTAGTTTTATTTTTACTGGTCCCCCAACACCCGGGGTCTTGTCTCTGGAGGAAAAGGGGACAGGCGAATTTTTAAGTAAAATGAGCCTGTTCCCTTTCTTTTTAAAAAGGGTTCCCATTGGGATGCATTATGCTGTTGAGACATGGTGACGGGGAAAGGTGGAAACGTAGAGACATTACGCCCGATGCCCCGTAGAGACGTTGCGCGCAACGTCTCTACCACCTCCAACACCGCATATTTTCCCGCGGGAATTTTCCCGGGCCTTGAAAGCTTTAATGATTAATGACCAATGACATTTCTTCAAATCCCCCCAATGCCCAATGACAATTCTTTTGCGGAAAAGGAGTCCTTGTTCCTTACCTGGGAAAAGCATTTCTTGTATATTACCCTCTCCTCTGATATAATATCAAGCGAAACAGGTGACGCAATGAAAAAAAGATTTAATATAACAGGTCCATGCATACCGGAAGAACATTATATGGTGGATATATCCGGCAAAATAAACGAGATATTTAAAATGGTTGAACAGGGCGATTATTTCGTCATTAACCGCCCTCGCCAATATGGGAAAACCACCACTATCTATATGTTAAACCGGCTTCTAAAAACTCCCGGCGACTATTTCCCGATCAATATAAGCTTCGAAGGCATCGGCCAAAAAGGATTCGAAAGTGAAGCTGTATTTATCGAAGCATTTTTTCTCTTGCTGAATGAAGAATTTACATCACACGGCAATGAAAACCTGGTAACGCTTTTAGAATCAAGTCCCGTTCCGGATCGTATGGATAAACTGGGATTATGGATCAAAAACCTGGTTAAAACAACCGGGAAAAAAATCGTCCTCATAATCGATGAAGTCGATAAAAGCAGCAACAACCAATTATTCCTGGATTTCCTGGGCATGCTGAGAAATAAATATTTAAAGCGGCGCGAACCGGGACAACCGACTTTCCACAGCGTGATATTAGCGGGCGTCCATGATGTCAAAAGTTTAAAAATCAAATACAGGAAGGATTCCGAACCCAAATTCAACAGCCCCTGGAATATTGCCGTGGATTTTGAAGTGAACCTTTCCTTTTACGCCAATGAAATCAGCACCATGCTTGAAAACTATTCCAAAGAAGAACAGGTGACGCTCGATATTCCCTATTTTGCCGAACGGCTGTTTTACTTGACTTCCGGGTACCCCTTCCTGGTAAGCCAATTGTGTAAAATCATCCATGAAAAAATACTTCCTGCCAAAGAAACCAGGAATGAATGGCAGCCCCTAGACCTGGAGAAAGCCCTGCAAATTTCCCTTAATACCGACAATACCAATTTCGAAAGCCTTATTCAAAACCTTGAAAACAACCCGGACCTGTACGAATTGGTCTTCGATATCATGATGAACGGGGCCGAATTTTCATTTAACCGGCATACTCCCCTGGTTCATTTCGGGGTGCTGTATGGTATATTCAAAAAT
>JAPKZK010000079.1 GCA_026393835.1 Candidatus Aminicenantota bacterium | reverse complement strand
GCAAGCCTCATTCTTTAATTAACACGCATTCGTTTTAAATTTTACTACCTGGAAAAGAAAAAAACTTTGTGGGGAGTTCTGTGAACAAATGGCTCTATTTATCTGAGCAAAAGCGGGTCAATTTATCTGAGCGCTATAGCGTGAAGCGAAATGCTACATATGTGAATTGAATCCTATCATTCGTGGATATATTTCTTTCATGCGTGGATATATTTTATCCACGAATGAAATATTTTTGTTCATAAACAAACCTTTTCCTTTCATACGCAAAGCACTTTCTTTCATGAGCGATGCATTTTTATTCATCCGTGAAGCATTTTTCGCCCGGGATAGCGAAAAACGTTTCAGCGATGAAATTAAATCTATTGCGTGTGGATAAAATCGTTTCATCGGTGGAAAAAATTTATCCATTAATGAAACTCCATTATCCACTCGTGAAACGTTTTCTTTCATGCGTGAAACGTTTCTCTTCATACCTGGAACAATTGGCTTCATGCATGTAACATGTAACCATAAAATAATTAAAAAGAAATCGTTGGCCTGTAAGGTTGACAAAGTTGCCCGTACTCCAATCAGGAGCGCTGTACTGGTAAGGGCATTAAACAATATTATTCATACAGTCGAACTATTGGATGTCGAATCATTGGAAAAAATTGTCAGCGCTTCCACAAACCTGGATGTTCTGTTATCATTATTCGAGGAAAGCGTCGCCCTGGAATCGAAAATACCGACCAAAGAGGACCCTCTTCGATCAATTCGTCTCAAAGGCATCCAGGGAAAGGAAAAAGAGGGGACAGGCCGGAAAAAACATCCAGCTTTTTCCCTTTTCGATCGGTTATTATATTGATGGGATTTTACAGTTAAACAATTAAAATAACCGATTGACTGGTTACTAGATCGCTTGAAATGCCTTACGTATTAATTGTTGTAATAACAAAAAAAGTAGCGAGGAAGCGAGGAAGAGCGGCAAAAACAGAAGGTAAGAAGGTGAGAAGGTAAGAAAAAAGGAAGAGAAGAAGAGAAGAAGAAAAGAAGAAAAAAATCTGTGTAAATCTGTGTAATCGCCCATACGTGGACACCTCTTTATATAGAATGATGAATGATGAATGATGAAAAAAGCATTCGTGAAAATTCGTGTAATTCGTGGGCCTTTTTTAGTCCTGCTTTTATTCAAACAATGCAGCTAAATCTTCCTCACTCAAATCCACGGTATCGAAATCCGAGGGCGTAAAATGGACATTATCCTCATTCCGGATATGCTCCAACAACATCTCCAGGTTCTTGATATAATTGTCCCCAAAGGAAGATATGGCGGCTTCGTTAAATACTTCTTTGTTATACTTGATGTCCGCGCTGAATTCACCGCTCAATATCATGGCGTCGATCTCGATGGCGGCGGTCATATGGTTTTCCATTGCCACATCCGATCCGCTGCGCTCCCGGCAAAATGAAAACAACGGGTTCTCTACTTCACGGTCGAACTGCCCGAGATAATTAAACCGTATCTCCGCCCGTTTGGTTTCCATGGCCTGCCCGTCCGCGGTCATATACTTCATAATCCCATAACCGATGCCGCTGTTGGGAACGGTACGAATGGCCTCTTTAACGGTCTTGATCTCATCGCCGATGGTTTTATCGTCGCGGCTCACCGCCAGGGGATAAATAACCGTAAACCAACCGGCGGTCTTGGAAGTGTCGATATCGGGAATATGTCGGCCATGATTCTCCATTTCTATGGTTACGGCCTGCGCGCCGGTCCACTGCCGCAGCGCACGCACCAACGCCGAGGTAACCAGTATCTGCACATCGGTCTTGTAAGCTTCATGCGCCCCTTTGAGCAGGAAATCGGTCTCCTCTTCATCCAAACGGAAATTAATGGTTTCCTGGTTTTTTACGCTCCAATCGGCGGCCCCGGGTTCGCCATCATAAGGCAACCGGAAACCTGCGGCCGCGGCCCCGGCCGACTGCCAATATTCTTTTTCTTTTTCCAGTTTCCCGGAATCGCGGTACAACACCAGGGCGTCGTACCACTCAAGGAGCGAAGCGGTCTTCTGAGACATCTCCACTTCTTTTTTAGCGCTGAGGGTTTCGTATAGTTTATTTATATCTTCCAGAATGATGCGCCAGGTGAGGCCATCGATAACCAGATGATGAAATATAAGCAATAATTTGTCCCGCGCGGGTTCAGCTTTAAATAGAACGGCCTTCACCATGGGACCTTTGTTGATATTAAAACCGCCTTTGGTTTCATAACCCACGGCTTGAATGCGCGCCCCCCTTTCCGCCGCGGGAACCGGGGACAGATCGACGATGTCTATTTTAAATGGTTTATCCAGCAGATCGTTATTGAAATAAAACCGCTTCTTCTCTTGATGGTAATTCAAGCGCAAGCCGTCATGATGGTTGATCAACAACTCGAAAACTTTTTCCAGTACGGGAATATCCACGGGGATTTTGAATTCTAACAGCACGGATTGATGGTAATGGTGCGGATTGGGAAACGCCCGGGCCAGGAACCAGCTTTCGATGGGGGTGGCTTCTTTTTCCCCGGCGATAAGTCCCTGCTCATACTTGCGGATGTGACTGTCGAAATCGACATGGGCGCAAACGTTGGCAATGGTCTGATGGGAAAGGATGTCTTTGACATTGACGGATTTGCCCCTATCGTTCAAGCGGGCGGCTATCTGGACGGCCTTGATGGAATCGCCGCCCAATTCGAAGAAATTGTCGGTAATGCCGACCTTTTCCGTACCCAGCACCCCGGCCCATATTTCGGCCAGCATGGTTTCCATATCTGTGCGGGGCGCGGCATATTCCTGGCCGGAATCGAGTTTCTTGCCCATGGCGGCCAGTTTCCTGAAATCCACTTTACCGTTCCGGGTCAGGGGGATGGCGTCCACCTGTACAAACTCCGACGGCAGCATGTAAGCGGGTAATTGGCGGGAAAGTAATTCCCGCAGCCGGGGGACTTCCAGTTCTTTTTGATCCTGCGCCGCGATGTAGGCGCATAACTCCGCCTGCGGTCCTTTGCGCACCGTTACCACGGCGTCTTTTATACCCTCTATCTTTAATAATTGTTTTTCGATTTCGCCGGGTTCGATTCGATAGCCCCTTATCTTGACCTGCTCATCGCCGCGGCCGAAAAATTCCAGGATCTCATCCAGGTTCCAGCAGCCCAGGTCCCCGGATTTATACATCTTCTTACCGGGAATAAAGGGGTTATCGACAAATTTTTCCGCGGTTAATTGTTCATTTTTGAGATATCCGGCGGCGACCCCTTCCCCGGCGATATATATTTCCCCGATGACGCCCAGGGGCAGGGGGTTCTTATTCTTATCAAGGATGTATATTTGCACGTTGTCGGACGGCTTGCCGATAGCAACAGACACCCCGTCGTCCTTGTTAATGTCATATCGGTGAATCATACACCCCACCGCGGTCTCGGTGGGTCCATATTCATTATAGATGTTTATTTTTCCTTTGAAACGGTCATGGATTTCCCTGGCGGTGTCGGTCTTTAACTCTTCTCCCCCAACGATGAAACTTTTGATTTTCGAGGTCTCCCATTTTAATTCGTGGACCACTTTTAAGTGGGAAGGGGTTAATTTTACGATATCCACTTTGTTTTCCCGGATCACAGTTTCAATGAGGAGGCCCTGGGGGCTGTCGCGGTAGATTACGATTTTATTCCCGGTTACCAGGGGGATGAAAATGGAGGTGACGGTTAAATCGAAGGATAACGAAGTATACAACGGGAAGCTGACGGTTTCTCCTTTTACATAGGTTTTGGCCCCCCACCAAATATAGTTGACGACATTCCGGTGTCTTAACAGCGTGCCTTTGGGTTTGCCGGTGGTGCCGGAAGTATAAATGACATAGGCCGGGTTTTCGCTGTCGATGCCGGGATCCTTGAACTTCGCGGCGCCGGTTTCCGCTTCGGCCTCATGGGCCAGGGTTTGCCGATCGATAATAATAGGGGTTAAACCGGGGATATTGGCGATAAGCCCGATTTCCTGTTGTTCCAGGATTTTTTCCAGCAAGAGGATTTTAATGCTGCTGTTTTCGATGATATAGTTTTTCCTATCGGCGGGGTATTCGGGATCGATGGGCAAATAAGCGCCGCCTGCTTTTAACACGCCCAGAATAGAAACGACGGCCTCGATGGACCTTTCACAGAGAATACCCACGATGGCGCCGGGCGTTACCCCGGCTTCCTGCAATTTTGCCGCCAGTGTGACCGATAGTTCTTTCAATTCTTTATAAGTTACTGTTTTATCTTCATATTCCAGGGCGATATTGCCCGGATTTTTTAGAACCTGTTCTTCAAACAATTGCGGCAGGGTTTTATTCTTGGGAAAAACGGCTTGTGTTTTGTTCAGATCAAATACCAATTCTTGATACTCGACTTCTTCCAGTAATGATAATTCCGAGATTTTCTTTGCCGGTTCTTTTATGGTCTGTTCCAGGATAATCATTAACCGTTTGAAGAAAAATTCGATTTCTCTTTCCTCGAAGATATCCCCATGATAATCGACGGCGATATCCAGGTCTTGCAGGTTTTTACTCTTCTGCTGGTTAAGGTATATGGAGAGGTTGGAAATATTGTATTCTGTTGAAAAGAAGACCCTTTTGGCGGTATATTCGTCGATGGCTTCCGGCAGCTCGATTAACTGCACATTTAGAAAACCGGAGGCGTCGATATCGATATCTTTTAAATCTTTAACCAGGTGGTTATAGGGGTAACTCTGGTGTTTCAAATCTTCCCAGAGTTCTTTTTTGATATAGGCGATCAATTCATTAAAGTTCCATGTTTCCTGGAATTTCATGCGAAAGGGGATGGTGGAAACAAACATGCCCACCATATCCCTGAAAATCTTTTTGGACCGGTTATGCACCGGCATCCCGACGATGAGGTCGTCATGATTGGCAAACCGGTTAAAATAGACGCCCAGGGCGGCCATAAAGAGGCCGAAATTGGAAAACCGGTTAGCGATTTTATATTGTTCCACGGCGTCCATCATATGACCGGGGATTTGAAAAGAGTGTCTTTTGACTTTCAGGCTATTTTTTTTATTTTTGGCCTGGGTAAAGGTAATATCGGCTCCTTCGTAGTCGTTAAGGCGCTGCAGCCAATGTTCTTTATCTTTGTTGTATTTTTCACCGCCGATGTATTCCTTTTCATCCCGGAGGAAATCCAGATAAGAGAATTCTTTTTTAATTTCTTTGAAATCGCTGCCGGACAGCAGCGGGTAGATTTCCATGATTTCGCGGGCGACGATGGTAGCGGAAATGCCGTCAGCCACCAGGTGTTTGGCGCTTTCAAAGAACCCGAACCGTTCCTTATTAATGGAAAAGACGGCAAAGGAGCAGAGGTAGTCGCCGTAGATATCGAACTTTTCACGGTGTATTCGTTCTATCTTTTTAAACAGTTCCTCATCGTTCGCGGCTTCGATCATTTCGATTTCCGCCTCTTGATACTCCGGGAGGTACTGGAGCAGGTGGCCTTTGACTTCATCCGAGTCTTTGAAGCGCAACTGTAAGGCGGTATTGACTTTTACCACGTATTTGACGGCCCGGGCCAGTTGCTCCAGGTTATATTTTCCTTTCAGCTCGATGAGGTACCCGATATTGGACATATCCAGGTGATTATGGAGTACTTCGGTAAGCCATATTCGTTTCTGGGGGTTAGACATTTCAAAATATTTTGTAGGGTTCATATTAATTTACCTCCTGGGTTGTGGACTGTGGTTTGAGACGCTTTTATAATACCATAGCCAGGCCCTAAAGTCAAACCCCCCCCCCCATGCTGGGGGTCCCGTTTGTAGGACTATACCGGAAGACTCCGCGCTGAACCTTTTCCGGCTCTACTGCGTGGGATTCCTGTTGTAGGACCGTAACGGAAAATTGCCGGTAAAAGCAGGCGTGAATTTAAGAATAATTTGTCACTTGAAATAACCGGGGATTTTCATTATAATAAGGCAATAAATAAATGAAAGAAACATATTTTACCCTGGACAATATCGACATTCAAGCAGCGGAAATGCTGGAGGCGGTCAAACATTTGCGAAAGTCCGCTCCCATGACGTTGAATCCCGGTAAAGCCGCGCTGCTGGTGCTGGATATGCAGCGCTATTTCCTGGAGGAAACGTCCCATGCCTTTATCCCTTCTGCCGCCGCTATCATCCCCCGTATACAACGCCTGCAATCGGCATTCTTTAATTCCCGCCTGCCGGTGGTTCAGACCCGGAATATCTCTTCCCCTCAAAACGCAGGGCTAATGAACTCATGGTGGAAAGAATTAATCGTCGAAACCAACCCCCTTTCCGAAATTACGGCCGGTATCCGCGATGAGCATGCCGCTGTCTTTGTTAAAACCCAATACGATGCCTTTTATAATACGAACCTGGAACAATGGCTATCCGAAAGACATATCTCCCAGGTGGTTATCGCCGGGGTAATGACGCATCTTTGTTGTGAAACCACTGCCCGTTCGGCATTTATGCGCGGGTTCCAGGTGTTTTTTACGGTGGATGCCACCGCTTCTTATAACCGGCAATTTCACCAGGCATCATTGCTCAATCTCTCCCACGGTTTTGCCGTCCCTATTTTAAGCGAACAGGTAATCGCCGCTGTGACCGCCGCCGCCACCACCGCCGGTAATAAGGAATCCCGTTATGAATCTTGAAATCGCTGTTATCGGCGCGGGGCCGGCCGGGATTGCCGCCGCCGTGCAATTAAAACGTTTCGACCTGGAACATCATGTATTTGAAAAAAACCGCATCGGCGGCCTCCTGTGGAATGCACACCGGGTCGAAAATTACCCCGCTTTCCCCGACGGTATCCCCGGCGCCCAACTGGCTGCCCTGTTCGAAAACCACCTGGAAAACTTTCATATCCCGGTAATACCCGACGCCGTCATTTCCCTGGATTTCCACACCGGGCAGGACCGTTTTTTATTATCCACCGCCGCGGGAACCTTCACCGCCAATTTTGTCATCGTCGCCTCCGGGACCGAACCGAAAACCCGCGGTATCCTGGGCCTCATCCCGGGGGAACTGGAACGATACGTGGTATTTGAAATATTTCCCCTCCTGGGACTGACGGGGAAAAATATCGTCATCGTGGGCGCCGGCGACATTGCTTTGGACTATGCGCTGCACCTGTCCGAATTCCAGGGAAACAATATCACGCTGGTCTACCGTTCCGAAAAGATTAATGCCCTCCCCCTCCTGGTCCGGCGGGTGCGCGCCACACCCGCTGTCACCATGATGAGTTCCGCCGCGCTTAAAAAGGTCGAAAAAGGAGATGGTTATCCCTTAAACCTGACATTTGAGTCTCTTGCAAAAATAGCAACAAAACCTCTAAACAAAAGTTTTGTGGGGTCCAGGGGCGGTTTTTCAAAAGAGCCCCTGGGCGCTGTCGCCCTAGACGCCGATATCCTGGTGGGCGCCATTGGCCGGGACCCCCAGACCGGTTTCTTTACACGGCGCTTACACGAAATGGAAAAACAGCTTATCGACAAGGGACGCTTGCACATGGTAGGGGATGTGAAAAACGGGCGTTTACGCCAGGCCGTTATTGCCGCCGGCAGCGGCGTCGAAGCCGCCATGAAAATAGCCGCAAAGGTCCTGGCGGGCCATCATGAGGAAGCGCCATGAAAATAATATCCGAAGCAGGTCATCCCGATATCGCCTCTGTATTCCTGGCCGAAATGGACAACGGGAAATATATCGAGTTCGTGGAGTCGATACAACCACCCATTCCCCGCCAGGAGAAATGGGTAATCATCGTTTCGACGTTATATGGCTGTCCCGTGCGCTGCGCTATTTGCGACGCCGGGGGGTGGTATGAAGGCCGCATCTCCGCGCATCACATCCTGGCCCAGATCGATTACCTGGTGGATCGATATTTCCCGGACCGGCGAATCCCGGTGAAAAAGTTCAAAATACAATTTGCCCGCATGGGCGAACCCGCCTTAAATCCCCATGTTCTCGATGTACTGGAAACACTCCCCGGCCGTTACCATGCCCCGGGTCTTATGCCCAGTCTTTCCACCGTGGCCCCGCTGGGAACAGGGGCATTTTTCGACCGCTTATACCATATCAAACAGACCCACTATGCCAACGGGCGATTCCAATTGCAATTCTCTATTCATACCACGGACACGTCGCTGCGGGACCGATGGATTCCCGTCAAAAAATGGGATTTCAAAACCATCGCCGCTTATGGGAAACGGTTTTATACTCCCGGCGACCGTAAAATTACGTTGAATTTCGCTTTATCCGACAATTCCCCGGTATCGGGGGCCATATTGGCCGACCATTTCGATCCCCGGGTGTTTGCCGTCAAAATCACGCCGGTCAATCCCACCGTGAGCGCCGTTTCGAATAAAATCGGCAGCGGCGTGGATGTAAATAGTCCCCAAAATGAACCGGCAATCGCCGCTGCATTGCGAAAACAAGGGTATGACGTCATTGTCAGTATCGGCGAGCTGGAAGAGAATAAAATCGGCAGCAACTGTGGACAGTATGTGAAACGGTTCCTGGACAACCGAAAAGCGATTCCCGGTTCTTATGGGTATGAATATTCGTATAGCTATTCGTAGCGCAGCGCCTCGATGGGGTCCAATGAAGCGGCTTTGTAAGCCGGGTAAGTGCCGAAACCCACTCCCACCAGGACGCATAACACGATACCGGCGATAATCCAATCCAACGGGAAAGCCGGCGGCGCTTTCAACAGCGATCCCGCCATGTTACCCGCCATTAAACCCAGGATAATCCCGATTACCCCCCCAAACTGGCTCAATGTAACGGCCTCGATCAAAAACTGGACAAGTATGTTCCGCTTTTTGGCGCCCAGGGCCTTACGAATCCCGATTTCACGGGTCCGCTCCGTTACTGTAACCAGCATGATATTCATAATGCCGACGCCGGCGGCCAACAAAGCTATCAGGGCAACCATGATGGAACCCCATTTGACGTATTTTGTGATGGCGTTCATCTGCATGATCAAGGAGTCATTGGAATATATTTCAAAATCATTCTCTTCCCCGGGCGGCACTTTGCGGATGGTCCGAAAGAGACCGGTGGCCGCATCGATGGTGGCATTGTAATTTTGCGGTCCATAGGCCATGACGGTAATATTAATGCTCCTGGCATACTTGCCATACTCATTTTGAAAAACCGTCAGCGGCATCATCAAAAAATTATCTCGACTTTGTCCAAAAATCTGGCCCCGCGCTTCAAATACCCCGATAACCTTCAATCGTAGGTTATTCACCTGGATATCCTGGCCGATGGGATCGATGGATTTGAACAATTTGTTAGCCAGGTCGGTCCCCAAAATGCAAACCCGGTGATTGTAATCGATATCATTTTGATTGAGGGCCCGGCCGAACTCCACCGTCAACTGGTTGGTCAATAAAGCTTCAGGTGTGACGCCGGACGCTTGAATATTGGGATTGGTGGCCTCCCATTGAGACTTCACCCGGCAGCCGAACCGCCATTGCTCAGCCCCGACATATTTCGCTTCAGTAAGCAAATCGCGCAAACGGTAATATTCGTCGATGGTAATTTTTTTCCGGTGCCATATCTTATCGCTCATCCTTCCCATCCGCATTGCCGGGAATTTCTGGATTTGAAACGTGTACTTCCCCAGCTCGGATAAACCTTCTTCGATGGAATTCTGCATCATGGAAATCACGGTGCTTATGGAAATGATAGAAAAAATGCCGATGACAATACCCAAAACGGTTAGCGATGAACGCAATTTATTGGTTCTCAACGAACCGAAAGCGACCTGGACGGTTTCCCCGATTTTCATTACTCGTACCTCAAAGCGTCGACGGGGTCCATTTTAGCGGCCGTATAAGCCGGGACAAACCCCGATATAATACCGGTTAGTATAGAAATGGTTATGGCCAACAAGACCGTGTCCATTTGTACACTGGTTGGTAAAAATTTATTGATGAGCATACTCAAACCAATCGCCAACATAAGACCGATCATACCGCCGATCAAACAAATCAAGGCCGCTTCAGCCAGGAATTGGCTGAGAATGGTCCGTTTCTTGGCCCCGATGGCCTTGCGGATACCGATCTCCCTGGTGCGTTCCTTGACTGAGACAAACATGATGTTCATGATGCCGATGGCGCCGACCAATAGGGACAACCCGGTGATAAACAACCCCACCATTTTGATGACGCCGACCGTTTGATTATAATTACGCATCAAGCCTTCCTGCTGGTTGATGGAGAAATCATTCTCTTGATTGTATCTAAGTCCCCGTGCGCGGCGCATCATTTCCTCGGCTTCTTCGGCGGTTTCCTTGACCTGGGCTGTACTCCTGGCCCGGACCACCATAGCGATACTACGCCTATGGCCGGTGTAATATTTGATCGATGCGCCGATAGGTATGTAGACTTGCTTGTCGGGATTGAAATCACCGAGCAAGTTGCTGCCCTGTTTTTTCAAGACGCCCACGATTTTAAATTTGATGCGGTCGACCTCGATATATTGGTCCACCGGGTTGATATGTTTGAACAAGTTCTCGACAATATCGTTGCCCACCACGGCGACATCCCGGGAACCATCGGCCTCTATTTCTGAGAAAAAACGGCCCCGGGCAAAGTCGAAATTGGTGGTCTTCACGTAATCGGCGGTGGAGCCGGTTACCAGTGTGTCCTCGATATAGTGACCATTGTACTGGACTTTGCATGATGACCACAAGGTTGGCGCCACGGCAAGGGGTTTCCTGGCCAGGGATTTATATTTCTCGTAATTTTCCATGGTTAAATTTCGGCGGTTGCGTATTTTCCACCATTCCGCATCGGTGAACCAGGGCCACTTATCGATCCACAGGTTTTCGGCCCCCAGCGCGCTGATACCCTGTTCGAACGCGCGATCGATGCCCTTGATGGCGGTTGCCATCAACGCCACCGAACATATCCCGATAACGATGCCCAGTGTGGTCAGCATCGAACGGGCTTTGTTGGCTTTAATGGCCTTGAGGGAAAACAGCACACCTTCTTTTAATTCAAACCAATAGCGATTCAATTTTGTTTCTCCTCCAGGATAAATTATGATCCTGTCATGGCGGCGGCTTTTGTCAGGGGGACATGATGGGAGTGGGAATTTTTCTCATCCTTTTCGATCTTTCCGTCCCGCAGGCGGATAATGCGGTTGGCGTGTTCGGCAATGTACTCTTCATGGGTAACCAGGATGATGGTATTGCCCTGGCGGTGAATCTCGGAGAATACGGTCATGATATCTTCGCCGGTTTTGGAATCGAGGTTGCCGGTGGGTTCATCCGCGAGGATAATGGCCGGTTTGGTGACCAGGGCCCGGGCAATGGCCACACGCTGCCGCTGTCCGCCCGAGAGTTCGTTGGGTTTGTGATGGACCCGGTCTCCCAGGCCGACGCTGACCAGGGCATTCATGGCCATTTCTTTTCGTTGGGATGAGGGAATTCCCGCATAAATCAACGGCAATTCAACATTATGCAAGGAATCGGAGCGCGGCAGCAGGTTAAAGGTCTGGAAAACGAAACCGATTTCCCGGTTCCTTATTTCGGCTAATTGATTATCGCTCATATCGCTGACCTGGAGGTTTTTGAAGAGGTAAGTGCCTGAAGAGGGTGTATCAAGGCAGCCCAGGATGTTCATCAGGGTGGATTTCCCGGAACCCGACGGCCCCATGATGGCCACGTATTCATTTTTCCCGATGGCCAGCGACACGCCGTCCAACGCCCGTACTTCCTCGGCGCCCACTTCGTAGAGCCTCATTATGTTTTCGAAAGTAATGATATTCATGTTGGCCTGATCCTGTTAAGGCTAATTATTGCTTTTAGTTGCTTTATTTTCATTTTTAACCTGCACTTTCAAACCATCGTCCAGTTCCTTTGAGATTGCTTTATAGGAACCGCTGACCACTTCCTCGCCTTCGTTCAACCCGCTGTTGACTTCGATATAAGTGTCGTCGCTGATACCGGTTTTCACGGGTTTCATAAGGGCTTTTTGATCTTTGATGGCGAAGACGACTTCTTGTGGTTTATTGCGGGCTTTTGCTTTCTGGACGGCTAAAACCTGGGTGTCGCTGCCTGTTTCTCCTGTTTCCTGCTTTTTTTCATCTTTAGGAGAGCGGGCGGTGACGCTCATGATGGGGACGGAAAGTACATCGGTCCGGGTTTCGGTTTCGATATCGGCGTTGCAGGACATTCCCGGCCGGACAGCTTCGCCGCCCTTGTCCAGGGCGATTTTGATTTCGAAATTGACCACCACTTCCTGGGTGCCTTCGCCGACGCTTTTGGCGCTGTTGCCGATCTGTGAAACAGTCCCGGTGAATGTTTTGTCTTTAAAGGCGTCGATCCGGATTTTGGTTTTGTCGCCCACGGAGACCAGCACCACATCGTTTTCATCCACTTCTATTACGGCTTCCATCTGGTTCAAGTCGGCCACGGTCATGAGGTTGGTGCCCTGGGAAAAGCCGCTGCCCAGGATGCGTTCGCCCAGTTCGACATTGAGTTGGCTAACGGTGCCGTCCATGGGGGAATAGATGGTGGTTTTGTTCAGGCTTTCGTCGGCTTCCCTGAGCGCGGCCTCAGCCTGGGAAACAGAGGCGTCCAGGGCTTCTTGTTGGGCCTGGGCGGAGGAGAGGTCCGATTGGGCTTTTTCCATTTGCTGTTGGTTGGCCACGCCGTTTTTTAATAAGTCAGTGACGCGGTAGTATTCGGCCTTGATATAGGTGAGTTCCACTTTTCTCATTTTCAGGTTGGCCCGGGCCGAATCCAGGTTGGCTTTGGCGCGCTCCCGCTGCGCGATATACGTATCGGGTTTGATTTTGATCAGCAACTGGCCTTTCTGTACTGTGTCGCCTTCTTTAACGGGTAGGGCGACAATCTCGCCTGTTACTTCAGGGGTGATGACCACTTGATTGACCGGGTTGATCTTGCCGGTGGCGGTCACGATCTGGGTAATAGTACGTTTAGTGGCTTTCTCCGTCTGGACGATGACGGGTGGGGTCTTCTTTCCGCAAAAGGCGGTTCTTAAAATCAGCAGCAGGACTATCCCCCCAATGACCAGGAAATATTTTTTCTTCTTCGACATACTCTTTTTACTTTTGTTATTGGGCATTCGTTATCTCCAATTTTGTTCATTTGTTTAAGTAAGATTATTTATACGTAAGTATACCAGTTTTTGTTTTAAAAGTTTAGACAAAAATTTTTTTTTGAACTTTATATGGATAATCCGCCCTCTTTATGTTGGCATGTTGCACCGGGAACGATTACGAAACCGCTGGTGGTTTTCCTGGGGGCGGGATTTAAGAACCCCCCCGAGGGAGCCGGCGGCCGCACCCCACATGTGACCTCCGGCTCCAGAGAGGATTTTTGAAGCTAATATATGTTAGTGTTGTTATTTAGTGGCGTCTTTTTTCCCCGGTTCCGTTTGTTTTTTCACATTTTCCAGTTCTTGTTTTAACGCTGCCTGTTCTTTTTTCAGTCGTTCGATTTCTTCCCGGTATTTTTTGATTTCAGCATCTTTACGCAGTTGTAACTCTTTCTCTTTGGAGAAGTTCTCTTGCAGTGCGTTCAATTTTTCCCGTTCTTTCTGCAATTTTTTCACTTCTTCGATGGCGATTCTATTTTCGTCGCCCATCCTGGTTCTAATGTCATTTATCTTGTCCCCGAACATCTCCAGCATATCGTAATATGTCCCGGCAACCTTATTTGCATACTTCCCGGGGACCACATTAAAAGTTTTCAGTTTACCGCCGCGGTAGACATCGATGGCGACGGATTGGTTATCTCCCAGTTCATTCAACGCCAATCTCAGGTCGGAAATTTGTTCCATTATTTTGCCGCTGGCCCTGACAATGATATCGGCCGCCTGGAACCCGTATTTTTCAGCGGCCGTCTCTTTGTGAACCTTTGAGATCAGCAGTCCGCTTCCTTCTTTGATATTGAACTTTTCAGCCAGTTCCGGCGTAAGGGGAATGGCATCCACTCCCAGGTTCCGTGAACCGGAAAAATTAACCACAAAATTTTCTACCCTGGGTAACGGGTCTTCGGTTTCCGGTATCACCGGCGGTTTGTTGCCGGGTCCCATAACGGGCGGAGCGGGGTAACGCCACTCGAAATGTTCCCGGGGTTCGCTGATGAGCACCTGGGCGAATTTTTTCGTGTTGCCCCGGGCATATTCGATCTTAATATTATCTCCCGGTTTAAGGGCTTTAACGATGCGTACCACATCGCTGCCGGTTTGGACCGGTTTATCTTTAATAGCCAGTATTTTATCGCCTTTGCGGAACCCGGCTTTTTCAGCCGGGGAATCCGGGGCAACATCGTTGATTTCCACGTTATCGGTTTTCCCCCTGGCGACCAGCGACACCCCCAGCCATCCCCGCATGATCTTACCATATTTTTGCAGGTCCCTGACAACGGCAGCCGCTTTGGGCATGGGAACGGCATAACATAGGTCCTGGTTGTTGGTCCTGGTACTGCGGATAAAGAATTCATAGGACTGGTCCCGGTAGGTATAATCCGGGCTGAAAGCGAAGTCGAAACGGCCGCGGACAACGCCTACTAATTCTCCTTTTTTATTGATCACGGCGCCGCCGGCAGAGCCGGGCGCCACCGGCGCATTAAGTATCAACTGATCATCGGACACGCTGCTGACAATGCCCTGGACAATGGCAGGAAATTCCTGGTAAAACACCCCCACCAACGCCACCCAGTCGCCCACTTCAAGTCCCCTGGCCTGGGGGATAGGGGATAAGGCTTTTCCTGCGATTTGCAAAAGCAACAATGATGTTTCCTGGTCTTTACCCAACACTGTCGCGTCGTATTGATCGCCTTCCACGGTTTCCACGTAAAGTGTTTCGTAAGGGTGATTGGTCACGATGATGCTGCTGACGACATGGTTCGGATCGATGACAATGCCGGTGGCAATATATCGTTTATGGTTCTCGGACACCACTTTGACAATGGAAGGAGATATTTTTTTCAGGATATCCTTGACATCATCGCCAGGCTGGAGTAAGCTTTTTGCAGTGCCTGCACCGCCTGCTGCGCCGGCTGTAAGAAACAGCAGCAGCAGTATAAAAATGAAGGTAAGTATTCTTCTCATGGTTATTTCTCCGCTTCCTCGCATCCTGTATTTTTATATGGTATTTTCATGTTCGTTATAGGCCACCTGTTCGATGGCATAGTCGGTTTGTCGATCGTAAGATGCAAAGACGACATTCTCCATGACCGGGACCTCTTCTTTTGCTTTGATTGAAGTTTCAGTCTGCATATAGCCACCATTCCGTTCATTCCGCCCGATCAATATTTTTTCCCCGGGTTCCCGGTGAAAAAGCACTGCCTGGCCGATAAACAGAAAGGCAAGAACGGCGATACTCAGCGCCGCGGAAGCGGCAACTTTCCGTTGCGTTTTTTTCTTTTTGATCCTGGCAAACACCCGGGCCTCGAAATCCGCATTAAGCGTATGGCCCGGGTTATGCTGTTTCAACCGGTTAGGGTTGAATGTATTGAATGTATTGTTAATGTTGTTAGTGTTATCCATAGATACCTCCATTTTGCAGGGCCGGTTGACGTCCATAAAGGTTCTTCATTTGTTGGTGGCCCCGGAAAACCAGCGACTTTACTGTGCCCACCGGTTTCTTTAAAATCTCCGCCATTTCTTCGAAAGAAAATTCATCGATATCTTTCATGATGACGGGGATGCGGTATTTTTCCGGCAGGGCCGAGAGCATTTGGTCCAGGACGATCTCATTCTCCATGTTGGGTTCATAGGAATAATGGATGTTGTTGACATCGGAAAGGGAGAGCAGTTTCTTGATTTTTCGTTTCCTGAATTCCGAGCGGGCGAGGTTGGTGGCGATTTTGAATATCCAGGCTTTCAGGTATTCGGTTTTCATGGAACCGGCTTTAAAGTATACTTTCACAAAGGTATCCTGGGTCAGTTCTTCGGCCAGTTCCCTGTTTCCCAGCATTAGGTGAAGGTAGTTAAAAACCTGGTGTTTAAACATGGTCATTACCTCTTTAAAAGCTGCCTCGTCTTTTTTTTTAAGTCGTTCAATCAACTCTTTCATGCTTCCTATATACCATATACTCGATACCGTTTAAATATGTTCATCGTGTTTTCCAGCTTTTTATTTTTATTTTAACTTTTTATTTTAACGGTTTTGGTGTTCAGGTTTCACGATTTATAAGATGACTATTCCAGCGAAAAAGTTGCAAAAAAAATTGCGGCCCCCGGAAAAAGATTCGAGGGCGCCCCTCATGACGAACTGATATGGCGTGGGAGAGAACGGTAAAAGTCATGCAGGTTGCTTGCGGTATAAAAGACCGGGCCCGGCAAGCGGAATTGAAGACTTTCCGGGTTAAAGTTAATCCCTTTGGGAAAGGGGCTACATAATCCTCCCTGGTGACTATCCGTCAGATGTCTACCGTTAAAAAAAAACTGGGGGATTACCAGGTAAAACTAATCATTTTTTATTTGTTTTCATCGATAATCAATAACCATCCTTTACCCCTGGGAATGGGCAGCGCTTTATTAAGTTCAAATGCGGCGGCCGGCTGGAAATCCTTGATGGCCGGCGCTGTAACCCGCACCTTATTACTATCCAGCCCCAGGGCATTCCAATCGAAACTTAATTTGCATTTGACATCTTTTTTGGCCCACCCGGCAACGGCTACCATGGTACGCTTCCCTTTAATGACATACGCGGTGGCCAATACATCTTTGTTGTCGGTTTTAACCGGGCAATCGGGACTCCAATAACCGATCATTTGACTCTCCCGGATGCCGAAATCATCCCAGGTCTTCCATAACGGACGGGGATCCCCGGCCCAGGGCAGACGGTTGGTCATGCCATATATCATCCCACGCCAGGGATTGCCGCCGTCTTGCAGCATCTCCCCCATCAGGCCATATGGGATTCCCGATATTTCAATGAGCCAGAAATCCGGCGAGGAATCGTAATCGAAATACTCCCCAAACCAGAGCCGGTTAATATAAGGGAAATGTTCCATATAAAGATTAGCGCTGTTGGTAAACCCGTCCCGGGGATTGTATTGATTGGCCGAATGCAAATCAATAAGCGAACCCGGGCGTTTATAGTCCAATAGTTTTCGCACCCGTTTCATAATCGTCCTGTCAAACGCCACATCATCGATATAAAGTCCATCGATGCCCACATTATCCAATAACCAGTTGAGGCCTTCGACGTAATAATTATGCCACCGGGACATACCGCTGTTGATAACGGCAGCGTCTTTTAACTCGGGCACGAGCCACCCGGGAATATAGTTTCCCCCCAGGTGCTCCCGGAGCCAGGCAAAACCGCCGCCCGGCCCATACGCCAAAACCTCATCGCCCAGGCTGCGCAAGGCAAACAACTCGGGCGCTATATTGGACAACTCCCGCACGGTGTAATATATCTTAACCTTCATCCCCATCCGGTGCGCTTCATCGATATAGGCTTTCATTTCTTTGGGACGCATAAACGGGTAATTAATAAAAGGGTTGATATCAGTCGCATGGTGCACATTTACAACATTGGCCCCAGTCGCTGCAATTTTATCCAGCGGTTCAAACCGGTGATAATAACGGTCTTTCCACTGGCCTGCCGTATCCAGCGGCTTAAAAGGCGTGATCAACAGGGTGAAATTAAAATGCAGGTCTTCTTCGGGTTTGAGCGTACGTGCACCGCTGTAAGCTTTAACCAGGACGGTATTGCCGTCTTTTTCAGCGATATCGGCGCCGCCCTTGCCGTCATTGTACCAGGATACGGGCATATTCAACGGTTTGAGGTGGTAAAAATTGGTATTCAAAGGCCGTGAGTAATTGACGTCCCGCAGACTGTATTGAAGCCCGGCGTTGACATCCCCCAACCAGGCGCCGTCCTGGTTCTTTTGAACATCCCATTTCCACTCATGGGACGCCGGGCGGTACCCCCCTTTTAAACCCAGCCCCATCATGTATCGGGCCACTTCCCCGACTATTGGAATTTCAAGCCGGATATCCTTAACATCCAGCGGTTGGGAAGCTCGCAGGGTCACATGAAATTCAAAATACCCTTCCATTTCCATTATGGCCATGCAATTCATGAGCAGTGAGCCCGAAGCCGCCGAGCTATTTGCCACCCAGCCCACGGCCCCAGGATTCTTCATGACTATTTTAGCTTCCTTTTCCGAGGGCTCCCAGGGTAATACCTTTCCATCGACGCCTTCCACCGACAGGGTTATGGGGGCAGTGAGGATTTCTCTGCCGGCGCCTTCCAGGATATGGGTCATTCCAGGTGCAAACCGGCTCTTGATGCTGACGGGGAAACCCGCTGCGCCGATGGCGACCGACCGCCCCAGGCAGCCGATGGTTTGTCCGTCAACGCTTTTCTCCACCGTCATTTCCGTGAAAGGCGCCGCCAGGCCGAAACCCTGTCCCAGCGTGGAATTTAGCCACCGCAAGTGGGAAAGTCTCCATGGTTCGCTGTCGCCGTAATCGGGAAATACTTCATCCGTGACGGTTAATTCGAGTTTTAGGGTTTGGGGGGGCAGTACCTCTACTCCATCTAGTTCCGGTATGATGGTAATCGTTCCTTCATATTCGCCCGGCATAAGTTCTTCGGGAATTTCCAGTCCGAACCACAGTGATTGAATCTTTCCTTGTTCCACGGGGCATTTTTTATTAATAGGATTGCCGACCCAATCGAAGCCGCCGAGGTTGAAGCAGGTCATGGCGCTGGGGGGAATTCCCAGTGCATTTTGTTTGTTTTTTATAATGGAAACATCTATTTCCAGGTTTGGTATAGGGGCTTTAGCGGCATAGACGCCCACCTGGAAAACGTAATATTCACCCTGGCCCACCTTTCCTTTGAAAGTATCCAGTGGACCGGATTTTATCCACTTGTAGGGGAGGTGGTCGGTCATGCGGATGGGATTGGTGCGATCTTCGGGAAATAATAGGTAACTTTTATCCGCATGTTTCGCCAGCAGGTCTTCCACTTCTTTTTTTGAGGCAATGACCTCCATGGGATAGAAACTGTTAAATTCATCGATGGCCTGGAATTCTTTTACCGCTGCCTGGGGCAATCGGGGCCATATTTCCATTGCCGATTCGCTGGAGGTAAGGCGGTTGTTTTTAAGCCATTTTTTGGCGGCGGTTTGTTGGGGGGACTGATATTCGACTTTGGGGTAATGGGCGGACCCGGCGGCAGAGTAAGAAAGGTAATAGACGTAATAGTCGCCGGGCACGGTGCGGGGTTGAAAGATCAAATCGCCGTATTCGCGGTTGATATCTAGCCGGAACACGTTATCGATGCGTTGACCGGTTTGGGCGTCGATGATAATGATATTTTTCTTCTCCGGTTCAAAGTCCCGGCGTCGCCAGGGGATACGGAGTGCCGCCGCATCGGTCTTAGCGGCCACGGAAACCACGGCCCGGTGGTTTCCCAGTGAAGCGGCGTCCCATTGGCCGGTGGTATAAGGGATATCCTCTACCTCCGCGGCATAGAGACTGTTGAAAGATAACAAAACAAAAAATATCGCTAATATGATTGTCGCTTGTTTCATGGCTTACTCCTCATCTTGTAATCGCGTGATGGCGTTCTCGTATGATCGAGTTATAAATTTTAATCGGGAATGCCTTGTTTGTCAAATAAAAAATTTCTTTGTAAAATATTTATTGAAATATTTTTTTTATTTCTATATAATCTGTTGATAAAAACTAAAGGAGGTTTTTATGAGACAAAATGGAAAAAAAATACTATTGGTTGTAGTTTTTCTGTTGTTCGGTTGGTTTTTGGGCGTCCCGGTGATAGGGCAGGAACCTGGGTCGGAACCGGTCAAACAGACGCTGGCCGATGTTGACGCCTTAATGGTTGCGAAAACCGTGGAAAATTGCGAGAAAGCGATTAAGGGGTATGAGTTATTGTTGAAAGATGACCCTAACAACGTTGAGGTGCTTTATAAGCTGGCCGATGCGTATGTATGCATCCTGGACATTAAAACAGCGGGTTTCATGGAAGAAAAAGACGAATACAAGCCGCTGCTCAAAGACCTGGGTAAAACTGCCAATGATTTAGCCCAAAAGGCCTATAAATTGAAGCCCGGTAGCAAAGAGGTGGTTGCGTCGGCCCTGCGCGCTTATGCTTATTACTCCGCGAGTTTTGGGGTAGTAAAAGCTATTTTTAAAGGGGCCGCCGGGAACTTTAAAGACCTGGCCAACCAACTGATAAAATTGGATGATAAGTTCAAGGGGGCAATGGGCTATCGCTTCCTGGGAAAACTCTACTTCGTGGCCCCCTGGCCGGTGGGCAGCGACAGTAAAGCGTTGAAATATTTTAAAAAGGGTATTGAAAAGGACAATGCGACTTTGTATTCGCATTATTTTGCCGGGTTGCTTTACTTTAATGACAAGGAGTGGGAGTTGGCGGAAAAGGAATTTTCCATTGTACGGGACAATCCCCCCACCAACGATGAAGCTTACTATTTCGGGGCTTATAAAAAAAGCGCCGATGATTACCTGGCAAAAATAGCGAAAAAGAAGAAATAGTAAAAGTCGGGAAGAGTTAACAGAATTGGGCGGCCCTATGTGGCCGCCCTTACCTTACGATGAATTTGACGGCGCCGATTTCCCGGTCGCCGACTTTTACGGTTAAAGTATGATCCCCCCTCTGCAACTGCCAGAAAGGAAAGCGGGGAAAAACTTCACGCCGGTACAACTTGCCATCCACGTAATAATCGACGGCCTCGCCGTCAGCAAATCCCATTACTTCGAAAGTAATCTGCTGCGCCCCCCTGGATACGGCATCCGATATATAAAAGTAATCCCCCTGCTGCGGGAAGGATATTCGTTTCTCTTTCACAGGGGCTATGCCGATCATGCCGCCGGGATTGTTCCGGTACGCCCACTCTTTGTACAATTCGGGGTAATTGACCTTGATCCGGCCATTTTCCCGTATATGCCAGGTACATGTCGTATGCGGCAAATTCCGGGCATCGAAATATTCATCCACTGTGTCCGGGCAATTTCCTGAAACTAATTCGCCGGATAACGCGCATATTCTTTTTTTCACCACCCCCGGCGGCGCTTCGACGGTCCCTTTGGTCCAATCTTTCTGAAGGGCCAAAAAGATATCCCTTAAAATGGTGGGCGCATTGCCCACCCGCGAGGTGTCCTGCATGTCTTCCCCGGCGGGGTTCCCGATCCATACGCCCACGGTATATTGGGAATTAACGCCCACGGCCCATTTGTCGCGGAACCCCTTGGATGTCCCGGTTTTGATGGCCACGGGAAACGGTAAGTTCATGGATGATTCGTAACCGAAAGACGGGAACCGGGCGGATGGGTCCGACAATATATCCCAGGTTAAAAATGCGGCGGTTTCGTCGAATAACCGGGTCTCAGAAATAAACTCCCCTTTAATAAATGCGGGCGAATAGACGACGCCTTTATTGGCAAATGCGGAATAGGCGGCCACCAGGTCCAGCAACTTGACTTCCCCGGAACCGAGCGCGATGGTCTCGCCGTAAAACCCGGAGTCGGATTTGAGATAGGAAAAACCGGCTTGCTGTAATTTTTCGATGACCTGGCCGGGGCTGAGTTTCATGGCCAGGTAAAAGGCCGGGATATTATAGGAACAGGCCAGGGCGACGCGGAACCTCATGGGTCCATGCTCCTTCCCGTCATGGTTCTGGGGGAAAAATCCGCCTTTTGATGGAAACTTGATATCCGGCAAGATGTCGGCGGGGGTATAGCCGGTCTCCAGGGCCAGGGCATAGACAAAGGGCTTCAACGTGGAACCGGGCTGCCGAAGCGCGGTGGCCAGGTTCACGTTCCCGGCGTTCTTGTCGTTAAAATAATCGGGCGAACCGACAAACCCAATCACCTGGTGGGTTTGATTGTCGATAATTACGGCCGCCGCGGAATTGACATTGTATGTATTCAACCTTACCAGGTGCTCCCGGATCAGGCCCTCGATCTCTTTTTGGATATCTAAATCGAGAGTGGTGTGTACCTGCTCGGGGATTTGCCTGCCTTTGAATCTTTCTTTTACTAATTCGATGAAATGGGGGGCCAGGAAAGTGGGTTGGTTCATTTGAAATTGAATTCCTTCGCTGGCGGCGCGCCGGTATTCGTCGATGGATATGTGATTGTTGTTCTTGAATATTTCTAAAACGTTCTTCCACTGTTTTTCCAGTACAGGAAGGTGGCGGGCGGGGTTATATTGGGAAGGCGATTTGGGGATCAGGGCGAGGTAGATGGCCTGGTTTAACGATAATTGCGAAGGGGCTTTCCCGTAATAATACCATGACGCTTGGTTTACTCCATAAATCATGTTCCCGAAGGGGAGATGATTGATATAGGCTTCCAGTATTTCGGGTTTGGATACGTGCATTTCGAATTTGAGGGCGGAGAAGATTTCGGAGATTTTGTTGAATATGTTCCGGCTTTGGTGGCGGTAGAGGAGTTTGGCGAGCTGCATGGTTATGGTGGAACCGCCGGAAACGATCCGCCGGTCTTTGATGTTTTGCCACGTTGCCCGGAAAAGGGATGAGAGTACGACGCCTTTGTGTTGGTAAAACTGTTTATCTTCGATCAATACGATTGCCCGCAGGAAGTGGGGGGAAACTTCGGATAAGCGGCAGGGTCTGACGTAGGTTTCGTCGGTGGAAAAGTAGGTGCGCAGGGGTTTCCCGCTGCGGTCGTAATAGGTGGTGGAGTAAGGGGTGTTTTGGAAGTCTGCGGGGTCGAATGTGGCAAAGTAAATAATGGTGATTAGAATAATGATGATTAAAATGGAGCCGGTAATGATTAAGCGTTTTTTGGTTTTTGTCATGGTTATTTTATTGTGCCTCCGGCGGCCAAGCCCCTTTTTGAAAAAAGGGGCCTGGACCACCAAAAACTTTTATTATTTAACCTGCACACTCCTATTATCATTCCTCCCGAAAACTTCAAAATTATACATCTCACATACCACGGTATTGGGCACGGCATACGTACCCTCATTGGTGGCAATCACCAGGTACTTCCATACATGCTTACCCCGACTCAAGTAATCGGCAAACACCTGCACCCTGTCGAAATATACCTCGCTCCGGTAGAATTTACCCCAATAAGCATCCCAATCATTGTCCCGCGTGGTCTTCTCCAAATCCAATTGCGAACCCGTCTGAAAATTAGGATTCACTACTTTCAAACCCGCCGGCATAGGATCATCCAACATCACGAACGGATGCTCCATTTTGGTATCCACCGTCACTTCCACGATGTATTTCTCCCCGGGTTTAAAGATATTATCCGTCACTGTCTTACCATCCAATTTCTTATAGACTTTTTCCACTTTAAACCCGCGATCGATGGCTTCAACCTCGCCCATGGGATAATATTTCAACCGCAGCAGGTAATAAAGCATTCCTGTTCCTTCTTTTTTAAAGGTTGCTTCGATTTTATCGTTGGGTTTATATCCACTGAGCATTACCTCGCTGGTACGGGCAGTCAGTTCACGGCTGGAGAAATTCTCCTTTACTTTGGATAAACCGTTGAACAAAACTTCGGCCACGAAATTCGGGGTCTCCTTTTCAAATACCCGGTAGTACTTCTCAAAAGCCATAAACAACCGGATATGGTCCTGCGTGGACAACCACCGTTTTTGATTGGTGGCGGTGGTGAGCCAGCGGGCGATCTTTTCCGCGTAGGGGAATTTCCCGTAAACGGTTAAAAAGGTTTCCAACACATTGGCCGTGGTTTTAACATTACTTTCGTGGATCCACCACCAGGTATTATCTTCGATGTTTTCGAAATGGGTCATGGTGGGTTCGTCTTTCATTTTGTTAATCATGGTTTTGGCCAGTACCGGCTGCATGTAGGTGGGCAAATCGTTTTTCAGGTCCAACGCTTTCACCAGGTACGCCAACCCTGAGAAAGGAATACGGTCTCTTACTTCGAAAAGATTATTGACCGCATCTTTCATTAAGATATTATCCTTGCTCAGGGCATAGACGGCATACGACTGCACCAGGAACCACACATTATTGGAATATGGATATTTGGAATTCACCGTCCTATTGGCCACGCTTTTCAGGTATTCTTCGGCGTCAAGTAACATTTTCGGATCGATGGAATATCCTTTGGCGCGGGCGTCCAGGATAAACTCCACGGCGTAGCAGGTGAGATATGGACAGGGGAAAATGCAATCGGGGTAATATTTAAACCCGCCGGCCTGGTACTGCGGCATGATCTTCAAAAGGTCCTCGACACGCTTATCGATATCCTGCTTGCTCATATCCAGAAGCTTGTAAGTCAACAGGAATTCCCCGGCGCCCACCAGCGGGTATTGTTTGGATATCCGCTGTTCCAGGCAGTCGTAAGGGTATTCCTGGAGAAGGTCGAAATTCCGTTTCACTCCCACCATGGCGGAGGAAGCCAGGGTGATTTCAACTTTATCCAGGGACCGCAGCGTCCCGGTGGGCACGATGATTTGTTCGGTTACCGGCGCGGCCTCTACCCTACCGAAATTGGCAGCGGCTTCGGTAAACTGGGGCACGCGCACCGGGATTTCCTCGTAAAGGCCATCGGTAAATCGGTCCGCAGCGGCTTTGAAAGTCAATTTCGCCGGCGCCGTCGAAGTCACATTAAAGCGATACCATACCGGCTGGGTTTCGCCCGGGGTCAGATTGATTTTTTTAACATCCGGGTCGCCTTTTTCGCGCTGGATGTTTTCGCAGCTTACCTGGACAGCCACTTTCAAACTCTTCTCGGAATTGTTGGTGACGGTAACGCCGGCGGAAAAGGCGTCCATGGGCCTTGAAAAGTCCGGGAGCGCGGGTTTCAGGATCAGGTTTTTCTTTACCAGGATATCCTTGCCGCCGCTGCCGAACAGGTGGTTGGCGCTGCCCCCGGCCACCATGGCTTTAAAGGTGGTTAAATTGTCCGGCAGTTTAAACGACACTCTGGCTTTTCCTTTGTTATCGGTGACGATAAAAGCGGTGTAGTAGGCGCTTTCTTTGAAATTCTTACGCACCACCACGCTGCCGAAAATAGAACCGCCGCCGTCGCCGCCCGGGTTCTCGCCTTTCTCGCCGTACTTCCGGCGTCCCAGTACATCATTTAACGTGGATACGGTCTTTACATCCAGTTGCCGGTTGGCCCAGAAAAAATCGAAGGGATTGGGCAATTGGTAGCCCACCAGGTTCAATACCCCTTTGTCCACTACGGAAATGCATAACTCCGCTTTCACCGGCGCGCCTTTGGGGTCTTTTACCATGATATCCAATTGTACGTCGTTTCCCGGTTCATAGGACGCCTGGTTGGCGCTTATTTCAACGTTTAATTTCATTTCGCCGGCGTCGATATCCACCTGCTTGTAGCCGGCATAGAATTCCGGTTTCCCGGTATCGTTGCCTTTTTCATCGAAGGTCACGCCGCTTCTTTCTTTTAGAATAATCACATTAATATAGGCATTGGGCATGAATTCTTTTAGTACGGGAACCTGGACCGTACCGGCGTTGCCTTGCAGGCGAACTACTTTCGACCACATGACCCGTTCCCGTTCCACGGTGATTAGCGCGGTGGATGTTTCAAAGGGCGACTTAATCAACACTTCGATGTTTTCACCCGGTTTGTATTTTTGTTTGTCGGTTACGATGTCGATGGTGCGGCCTTCGTTCACGCCCCAGGATATGTACCCTGAACCGGTGACGTAGAAATACCCGGTGGTGGTAATGGTGTTTTTTAATTTGTCTTCGCCCTGGAGTTCTACAATGTAATACCCGGGTTTAGCAAAGCTGTATTGTTTTTCAAAGGTCCCGTTGGGGAGAGAGACAGTCTCTTTCAATACATCTTCCACGGATTTTTTCCATTCCCAACGTAAAGCCCCGGAGACATCTTTTTGTTGGAAGGATTTCCACTCTTCGCGGGTGATTTTCATATCCAGGGTGGTGTTCTTGAAGGCTTTGCCTTCCGGGTTAACGGTTACCACTTGCAGTTTTCCCGGTTTGCCCTGCTGGAAAAAGTAAGAGCCGCTTTTTACCCCGATATAGTATTGGCCGCGGTGGAGTACCATGGATTTGCTTGTGGCGATGCGGTTGTTGTCTTTATCCATCACCTCGCCGTAAACGCTGAGGGACACTGAATTTTTTCCCGTTATGGTCAATGGGTCCCTTTCAAATTTGAAATTTCCCTCGTCGTCCAGGGTGAAATCTTCTTGATAAATAGTTTGCTTCGATGTGGATTCGTAAGAGCCGAAGGAGTAGCCGTCCCAGCCTTCCGGTGTGAAATAGATATATTCGGTGGTCCAGGTGCAATTGCCCTGGGCCTGTTTCATGGGGGTCCCGAACAAATAGCGCCCATTAACGGTCCCGCTGAAGGCCTGACCGGAGACCAGGCTCTGTTGATCGAACGCGAGTTTTACTTCAAACTTAGAGGGTTTGTATTCTTGCACGGAAAAGTTGATGCTTTTCTTAAATGTCGATTTGTCCAATTGGACATTGAAATCAACCCGGTAAAAACCCGTGGGGGTGCTTTCCGGGAGGGTAAATTCATCGGCAAAAGAACCGTAGGGGGTTACTTTAGCGCCGGGAATTTCCAGTTTATTAATGGATTGGCCCCGGGAATCGAATACCTCCACGTCGATTTGTTTGACGTTGGGAATTTGCATGGGCCCGCCCACTACCTGCCTCAAGATACCTTTGAATTTTACTGTTTGCCCTTCTTTGTAGAGGTACTTGTCCGTGAAAGCCAGCAAGTGGTTGTAATAGTATTGGGGATCGTAATTGTAGTTGAAATTGGCGCGGTCGGTGAAATTCCACATCTCCAGCATTTCGTATTTTTTGCCCCAGATAAAACTTTTACGCGGTTCTGAGAATACGAAGCAATCCTGGAGGTTGTTATTTTCCAGTACGGATGTAGGGGGCTGGTAGATGGCGATGCCGTCTTTATTGCTTTTAACTTCCCCCAGACCTGTGCCGTTTTTGGGGTTAAAATTCTCGATTTTAAAGGTTAGATTCGGTACGAGGTCGCCGGTTTTCATATTAAAGGGCACGAGGAAAATCTGGGTAGGGCTGTATTTGGCCACCATGGCGACGTCGGTTAACTGGAAGATATGATCGGCGTTAGATTCCGACGTGGAATTGGCAAAGTTGATATAGTAATAACCCGGGTAGTTGGCGCCGATAAGATTGAGGTTGAATCCCAGCACAGCCCCGATATTTTTTTTGACCGGGATATTCCAGTTGTATTGAGTGCAGGCGCCCAGGTCCATTTTATGCGGGTTCAAACCGCTCCAATCGTCCTGGTATAAATTCCGTAATTCCTGCACCTCCAGCGCTTTATAATAGACCGGCGTTTCGAATACGTTGATTACTTCGATGGGGATATCCAGGTCCAGGTAATTCTCTAAAACAAAGTGCGTGTAATTGGGGGGAGAGAGGAAAGGATTATAATCCAGGCATTTAATGGTATATTTTTTTTCTGCGCCCAGTTTATTCACGAATTGGTCTCTCAGGTCGGCGGGGAATGTCAGGGTGTAAGTCGTACCCGGGATGAATTTGCCCATGACGGTAATGTAATCGGAATTCCAATCGCCGCTTTTATCGATAGTCACGGGCGGTGAAAAAGAAATTCTATTGAAGCAGTGTTTAAGGGGCACGGGGTTTGAAAAAGCGATTTCAATGCCCTTGTCCGGTGCAAATGCGCTATCCACCTTGAGGATGCGGAATATTTCATAGGTGCGGAAGCTCACTACCCGCTCACCTGTCATGCCCACGTTGCCTTCCAGGGCAGGGAGGCCGGACAGGAATTTTACCTGGATATCCGCTGCCTGGGGATAGGGTTCATTGGGACTAATGGTCACACAACGCCGGGCATAGCGGTTATCTTCCGTATAGTAATAGAGGAGTTTTCGTTCTTCCTTTGTGCAGTACCTGGCCGAAAAGGACGGCGAGCCCTGGGGGGTCGCAATACTGATAAACTTTGAAATTTGTTCGGGGTCTACGTCCTGTGAGAACTCGACCAGTACCAGTTGATCCAGCGTCTGCCACCTGGCCCCCTCGTAGGGTTTGGAGTGGGTGAGGGAAATAGTGGGGGTGGTGAAGGTCCATTCTTTTTTCTCGGCGATTTTCCCGGTAAAAGCGGTATAGCCCCTGAACCGGACATTATATTTGGTGGACAGTTTCCGGGGCTGGTCGATGCGGAAGCAATAGGTAGTAGAGCTTTTCCAGTAGCCTTCTCCTTTAAGATAAGGGAGGGTCTGGATCAAGGTGGTTTCGATCTTATTAGCCTTTTGCAAAGGCGCTACGGGTTCGGAAAAGGTAATGGCAATTTCATCGGTTTCGCCGATATCCCGCGTCTCGCCCTGTGGGTGGACCGCAACGGCGTATACCGACGCCCCAATATCTTTCTGGGCAGTTTTGCTTCCCTTTTGCAGGGAATTGATATCTGTGGCAATCATTTGCTGCCATTTTTTAGCCGGGATATCGGCCGGTGATTTCGATTCCTGGGCGGATCCGCGGGCAAACATTAGCGGGCCGGTCAGGCCCGGGTTGGACCCGTTGGAACTCGTTTGCCGGTTGTTGTTAATGTAAAGCGCAGCGGACAAAAGCGCCCAGGCGACTAAAATGGATATAAAGATTTTACGTTTCATAAGACCCCCTTTTTGTACCTGCGAGGTACGCAAGGCACAAAGGTATTTTGTTTAATTTTATTTTCGTATTTCATAGAAGAAAATTATACACGGTGGGAAATTTTTTTCAAGTCCCTGAGAAAAACGAGCCACGGACGAACACGGACGAACACTGACTAAAAAAATGAAAACAAAAAAAATAGCCGCTTCTTCTTTCCCCGTCCGTGTTTGTCCGTGAAAGTCCGTGGCAAATTTGGTTATACCCAGTGGGAAATTTTTTTCAAGCCCCTGGAAAAAACAAGCCCACGAATTACGCGAATGAACAGGAATGAGGAGTAATTATTTGCATGTTCACAATCGCCTTGTTGATAAAAAACGGCGCTAATGTTATAATCTTACCATGATGAAAAATTTACCGCTGAGCATCCAGACGTTTCGTGATTTTATCCACCAGGATTATATTTACGTGGATAAAACCAAACAAATCCACGATCTTTTTGCCACGGGTGGAAGATACTATTTCCTATCCCGGCCGCGCCGTTTTGGAAAATCCCTGCTGATCTCTACCCTTGCAGAAATTTTCTCCGGTAATAAGGAACTTTTTAAAGGGCTCTGGATCTATGACAAAATCGAATGGACCAAATACCCGGTCATCCATATCGATCTTTCAAAAATGGACTTTGAAACCCCTACGAAACTGAAAGAATCCCTTAAACAATTTCTCCATAAAACAGCGGTATCCTATGACGTAACCCTGGATGAAAAGAAAACCTATAAAGAAAGTTTCGTAGAATTAATCGAGAAATTATCTTCCCTGGGCAGGGTGGTCATCCTGGTGGATGAATACGATAAACCCATTACCGAATTTTTGGAAGCTGGTAAAATCGAAACAGCCAAAAATATCCGTAAGGTCTTAAAGAACTTCTTTGGCGTTATAAAAGGATCGGATGCTTTCCTTCGGTTTGTATTTATTACGGGTGTATCGAAGTTCTCCAGGGTATCCATTTTCTCCGACCTCAATAACTTACGCGACATTACGCTGTCCCAACAATTCGCCGTGCTTTTGGGATATACGGAAGCGGAATTGATGCATTATTTTGAACCTTATCTTGCGCAGTTGGCCGATGAAGCGGGGATGAACAAAAAACAATCGGCAAATGAGATCAAGCATTGGTACAATGGCTACTCCTGGGATGGGGAAAATTTTGTTTATAACCCCTTCTCCATATTGAATTTATTCACAGAGAGACGTTTTAGAAATTTTTGGTTCACCTCCGGGACCCCCACTTTTTTAATCCAATTAATCAGGCGTAATAAAAGTGAAATAAGGGAATTCGAGAATTTGACGGTAAACAATTACATCTTCGACAGTTATGACATCGAAAACATAGACATTGCGGCGCTGCTTTTTCAAACCGGTTACCTCACCATCAAAAGAATCACCATTGAAGATAGGGAGGAAACCTATTATTTATCCTATCCCAACAAAGAGGTACGGGATTCTTTTAACTATCTTATAGCGGAAAAGATGGGAAAATTAAAAAGTAAAAATAAAAAATGAAAAACGAAAAACTGAAACGGGGCCCTTCGGGCTGTTTTTAAAACGCCGAAGGCGTTAATAGCCCTGTCCGAAGGACACATCTTCCATTTTTAATTTTTAGTTTTTCATTTTTAATTTTTAATTTGCAACGCCCTATTGGGCGCCGGGTTCGACCCCAAAAAACGAAATATCGGCAACTACCTGCTGGAGGATTACTTGAATGTCCCCTAATCGCCCCCGAATGAAAAGAAGAGCCACATTTACGCGACGTCATCCGCTGTATCTGTGGTTCAGACATTCCATCGAGTGGTCCATCCCGTCACAATAATCCAATACGCCGCCTAGATCGATTGGATTTCCTCTTTCAGAGAATCGCTGGTGAAGGCCCTGGGCGGCGATGATTCGCAGTTCATCCAGCCGGGTGAAAAGGAAACGATCGATCAGCGGTTTAAGAAAATAATGGCCGGGCTGTGGCAAACGCAGGAGACGTTTTTATTGGTGGTGGATAACATTGAGAACCCCGGGGAGTGCCGGGCATTATTATATGAATTTTACAAAGGAAAGCGTGAAGATGTCACCGTGGACAGGTAAGTTGAAAATATTTCCTAACCGTCTATTGCAATTTTCGCAATCATCCTTTATAATCCCATCATGTGTAAGCGTTATTTTGCTTTCCGTCAGCCTGAGCCTGTGTATAATTGCAGGAAATATCTGCATGTCTGTATTGGGCAGAGAAGGACGTCCCCATGAAAAAGAAAGATAAAAAAATAGCTGGCCATAATTGCCCATCGTTCTGTTGGCCAAAAAACAGGTCCAAAAATATTTGGGAGTGGTATGATGCAGAAAAATGAATATGTGAAGGGTGTTGATATTTATTATCCAGGTGTTCTCCGCAGCATTAGAAAATCGGATAATAGTCGGCAGCCTATTTTTGAGGCATTCACCAATGCACTGGAATCTTTCCCGTCCGTTTCACCGGAAGATGAGGCCAAGAACATTACAGTACAACTGTATCATACGAAAGCACTTATGCCGGATGTCTTTGATTTTAATAAGATTGTTTTTGAAGATACAGGTATTGGCTTTGATGATGACAACTATGATCGCTTTAAAAGACTTAATGACAATACAAAGACTCCCAATAGCAGGGGGTCAGGAAGATTGCAGCTACTTCATTTTTTCGATACCAGTGAATATATCAGCATCTATCGGAGTGGTCCAGGTACAAAGCGGCGACATTTTATATTATCAAAGGCAGATTCATATTTAAAAGAGAATGCAATCATTCAACATCTTGACACCACGGATATTGAACCCCAAAAAACAAAGACAATATTAACACTAAAAAAACTTTTATTACCGAAAGACCAGGTTTTTTACGACAGGTTAAACCTGGAATCATTAAGAGAAGCATTGCTCTCTCATTACGTGTTGTATTTCTGTGTTCATAGAGAAAAAATGCCGAGCATTACCCTGGAACAGTATATTAATGACAAGTTGGATAAAACAATACGCATTAAACCTGAAGATGTTCCGGAAATTGACAAGCAAGAAAACATTGCCATTCCTTACGCCAAATTGTCTGCTGATGGAAAAACTATTGAGCACCTGGCAGATAAAAAAGAAATATTCCATTTTAAAGCGTTTAAGATTAACTCATTGACGCTGTCAGAGAATGAGGTAAGGTTGACCAGTAAAGAAGAAGTTATTGATGACACAAGGATTCAATTGGACTGCTTGTCCCCAAAAGAAAAAATAAATGACATGCGGTATTTGTTTATCATTTCAGGGAAGTATCTCGATGAAAAAGATAGTGATACGAGGGGTGACTTAAATATTCCGACAGGCGAGGATTTAAAAAAAAGCCGAAAGGATTCCCAATCGCTTTTTAGTGATGAAGATATTTTGTTAGATGACCTTACAGAACAGGCAAACTCGAAAATTTTGTCCATGTATGATGAGATACGGAATAAAAGAGACGAGCACATCCTGGAGTTAGAAAAGCTCAAAAAGATGTTTCTTTTGAATAAGCAGACCATAGACTCTTCTCGCATTAATTTAAATGATACGGAAGAGAAGATTCTTGAGAAGGTATATACGGCTGATGCAAAATCAGTGGCAAGAATAGACGCAAAGATTAAGATGCAAATGGACCGACTGGATGTATTAGAGCCTGGTTCTAAAAATTACGATAAGTCCTTTGCCGACATCGTCGCGGAACTGGTAACGGAGATACCCCTTCAAAACAGGACCGCCTTAACCCACTATATTGCCCGGCGCAAGTTAATACTGGATATATTCGACAAAATCTTAGCCAGGCAACTAAAAATCCAGGATAGCAATCCCAGGAATATTGATGAACGCTTGCTCCATAACCTGATTTTCCAACAAAGTTCGAGTAATCCGGAAAACAGTGACCTTTGGTTGATAAATGAAGATTTCATTTACTTTAAGGGAACTTCCGATGCCCGTCTTAGTGATATTAAAATTGATGGGAAAGCGATTATAAAAGAATCGCTTACGCCTGAGGAAGAACTCTATCGGACTTCTTTAGGAGAAGATAGGCTTTTAAAACGGCCCGATATTTTACTGTTTCCAGGCGAAAACAAATGCATAATAATTGAATTCAAAAACCCAGACGTAAATATCTCTGAATATTTGAATCAAATAAACAGGTATGCTTCGTTGATACTGAATTTGTCTAAGCCTGAATATCGTTTTCACACATTCTATGGGTACTTAATCGGCGAAAAGATAGCTGCCGACGATGTTCGTGACCATGATTCCGATTTTGTGCACTCTTACCACCTGGATTATGTTTTCCGTCCCAGTAAGGCGATAGTAGGCAAATTTGGGCGCAACGACGGTTCATTATATACTGAGGTCCTTAAATACTCAACTCTTTTGGAAAGAGCCAAAAGAAGAAATGAAATTTTCATTAAGAAACTGACCCAATCATATCCTGACCAATTTTAAATTCATTTTTCGCCTGCCCTACAAATCCCTATCCCAGGCTGCCAATAAAAAACACCCCTCCTTATTATCAAACATCGATCCGATAAGAAGAGGCGATAGCATCTCCAATTGATAAAGAAACGACCGGAAGCGGTTCCACCTTGCGTGGAAGAGAGGAGGGAATAAGGGGCAGGCCAATTTTTTCCCCTATTTCAAAAAGAATGGCGGTTTTACCGAAGGAGATTTGATCCAGGTATTGACTGAAGAATACAACAAGACCAACCGGTAAGTACGTCTTATGACAGTTTCCCTTTTTTTCAAACAAAAAGCCAAAACTCTCAATCGAGATGCGAAAATCCCCAACCATGATGTCGAAATCGGCACCTGTTTTGAGCGCATCCACAAAATTTTGCCTCAATCGGCAAAAGTTTGGCGGAAATCGGCAGTCCTTTTGGTGGACATCCTCAAAATTTTGCCGCCATCGACATCCGATTGGCCGAAATCGGCATCGGTTTGGCGGACGTCGGCAAAAATTTGGCGGACGTCGGCGCCCGTTTATTGGACACCCACAAAATTTTGCCGCCGTCGGCAACCGTTGGGAGGAAATCCTCACAATGGACGCTAAAATCGACATCAGTTTTGCGAAAATTCTCAATTGAGATGCCGACATCGGCCCCCGAGGTACGGGAAATATTCTATCACTCTTAAAATAGGAGTGCGGATTACTTATTACAGGAAAAACTTCCAGGCAGGGATGATATTTATTTTAATGGAATGTTCCTCCCAGGTGGTTTCTTCCTGTCCTTCCGAATCGAAAGTAATAATATCCCCTTCGTTGAGGCCAAGTTTTTTTCCCATCAGCGCCAGCGCCCGTATTTCTCTTTCTCTTGTTGAGGCAAGTTCGAGGCTGTAAGATACCTGGATCATTTTCTTTCCTTGCACGTCGTCGATTAAAACAAAATCCACCTCTTCCGATTTTTCCGCTCTCATGTAGTAGATATCCGCATTCTTGAAACGCCTTCGGAGGTGATAATAAACCGAGTTCTCCAGGAACCGGCCTTCTTTTAAATTGAGACGGGAGTTCGCCAATCCTATAAAACCATTGTCTATGAAATAAATCTTTCTTTCCCTCTGCAATTGGTTCTTTACTTTGGGGGAAAATTCAAGCAGTTCGTCCATGAAAAATGAATCGTTTATATAGGATATATATTTTAAAACCGTCGATTTTCCAACAATATGGCCCAGGCTTTTCAGGTTATTGAAAATCCGGGTTCCGGTAAAATGGGTTGCGTTCATAAGAAGTTTTAATAAATCTTTCAAGACCTCTTCATTCCTGATTTTAAATTTTTCAATGATATCTCTCCGGATGAGGGTATTGAAATAGTTTAAGATAATTTCCTTTTTTAAACCTTTCTCAGCCAGGACCACCGCCGGCATGCCGCCGTCTTCGAGGTATTCCCGGAGATAGTTCAAGTATGCGTCTTTGTCGATGTTTTTAAGGTCGCCGGGAGGGGCCGGTATGTTTTTAAAGTCCAGGAATTCCGCGAAGGATAAAGGGAGTAATTCTATTCCCAGGTATCTACCGCGAAGTTCCGTGGGAATTTCCCTTTCGGACATTTTCGAAGAAGAGCCGGTGATGAAAATCTTAATATTTTCCGTATCCAGGATTCTCCTGAGCCAGCGGCTCCAATCCGGGATAGCCTGGATTTCATCGAGAAAAAGATACCGCGGCGATTGCCCGTGGAATTCTTTGATTGCCGGGAGTAATGCGCTTAAAAACCCTGTTTTCAGCGGAATTCGTTCATCTTCAAAGTTAAAATAGATGACTTCCTTTTTAGAATGGTCTTTCAAAAGTTTTTTGATCAGGTGGTAGAAGAGAAATGTTTTCCCCACTCGGCGAAAGCCTTTGACGATAATGATATGGCCGGTATTTAAATAATTATCCAGTATGGTATCTCTTTCTTTTGTTTCCGGGAGCTCTCGATTTTGCCATTCCAGCAAAATCGTATTAATTATTTCTTTCATGGAGCAATTTTACCATATTTTTAAGCGATTCTAAAGCCCTCTGGCTGTCGGGTTTGATGAAGCAAACCCCTACAGGCCGCACTGGGGAAACTCTTTTAAGTGGTTGGGAGACTCTTTTGAGCGGTTGGGAAAGAGTTTTGTGTGGATGGGAGACTCTTTTAAGTAGTTGGGAAAGAGTTTTGTGTGGATGGGAGACTCTTTTAAGTAGTTGGGAAAGAGTTTTGTGTGGATGGGAGACTCTTTTAAGCAGTTGGGAAAGAATTTTGAGCGTATGGGAAAGAGTTTTAAGCGGTGGGGAAAGAGTTTTTTGTGGTTGGGAAACTCTTTCGAGTGGTGGCCGGGAAAAGTGACAGGCCAGAATGTCACTAAGTTAAGCCTACATTCGAAGTTCGAAGTAATAATAAATCCGAAGCACGAAGCACGAAATCGCGTTATTTCAAACAAATTCAAAATTCAAAATCTCAAAATTTAAAACAAAAGCAAATCCTCTCCGGGGCGATGGTTTTTGTTTTTTGTTTCGGTCATTTATTTTTTGGGTCATTGGGATTTGTTTCGAATTTCGGATTTCGGATTTCGAATTTCTTATCTTAGCGGCATTCGGGACAGGCCAATTTTTTCCCTCGAAACTGTTGTCATCGGCGCTATAATTACAGTATTTAAAACATTCATCTCATCCGGCGACACATTGCCATTCACTATCGTCAAATTCAGCTTGAATATTATCAGGGATAAGCATTTCGGGACAGCCACCCTTTTTTATCTCTTTTAATATCCGGACTTTCCATCCTGCCCTGGGTTGTGTCTTCTTCCTTAATAGCAATCCCTCTCTTTTTATTTCAGCTTCGATGGCATCGTTAAAATTGAATTGATCTATGATTGTCTTAGGTAAACGGATTCCCTGTGAATTACCGATCTGTACTAATCTTAAAACCATGGATAACCTCCATGGGTAACTATAATATAATTACTTTTAAGAATCAATCGTTTTATAATGAATGATGGAACATACCTATATTTTCTGTTTTCGCAGTCCTTCGGGCTTTAAGGAAGATTAGCGGACGCTCAAATTTTTCCCCTAAATGGGCGCAATATTTACGATTATGTCTTCCCGGTTTACCTGTCCTGCTTCATCCTTTTCAACAAAAACAAAACGGTACGCCCCCACAAATCCCGGTCCGGGCTGCCAATAAAATATTCCCTTTCCGAGATCAAAGGTTGAACCGATAGGCAATGGCGAAATGTTCACAACCCCGGGAGGAAGATGAATCTCCACCCGTTCCAGTTCCCGGATTTCGATATGGGTTACTCCATCTTCATCCGGGTACATCGCTTGTGTCTCGATATCGGCATCAAACCCTTTTTTAACCCGAACCACGCCGTATCGGTCAGAGGCGGGCGACCACGGGGGGTCGCCCCTACGTTTTTCCCTGACCCCTGATTCCTGATCCCTGACCCCTGCCTTCTCCATATCGGTCCCGGTATTCTGCACGGCAAAATATCTGCTGCCGATTCCATCGGTGTTTCCCCCACTGTCTGTGGCCGTCCAGGAAAGAGTATGAATGCCATTTTCACAAGATGCGGTATTTAAGTAGAAATAGCCGGCTGCTCCATTACTGTTGGCGTACCCGGGAAACACAGCGGCGATATCTTCCCTGTAATTATCGTAAACCGGGTGGCCGATATCGATCCCGTCTACCCATACATGAATCGTGGAACCGTTCGCCGGAATGTTATTCGGCTGCGGAGTTAAAACCCATCCCCAATTGATAAAGCGACTACCGGAGGCGGTTCCACCCGGCAAGGGAGTGTCGATGGCGCCAAAGGGTTTATCCGCATTGGCGTTATCTACCGTGATGGTTTTAACGCCTAGATCGGCGCTGTTCCCGGTCATATCTTCGACAATGGCATGCAGTTTAAATACCCCGTTTCCTCCATTGGGCAAGAAGTTTGTCAGCAGCATGTAACCCCAGCCCGCTTTATAATTATTGGGATAATCCGGGAATGCCGCCTCGACATCGGGGCGGGCGCCTTCAACTAATACCGCATCGCCGATGAAAACCAGGGATTCCGATTGCGCATCCTCTTCTTCTCGATAGATTTTCACGCTTTGTACGCCGACATCATCCAATACCCACCCGGTGACCGGGATACTACTGCCGACAGTTATATCGTTCAGCGGCGTCAAAAATTCTCCAAATGGCTCCATATCCTCGGAATTGGGTTTTACTTTCAACGTAACGGCAACGGTTTGCGGGGAATTGACGGCATTGGGGTCGCTTACCACAATGGCCCCGGTATAAGTCCCCTCAACTAACCCCACGGGGTTCACCGATACAGTGATAATACCGTTCCCTGTTCCCTGGGCAGGTGAACCGGTAAGCCAGGAGGCATCTGAAATAACGCTCCAATTCAATGTCTCGCCGCCGCCGTTATTTATCCATATTTCCTGTGGACCCGTAACGATTCCCCGGGATGAGGCGCAAAAATGTAATTTCGTTCGATCCAGGCGAATGAAGGGCGGTTTAATGATGGAAAAAAAAGCATCGCCGGTATCCGTTGGGGTTCCGTCGGATGCTTCGCTTATTTTAACCTGGCAATGAGAAGATACGGTATCGGGAATGGTCCAGGTATAGGAACCGGTATTGGCGGTGGAAGAAGTAATAATTTTCCAACTGGAGCCTTTGCTCCTGGTGTACTCGATTTTTACATTAGCCACGGTCCCGGCGGTAGTCCAGGTAATGGCTTGAGACGAACCCACAACCCATCTTTCACCGCCATTGGGAGAAGTGACGGTTATCGATTCGCAGCGATTTTGATAAACTTCCCAATCCGGGTCATGGGTGTTTAACCATGCCCTTAACGTTGGGTCTGTGGCATATAAGCAATTAAATCCCAGATCCAGTGTTATCATTTTGGTTAAATTTATTAGGCTTGATGGGATTTTTCCACTGAGTCGGTTATCGTTCAAAAGAAGTAGATCCAGGTTGGTCAGGTTTCCCAATTCCGGGGGGATGCCGCCGCTCAATTGGTTTAAGAACAAGACAAGCTCTTGCAAATTAGCCAGGTTTCCTAATTGGGGAGGAATAGCGCCGCTGAGTTGGTTGGCGCCCAGGTGCAGAATATACAAATTTCTAAGATTTCCTAATTCCGGGGGAATGCTGCCGCTTAATAGGTTCCCGGGCAAACAAAGATTTTTTAAATTATACAGGTTTCCCAATTCCGGGGGGATGACGCCGTCCAGTTGATTATTGGCCAGGAAAAGTTCCTGCAAGTTGCTGAGGTTGCCTAACCGGGCAGGAATATTACCGCTCAGTTGATTCTCCCATATATTAAGTGAGATCAGGTTGCCCAGGTTCCCTAATTCGGCCGGGATACTTCCGCTGAGCCGGTGAGTCGGCAGGGCAAGATACTTCAAATTGCTGAGATTTCCTAAACTGGCGGGAATGCCGCCGCCCAGTTGCCCCCCCATGAGAGACAATTCGGTTAAATTGCTCAGATTTCCCAATTCGGGTGGAATACAACCGGAGGGGTTGTTTTCGTACATGTAGATATTTGTTACATGATCACCCTGGACAGTAATCCCAAACCAACTGCCTTCCGTTCCCGGCATGGCAAAGCCATCGGTATGCAGCGGCGGTGTTTTCCAGCCGTTTTTGTTTGTCCAATTATCCCCGTTGGTCGAATTGTAAAAAGCGATTAAAGCCGCCCGCTCCAGCGCCGGGATACCTTTATATATTGAAAATATATTGTCCGATATATCCGACGGTATTCCCGCGGCCGCTTCGCTTATTTTGATTTTGTATTGGGAAGAAACGGTATTGGGAACATTCCAGGGATAGGAACCGGCATCGGCGGTGGAAGAAATAATCGTAGTCCAACTGGAACCGTTGTCTGTGGTATATTCGATTTTTACATTACTCACTGACCCGGAAGTAGTCCAGGTAATGGAATGAGACGAACCCACAACCCATCTTTCGCCGCCATTGGGAGAAGCGACGGTAATTGTCGGCATTCCCCCACACCGGTTCTGATAAGCTTCCCAATCCGGGTCATGGGCGTTTAACCATGCCCTTAACGTTGGGTCTGTCGCATATAAGCAATTATAGCCTAAATTTAATTGAGTAATTTTTGTCAAATTTGTAAAGCCGGATGGAATAGCGCCACTTAACAGGTTGTTGGATAGGTTAAGAATTTCCATATCGGCAAAATTTCCAAACTGGGATGGAATGCCCCCGCTTAATTGATTGCTGCTGAGAGACAAGATGTTCATCTTAGAGAGATTTCCAATCACGGATGGTATGGCGCCGCTTAACTGGTTTTGGTCCATTACAAGGTACTTTAACTCGGAAAGGTTCCCAAACTCTACCGGTATGGTCCCGCTTAATTGGTTCCTGTAAAGGTAAAGACCCATCAACTTAGAAAGATTGCCGAGTTCCGGCGGTATAACCCCGGTTAATTGGTTTCTCGACAGGGCAAGATATTGCAACATGGAAAAATTGCCGATCCATGATGGTATCGTACCGCTAAGATAGTTCCAGTCCAGGGCAAGGTAGCGTAAATTAGTAAGATTGGCAAGCTCATCCGGAATATTTCCGCTTAGCTGGTTGGAGGTTAGATTCAGGTTTGTTAAATTGCTTAGATTGCCAATTTGAGCGGGTATGGCGCCGCTTAACAGGTTGGAGTGCAGGTAAATACTCGTTACACGGTTTCCCGAAACAGTAATCCCATACCAACTACCTTCCGTTCCGGGCATGGCAAATCCATCGGTATGCAGCGGGGGTGTTTTCCAGCCGTTTTTAGTTGACCAACCGTCTCCGTTGGTAGAATTGTAAAAAGCAATCAATGCTTCCCGTTCCTGCGCCGGGATGGCGCCCCACACCAGGCTGGAAAAAACAGCCATTAACACCAGTGATAAAACGCATCGTTTATATTTATTAGATATGATAAACATCTCATACCTCCTTTAACTAATACTCCAGTATAGTATAATCTCCAAAGTTTTTAGTAAAGATTTATAAATATTTACATCTTTTTTATTAACCGTCGCCTGACTGCCCCCCCTGTGAAACGATGTCAATTCCAACGAGGCATTTGTAGGGAACAGGCAATGCCTGTTCCAACGATGCATTTGAAGGAACTCTTGACAAAACGCACATATAACGATATGATGATGGATGCTAAAAAATTGGAGGAACAATGAAGAAATTAACACTATGTCTTGTACTGGCGGTGTTTTCCATCTCATTTTTAATGGGAGAAGAGGACTATGCGGATATTAAAAATCTGTTGAACAAACAAAGTGAAATATTCCAGGGCTTCATCGACGGCTGCGATAACGCCAAAAATGCCCCGGATGTTGTTAAATTGATTACTGATTTCAAAGACGGTTTCAAAGGTATAACCCCAACGATAATCGCTGTATCGCAGAAACATAAAGACCTGGCCGCAATAATGCAAACCAACCCACCGGAAACCCTGAAACCCGACCTGGCAAAAATAAATGAATTGGCTCCTAAAATGGATGTGGCCTTTGGGAAAATCTCTCAATATATGACCGACCCCGAAGTAATGAAAGCGTTCCAGGAATTCCAACAAGTAATGCTGGACCTGCAGAAGACGCTCAGCCCCGAACAAAAAGCAACCGAAGAACAAAAACCGACTGAAGAACAAAAGCCGATTGAAGAACAAAAAGCCACCGAAGAAAAGAAATAGCGGAGGTCAACATGATGAAGAAATGGATTTTTACAATTACGGTTTTTGTTTGTATATTTTACATGACGCCGTTTGTTTTATCGGCCACCTACTCCATCGTGGCCTATGATAAAGAGAATGGACAGATGGGCGTGGCCGTGCAGTCCCATTGGTTTTCCGTGGGCAGCTCCGTAACCTGGGCCGAATCCGGGGTGGGCGCCGTGGCGACCCAATCTTTCGTGGAACCCTCTTACGGCCCGTTGGGACTGGCTCTGATGCGTTCCGGCAAGACGGCGCAGCAAGCCCTCGCCGGTTTGCTGGCGGCAGACCCCACACCGGACGTCCGCCAGGTGGCCATGGTGGATATTAACGGTAACGTCGCGGCCCATACGGGTAAACTGTGCATCGACGCCGCGGGAAATATAAGCGGCAATGGTTTCTCCTGCCAGGCCAACATGATGGAAAAGAATACGGTCTGGAAAGCCATGGCCCACGCTTACGAAAATACGAAGGGAGAGTTGGTGGACCGGCTGTTGGCCGCCCTGGAAGCGGCCGAAGCGGAAGGAGGCGATATCCGGGGCCGACAATCGGCCGCCATCCTGGTGGTAAAAACAACCCCTTCGGGCGCGCCGTGGGAAGACCGGGTCTACGACCTCCGCATCGAAGACCACCCTACCCCACTGGTGGAAATGCGGCGCCTGGTAACGGCGGCGAAAGCCTATAACCATATGAACGCAGGCGACGGATACCTGACGGACAACAATGTGAAAGCGGCGCTGGATGAATACACCACCGCCATGAACATCTACCCCGGCAACCCGGAGATGTTTTTCTGGCCAGCGGTCACCATGGCTGCCACCGGCAAAGTGGAAGAAAGCCTGCCGCTCTTTAAAAAAGTTTTCCAGCAAGATAAACGTTGGGCCGAACTGCTGAAACGTCTGCCCAAAGCGAACCAGTTCCCCAACGATGAAGCACTGCTGAAAAAAATACTCTCAGTAGTCCCGGAAAAGTGAATATGAAAAAAACATGGATTTTCATTTTACTCCCCCTACTCCTGTTCTGCCATTGCGGCCGGGGGGCAAAAGAAAATCATGATTTAAATAATATAAAAAGTATAACGGTCAGCGTTCTGCCTCAGAAATATTTTGTCCGGCGCATCGTAGGGGATGATTATACAATCAACGTCATGATCCCCCCGGGCCAGAGCGAAGCCACCTATGAACCCACCCCCCGGGAAATGAAAGCAGTGGGCGATTCCATCCTGTACTTCCGCATCGGTCACCTGGCCTTTGAAGAGGCCTGGATCGATAAAATCGCTTCCCTCAATAAACAAATGAAGATCGTGGATACTTCCGTAGGGGTTCCTCTTATCACCGGGGCGGCCCCCGCCACAGGAGAACCCAGGGGAAATGTCGGCGATCATGACCACAGCGGCGTCGATCCCCATATCTGGCTGTCCCCGGCGGCGGTCAAGGTGCAGGCCAAACACATCCTGGATGCCTTCTCGGAAGTTGAAAAAGACGCCGCCAGGCGGGCGGCTTATGAAAAAAACTACAGCGAATTCATACGGGATATCGATGCGCTGCACACTGAGATCGAAACCCTTTTAAAGCCCGTAACCGGCAAGAAGTTCATGGTGTACCACCCGGCCTGGGCCTATTTTGCCCGCGATTACGGGTTGGTCCAATTTTCCATCGAGATCGAAGGCAAAAGCCCAAGCGCCGCCACCATGAAACAAATCGTGGATACCGCCAGGCTGGAAAACATCCGGGTGATTTTTGTGCAGCAGCAATTTGACGCCGCCAATGCCCGCGCCGTGGCGGATGAGATCGATGGAAAAGTAGTCGCCGTAGACCCCCTGGCCCCGGACTGGCCGGATAACATGAGAAAAACCGCCCGCACATTTAAAGAGGCGTTGGGGGCGGAATAAGGTCGCCATCATGGAAAAGAAAAAAATCCTGGAGCTTCAAGGGGTTACCGCCGGTTACAATGGTCAAATCGTGCTGGAAGAGGTGAATCTTTCCGTTTACGAAAAAGATTTTATCGGCGTTATCGGCGCCAACGGCAGCGGTAAAACCACACTTTTAAAAGTAATACTGGGACTGCTGTCGCCCATTCGCGGGAAGATTCGCTTCTTTATCGAAGACGCCCGGCATATCAAAAAACATATCGGCTACATACCCCAGGCTTCGATGTTCGATAAAAAATTCCCTATTACCGTTGAAAGTGTGGCCATTTCCGGCCTGACCGCCAGCGTAGGGTTATTTCACCGGTTTTCCAGGCGGCACCGGGCGCGGGCCCATGAGGCCATGGAGCAGATGGGCATCTTGCACCTGAAGAACAGGGCCGTCGGCGAGCTTTCCGGCGGGCAGATGCAGCGGGTTTTCCTGGCCAGGGCGCTGATCTCCTCCCCGAAACTGCTGGTGCTGGATGAGCCCAATACTTTCGTAGATAAAAGTTTTGAGAAAGACCTTTACGAGATATTGAAAGAGTTGAATAAGGAAATCGCCATTATCCTGGTTTCCCACGACCTGGGTATGATATCTTCATATGTCAAAACCATTGCCTGTGTGTGCCGCTATCTTCATTACCATGAGTCCGGCGAAATCACCCAGGAAGTGCTGGAAAGTTACAGTTGTCCAATCGACTTGATCGCCCACGGGGACACCCCCCACCGGGTTTTGAAAGACCATCAAAATTGCCGGGGCTGCACCGGAAAATTAAAGACCGGCGGAGAAAAATACCCATGCTAGAATTGTTTCATTACCAATTTTTCATCAATGCGCTGCTGGGGGCCGTACTTTCCAGTATCACCTGCGGGTTTATCGGGACCTATATCGTCTCGCGCCGGATCGTATTTATCAGCGGCGGCGTCAGTCATGCTTCGTTTGGCGGCGTGGGCATTGCCTATTACCTGGGGCTCCCCCCCCTGGTGGGGGCGGCCGTATTTTCCGTACTCACCGCCGTCGGTATCGAGGCGTTGTCGCATAAATCCGAACTGCGCGAGGACTCGCTTATCGGCATGATGTGGTCGTTCGGTATGGCGGTGGGTGTTATCTTTATTTTTATTACCCCGGGGTATGCGGCCAACCTGATGAGCTACCTTTTCGGCAGTATCCTGACAATTTCTTACTGGGAAATTTTCCTGATGACCGGCCTGGCGCTGGTAATCTTTCTTTTCTTTGCCCTGCTCTTTAAAGAAATACTTTTCGTGGCCTTTGATGAAGATTACGCCAGGACGCAGGGAATTCCTACCAAACTTATTAACTACGTGCTTATCAGCCTGGTGGCGTTGACGATTGTGATTAACATCCGGGTGGTGGGGATTATTTTGGTAATATCCCTGTTGACCATACCCCAGGCCACGGCCAACTTGATTACCAAAAATTTCAAACGCATCATCGTTTATTCATCCGGTTTCGCTTTCCTGGCGTCTTTCTGCGGTTTGTTTCTCTCTTATCAACTAAATATACCTTCAGGCGCGGCCATTATTTTTATTTCGATTATAATATTCCTGCTTTTAAAGGCCGGGGTTTATATCCATACCGGGATAAAATTGAAAAAACGTTTACCGGATAACACTTAAAATACAATTTCTAAGCTTTACTTTATTCCCAGGAGAAACCATGATGACAGCAAGTCCGAACATCGATGATTTACCGTATCCGCACCGGATCGTCTCTGCCCGGCGCAGGGAAGACCTGAAAAAGGAAATCGACACGCTTCACGCCGACGGCAAACTGGCCGACATCGTTTACCGCTCCTACAGCCGGATATTTGACTGCCCCATGCCGGAAGGTTATTCGGAATCCGGCTCTTTAATCGTGGCGGCCGTGCCCCGCCCCCAGGAAACTGTCGGATTCTCCTGGAAAGGCGCCACCCATTGGCTGCTGCTGCCCCCTTCTTATATCCGCTATTGGGAAATCACGGAACAAGTGGAATCCCTGCTGAACCAACGACTCAAACCCTACGGATACAGCGTTACCTTTGCCCGCGTCCCCCAAAAAATCGCGGCTGTCCGCAGCGGGCTGGCCCAATACGGCCGCAACAATATCGCCTATGTTTCGGGCTGCGGCAGCTTTCATATGCTGGTCACGTATTATTCCGATATGCCGCGCCCCGATGATACCTGGCAAGAACCGGAAATTATGCCGCAGTGCCAAAAATGTTCAGCCTGCGCCGCGGCCTGCCCCAGTAAGGCCATCTCCCGCGACGGGTTCTCCATCCGACAAGACCGCTGTATTACGCTTTACAGCGGTTACAGCGGCGGCCTGGATTTCCCGGACTGGCTGGACGCTTCCTGGATCGAATGCCTTGTGGGCTGCATGAAATGCCAGCGCTCCTGCCCGGAAAACCGCGCCTATGTCAAATGGATCGAACAAAATGAATCTTTCTCCGAAGAGGAAACCCAACTGCTGCGCACGGGCCTTGATGAGAATGATATACCCGGATCGATCCGGGATAAACTGGAACGCATGGGCCTGATTCGCTTCTTCGGATTGAAAAAATGCCTGGAAACCCTCTCCTATAAACTGAAACTCCTTCTTTAAATTGCTTAAAAATCCATTTTATATTACAATACAGTAGAGGTTACTTATAAATGGAAATTGAAATCATCTTAAAAATTTTATTGTCGGCGGTACTGGGCGGCATCATCGGTTTCGAACGGGAATTATCCCGGAAAGACACGGGTTTACTCACCTGTATTTTAATCGCGGTGGGCAGCACATTGATCACGATCCTTTCCCTTAAAATGGGAGATATTTCGAAAGCCGCGGACCCCACACGATTGACAGGACACATTATCACCGCCATCGGGCTCCTGGGGGCCGGCGCCATCGTTCGGGCGCGATTCGCCGCCCACGGCCTTACCACCGCGGCCATTATCTGGGTAGTGGCCGCCGCAGGCGTCTCTGTCGGCAGCGGATATTATTTAACCGGACTTATCGTCACTGCCTTCGTAGTGCTGATTTTAACTTCCTTGAAATATATTACCAACCTCCTGGAAAACCAGGCGCAAACGTTTGCCTATGTCATCGCCGCCGAAGACAGGGCCTCGGTACTGATCGAAATTAAAAAAATCACCCGGGAACTGGACCTGAAATACATCGACTCCCGCCTACGAAAAGTCGATAACGGTTATGAAATCGAAATTACCTTGACTACCTCCAAAACCAAAAACGAAGGTTTTATCGAAAAAATCATGCAACTGCCGGGAGTAAAGGAAATCATCAGCGAACATTTGTAATTATCAAAGAAACAATGGAACTGGAACTACTGGCAGCCACTAAAAACAAAGGAAAGGCAAAAGAAATCGAACGGTTATGCGCGGGCTCTCCCTTGCCCATAAAGGTTTATTCTCTTACTGATTTTAATATCGACTGCGACGCCCCGGAAACCGGGGAAACGTTTCTTGAGAATTCCATTGAGAAATCGCTTTTTTACAGCCGGATGGTCAAGGATGTATATACGGCGGCAGACGATTCCGGGCTGGTAGTGGCAGCGTTAGGGGGAAGACCCGGGGTTCATTCGGCGCGTTATGCGGCCGGTAATGATCAACCCAAGGATGATGAAAAGAATATCGAGAAACTGCTGCGGGAATTAAAAGATGTGGCAGTGGAAAACCGGGGGGCAAAATTTGTTACGGCAATTACCCTCTCCAGGAACGGCTCCGTTATGGAATCCTTTTGCGGCGAGGTGGAAGGAATTATTTTAACGGAGAAACGGGGCGCCGGCGGCTTCGGCTATGACCCGGTGTTTTTTTATCCGCCGCTGCAAAAAACTTTTGCGGAGTTAAGCGCCGAAGAAAAAAATAAAATTTCGCACCGCGCCCGCGCTTTCCAAAAACTCAAAGATTTTTTAGTAACTTGCCTCCGGCGGCAAGAAACCCTTTCGAGAAAGGGTTTCTTGACTTCCCAAAGCTTTTGATAAGTTAAAAGCTTTTATGGGGGTAAGGGGGCGGTTTTCTCGAAAAGAGCCCCCTTATTTCTTATTATTTACCGATGGGTTTTTCACCCAATTGAGGGAAATAGACAAACTTCGCGTTGGAATAGATTACATCACTTTTTTCCAGGTCGGTATAAACACCCTTTTGCTCGAAGCCGCTGAACTTCCCGTCGCTGCCGCCGCTGCCGATCCAGTAATCGCGATCCGCCGATTTATAAGAAAAATAATTTCCCCATCCATCATCCAGGGGCAGCGGCTGCCCGGGTTTAATATACCTTGATAAAAATTTGCTTACGAAATCCCCGTAAGTTCGTAACTGATCCACTTCCACCACATCGGGAACATAAGAATACTGGGCCTTGAAGGATTCGATGGCCAGCCCCAATATATACATATTGCGCATGGTTATTTTCAAGCGGGAAGTAATACTGGCCCTGCGTATTTTCTCAAAAAATTTCTCCACTTTCGGGTTGGTATTGCCGGTAAACTGGCCCTGGACAAACCGGGTGTACACCTCAACCACCCCGGATTCCTTTTTGAGGGAATCGTCCAGTTTTAACTTCCCGTGGACAGCCAGCAGCCGTTTCTGCGCTTCGCCCAATTGAGGAATCGTTTTCAATTGATCTTCTTTCATCTTAACCAGGCTTTCCGTAAATAAACCGGCGGCAATCAATTTCAACATTGCATCCTGTTTTTTTTGCGTATCCGGGCTCACGCTCATCCCGGATTTTTCCCCGCTTTCTTTTTTTATTCTTTCTTTAAAAGCCGGGTATTTTGCAAATAATTCGTTGAGCCCGGGAATCAGATCCTCCAGGCCCTGGGCAAATATGTCCATGGCTTTCACGGTGACATCCGGTTTGGTCGATTTCTCCACTTCGCCGATATAATTATCTATGAGAATGATCTGCTGCTCCCAGAGGTTTTGGGCCCGGTCATAATCGATATCGTCCTTTCTGCCGCAGGCCGTACTTAACAATAACCCAACAGTTAAAACAATCATTAACACCAAGGCGTTTCGTTTCATCTTTTCTCCTTATTAAAGTAATATTTATACCAGTTCTTTAAGAACAAATCAAGGTGGATGAATTGATTTTTTCTGCGATTCCTGGTAAAGTGATATCTTTAGAAGGAGGTAACGGATGAGTCAAGAAAAAACGCCTAAATTGTATCACGTCTATTCCATGGTGAATAATTTTCGGTACAAAGACATTCTTTATGACAATTTGAAAGTCAACTGGTTCGTGTTGGGGCGGGAGACGCCGCAGGTCCCGGTTGAGAAAGTAATAGCTAATTATGAGGGATTATCCGCAACCGCCAGGATTCACCCGGAAAATCACATCAAGGAGAAATTTACCTTGATAGAGGCCGAATTATTAAAGCAATTCCTGGCTTCGTCGCATAAGATCGATGCGGTCATCGAAGAGAAAATATTACCCGTGGGAAAAGATGAAACCGGGTATCATGATTTGCCCCCGACCCCGGGCGTCGATTTCATCGCCCTGTATAAAAAGAAGCCGTATGATTTACCTTTCAATATAGAGGGGATTTTCAACATAAAAATGGCGGATGAACGGGTCACCCCGGACGACCAAATCACCGTGATCTCGAAAATCCCGATGGAAATTTTAAATAGGTAAATCCGAAAATAAATCTAATTGTCAATTGTCAATTGTTAATTATTAATGAAAATAAGTTGAGGGGCACGCTCAGTCCTTAATACGAAAGAACCGTACGGCCAGGAAAGTGAAGACCAGAGCGAACCCAGGAGAACGATTAAATTGAGGCCGATATCGCCAAACCCGCCGTTAAAGAATATGATTTTATGAAAGGAATCCATGGCCCAGTAAGCCGGGGAAATTATTGCCCAGGTTCAAATTGAAAAGCAATTTGCCCGCAATAACCAGGATAAAAGCCTGGATGATTTTGGTTTCCACCTGGGCGGCGGCCTGGACATCGATGCCCGGCGCTTTGATTTTTCGATGAAATAGGCGCCCCAGGGTCCGGCGTCCCGGTTTACCACTACCAGGGCCGCCACGGTTGGCTGTGTATCTCCCCTGAAAATACTGCCGAAGATAAAAATGAACACCAGCGGAAACAAAAGGGTCCAGAAAAAATAGGTTTTGTCCCGCACCATCCGTTTGATATCGATAAATGCAATATGCCAAATCTTCTTCATATAGAACATCCTTGTTTCTTTTCCCCGGTCGTCTCAGCTTTTAATTGAATCAACAAAGGGGATAAGTAATTCTTTAAAGCAGCGATTTTGTTTTTGCCTTGTTCAAGGAAGGGCGTTATGGATGCAATGGACACTTGTTCCAGCGGGGTATCCTGCCGCAGGAAATTATCGATGGTCTTTAATTCCGGTTCAAAGACCTGGATAAAGCCGGACATAACGACGGCATAAGTGATCATGAATTCTTCCACGACGTTGGGTAAGAACTGTTCCGATGGATTTTTAATCACCATGATTTCCGATTTTTCCGCTTTGATGAAGCGGTCGGAGAATTTTTCAGGAATAACCACCATGGCGGACGCCTTGCCCGCGGCCATTAATTTCTTTCCTTCGGTTTCATCCACCATGGTTACCTGGAACATGTCTTTCAACTCCGGTAAATCGAATGCACCCAGGAGGAACTTTGCGGCAATGTTTTTATCCTTATCCACCACCAGCACTTTTATTTTGGGTAATTTATTATCGGCGGAGGGAGCGAATATCGCGCCGATAATGGCGGTCATCAGCACCGGGATTGCCATTATCGGCGACGGAAAGCATTTCGGCAAAATCAGCCTGTTTCAATATGTTTGCCATGGCCGCGGCCGCGAATTCCCCTGCCACATCCACCAATTCTTTTTCGCCCACGATTTTAATCAGTTCTTCCAGGGCGCGCTGTTTCAACTCCGAACCGGGCATGTCGTAGAGTCCGCCCCAGAACAGAAGATTATCCAGGGCGTTTAAATCTTCGTAAAAGGCCATATCCTGGGGTACGATGCCCATGTAATTCTTCAGTTTGCGGTCGGCGAAGAGGCTTTTGCCTTTAAAGGTAACCGCCCCGGAAAAATCTTTGACAGTGCCGGAGAGGATGGAGATCAGGGTGGTTTTCCCGGCGCCGTTGGGACCCAGGAGGCCCAGGATTTCGCCTTTTTGCAAGGAAACGCTGAAATTGGTTAACGCGGTGATATCGCCGGAGGATTTGCTTATATTCTTAATTTCTAAAATTGTATTTTCCATGGTCGGATTATAACAAAATGGAAAAGGAAAAACCCTTCCGCTGCCGAATCCTGTTCCAGGGATGGAAAAAGTGTATCAAATCACGAAAAATGCGTCCGCATTCGCGACATTTTCACTGGAAAAATGGCGTATCCGCACGGAAATGAGGCGTATCCGCTCAAAAAATTGATGTATTCGCTTCTTTGTGAGGCGTATCCGCGTCATAAGTTGATGTATTCGCTCAAAAAAGAGGCGTATTCGCAATGCCGTGCCTTCCGTCCGGTCATAATTAATGGCAAAATTGCGTACAGACCATTTTTTTGTGCGAATACGCCATTTCCCAGAGCGGATACGCCTCATTTTTAAGTGAATACGCCTCGTATTGTAGGGAATACGCCTCACCTTTTAGCGATTTCGCCTCATTTTGTAGGGGATACGCCTTTCCCCGGGGCGAATGCGCCTCACTTTTTTGTGATTTTACCATTTTTTTCTATGAATATGCCATTTTTCCCGGTGAATCGATCAAAATTATTTCATTCTCCGCCGCATCGCTTTTTTCCGCATCTCATGTTCGTACCAAAACACAGCAAACTCTTTCCTCCGCACCGAATATTCCCCGTAACATTCTCACCTCGGAGGGTGTTCATACAGATTTGAAAGCTCAGTAAGTAAGGACTCCAAACGCTTTTGCCTTGCAGCAATATTTTTTATTTCACACTGCCATATTACAATAACATTCCATCCTCGATTCTTCAATGCTTCGATATTACGTTTATCTCTTAATATATTATCATTTATTTTTTTCTCCCAGAATTCCTTCCTGGTTTCCGGGAGTTTCGACGCTTTACACCCGGGGTGTCCATGCCAAAAACAACCGTGAATGAAAACAGCGGTTTTGAATTTTGGCAAAACGATATCCGGCCTTCCGGGATATCTATTGTCATCGATTCGATATCTGAATCCTTTTGAAAATAGGAATTTCCTGATATACATTTCCGGTTTGGTGTCTCTCCCGGGGATTTTGGACATAACTTCGCTTCTTTTCTTTTCCGGGTAAATATCCATCGACCGATTTACTTTTTCGATTCCTTCTTCGATTCGTTTCCCCATCCTACCAGGTCGATTCCGACGCGGGCAGCATGAGCGAATGCTTTATTGGCGATTCTCTGGGCATAGTTCTCCAACAATGCGCCTTCATAAAAAAGATATTTCGATTCTTTACCGATCTCTATTTCTATCGGGAAACCAGGAGAAAAACGTCTCTTTTCTTCCGGTATAAAAATCGTAAAAGGTTTGATTTCCCAGGATATGCATAGGGGGGTATTTTTCGGGCAGAAGAATGAGAAACAATCATCTTCATTGTTTATGTATTTCAGTGCATTTTTCAACGAATCGATTTTACCTGAGACAAAATGGAAATAATAATTGATTTTGTCCGGTCTTAAGCAGTCGCAGTGAGCCGTGATATTTAAGAGATACCCATCAATGTCAATGGCTTCCGCTGAATTTTGGACGCTAAAAATATCTCCGAATCGTAGATAATCTCTTTCTTTTCTTTCCGTATGATGAAATGAATACTGGAAGTTCAGTTTTGCCAGTTCTTGCCGGAAGCTTTCCTCCTTATCCCCATTCTTTCTCTTATCGATTGTGTCATTGATTCGATTCTTGTCAATGTATTCATCCATTACCGGGAATACTTTCGAATCGGAATTCAAATGAAAGGAGGCCACCTGATGTTTCCAATTATTTCTTAAGAAATCGTAAAATTCCTCTTCATCGGACAATGTTCGCCGGTGATGAAAAAATGCAAGTTCATCCACAGCCAATAAATTTTTTCCGACTTTCCCCGAATTTTCCCTGAAGTTGTTCTTCATCTCAAGGGCAATCAGTGTCATAATATTGCCGGGGCTACAACAAAGGTAGCTCGAAAAATTTTTATAAACAGTATCGGGTGTGTCAATCTTATTGAAAATAGTGATATAAGTGTTGTTAACCCAAAGGGCATGCAACTGACCGTGTAACTTATGACAATAAATATCCGGATGAAATGGTTTCGGGGATATGTAGGTGTTTCTATTGTAAAATTCTATTTGCTCACAACCTTTGAATAGGTTATCGCATCCATACAGTTTTTTCACTGTTTCTTCGAAACGTTTGAGGAATTCCGCCCCAATTTTTTGTTGATCCGGTTGACTTCCGAAATAATCCCTGATGACTGCTTTGAAATCTTTGACAGCTTCATCCGAAGGCCCGTTCATAAAAAACTCTTTAAAAACACCTTTAATCTTGTTATCTTTGAAAAAAGCTTCCGCACTTTCAGGGATACTGTCACTGTTTTCCTTTAAAAAGAACTCCTCGTCCAGGCATGACAGTAATTGGTTGTATATTCTTCTATTGCTCTCTTTCGTACTTTCGGTTTTTCGATTGAAAAAAGAGCGAATCTGCATCTCGATATCGTCTAGATCCTGTTCATTTGTGTAAATTAACACGAAAGCCAGGCTGGGGTTTTCAACCGCATCTTTCAAAATATCGAGGGCGTCCTTGAATTTGATCGGGCCGTCCGTTAGTTTCCAATCCAGGATCAATAGGTCCCGGTTTTTAAAAACGAATTCCGATTCTGTTTCCAGTTCCGGGTAACCTTTATAAGTATAAACATCCAGGCTGCAATTACTTTTCCTAAACAACTCTCTAAGTTGTTTGGGCGTATTTACATTTTTGACATTCCCTCTTGCTTCTTCATACGGTTCTACAAATTCATCATCGATGCATATAGCCGACCGGATGGAATTGGCAACAATTTCTTTGGCTGCGGAATCAAAATTCATCTTTCTCCCTCGTTTTATCATAGGGCTCGATTATGAAGCAAGCCCCGTTTAACCTGTTGTACTTTTTCTCGAATGTGCAATAAATATCGAAGCCATGCGCCCTCAAATTGGTCCTGGCAAGCCAGAGCCCGATCCCTCTCCCGGCCGGTTTTCGAGTAAAGAAAAGGTTGAAAATATCTTCCCTGTACGCGGGATCGATGGGTTCCCCGGAGTTCATCACCAATATCTTCCCATCTTCGTAAGCAAGGTGTATCTTCCTGTCATTAACAGGGATTAACCAATAGAAGGCATTATCGACTATATTTATAAAAACCGGTTTTATTACGGATTCGTAAGCATAAAAACAGTAATTGTCGAAAGATTTATCCGAAGTAAGCGATACCCTATATTTGCTTAGATTGTTCACGAAGAATTTTTTCATGTATTCGATAATGCCTTTCCCCCATATTTCCGTTTTTATCCTCCGGGTCGTCCTGTACAAAGGAGTTAATAAACGATGATTGCTTTCCAGGTGCTGGAACGATTCTTTCAACTGGCTGAAGTTCTCTTTTACTTCGGCATTCCTGTCGGCGTAGCTTTTGAAAAAATCGATGGCTGAGGCCATTTCCGAATAAAGAACATTGAATTGGTGATCGATAATTTCGATGGCCATGCCCAATTGCGCCAATTCCTGCATGGCTTCAACCTTTTCTTCGATTTTTTCGTATTGGTCTTTGTACCAGCCCACCAGGGAATCGTCATCGATACCGAAGGTCAGGCTCTCCACATGCTTGACAAAGCTGTCGTACTTTTCTTCCAATTCTTCTTTAACAGCTACGTATGTTTTTTCCAGCAGCGCAAGCCTGTTTTCAAGGTCTTCTTTCTCCTCCGTACCGGTGGGGATAATGTTAACGGTTTTCTCGTCAAACAAGTCCTCGAAGGCTTGCCGGTCCGCGTCGATTTCTTGTTCTAATTTTTTTACGGCCTCCGAATACCGTTTCCTGTAATTCCCAACGGATTGACCGATATCTTTTTTCAGTTGCGCGGACTTACTATGGAATTCCGATAATAAGAATTCTTTGGACAATTTTTTGCTTAATTCGTCCGCCAACTTATCGCATTTGTCCATGATGATCATGGAATCATCCAACTTTTGATTGTAATAATATAATTTGTTTTCCTGGGGTTTGGTAATACTAACTCGTCTGGGTTTGACTATTTTTAGGTTTTTAAATTCCGCTTTTCTTGCCGTGATTTCCCTTAGCATGGATTCGATATTATTATAGATAATTTCCGGCTTCCGGGCCTCCTGGTTTAACTTTTCATATAATTCCTGCAATTCCGGGTCCAATGCATCGAGTCGTTCGATATTTTGTTTCAGTTCCCTATCGAATCCGGCTCGCGTTTGTTTCGAGCGTTTTTTTTCCAGCTTGAGAATTCTTTCATTTTGCTTTTTGATGGATTCTGCCTGCTGCTCCCTTAAGGTGGGCGTTTCTCCTTCCGGTGTTGTTCGAAAGTACCTGACGGAAAGATCTATGAAAAAGCCAATGAGGTCTTTGACGAATTCCCAGTAAGCCTTATTGCTAATAAATCCTTCCCTACCGGCTTTATCGATCAGGTTGGGGTTGTGATTTCTGGATATTTCGATGAACCCGAATATTCTTCGATGACTGAAGTGGTAATACGTGGCGCTTTTCGATCTCCTTTCTTCAAATCCTAAAAAGTCATTTTGGATACGGCCATAAGGAAGTACCCTGAATTTATCCCGATAAATATACAACCCTCCGTATGTTTCCAATTTTTTATCCATAAGCAACCATTGTTCCTGCGATAATTTACTGCTTTTCCCTACACCTTCCATGGACCCGAATTTGATTTTGAACGGTCCGTAAGGTGTGTCCCCCGGGGCACGCCTGGGCCGGTAGGTATGTTTGACGATAGTATTAAAAACCTGCAACTCCCCGCTGAAAAACCCGGTAGAATCGAATTCGCCTTCTAACCAATGATCGGCTTTATAAATCTCATTTTCTGAGAAAAAAAAATCGCGGGCAATGAGATCGTATCTCCCTTTATTTTCATGCAACCAAAAATGAACATCGACATCCCTATTCTCCCTGAACCCGTCGTAAAGCCCGCTCAAAGAAGAACGCAAATAATTGGTGTTTGAATCATCCGATATTTCGACCCTATTTTCATCCGAAAGCAGTAAAAGCTGTTCGTGAGGGTCGAATATAATAAAGAATGTACCGTGAGAATCCGGCAATAAAAATGCTTTGAGGATATCGCTCTTTATAAAATCCGGGGAAACGATCTGATTTATTTCATTTCCTATTTTTTCAGCCAGCGCCCGATGCTCATCCCAATTTCCTTTTTTAAGGTTTTCTTCGAAACCGGTTAAAAGATATTTGAAAGCGGGATCGAAGTCGTCGACATCCCTGAACTCTTTTATGGGGATATTCAATTCGTCCAGGTATAGGTAGAAATTCTCCAATATTTCCCAATGTATGAAAACAGCCGTGCACGGTTCATTTTGTTTTTTAGTCAGCATTAACATCCGGTTGCCCAGGTAGGCGACCGAGAGTCTACCGATTCCTTTTTCCCCCATAGGGATTCGTTTCGGTTTCCCGAACATAGGTGGTTGGCCCCCTCTTTTTTGGGAATCAGTGCCCAGGATAAGCCATTTGTCTTTCACCTCTTCCGCATTCATACCCGAACCGTTATCGGAAAGGAAGAACAACGGAGCGTTTATTCCTTTGTAACCTTTCAGATAGAGGTGGCAATTCAAATCATCGGCATACGCGTCATAGCCGTTTTTCCATAATTCGCAGATGGCAGTAGGCAAATCGGCGATCTGTCCTTTCCCCAGGAGGTCGACGGCTCTCGCCCTTGCTCTAAATGTCGGCATTCATTATTTCCTTTCGCAAAGCTTCTCCGATACACCGGGCCATTTCCGGTGGAACTGCATTCCCGATCTGCTTTGCAATAGAATCCGAATTAGGACCTTTGAAAACATAATTTATCGGAAATGTTTGCAATGTTGATCCTTCCCGCAATGAAAGCCCTCTATGCTCTTCAGGATGAGAGAATCGACCGCTGGATGTCCGAATGAATTTTGTTGTGATGGTAGGAGCAGGTTTATTCCAGTACATTCGACCGTAAACATCGCGAAAAATCGTGTCTTTCCCTTTGTATGCGTTGATTTGCAAATAAGGGTCGTCTTTCCAGGCCCACCGGTTACCACCATCGGGAAGGGTCTTTTTCAATCTCAAAATATTTTTTTCCGAAAGATGCGCAGTGGAATGCTGAAAACTCGAATCATCCGTATGCCCGGCTTCTATTTTAGGAAACCCGTTTTCTACTCCGATAAAATTTTTGACCACAAGTGAGGGATCATTTTCGGGTTCGGGAATTTTTATACTTTCCAGAACTCTTGAGGCAATAAGTACAAATCGTTTCCTGTTTTGGGGAACTCCATAATGATTGGCATTTATAATTTCGTAAGCATAAGCGTATCCATTCGCCTTAAGATATTCCAGGAAACCGTCAAGATTGCTTTCTTCTTTTCTTTTTGATAGTCCCGGAACGTTTTCGATGATAATAAAACCCGGCTTGAAATAATCGACGAATCGCCGGAATTCATTAATCAAGTTTTTTGTTTCTGTGGATTTTGTCTTTTGGGTATTGATCCGTGTCCAGTATTGGCAAGGACTGCACCCGATAAAAACCATGGATTCATCGTTTCTTTCAATACCGGTTCTTTTTTGAAAATCATGCTCCTCTAGCCTGTTTATATCCGCGTGAATGAATAATGAATCCGGGTTATTCAATTCATAGGTCTCTTTACATTCGATATCGATATCGATCCCTGCAAGTACTTTTATACCTGCAAGCTTAAGGCCATAGGTCATACCGCCTGCACCACAAAAAAAATCGACAGCCTGTAATCGTTTCGGACATTTCTCTTCTTTTTTCATGACGGTATAAATTTATCATTCCCGATAGTATATTGTCAATAGTAAAAATCAAATAAATAAAAAATCGGAAATTCGTACTCAAAAATTTTATACTTGAAAACTATCCAAAATGGGAAAACCCATTGCTTTTTTCCCCTGAATAACATATTATAAAGAATGGACCCCAGGTTTGCATTAAAAAATGTTTCAAAACGTTATCCCGCCAATCAATTCCCGGCGCTGGACAACGTTAACCTGGTTATCTACGAAAAAAAGATCAACGCCCTGATGGGAAAATCCGGGTGCGGCAAATCCACCCTGGCCCGGGTACTGCTGGGCCTGGAAAAATACGACGCCGGCGAAATTCTCTACCGGGGAAAAGCCATGAACTCTATTCCCATAAAAGAATTCCGCAAAAAAAACCAGGTGATGTTCCAGGACCCCTTTCTTTCGGTAAATCCCTGTTTCACCATTCGAAAAATCCTCTGGGAACCGCTGCTTATCAACAAAAAACCCACACATAAAAATGAGTTCAAAGAAAAAATAGATCATTTACTGGAGTTGGTGGAAATCCCGGCGAGCTTTTTAAATCGTTACCCATCCGAGTTATCCGGCGGGCAATTGCAGCGCATTGTATTGGCCCGCGCCCTGGCGCTGGAACCGGAATTTCTCGTTCTGGACGAACCCTTCTCTTCCCTGGATGAAATCATGGCGGCGCGGCTGATGCGCTGTTTCAAAAATATCTTCGCACAACTGGAAATCGGGGTGCTCTTCATCTCCCACCACTTAAACCACACGCAATTCCTGGCCGACTATGTGGCGATTATGGAAAAAGGCCGCATTATTCAACAGGAGCCCACGAATTACACGAATTAACACGAAAAAAAGGCCACGGACGAACACGGAGGAACACTGACTGAATCCTGACCCCCGACTCCCGATCCCTGAATCCTATTTTCCACTCTTCCCCTCTTCCGCGCTTCTTCGCTTCCTTTTCTCAGCTCTAACTTTTTGAATCTGTTCGAACAATATCTTTTGCCCCGGGGTTAGAACTTTTCTAATGGCCCTATTCTTTTTCCGCTCCAGGGATTTCATCAGCCCCTTCATGCGCCCGACTCCCCGGGAAGCCCCGATTGCTTTTCCTGGGGATATCACGGGTATACCGGGACCAGGGCCTTCATCGGACCACATCTCTTCGGGAATTATTTCTTTTAATTTATTGTAATAATCGATCAGGATGCCTTCCACGGTAAACGCCTGCTCATCGTTGAGCACAAGCCCCTCGGTAAGTTCGAACAGGTCGCGGTCAAAATGGGTCATTTTCACAACTTCTTGAAATTTCTCTTTTTGAAGGGGATTTAACAATGCCTCCACCTGGGCCCCTGTTTCTTTTTTCCGATCGTAGGCCTTTTGGATTAAGTTCAAGGCATTGTTGTTTAAGGTGTCGCGGTCTTTCACGGCGGCGGCCTGTTCCTTTTCAAGAATTTCCCGTACCTTCGCGGTCTGGGCGTCATCCAAAGCCAGCCGTTTTTGAAGTTTCATGGCCTGTTGGAATAAAGGGTCTGCCGGCTGCGCGGGTTCCTCAGCGGCAAACAATGGGACCGAAAGGAATATGACGACGGCTGCCAAAAATATTTTTAAAACGTTCATCGGGTGCCTCCAAATTTTTATTCTCATTTCACTTTTGTTAAGGATGTAAGGATAATACTTTTCATGAATTAAAACAATACACATTCGTTTTTCCGTCACCTGTCACAAGTTTTTCGTCATCTGTCGCCTGTTGTAATTTTTTTCAATTTATGGTATTTATATTTATTGACATTTATTGACAATACAAGGAGATTTGACATGAAACAATGGTATGAAGAAATTTTTGAAAATTGCGCGGAATCTTATGATAAGGAATGTTTTACCCAGGGGACTAAGGGAGAAGTGGATTTCATCGAACAGGAAATCGGTTTCGATAAGACGAGGCGCATATTGGACATCGGCTGCGGAACCGGCAGGCATGCCGTCGAACTGGCCGTTAGAGGATATAATGTAACCGGCGTCGATCTATCAAAGGCCCAATTGAACAGGGCCATAGAAAAAGCGAAAAAGGCAAAGGTAACCGTTAACTTTTTCCAGGCGGATGCCAGGCGACTGGATTTTAATAATGAATTTGACCTGGTGATGATAATTTGTGAAGGGGCGTTCTCTTTGATGGAATCCGACGAGATGAATTATCAAATCCTGGCAAACGCCCGGAAGGCCCTGAAACCGAATGGAAAATTGATTTTAACCACATTAAGCGCTTTATTTCCCATTTTTCATTCAACCGAGGAATTCTTAAATGAACATGGTTTAAAGAGTAAAGACTACCATTTCGATATCCTCACTTGCAGGGAAACATCCGTGGTGGAAATGACCGATGATTCCGGGGAAAAGAAAACCATAAAATGTACGGATAGATATTATATGCCCAGTGAGATAACCTGGTATTTAAAGACCCTGGGGTTTAAAAATATCGGCATTTTCGGTTGTCGATTAGGTGCTTTTAGTCGTAATGATGCCTTAGCCACGGATGACATGGAAATGCTTGTCATTGCGGAAAATGCAGGCTATGGTGAAAATGATAAGCAATAATTCGGATAAACAACAGCAGCAGATTTTACCGTGTATTCAGGAGATCGACGGGATCGATCAATTAATCGTTGTCTCTTATGTCTTTCCCCCCGAAATGGCTCACAGGACAAACTGTTTCCTGATCGGCGATAAAGGCGATAAAAAATTGATCGTCGATCCCTCCCCTTTCAGCGATGAAGAGTATAAGAGGCTGGTAAATACTTTAAAAAATTCCTTTGAATATACCTATACGGATATATTTATCACTCATCATCATGTGGACCACGTCAATGAAGTTCAAAAATTGGCAAGGGAATTTGCTATTCCCATTATTATCAGTGAAGATTCCTATGGGAGACTGCTTAAGAAAAATGGGCCGGATTTCTTTGCGAACATTAACATAAAATTCGCACGGGAAGGGGATGTTCTAACCCATTGGAACGGCCAGGACGTAAAAGTTTTTGAAATTCCCGGGCATGATGAAGGCCAGTTGGCCCTGGCCCCGGAAAGTATGACCTGGTTCCTGGTGGGCGACCTGATCCAGGGAGAGGGTCTTGAACCGGGATCCAGGGCAAGTACAGTGGTTATCGCCACGAAAGAGGGCGATATGAAGAAATACTTCCGGACCCTGGAACGTATTATCCGTTTGAATCCGAAGTATCTTTTACCTTCCCACGGCATGGTCCTGAAATCTGTCGCGCCGCTGGAAAAGACACTGATACACCGTATAGAAAGGGAACAACAGGTGCTTAAACTATACAAACAAGGAAAAACCCCGGAACAAATGACAAAGACGCTCTATAAGAGAGTGAACAAAGCGCTGTGGCCCCTGGCGCTGGAAAACATTAAAACGCACCTTAAGAAATTGGAACAAGAAGGATTGTTAATTAACAAGCAGTAAGATTTCTCTTATTCGTGCGTTTCTTTCTGCATTCCCCATAAGAAATGGTACTTGCCTTGTTTTTTTACTAATTGAAGATGGGTTCCCTCTTCCACCACCGCGCCCTTATCGATCACCGCGATTCGTTCGAAATCCGTGATGGAGCTTAAGCGGTGTGCGATAAAAATAATGATCTTATCCCTGTATTTTTCAAAAAGTTCATTAAGAACGATTTTCTCCGAATTATAATCGATATTGGAGGTTCCTTCGTCCACGATCAGGATATCGGCTTCCGCTTCCCTGAGAATGGATTCCATTAATTCGATCTTCTGCACTTCGCCGCCGGAAAATTCCATTTGATGGACCTCTGTATCCTGGATGGTTTTGTCCAGCCTGAATTTTTTCAATAGCTCCCTTACCTTCACATCTTTGATTTTCTCTTCCAGTTCCTCTTCCAGGATTTGCTGTTTCTGGGAAATATAAGCGATTTTTTTCCTGAGGCTTTTAACCCCGATGGTGCGGGAATCCTTGCCGGAAAAATAAACATGCCCGGCCTGGGGCTGGTAATATTTCAAAATCATTTTAACGATGGTGCTTTTGCCCTGGCCGCTTTCGCCCACAAGCGCCACTTTTTCCCCGCTTTTTATGCGCAGGTTCAAATTCTTAAGCACCTGTTCGCCGTCGTCGCCGTTGTAAGAAAAATCGACATTTTCAAAAACGATTTCACGGATGTCGCCGGCGCCCACCGGTTCACCGCTTTGATCTTCCTCGTTTTCGTTAAATACTTCATATATCCGTTCCAGGCCGGCCATGGCCTGGGAAATCGTATAACCGACATTGGTCAACCGCTGGGCGGGACCGTACAAATAACCCAGGAAAGCATTGATAGCGACAAAAGTTCCCAGGGTTAAGTGGCCCTTCATGATCTCGGAAACCCCGACCCATAAAACCACGAAGGGAGAAATAGAACCTACAAAACCCGCCACAATCCCGGCCAGGGTGTTGATCATCTGCGATTTGATCCGCAGGTGAACGACCGTGGTTAATTTCCCCACCAACCGCTGCCCTATTTTTTCTTCTTTCACCGCCGATTTAATCTTTTCAATCGAATTAATATTCCTTTCCAGTTTCCCGGTATATTGGGCGCTCTCTTCCTTTAATTGAATATTGATCTCTTTGATTTTCTTGTGAAAGGCCTTTAGGGATAGGATGAAAAAAGGCAGCACAAACAACGACGCCAGGCCCAGCACCAGGTGGAGTTTCAAGATCAGCACCGCCCCCACCAGTATGGTAATGACATCTCTCAATACATAAAGAAACGTATCCGCCATGATGGCTTCTACGGAAGACACTTCGCCGATGCGTGAGAGGATGTAGCCCGAAGGGCGCCGGGAAAAATAACTCATGGGCAGTTCCTGGACGTGGAAATAGAGGTCCCGTTCCAGGTCCAGGTGAACCCGGGCATTGTAGCGTACCGTCAGGTATCTCATAAAATAAGCGCTGAATTGACTGAGCACGATGATCCCCAGCAGCAGCAAGCACAGGAGGTTGAGGGCTTTAAAATCCCGGGCCGGGATGATGGTGTCGATTAAGTAACGGGTCACCAGGGGCATGGGAAGCTGCATGATGACGTTTATGAACAACAAAATACCGGCGCCCACGGCCAGGGAAAGATATTTCCGCTGGTAACTATAAAAAAACATGAATAATTTCTTCTGTTTAAAATCAAATAACTTTTTCATTTTTTAATAATTTACTATAATAGAATTCCATCCTAAAGTCAAGGAAATAGTTAGTTTGCTTTCCGTTTCCGCTTGTGATACAATCCTAACGGTAGATATAAAGATAAGGAGCTGAACATGAGAAAATTTTCATCCTATGGACCGATCGATACGGAAATGGATTATTATGCTCCAAGGAAAGAACTAATCGAAAAAACCTATGTTCAACTGATTGGCGAAAATCCCCAAAAAGGCGGCCATTATTTCACCGTTTGGGCCCCACGCCAAACAGGAAAAACCTGGCTCATGCAGCAAGTCCTCTTTGGCTTAAAAAAAGACCCCCGGTTCCATGTGCTTAAAATCAACCTGGAAATTCTTAAAGAAATAAACGATGTCGGCTATATTATAGATACCATCGCGGGATACATTGGCCAGGGATTAGAAAAAAACTTCACCGGCATTAATGACCCAAGGCAATTCCAGGAAATATTTAACCGGAACACCATAGAAAAACCGCTTATTTTAATCCTGGATGAATTCGATGCCCTTGAAGAGGCGGGGATAAATGCTGTCGTCAGTACGTTTCGAAATATTTATATTCACCGGCGCGATGAGATCGATAAAACCACCGACAAAAAAACCTATCTGCTCCATGGTGTGGCCTTAATCGGCGTGCGCAGCGTCCTGGGGATCGAAAACCAGAAGGGCTCGCCCTTTAATGTCCAGCGCAGCGTCCATGTTTCCAATTTGACCTCTGATGAATTAGAGGGAATGTTCAAATGGTACGAAAAGGAAAGCGGCCAAAAGATCGATGAGGAGGTGACGCGGGCTTTATATGAAGAAACCCGGGGACAACCGGGCCTGACTTCCTGGTTCGGTGAACTGCTCACCGAAACCTATAATCATGATCTTAAAAAGCCGATTACCATGCTTAATTATAAAGAGGCTTACGGAGCAGCTACCCATATCCTTCCTAACAACAATATCTTAAACCTCATTAGCAAAGTGAATAAACCCCCTTATGACGAAATGGTCATGGAATTTTTTAAAACCGGGGATAAAATCGAATTCAAATTCAACAACAAAATCACCAATTATCTATACATGAATGGGGTGATTGATCAAGAAAAGGCGGCTGCCGACGAGTATTATCTTAAATTTTCCTGCCCGTTTGTACAAAAATGTCTTTTCGATTATTTTTCCAATGAAATCTTCAGTTACCTGGGTCAGTTGATCCATCCCCTGGACGACATGAAAGACGCCATAAACGAGGAAATGCTTTATATTCCTAATATTATAAAGCGCTACCAGGCTTATTTGACGAAAAATCAGGGAGTTTTTTTCAAAGACGTGCCCCGGCGAAAAACCGATATGAAAATTTATGAAGCCATCTATCATTTTAATATATTCCGCTACCTGTACGATTTGCTGAAAGCAAGGGGAGTGGAAGTGATCCCGCATTTCCCGACGGGCAACGGCAAGATCGACTTGATTCTTAAATACCGCGAAAAAATCTATGCGTTGGAATTAAAAAGTTTCAAGGATATGTATGCGCATGAAAAGGGCATTGAACAGGCGGCGGAATATGGCCGCCGTATGAATTTAAAAGAGGTCGCCTTCCTGGTATTCGTCGAATTAAACCAGGCAGAGGCGAAACAATTGGAAAAAGAAGTTGAGAATAACGGCGTCAAAGTGACGGTATTGTCGGTGGGGATTTTATAAACCAAAAGTTCCCTCAATGCCTTTCCGGAACAGTTCTGGAACAATCAATATTCAAGCAGAAAGCGCCCCGCTAAATATTTGGGCGCTCTGGACTGCGCCGGGCATTTTTAATATCGAATAATGATTGCCGCTTAACTGGTAAACCTTAATAGCCGAGTGACAATACTCCGCCCAACTCTCTTTCAATATTTCTTTCGAGTCCACTGCCGTAAAGTGATGAAGCTCGGTATAAATTTTCCCCCCAGGGATATAAAGGCTGCGGGCGCGGTCTAAACTCCTCCCCAGGTTCAGGTAATAAATCAGTTCCCGCAGCCCCAACCGCTCATAACCGGGGATTATTTGCGCCAGGTACGCGGGAATTAACTGTCTCACCTTTTCAACCGGGGTATGATTCTCCTCTAAAAATGCAATCACCTCCCGCCAGGTTTTATTTATATCGGGAATACGTTTCAACCTCTCAGCGATCGGCTCACCCGGTAAATAATCCCTGAGCCGGGCCAGCTCAGACTCTGCCGTGAATATTTCCTCCTTCAAAAAAGTAGGAACGGTAGCGGGCGCCGGTGAATCGATCAACCCCAGGAATGAAACCGTTTCACCCATGGTTTCCAGTTGGTAAGCCATCTCAAACGCTATCGTACCGCCCAAAGACCACCCGGCAATGCGATACGGTCCTTGCGGCTGTAGGGTTTTGATTTTCTCAATATATGCCTGAGCCATCGCTTCGATGTTGAGATTACAGGGTGCATAACCTGCGAACTTTTCCGCGCGGATGCCCCAACAATCGATGTCCGGTTCCAGGCGGCGGCAAAACTCCACATAGCCTTCCACTTCACCGCTGCCGTCATGCACCAGGAACAAATGCCCGGGATCAGCGCCCGAACCTTTTTTTAACCGCACCAATTGGGGGTCTTCCGTTACAGCGGTTTCATGTCCCACTTCTTTTAAATACCCGGCCAGGCCCCGGATGGTGGGTGTATTGAATACCTGCACCAACGGCACATGAACCGTGAATTCACGGTTGATTTTCGACATCAAGACAGTGGCTTTTAAAGAATGCCCTCCCAATTGGAAAAAATCGCTGTCGATACCGATGGAATTTTTTTCTATTTCCAGTACCTCTGCCCACAGGTCCGCCAGCATCATCTCGACCACGTTACGGGGTGACATAATATTCTCTACAGCTTCTCCTCTTCCGGGTTCAGGTAAAGCTCCCCGGTCACATTTACCGTTGGGATTCAACGGGATGCTCTCTATTTCTACAAAATATGACGGGACCATATAGTCCGGTAAATTCTTTGAAACAAACTCTTTAAGCACAGGTAATTCAAATTTTTCTTCCGGTACAATATACCCGCATAAATACTTTTCGCCCGTCTCACTTTCCCTGTCGATCACTATCGCCTCTTTTACCAAACCATATTTCATTAGCTCCGATTCGATCTCGCCTAACTCGATCCTGAAACCCCTAATCTTTACCTGCTGATCGATCCTGCCCAGGAATTCCACATTGCCGTCCGGCAACCGCCGCGCCAGATCGCCGGTGCAGTATAACTTTGAATGATGAATGCGTGGAAGATCGAATGATGAATGATGAAAATGGACGAATTTTTTTGCCGTTAACTCGGGGTTGTTTAAATAACCTTGCGCCACACAATCTCCGGCGATATACAATTCCCCCAGGACATTCACCGGGCTTAAATTTAAATATCTATCCAAAATAAGAAGATCGATGTTACCCACAGCCCTCCCAATCGGAACACCGGAGAGATTTTCAAATTTCTCAACATCCGAACGTCCAATTTCCAGGACCGCCGATATAATAGTACACTCCGTGGGACCATACATGTTAAACACACGACAATCCTCTTGCACGGATTCGATACTCCGCTGCGCCAACTCACGGCTCAATTTCTCGGCCCCGATAAACAAATACTTCAACGTCCGCGGCCTCTCCGGCGCTTTTAAATAATATTGGTACTGGGTAGGCGTCACATGCAGCACGGTAATATCGTTCCGGGTCATAAACGCCACACACACTTCCGGGTTTAACAACAACTCCTTCGCTGCCATGTACAAACTTGCCCCGGTGGTAAGCGCTATAAAAATCTCCCACACGGACCAATCGAAATAATACGATAAATTCTGCAGAAACCGGTCTTTAGCCCCCAATCCCAAATGCCGGTACCCCCAATGCAGTAACGGTGATAAATTCGCATAAGAAATGGGCGCCCCTTTGGGTTTTCCGGTGGAACCGGAAGTGTAGATGATGTAGGCATGGTGACTTGAATGATGAATGATGAATGATGAATGATGAAAAGACGCCTGCGGCAGGCTCATTAATAATTTACAATTAACAATTATTTTCTTTAGACATTCTTCCATTCCTAATAAAATCTTTGCTCCACTATCTTTCAGCATATAATCGATTCTTTCCTGTGGCGCAGAAGGATCGATAGGCAAATAGGCGCCGCCGGACTTCAATATTCCCAGGATTCCAATGATCATCTCAAGGGAACGTTCGACCTTTATACCCACTATGACGCCGGGTTCGACTCCCTTTTCCTGCAACAACCCGGCTAATCGGCCGGATTGTTCATGCAATTCACGATAGGTAATTTGTAGAGACGCTGCGCGCAACGTCTGTACAGCCGTTGCCCCTACAACGGCTATGTGATCCGGCGTTCTTTCCGCCTGTTCCGCGAATAATTGTGGGATAGTTTTATCGTTGGGGTATGTTTCTCCCGTGTCGTTAAATTCCACCAGGAGCTGCCGCTTCTCTGTTTCAGTCAACATCTCAACATCGCTTATCCGCTTTGAAGGATTTTCAACGATAGAGTTTATGATATTCTTAAAATAACCGATAAACCGCTCGATAGTCTCCTCTTTAAAAAGCCGGGTGCAATATTCAAGAGTAAAAACAAACCCGTCGCCGGTTTCAACGGCAAATAGCGTCAGATCGAATTTTGCAGTCCTACTCTCATAGTCATATAAGGTAGGTTCTACCTCACCTATTGTTTCCGCCCCAGTTTTCGCTTCATTTACTTCAGACAGGTTTTGCAGGGTAAATACCACATCGAACAAAGGGTTCCTACCCACATTGCGAACCGCCTCCACCTTTTCCACCAGGTCTTCAAACTGATAATCCTGGTTTTCAAATGATTCCAGGGTACTGGCTTTTACTTCCCGGAGGAAAACCGTCACACTTTTTTCACCTGAAGGATAATTCCTGGTTGCCAGGGTGTTGACGAACATACCGATGATCGGCTGGAGGTCTGCATGACTACGACCTGCTACTGCAGTTCCCACGATGATATCTTCCTGGCCTCCCAAACGGGACAACATTAAATAGAATAGCGTCAAAAGTACCATATAAAAAGTGGCGTCTTCTCCAGCCGCCATTGCTTTTATTGCCGAAGTTTCCCCCGGGCCTATGTAAAAACTCTTTTGACTGCCTTCAAAACTCTGGACTTCGGGCCTGGGGTAATCATAAGGCAGGTTCAATACCGGCAGTGTCCCTGCCAAACGGTCCAACCAATACTGCTCCTGTCTCTTTAAAACTTCACCCTGGAGATTGCTGTTCTGCCATTCGGCAAAATCTCTATAATGGATCCGTAAGGGAGTTAAAGCCCCAGGCGGTGTACCTTCGTAAATAGACATGAATTCTTTTACCAGGATGACCTGGGAAAAACCATCACTAATGATATGGTGCATATCCACCAGCAGCGTGTATTTTTCCTCTCCCATTTTTATCAATTGTACCCTCAGCAGCGGCGCACGGGAAAGATCGAAAGGGCGAATGAAGGGCAACCAGGCAAGGTCACCCCTCCCTTCTTCGCGTCCCTTCACGTTCTTCGCGGCTAAATCATAATATTCGATTTCAAATTCCACTTCATCGTGAATCTTTTGCACGGGTACTTCATTCACTGCGATGAAGGAAGTTCTCAGGCTTTCATGCCGCCGGATCAACTGTTTGAATATTGCCGTCAACTTTTCTTTATCTACGGTCGCACTTAATGGCTGCACCTGCGGCATATTGTAAACAACGCCGTGGGGAACCATCTGCTGCAAAATATACAATCTCCGCTGCGCCGAAGACAATACATAATATTCCTTCTTTTCCACCGGTTCCACTGCGGCATATTTATCTTCCGCGGAAACCAGCCTATTTTCGATGTATTGCGCCGATTCACGCACGGTGGGCAACCGGAATATCTCAACCAGGGGGATTTTCACATCAAAGGCCTTATGGATTTTGGCGCCCAGGATGGTGGCTTTTAACGAATGCCCGCCCAACTCGAAGAAATTAGCCGTCATACCAATCTTATCTTTGTTAATATCCAAAACTTCCGCCCACAGGGCGACCAATCGTTGCTCTATTTCAGTGGCCGGCGCAGCATATGCTTCCCCCGCCTGCGACCGGGCCTGCGCCTCAAGCGCGGGCAATGCCCTGCGGTCCAATTTGCCGTTGGGATTCAAAGGTATAGCCGTAATGCCCATAAAATATGAAGGAATCATATAATCCGGTAAACTCTTTGAAAGATACTCTTTAAGCGCCGCTAAATCGAATTTTTCCTTTTCCACGATATAAGCGCATAAATACGGTTCACCGGTTTCTCTTTCAATGTCGATCACAACCGCTTCTTTTATCAATTCATGTTTCAATAATTCCGATTCGATCTCCCCCAATTCTATCCTGAAACCCCTTATCTTTACTTGCTGATCGATCCTGCCCAGGAATTCCACATTGCCGTCCGGCAAACGACGCGCCAGGTCGCCGGTGCAGTATAACTTTGAATGATGAATGCGTGGAAGATCGAATGATGAATGATGAAAATGGCTGAATTTTTTTGCCGTTAACTCGGGGTTGTTTAAATAACCTTGCGCCACACAGTCTCCGGCGATATACAATTCCCCCAGGACATTCACCGGGCTTAAATTCAAATATTTATCCAGGATAAGTAGATCGATATTACCCACCGCTGTACCGATTGGTACACTGGATAAGTATTCGAATTTCTCAACATCCGCACGTCCAATTTCCAGGACCGCCGAAATAATAGTACATTCCGTAGGACCATACATGTTAAATACACGGCAATCCTCTCGAACCGATTCGATACTCTGCTGGGCTAACTCACGACTCAATTTCTCGGCCCCGATAAACAAATACTTCAATGTCCACGGCCTCTCCGGCGCTTTTAAATAATACTGGTACTGGGTAGGCGTCACATGCAGCACCGTTATATCGTTCCGGGTCATAAACGCCACACACGCCTCCGGGTTCAACAACAACTCCTTCGGAACCATGTACAAACTAGACCCTGTTGTAAGTGCTATAAAAATCTCCCACACGGACCAATCGAAATAATACGATAAATTCTGCAAAAACCGGTCTTTAGCCCCCAATCTCAGATGCCTATACCCCCAATGCAGTAACGGTGATAAATTCGCATGGGTGATAGGAACTCCTTTGGGTTTCCCCGTAGACCCTGAAGTGTAGATGATGTAGGCGAGATGACTTGAATGATGAATGATGAATGATGAATGATGAAAAGGCGCCTGCGGCAGGCTCATTAATAATTTACAATTAACAATTAACAATTGACAATTAACAATTATTTTCTTTAGACATTCTTCCATTCCTAATAAAATCTTTGCTCCGCTGTCATTCAGCATATACTCGATTCTTTCCAGTGGTGCAGAAGGATCGATAGGCAAATAGGCGCCGCCGGACTTCAATATGCCCAGGATTCCAATGATCATCTCAAGGGAACGTTCGACCATAATACCTACTTTGACGCCGGGTTCGACTCCCTTTTCCTGCAACAACCCGGCTAAGCGACCGGATTGTTCACTCAATTCATGATAGGTTATTTGTAGAGACGTTGCGCGCAACGTCTCTACAGTTGTTGCCCCTACAAGGGCGATGTGTTCCGGGATTCTTTCCGCCTGCTCTGCGAATAATTGTGGGATAGTTTTATCGTTGGGGTAAGGCCCTCCCGTGTCGTTAAATTCCACCAGGAGTTGACGTTTCTCAGTTTCATTCAACATCTCAATATCGCTAATCAGTCGGGAAGGGTCTTCCAGGATGGAGCATACCATATTTTTAAAATAAACGGTGAACCGCTCAATGGTTTCCGCTTTGAATAGACGGATGCAATAACTTAATTCAAATGCCATACTGTCGCCGGTTTCAACAGCCGACAGGGTGAGATCGAACTTTGCCACGTTGCTTTCCTCGACATAAGAATGATCGTCCTCTACACTCACAGTCTCCTTCGCCATGTTCTGCAAGGCAAACATCACATCAAACACAGGATTCCGGCCCGGGTCCCTTTTGACCGACGCTTTTTCCACCAGCTTTTCAAACGGGTATTCCTGGTTTTCAAAAGCTCCCAATGTACTTTCTTTTGCTTCCTGCAAAAAATCGTTAAAACGCTTCCACCCACACGGATAGTTGCGCAGCGCCAGGGTATTGACAAACATACCGATGATATTTTCAAGGTCTGCATGTCTCCGGCCCGCCGTGGGTGTGCCCATGATAATATCTTCCTGTCCGCTCAACCTGGACAGGAAAATCGTAAACACCGAAATAATAACCATATACAAAGTTCCATCTATTTCTGAGGCGATATTTTTTAATCCCCGGGTCTCTTTCTCAGCCAAAACAAATTTGACCGAATTACCTTCAAAACTCTGGACCACCGGCCGGGGATAATCCGTGGGCAAATTCAACACCGGGAGTTCGCCGGAAAATCGCTCTTGCCAATATAGTTCCTGCTGCTTGACCTGGTCTTGCTGTGCTTTACTATTCTGCCATTCCGCATAATCTTTATATTGGAGCCTGAGGGTCGGCAATTCTCTCCCGGTATACAACTCCATTAATTCCCTGGCTAATATCGAATGCGATACGCCATCATTCATGATGTGGTGGGTATCCACAAAAAGCACCGGCCTTGAAGAATCGATTCTTATCAGCGCCACCCGTAAAAGAGGCGCCCGCGATAAATCGAAGGGGCGTACCAGGTTTTTAATAATATCCCCGGCTGAGCCTGAATCGATATCGTCTAACCTAAAATCCACATTGTCATAAATCCTCTGCACCGGCTCGTCCTCTATAATTGTAAACGAAGTTCTCAAACTTTCATGCCGGTCGATCAATTCATTGAAGGCAGTCTCCAATCGCTGCTTATCCAATTCCTCCGTCAACGGGATCACCATGGGCATATTATAGCCGGTGCTGTCCGCTTCCATTTGCTGTAGAATATATATCCTTTTCTGCGCCGGGGATAATATATAATAATCCTTCTTTTCCACCGGTTCTATCGATGCATAATCCGATTTAACATGCGTTTGAGTACTTTTTAAAAAATCGATAAGCTCTTCTTTCCGTTCCTTCAATTCATTCAACAACACCGGAGTCAGCGTTCCTTTCGGCGCATTAATCTTTAATTGCCCGTCTGCCAATTGAATGTTGATTTGCAACTTTTTAAGCCCGGCAATAAACTCGATAATAGTCATACGTGCATTCATATTCATTTTCATTTTGATACTCCTATTCACAATGTTATTTCTTCACTTTCCCGGTCCATATCGATGCGAGACACCTCTTTTTAAACCTTTTCCCTCAAGGTCTTATTTAATATATGTTTAAATCTATTCTTTGCCCGGTCCAATGCTTCTACCTGCTGCCGACGCTGCTCCGTTTTCCCGGTAACCGCCGCCTCACTTTCTTCCTCCATGAGATAACGGGCAAAAGAACTAACCGTGAGATGGCGAAACATTGTGACCACAGGTATATCTCTGCCCAGGGCCTCTTTTAAACGACTGTTTAATTGAACGATTTTCATGGAATTTCCGCCAAGAGTAAAGAAGTTATCATGAATACCCACTTTGTCTACGTTGAGTACTGTCATCCAGTGTTCAGCGATTTGCCTCTCCAGGTCCGACTGAGGCGCCAGATATGCACTTCCAACCTGGGACCGCCCTCCCACAGGGTCCGGCAGCGCCTGCCGGTCGATTTTCCGGTTGACGGTTAAAGGAATCTCCGTAAGAGGTACAAAGTAAGAGGGAAACATGTATTCGGGCAATTCCACCCCCAGGAATTCTCTTAATTCTCCTACCTCAACCGTCGCTCCCTCTTCCCCCTCTTCCCCCGCAGGGACATAATAGGCGCAGAGGTATTTATTGCCGCTTTCATCCGGCCGGGCCGTAACAACGGCCTCTTTTACATTTGTATGTTGGGTCAACCGCTTTTCGATCTCCGCCAATTCGATACGGAATCCTCTTATTTTTACCTGGTGATCGATACGGCCTGAACACTCGATATCTCCGTCAGGCAGCCACTGGCCCAGGTCGCCGGTTCTATATAAATTTGAATGATGAATGATGAATGATGAATGATGAAAATCGACAAATTTTTCTGCCGTTAATTCCGGGTTGTTCAAATATCCCCGCGCCACACCGCGCCCACCGATGTAAATTTCGCCCCATACCCCAATAGGAACCGTTTTTAAATATTTGTCCAGTATGTAAATAACCGTGTTGGCAATTGGCTTGCCGATGGTTACCGGCCCCTCCCCGGTTAAATCCTTCCCGGTCGACCAGATGGTGGTCTCGGTGGGACCGTAAAGATTAAAAATTCTACCGCCGCTTCCCACCAGGGATCTAACCTGGTCCAATAATCCCTGGGGAAAAGCTTCACCACCCACCTGTAAATACCGCAAGAACCTTAAACTATTTGCGGCCCCGCCGCCGGATAAAATCAACTGCAACCGCGACGGCGTTACCTGGAATATGGTTATTTTCTCCCTTAAGATGACCCTGGCCGCGGCCCCTGGATCCATCTGCTGCTCACCGGTTCCCATCACAACAGTGCAGCCCCGGATCAAAGGAACAATGGTTTCCAACCCGAAAATATCGAAAGAAATGGTAGTTAACGACAATATACGATCGCCGGTTTTAAAATCCATAATATCTGTCATGCCTTTCATGAAATTCACCACGGACCGGTGCTCGATAACCACCCCTTTGGGTAAACCCGTGGTCCCGGAAGTGTAAATGACATATGCGGGGTCTCCAGGACTTTTTAAAACACCGGCCCCTGCCCAACTATTTTTATAATTCGCTTCATCAACCAGGTCCAGCAGGGAAAACCCGGCCCCGGATAATAACCGGTTATCGGTTAACACTACCAAGGCATTGCTGGCCTTAAGCATATATATTATTCTTTTTTCGGGGTGATTGGGGTCCATGGGAAGATAAACAGCGCCGGCTTTTAAAACGGCAAAAATGGCTGTCATCAATTCCAGGCGTCGGTGGACAAAAATCCCCGTTACGGCGCCCGGCGTAACGCCCCTCTCTATTAAACTTCTGGCCAGCCGGTTGGAGCGCTCATTTAATTCCCGGAACGATAATTCTTTTTCTTCGAAAATAACGGCGATATGATCGGGAATTTTTGCTACCAGGTCTTCAAACAACTCATGGATAGTTTTATTTTCCGGATACGCGGCTTCTGTATTGTTAAAACGGATGAGCAGCTTTTTTTTCTCTTCATCCGGCAATATTTCTATTTCCGATATCTTTATGGCAAAGGCCTTATCTTCCGGCAGGAAACGCAATACCTGCTTAAAATACCCAATAAACCCCAGGATGGTTTCCTCCTTAAAGAGTTTCGTGCAGTATTCGAAGGAAAAAAGCAGGATTCCTTCTTCTTCCCGGGCAATTAATGTCAGATCGAATTTTGAGGTTTTGAGCTCATAATCGTATTCTTTCAAATTCAGGCCTGGGATTCTTACTTCGGACGTTTCCAGGTTCTCCAATGAGAACATCACATCGAAAAGGGGATTTCGGCCGGTATCACGGCCCACGTTTACTTTGTTCACGATGTCTTCATAGCGGTACTCCTGGTTTTCGAAGGCTTTTAAGGCGTGGTCCCTTACTTCCGCCAGGAAATCCCCGGCGGTTTTATCCCCTTCCGGTCGATTCCTCAGCGCCAGGGTATTTACAAACATCCCGATCAAATCCTGTAAAGCCCTATGCCGGCGACCATCCACGGGCGTTCCCACCACGATATCTTCCGTTCCGCCTAATTTTGCTAAAAAGATATTAAAAATGGCCAGCAGTACGACGTACAAGGTGGTCTTCCCTTTTAAAGCGGCTTCTTTGAGGGAACCGGTTTCATGGTTATCCAGGGTAAAATAGGCGGTATTTCCTTCGAAGCTCTGCATGATGGGTCGCGGATAATCCACTGGCAGGGCCAGCGCCGGTACACCGTCGGCAAACTGTTCGCTCCAGTACTCTTCCTGTCGCTTATGCCATTCACTTCCTTCCGCGCCGGTTTGGAACCACTGCCGCTGCCAACAGGTATAATCCACGTACTGGATGGGTAACCCCTGCAATGGGGATTCCCGGCCCCCGGAAAAGGCCCCGTATATTTGCGCTAATTCTCTTAAAAAAATCTGGACGGATACGCCGTCGGTAATGATGTGATGGGTCAGAAGTAAAAAAATGTACTCATTCTCATCCAGTTCCAGCAGTTGGGGTTTTAATAACGGCCCCCTGGCCAAATCGAATGAATGTTGACTTTCCTGCTGGAGATACTGTTTAATCGCTGCGTCCTGTTGTTCTTTCGCAATATTTTTAAAATCCTTAATACAAAGCGGGATGGATAACTCCGGGAGGATAACCTGAAGAGGGGCCCCACGCTCCAGGTTAAACACTGCCCGGAAAATGTCATGACGCCGGACAATTTCCCGGATACTCTTTTCCAGTATTTCCTTGTTTAATGGTCCATCCAGTTTGGTGGCCTTGGCGATATTATAGACGGGTGTGCCAGGTTCCAACCGGTCCAGAAACCACAACCGCTCCTGCCCGAAAGATAATGGGAATCCCTTACGGTTCTCCCTGGATACCCTGGTAATCGGAATTTGCAATATATCTACATTTTTTTTTTTCAATTTTAATTCCAACAATTTTCGCTGTTGGGGCGATAATTTTGAGATACGCTGCACTAAATTCATCACATTCTCCTATTAAAATCCCTGCAGTTCCATTCACAATATTACTTCCTCACTTTCTTGCTCCACATCGCTATCGATGGATTTATCAGCGGTATTCCCGGTATTTACCCAATCCACGGCTTCGATTAGTGAAGCAATACCTCTTATGGTGGGGATCTTAAAAATTTGCATTAATTCCAATTTCCGGTTAAGTACTTTGTGTATCTTTGCAATCATTACCATGGCTTTCAATGAGTGTCCGCCTAAATCGAAAAAGTCGGCATCGATACTTATTTTACTCTTTTCTATCCCCAGGACCTCAGACCATATGGCAGCAATCTGAGCCTCTATTTCATTTTGCGGGGTTGCATAATCTTCTCCCACCGTAACCCCGGGTTCCGGCAGCGCCCTCCGGTCCAATTTGCCGTTGACTGTCAGCGGTATTCTCTCTATCGACATAAAATGCGAAGGGATCATGTAATCAGGCAAACTCCTCGAAAGGTATTCTCTAAGTGACGATAAATCGAATCCTTCTCCCGCCGCAATATAACCGCATAAATACTTCTCACCCGTTTCACTTTGCCTGTCGATGACCACCGCTTCTTTCACCAAATCATGTTTCGATAATTCCGCTTCGATCTCTCCCAACTCGATCCTGAATCCCCTGATTTTTACTTGTTGATCGATCCTGCCCAGGAACTCTATAATCACTTTAGTGGCTCCCCCCGCCGGGGGGCCATCAGCCAACCACCGCGCCAGGTCGCCGGTACAATATAATTTTGAATGATGAATGCGTGGAAGATCGAATGATGAATGATGAAAATTGATAAATTTTTCCGCCGTTAGCTCGGGGTTATTCAAATAGCCCCTGGATACACCTTCCCCTCCTACCAACAACTCGCCGGCGACTCCCAAGGGCGACAGGTGACCGGCCCTATCTACCACGTAAGCGGTAGAATTCGCTATGGGCCTCCCAATAGGTACTCGAGACGTATATGGCTTGTCTATCCTGTAAGTGGTGGAAAACGTGGTGTTCTCAGTCGGACCATAACCGTTGATGATATTCAACCGCGGAAACCTCTCCCTTATTCGATTAATATGTAACGGCGACAATACATCGCCACCCACCAGTAAATTCCATAACCCATCAAATATCTCTATATCCACAGTAACTAATTGATTAAAAAGCGGCGAGGTAAGCCACATAGTACAGATATCATATTTCCGGATATTCTCCTTCAATTTTGCGGGATTCAATATCTCATCTTTAGCTGCAACACAAAAAGTCATCCCATTTAACAATGATCCCCAGATTTCAAACGTAGAGGCATCGAATTCCAATGCTCCGGTCTGCAAAAGTCGGTCATTTTCCCTGAATTCTACATAATTTGTATTCTTTACCAACCGAACCACATTTCGATGTTCCACCATTACACCCCTGGGCCTACCCGTGGAACCTGAAGTGTAAATGATATAAGCGAGATTTGAAGAATCAGAAGCGAAGAAGCGAGGAAGCGAAGAAGCGAGGAAAAAGCTGGAAAACACAAATTCCGCTCTTCCGCTCTTCTGCTCTTCCGCTCTTCCTATCATCATCTTTGCACCGCTATCTTTCAACATATAATCGATTCTTTCCTGTGGGTATTCCGGGTCGATCGGCAAATAGGCGCCGCCTGACTTCAATATACCCAGGATTCCTATTATCATATCGTTGGAACGTTCCAGCATTATACCTACAATACTATCCACCAGGACGCCTTTCTCTATTAGCGCCTGCGCCAATCGACCGGATTGCTCATTTAATTGGCTGTAGCTCAGGCTGACAACTCCGACAGGTCGGACAGAAAGCGCTGCCCCTACTAGAGCAATGCGATCCGGTGTTTTTTCCACCTCGTTCTCGAATAATTCATGGATGGTCTTTTCCCCAGGATAGAACGATTCCGTTTCGTTGAATTCGTCCAATATCTGCAGCTTTTCTGCATCGTTCATGATCTCGATATCTGCGATCTTCCGGTCGGGCCTCTCAATCACGGCAGAAATGACATTCTTGTAATAATCGATAAACCGCTCGATCGTCTCTTTTTTAAAAAGTTTAGTGCAGTATTCCAATGAAAAAAGCAGTCCATCATGATCCTCGAAACAACTCAGCGTGATGTCGAATTTTGCGGTCAGAAGTTCACTCTCATAAGGTTTCACCACCAGGCCAGGGATATTTATGCCAGGGACACTCCACGACTGTACATCCAGATTCTGCAGCACAAATACCACATCAAACAATGAATTACGGCCCATATCACGGTTTACCAGTACCTGCCCTACCAGGTCCTCAAATTGATAGTCCTGGTTCTCGAAAGCTGCCAATGTACTCGCCTTTACCTCTCCCAGGAAATCAGTAAACCGTTTCTCTCCTACTGGGAAATTTCTTATGGCGAGGGTATTGACAAACATTCCAATGATACGTTCAAGGTCTGCATGACGACGACCCGCCGTAGGCGTCCCTACAATGATATCCTCCTGGTTGGATAATTTAGCTAAAAAAATTGTAATGACCGACTGTAACACCATGTACAATGTGACCCCTTCCTGCGCTGCTATTTTCTTTAACCCCTTTATCTCCTGGGCTGAAAGTTCAAAACCCAGCGAATGCCCCTCAAAACTCTGCATCGCAGGCCTGGCGAAATCCATAAATAATTCTAATACCGGGATTTCTCCACTGTACTGCTCCAGCCAATATGCTTCCTGATGTCGAATGGCTTCTTTCTGCTCCCCACAGCTTTGCCACCAAGCATAATCCTTGTACTGTACCTGAAGCGGCGCTAGTTCTTTATCCATATAAAATAACTTAAACTCCTTTATCAGCAATTCCATTGAGGTACCGTCCGTCACAATATGATGGATGTCCACGATAAGGATATGTTTTATTTCCGTTTCTTTTATCAACCCTACCCGCATCAGCGGCGCACAGGAAAGATCGAAAGGGTGAATGAAAGAGTGAATGATCCGTGTTTGTCCGCGTTCGTCCGTGGCCAAATCATAATATTCGATATTAAATTCAACCTCATCATGGACTCTCTGAACCGGCTCCTCATTTATCATTTCAAAGGAAGTGCGCAGGCTTTCATGGCGGCGGATCAATTTCCGGAAAGCCATTTCCAAATGTTCCCTGTCCAGTTTCCCTTCCAGCATCGCCACCTGGGGCAGGTTATAGCTGGTGCTTAACGGATCCATTTGCTGGAGAATATACAATCGTTTCTGGGCCGAGGATAGTTCATAATATTCCATTGTTTCCACCGTCTCAATGGCGTGGAACTGTTGGTATGAAGATTTCCCGATATATGCAGCCAGCCCACTGATAGTTGCGTTTTTAAAAAAATCAGCCAGTGGAACCCGCACATTCATTGCCTTTTGAATTCTGGCAATAAGAGTCACTGCTTTTAACGAATCCCCCCCCAGTTCGGAAAAATCATCATTGCAGCCCAGCATTTCAATACCGAAAAAGCGTTCCCATATCTGCGTTAGAGTTTGTTCAGTTTCATTACATGGGGAGGTATACACTGTGCACAAATCCGGGCGCTGGCCCCAATCCGGCTTAGAAAATGCGGCGATATCTTCCCCCTGTTCTTTTTCCACTGTCCTCTTATGTTTAGGCGCCATTTGAAACCCAGAGAAACTGTTGACAATATCCATGAGATTTCCTTGCAATCGGAATTCCCTTCTTTCAAAGGGATAGGTCGGCAGAGGGATGCGCTTCCTATTTCTCACGAAGTGAAAGGTATGCCAGTCTGGGGTGACGCCGTAAAGCCATAACTGTCCGACCTTTTCCAGCAGGTATTTGTCATCGGCCGTATCTTCTTGCGGGCGCCTTACCAGGTCCACCACCTTGTACGGCCTGTTTTTACGGCCCGCATGCTGTCTCACAAAAGTACTCAACACCTTGCCCGGGCCGACTTCGATAAATACCGAGGGCCATAAGGGATCATTTAACAATTCCGTTATTCCGTCCAGGAACCGCACAGTTTGGCGCAGGTGTCTGGCCCAATATCCAGGGTCCACTGCATCTTCCATCGTCACCCACGTTCCCGTTACATTGGACAGGAAAGGAATACTGGGCTTATTCAGAATTACCCCCTCTACCTCCCGGGCAAATTCCTCCACGATGGGGTTCATCATGGCTGAATGAAAGGCATGGGACGTATGCAGGCGGCGACTTTGATACCCTTTTTTTCCCAACTGCTTCTCAAATGCTTCCACTGCTTCATGGGTACCAGAGACCACGCAGTGTAAGGAACTGTTGACTGCGGCCAGGGAAATATTATCCATTCCTCCTAGTAGCGGCATTAACTCTTTTTCAGCTAAGGGTACACTGAGCATGGTCCCACCAGGTAGTTGCTGCATCAGTTTTCCCCTCATGCATACGATCTCCAGGGCATCTGCCAGGGAAAATACACCGGATAAACAGGCAGCCGTGTATTCGCCGATACTGTGGCCGATCATTGATCGGGGTTTGATTCCCCAGGCCATTAACAATTGTGCCAGGGCATATTCGATCATAAATATCACCGGCTGGGTCATTTCGGTTTGATCGATAATATTGGTTCTATTGGACCTATTAGACCTACTATCCTCTAAAGAAGGATATAGGATCTTTTTGAAATCATGTCCGGTAATAGGCTGCAGTATCTCGAAACAATGGTCCATTTCCCGGCGGAATACGGGTTCATTCTCATATAAACCCCTCGTCATATCCACATATTGGGAACCCTGGCCGGGAAACATGAAAACGATGTTTTGTTTCTCTTCGGTCAGCAAGTGGGATTGCATCTTATCGGCTGATTTCAGTATATCGGACGCCTCTTCTCCAGAGGATGCCGTCAGTATAGCCCGGCGTTTAAAGGATTTCCTGCCCACCTGCAATGTATAAGCCGCATCGGCCAGTTTTAAAACAGGGTTTTCTTTTAAATAATCGGCCAGTCGTTCCCTCATTTCAGCGAGGGCGGGAGAAGTTTTAGCCGACAATAAAATCAATTGGTAATCTCTTTCTTCGCGTCCTTCGGATTCTTCGTGGCTCCTCTCAATACCGGGCCATTCCTCCAGCACCACATGGGCGTTGGTGCCGCCGATGCCGAAGGAACTCACCCCGGCCCGGAGAGGATGACCATGGCTTTTCCACGGTCTAAGTTGTGTATTCACATAAAAGGGACTGTTTTCAAAGTCAATGGCCGGGTTGGGATTTTTAAAATGCAGAGTGGGCGGAATTTGCCGGTGGTATAAGGCCATGACGGTTTTAATAAAACCCGCGATGCCTGCCGCCGCGTCCAGGTGCCCCACATTGCTCTTTACAGAGCCAATGGCGCAATAGTTCCTCTTATCCGTGGCAAAGGCCAGGGTTAACGCTTTTATTTCGATGGGATCTCCGAGAATTGTACCGGTGCCGTGGGTTTCCACGTAACTAATAGTATCCGGTTCCACTCCTGCCTGGAAAAGCGCTTTTGCGATCACTTCCCGTTGCCCCTCTACGCTGGGGGCTGTATATCCTACTTTATTAAAACCATCGTTATTAACAGCCGAACCTTTGACCACGGCATATATATTATCCCCGTCGGTTTCGGCATCTTTCACTCGTTTTAAGATAACGATACCGATGCCTTCCCCGCTCACGGTTCCCTCGGCGTGGGCATCGAAAGGCCGACAGTGACCATCCCGGGACAGGATCATCCCTTCCTGGAAGAGGTAACCCTCTTTGTCAGCGCCCCCTAAAGTTACACCACCGGCCACGGCCATATCGCATTCCCGGGTTAGTAATGCACGACAAGCCATGTGCACTGCCACCAACGACGTCGAACAGGCCGTCTTAATAGATATTGCCGGGCCTCTTAAATTTAATTTGTAAGAAATCCGGGTGGCGAGAAAATCTTTATCTATTAGCTGGCCGACTTCAAAGCCCCCTGTCGCACGCCCCTCCTCTGAAAATAGAACCTTTAGCCCCCATTCAATACTGTTCGAGGCCCCCGCATACACTCCAATTGAGCCATCATAAATATCAGGGATATACCCGGCATTCTCAAATGCTTCCCAGGCGCATTCATGGAATAAACGCATTTGTGGGTCCATGAGCCTTGCTTCGGCCGGTATATAGTCGAAAAACGCAGCATCGAACTTTTCCTTGCCTTCTATTATTCCGCTCGCTTTTACATAATTAGGGTCATGGAGGAGTTCCTGCGCTACCCCGGCTGCTGCCAATTCCTCATCCGTGAAAAAAGAGATGCTTTCTACTCCCTCTTTCAAATTATCCCAGAATTCATCGATATTGACGGCGCCGGGAAACCGAGCGGCCATCCCTACTACTGCAATATCCATACTTTCTTTCAAAGTGAAGGGGAAGTCTGTGGCAACTTTAGCTGCCTTACCCGCCGGAGATAGACTTGTTTTTGGTTGATTCCCCTCCAGGTGGCGCGCCAGCGCACTGATGGTGGGGTATTGAAAAAATGTCACCACCGGGAGATCCTTCCCCAACACGTTATTTACGCTATTGGTTAACTGGATTATACTTAAAGAATTCCCACCCCGTTCGAAAAAATTATCATGGATACTGACCTTTTCCAGTTTTAATACCTCTTTCCAGGAATCGGCGATTCGCTGCTCCAGGTCACTGCCGGGGGCCACATATTCCACCGCTGCGCCCAGGGTGGTTTTATAAGATTGCAGCGCCTTTCTATCCACTTTACCGCCGACGGTGAAGGGTATCCTGTCTACCGGGATAAAATACGCGGGGATCATGTAATCGGGCAAGCGATGTAAAAGATATTCTCTGAGCCCTGTCAAATCCAATGCTTCTTTCGATACAATATAAGCGCATAAATATTTTCCCCCGGTTTCACCTTCCCTGTCCAGCACTACTGCTTCTTTTACCGAATCATGTCTCAATAACTGCACTTCGATCTCCCCCAACTCGATCCGGTAGCCCCTGATCTTTACCTGGGAATCGACCCTGCCCAGGTACTCGATATTCCCATCGGGAAGCCAGCGCGCCAGGTCGCCGGTGCAATATAACTTTAAATGATGAATGCGTGGAAGATCGAATGATGAATGATGAAGATCGATGAATTTTTCTGAAGTTAATTCGGGCCGGTTTAAATAGCCCCGGGTAATGCCGGGACCGGAAACGCATAACTCACCGGCCACGCCGATGGGAACGGGTTTTCGATGTTCATCCAGGATATAGATTTTGTAATTGGAAATGGACTTTCCAATGGGTATGGAAGTCAAATCGCCAGCGGCGCCGGAGTAATGAAAATAAGCGGCGCATACAGTGCTCTCGGTGGGGCCGTAGGTATTATAAACTCTGCCGATTTTTAACAGGTGCTCCACATACCCCGGTTTTAACACATCCCCGCCGCTGATAAAAGTCCGAACGGATTCCAATGCTGCGCTCCCTGTATCGGTATGTAATTTATCGAATTCATTCAACAACAAAGGCGTACAATCGATCATGGTAACACGGTATTTAGCCATTAATCTCAATAAACGATTAATCTCTACAATTTCGGCCCTCCCGGGGATGACAAGCCTTCCTCCCTTCGACAAAACAGGGAAAACCTCCTCCACAAAAGCATCGAAACAATAAGAAGCCAATTGAATCACTGTATCCGTGGAATCGATATGAAACTGCCGTAAAAAGGCATACACATAAGCAACCACATTTCGATGTTCCACCATCACGCCTTTGGGTTTGCCTGTGGTGCCGGAAGTATAGATGAGGTAAGAAAGCTGATTTGAATGATGAATGATGAATGATGAATGATGAGAATTAAAAAGGCATTCTGTGGAAAGAGAAGCTATTTCATTAGCAGTTAATAAAATTTTAGCGCTACTGTCTTTTAATATATAATCG
>JAPKZK010000087.1 GCA_026393835.1 Candidatus Aminicenantota bacterium | reverse complement strand
ACTGGTGGTCAACCTTTGCCGGGTGGGATTTAACCTATACCCACAGGGTTTCTTCGAAGAGTTTCTACTCTTAAACATATATGTATCTATATGCCAGTGTTTCCCCTCTTCCAGGGCTTATCCTGGCGCAACCCAACTTCCATCTTTTTCCGCTCTTCTTTTTTTCTTCGCGCCCTTCGCACTTTAGGGATGTCGCCTGTCCTGCCCTTAAACTCTTTTGCCACACCTCCCGGCATATATATTGATGCTACCTGCCTACATGTTATTCCTGCTTGAGATTGTAACGATCCTTTGGGGGGTGATATCGATCCTTCAAGGTATGATTGCATCCCTTTTTGCTATTTGCTCATCCCTTCGAGGACCGGTATCACCCCTTTTGGCTATTATCTCAATGCTTTAGGGGGTTGGCATCATCCCTTTAGACTGTGATATCAGTCCATTTAGGGGATGATATCACAGCTCGAAGGGTTGATATAATAGCAAAAAGGGGTGATTCGGCGAGCCGGATAGTGCCCTGTATTTTTCGCAAACGGGATACTCAGTCCCTGCCCCATTTTTTGATTAAAGCCCCCAACGCATCATAGTAAGGTTTGGATTTTTCTTCTTCAGATTCGATCGACTTATAGAAATTCGATATCATGTCTTTAAGGTTGTCATCTGTATCAGGCTTATCAAAAGATATTATAGCCTCTCTCTTTTTTAAAGTGCTGCTGTAAGGCGAAGTCAATTGTATGATTGAGTTTTGAGTATTCAATATATCGAAAACCTTTTTGTCTGTCTCTTTTAAAGATTTTTTTTCTCTTTCAGCATCTTTGTTCATTTTATCAAAAATTTCAATCTTTTCTTTTAGCTGGTCTTTTAGGATATCAATCATCTGTTTCTCCTGGCTAACATTAGCGTTAAAGATCGAATAAATACTGATAGCAGAAAATGCGGCCAGGAAACCGGCCACCCCGATTAATAGGGTGGCATAGTTCCCATCCCACTCTACCTTGAAACCGTTACAAATTTTACAACAGATGTATCCACAAAGAGAAATTAAGATAACCAGTAGTACCGTCAGGCAACTTAGCCAAATATAAACGTTTTTATTAGGTCCCAATTTTTGAAAAAATTTGCTTTCATTTCCTGTCATTCGACACCTCCCTTTCCATTGCTTTTTATTTATTCGCCAAGATGCTTCCTGGCCGTGTCCAGCAATTGGCTTTCATCATTGCTCTTTATCAATCGCTCTACTACATTGCGTCCCCACGGTTTGTTAAGAATATCGCTGTTCCTGGTCCAGATAACCACTTTGGTTGGCCGTTGCCTGAGCTCACGTTCATAAAAAATCCAGCCGGTTTCAATCCCATCGTTTGTTACTTCGGATGAGTATGGCCCGGGCGGCATCATAATATCAAGAAAGATAAGCTCAAAATCCTTCCCTAATTTCAATAAATTAATCGCCGCATCGATGCTGACTGCAATCTCTAAGTCATAACATTCCTTCAACTGGTTGATTAAACGAAAGTTCATATCCTGCTCATCTTCGATAAGCAATATTTTCTTTTTCATAAATCCTCCCTATATGTAGAAACAACATTTTTTGGCAATTTGATCGAAAATTTTACATAACTGACCGGTATATCGATCTCTCTTTGGAAAAGAATATCGATATTCTCGTTCCCATCAAAAAGTCTCTGAAAATAGTCTTTAACCAGATTGGAATCGGCCCGTTCTGAAAAAACTATAGAAAGTTTCCTATAATGCTCCAGGGTTTTTTCTTCCGAAGCGGTAAATATCAATTGCTTTTTAAAATCATGGTAACTCTTTTTTTGCGGTAATTTTTGGTTGATAAACTTTTCTCTGTCGGCATCAGAAGGTTTTTGTTCGAATAGATTTTTTATTTCCAAAATGCCGAAAATATTTCGGTCACAAATATTATTTTTATTGGTCAGGATAATTTGCCCATGATGAGCCTCAATTACTTTTTTTGCCAGGGTTAAGCCCCAGCCTGTTCCTTTAAAGTACTTTCTCTTTGCCATTTCTCCCCGGAAACCCTCATCAAAAATTTTTTCTTTGGTTTCATCCGGTATGTTAATGCCAATATTCTCCACGTGGATGTCATGGTTATTCAGACCATCTTTAAAGGTGATGAATACGGTGGTGCCGAAATAAGCATATTGAATGGCATTGTTGATCAGGTTCCAGACTGCCAATCGAAAGAGGGGGTGGGCTTGGATGATATGGTCTTTTTTATGGGGCATATCATAAATAAAATCGAATTCCACAAATACTCCGTGCTTCCCGGCATTTAACCGCAAGCCGTCTATAATAGAGGCAAGGAATTTATACATGTCCAATTGTTCTTTCTCTTTTTTTACATTGATTTCTTCAAGCCGCTCCCAATGAGAAAATTCAGCGAAGACCTGTACCCGTAACGCGGCCTGGTATTGCTGTGTAAACTGGTTAAATATAAGCTTTCTTCTATAATCATCAATCAGTTTATCCATGCCCTGAGCTCTCTCTAATTTACCTATTTTATCGAGTATATTTGTAAATTCATCCCGAATCTGTTCGACATTCTGCATAATGAAACCGGCCTGGGTGGGGATTTCATGGGATAACCGCCGCAGCAACTTTTTATACATGCGCGCATGGCTAAGGATTTCCGTATAGATGGCCATCGATTCCGCCCCAATAGAGGCGATTTCATAATCCTTGAAGGAAAAAAAAGAGTTTTCTCGTTTATCTTTAACATTTGTATATCTCCAGTTATTAAGGCAAATCAAAACACCTTTGGCTGGATTTTCAGGAACCTGGATGGGGATCATCATGGCTGAATATATACTATTTTTTTCTTTTGAGTAAGAAGGTTGAAGCGCGTCTCGGCTGTACCAGATCAGGTGTCTATCAACATGTGTGGCAGTTATTAATTCTTTGATATATCTTATGGTTCTACGAGCGGCTTGTTCATTTTTTAATATTTTATAAATGATGTTCGTTGATTCCGAACCTTTAATATTGAAAACCTCTGGAAATAAGCCAATATCTTCTTTTGTTTTTAATTCCAGTCTCTCCCGGTCCTCACTAAAAAGGTAAATCAAACAATGTTCAAAATCCAGTGTCTCTTTTATGATAGAGGAAGCCTGAGAGTAAAAAGCCTCATCCTTCTCAAGTACAGTCGAAATATTCTTAAAAATTCGTCTTCTTATGTACTTCCTCGATTTTTGAATCACGATTTGTATGTTTTCATAGATTTTATGGGACATCAGTTCCAGGAAATGAGGGTTGTAATAATAAGAACAGGTATTTTTATCGAAATAGAAGACCATTAAATAGACATTTTTCGGTTTCTGTTTATTGCCGATATGAGGTAAGATGGGAAATAACACCACGATATCTTCATTCGATAGTCGGTAGGTTTCCTGGAATTGCTCTTTATGATAGAATCGCCTTCCAACTTTACCAAAATTTGAAACTTCGATGATATCTTTAAAAACCAAATCGGATCCTTTTTGTTCAATTTTTTTAATTTGACCGGTGATAAATTCATAGAAATAATGGTGCTTGTGTGGGTCGCCGATGAGTTCATTGGTAATAATATTGGTAGTAACACTACCGCTGTCCGGGAAATTAAAATTTTCTTCTTTTACCAGGAATGTGTTTCCCGGATCGATGGTATTTAAAGCCCATAAGGAGGCATGCTTGAGGTGACATTGCTTCAATGTACTTTCCCCTATATTCCTTATAAAGAAATACCTGAGAGAATCGATGAACTTCTTATATTCTTCTCTTGGATGTTCAATTTTTTCAAAATTTGCCAGGGTATCGATGTAAGTCTGAAATGCACTATTGGCTATTTTCCTGGCTTCCACCGATATGATGAAGCTGATGAGGTCCGACAGGATTTTTAAATCGTGTTTTGGGATTTTGTTTTTCCTGGTAAAGGAGGCCAACACGATGATGGCATGAAGAATCTTCCCGGGGTGAAGGGCGCTCTTTTGATCGTTATTGATGGAAACGGGGAGTATGTATTCGGATTTGATTTTCCCTTTAAGTACATCTACATCTATATCGATATCGTACTTAGCCAGGTCATTTTTTTTCTTGAATTCCTGGAGGTCATCAATGGGGAGATAAAAATCTTTGCCGACAAGATTTTTTTTGAACTCCCTGGCCACCCAGAGAAATAAACCGCATTTTGGCGGCAATTCGTGCCTGGAATCGAGATTGCAGTCAATGTTTTGTAATGTTTCTTCAATATTTTTTCTTACGCCGGTATAACTCTCTGGGAATACCTCGCCAAGCTTAAATGTATTCTCTACCTGGTCATATAGGAAAAAGAAGCCCAGGTCAAAAGGGGTGTCTTTCTCGGCCATAATGTATTGGACAATATCCTTTAATTCACAATTTTCCATGCAGGAACATTTATCCAATATTCCCTGTATCAACCGCTCGATGTACCTTTTTTCCTTTATGTCAGACACTCCGGTCACCTCTCAATTATTTTAAATTTAAGTCTAAATAAAAATTTCCGGAAAGTCAATAGTTTTTTTTAATTTTGTACGATTTTATTAAAAAGGGCCTTTTGGACTGCCCTAAAACCCACCAAACTCCACTGGGGAAAAACTTGACCACGAATGGGCGCGAATTAACAGTTTAGGGGTCAGGGATCAGGAATCAGGGGTTAGGAGTCAGAAACCCTGGTAAGATCGGAAGGCCTGAAAAAGTCTCGCCGAACTGGAATATCTTGATTTTATGCATACATCAGGCGATGGCACATTGGTTCTGGGATCGGGTCTCCATGCTCACGAGAAACATCGAGCCAAAGTTTCATAACGTCGTTGATATAGATAAGGGGACATATAAGAAATCGAGCCGTAGGGGCATCCCCCCATGTCTGCCCGATTCCTGATTACGGATGTGGGGAAACGATAATTGTTAATTGTTCTGACCTCTTTGCCATTTTCCCCAGGAACTGTGGCATTTTCCAAAAGCGCCTGGACCATTCCCGCACCTGCCGGCGCTATTTCCACATCTGCCGTGGCCATGTTTAACTCTGCCGGCGTCGTGTTTAAAACTGCCGGGGCCATGTTTAAGTCTGCCGGCGTCATGTTTAAAACTGCCGGAGCCATGTTTAAGTCTGCCGGGGCCATGTTTGCAAGTGCCGGGGTCAGTTGTCGGTAATTAAGGGGGCATTGTTCAATAGCCATTAACAATTAATAATTATCAGCGCAAAAGTTTCCCCGCGCACGGAAGATGTCCCCCGCATAACGAAATAGTTATTCTTTAAGATATGTTTTATCGCCCGGCGCTCCTGGCCCTGGCCACGGACAGGCAACGAACACGGACAAACACGGACAAAAAGAAACTGCCCCCAGTACACATGGAACTTTGGCCGCGAAGAACGCGAAGGCACGCGAAGTAGAAGGGGCCACAGATTAAAATTAAAAAGTGTTTAATCAGCGTCATCAGCGTTATCTGAGTAATCAGCGGTTCAGACGGTTTTTTTCATCATTCATCATTCATAATTCATCATTCAATTTTTTCTTCCGCTCTTCTTTTTTCTTCGCGCCCCTTCGCGTTCTTCGCGGCTCCCCTTGTATTTTATTCTCTTTTATGGCATAGTTAAGCCGGATGAATGCCAATGAATATCGTAAATGGATCGAGGCCGGGCTCAAAGACTATGGGGATGACCCCTGGTTCTTTATACGGGAACTGGCCCAAAACAGCCGCGACGCCGGCGCCGGGACCATCCGGGTAAAAGCGGATCATAATCCTGACAAAAACGAAATCCTGGTCTTTGAAGACGACGGCCGGGGCATGACCTACCGCCATGCGGTACAATACCTTTTCCGCCTCTACGCTTCCAGTAAATCCAAAGAAAAGTACGCCGCCGGTAGATTCGGCATCGGTTTCTGGACCGTGCTTAAATTCAACCCCACGAAAATCATCATCGAGTCCTGTTATAAAAAAGAAAAATGGGCGGTCGAAATCGACGCCAACCTCAATGCCGCCAGGGTCGCCGCGGATTTAAATGGCCGCGGCGTCCGCATCACACTGGTGCGTCCGGCGGTAGAAAAATCCCGGGCGGCGTTTTTATACCGCGTAGAAGAATCTTTAAACCGCTATTGCTCCTATCTGCGCAGGAACACCCGCCGGGCCGGCCTTTTACCCGTTCTTTTCGAAGGGAAAAGTATCAGTGGACCCATGAAATTACCCGGGCCCGTGACCCTGGGTTTCAAAACCCGCCGGGCGGAAGGCGTGGTGGGCCTGGGACCGCGGCCGCAGGTAAACCTCTATGCCCGCGGTTTACCGGTATGGCAGGGCGCCACATTGGAAGAGTTATCCCATACGCCGCCCAGCCAAACGCCCCGGGGCCGCCGCCGGGAAACTACCCAGGCCGCGCAAATGGCAGTGGGCCTGGCCCCGGTATACCTGGTCAACGGCAGCAGCCTGGAAGTCAATATATCCAGGCGAAAAATCATCGATAACCGGGCCCTGCAAAAAGTCCGCGAAACAGCCGAAAACGCTCTCTCCCAACTGGTGGAAATTGCGTCCGACAGGATCTCGCCCCGGACCTTCTTCCAACGCTCCCGGCGCAGAATCAAAAAAAACGCCTCCGCCATCCTGCACTCTCCCTGGAAAATCTCCCTACTGCTCCTCATCATCCTGCTGCCGCTGGAATATGTTCTTCTCAAAACGCTGTTCAAAAACAACCCGGCCCGGGTTCCACCGCCGGGTATTTCGCTGCAGACGGAAAGCAACCGCTATACCGGCGGTACCGTGAAACTCACCAACCCCCGGCTCAAAGTGGATCTAACGTATCAACCGCCAACGGCCACCTGGTTCAAACTCTACCACGTGGAAACGTACCGGCGGGCTTCGGGTTTTACCCAGGAATTACAGCCTACCCATACCGCTGAGCCATCCTCACTCCCACCCGTGGATTGTGGTCGTAAAACCATCATCGTATCGTTCCACTCCCTGGAAAAGGGCGACCTGCTGCTGCCACGGCCGTTGTTTTATTACATCGATCCTTATAGTATTACGCTTAACGGCATCTTGCTCAGTTCGGTCCGGTACGACCCCCATGCCGCAGGCGGGATTTTGGTTACTGTTCCCTACAGCGGCATTCTCCGCTACCGCTGCTGCCCATCGGTGGAACAAACGGATATCGCAGGTATTTCCCCGGAAACGCTCCAACGAGCGACCCAACTGCCGGAAAATTTGTTTATGCCGGAAACCCTGCAAAAAGAATTACAGGATTCCCTTAACTCCAGTACGGCCCAAAAATTACACACCGCCGTCGAATTGACGGTGAAATTTTTAAAATACAACGATTCCGAAGAAACGGCCAAAAAGTACGCCGATGTCTCTTCTTTTTCCCAGTTTAATGATTGGTTTCAAAAAGTGATACGCATCGGCGCCGGCGATTGCGACGTATTAAACGGCGCGGCCATCGTATTTTTAAGACGTATGGGCGTACCGGCCCGGTTGGTGGTGGGGCTCACCGGCGAGAATGGGCGCGTGCTGCCGGGCATGCATGCCTGGGTCGAATATTTCGACAGCGGCTGGCAAAGTTTCGATGTCACCGCTTACGCTTCCGTCGAGTCTTCCACCGGCTTTTCCGCCGCCCCTTCCACGGGGGCCAACGCGCCTACCCCTACCCCGCCTCAATCATCCCCGGCGGACCCTAAGACCGCATCGCCCCCATCGACAGGAACAACGCCGGTAATATCCCCCGGCATCCACTCGCTTTTCTACAACACCGCATTTCTTTCCATTCTTTCGTTTTTGTTCCTGTCGTCCCTTTTCCTACTGCTGCTAAAAAGCAAGCTGCCGGGTATTACGGTGGATTTCCGGGAACCCCACCGGGTGGAAGAAAACCTGGCGGGCATGGCGCTTCATGCGCTGCTGCACCCCGGCGCCTGGGCGGATAACTCCAATATCCGGGACATCGCCATCATCCCCACCATCAAAGGCGTTTCCATCTCCCTGCGCCGGGCCTTGAAACTCTCCAGGGCGGGGAAATTATTCTTCATTCACCATGACAATCCCCTGGTGGACCGGTTGAAAGAGTCATTTTCTTCTTTCCCCATTCCCATACTGGAATCCGGTCACCCCGCTTTTGATCCCATTATAAGGACGCTTCCCGAGGCCGTCAACCTGGACCGTATTACGGGGTTAAAACCGGTAATGCCGGGAAAGGGGGACAATTCGCCGCTAGGGCGGTTATTGGCGGCGGTGAACCGGTTGGTCTCGCCGCCCTGCCTGTTGGCGCCGGGCATGGCCCGCGGCAAAGAGGACCTGCTGGATGTGGACCTCTCGCACCTACCGCTCCCCGGGTCTTTCTTTCCCGGCGCGGATATCCCCACCCGCTTTATTGCCGTCAATCCCAACTGCGCCGGACTGAAAGAACTGGCGTCCCTTTATAAAGAAAATCCCCCACTGGCCCAATTCCGGTGGGTCGAAATGTTGTTGAAGGAATCGAATTTATTCCCCGGCCCCCCGGGGCGAATACTGGAAAAAGTATCCCTGCTCCTGGTAAAGGAGATGTTATAATGCATAACTCATGAACGATAATAATACTGTCTCAAGTAACCTGTTTTCCATCGATGTGGAAGCGCATTTAAAAAAGGCGGCTTCCCATACCTTCGGGTCGCCGTCCCATTACCCGGTGGAGTTGGTTCGGGCGGCGTTAAGGAGGGGCGCCGGGGAGGTGGATATCCGGGTGGGCCGCACCCGCATCCAGGCGACGGATAACGGTTCGGGATTGGATGCGGAAGCGCTTAAAACGCTCACCTGTCTCCTGGACCCAACGCAGCCCACGGAATTGAAAGAAGCGGCGGTGGAAACGCTGCAAAACCGCGGCGGTTTCGGCTTGCTGGCTATTTTTGCCCCTGCGCCCCGGAAAATCCTGGTGGAAAATGTCTCTATCCTGGGGAAAACTCGAATTGTCTTTGAGAAGGGCCGCCTGGAAAAATTCAATTCCTGCGATTTAAGCGTGGGTACACGGATCACGCTTTTCAGTATTGCCGGCCGCAGCCCGGCCCGGGAAAAGTATATCCTCCGGGCTTACTGCCTGTCGGTCCAGGCGGGTATCTATTTAAATAACCGCCTCATCAGCCGCGGCCCTTTGTTGGACTTGTCGCAGTTGCTGGCAAGTCTTAGCATTTCGGATTCTAACTATATCTCCCGGGGAATTTTGGGCGTCCCGCGAACCGGGGATATTTGCCGCCTCCGGCTCCTGGACCTGGGAATATCCTACCGCTATGTGACTTTCCCGCCGCATAAAGGATTTATTTTCGACGCCGCCGTGGAATACGCGGACATGAGCATGGGTACGTCCAATGGGGAAATCACCGGGGAGTTACTGGACCACCTGGCGGAATATGCTTTCCAGCTTTACCAATGGTTGTGCCGGAATCATGCATCCGCGCCTGACCCGGTTCAAGCCCGCATGGAAGAATTGATTTTCGATCATTACCGGTTCGCGCGTTCGCAATCACGATCACACGGGAAGGATAAAGGCTCTTTATCATTTTTGGAGCATTTCGCGCCCTTCAAGGCGCTGGGGATGGGGGGTTCCGGGACGCTTACTTTACCGGGAATTAAAGAACAGGGCCGCAAATCTCCTATTTTTGCCGTTCCCCGGCATAAGGAACATTTGCGTTATAATATGTTGGGGAAAACGGTGCTCTCATTGACTCGCGAGCAGGCGGATTTGCTGGTGAACCTGGAGAAACTCCCCATCATATTCCTGACGCCGGTTTTTCAAAAAGAGAAGCGGCTGCCGATGTTTTTCTTTTCATTGAAAAAGGGTTTCAAGCGTTTTGTTTTCCGTTTTTTTGGTTTTTTGGTGACCCCTTCGCGGCGCAAGGTTCTTAATTTTGATCAATTGACTCCGCAGGAGCAGTTGTTTATGCAAACTCTCAATGAGTATCTTGCCGGCGAAGGCGAGGGACATACGGTAGATGCGGTAATGGTTTCATCCCGGGGGCCGTTCCCATCTATCCTGTCGCGGCCTTTATTGATCAGGAGGGACCATCCGTTGGTGCGTAAAGCCGTGGAAGCGGTTCAAACCGATCCCCGTAACGTAGAAATATTTATGCCGCTGCTTATAAAATAAATGCCTTCGGCGACCAGGACCCTTTTTGAAAAAAGGGTCCTGGACCCCCAAAAACTTTTGTTTAACTCTTCTTTACACATTATCCTATTTCGTGTAAAATGGGTTTTAAAAATAAAACAAGAGGTCGCAATGAAAAAAGAAAAAACAATTATTTTATGGACAATCATTTTTGTAATGACATTTTTTGTTCGCGCCTATACCGGCGCGCCGGAAGATATGAAATGGCAAGAAACCCTGGTCAAAGAACGCTTAGAGAAGGATGAAAATTTCAAAAAATTCCCGGATTCCCCCATGTCAAGGACCAAACGCCTGGCAATCCCCGCCGCCCAAACCGAAACATTCATCCTTGAAACAGACAAAGACGTCGTAATCTCCGATACTAAAGTCCCGGGCGTTAAACTTTCCATCGTAAACAAAGAAGGACAGTGGTCCTGGTACAGCCACGCCGCGGGCGTCGCCTGCAACGCCGGGGATAAAACGATAGCACCCGGCGCCCCATTGGCTTCAAATGTTTCTTTCAAATTAGGGCGGTGTATATTAATGGCTTATCCGGCGCCGGACAGGCTCCTCTTAATGGTATATGACCCGGAACGACCCCAGTTCAAACAGTTCTCTCACTTGCTTTATTTCCCTCCGGACCCAAAATATGCCGTGAAAGGCATCGTTGAGAAATTCCCCACCATTGAGACTTTTAAGGTGCGTACCAGTCAAAAGGAAGAGAAAACCTATTACCGTTATGCCAGGGTAAAGTTTCAAATAGAGGGCAAGGAGTTTCAGTTAACGGCGTTTAAATTCACTCTTGATGAGAAGGACGCCGAATTCAATTCCTTGTTTATTCCATTCAGCGATGCCACATCGGGAAAAGAGACGTATGAGGTGGGCCGGTTCCTGGACATCCACGGGCCGCTGGGAAAAGAATACTCGGTCATCCTGGATTTCAACCGGTGTTACAATCCATTATGCAATTATTCGCCCGGTTTCAATTGTCCGATTCCGCCGCTGGAAAATTACCTGGATATCCCGATTAAGGCAGGAGAAAAAACGTATCCTCATTAGTCTTTTTCATTAACAATTATTCTTTAAACAAAAGTTTTTGGAGGGTCCAGGGGACCTTTTTTCAAAAAGGTCCCCTGGCCGCCGGAGGCAAAATATAATATGAATCCAACTCAATTCTCAACCATCGATCTTATGGTTTTAATCGTTTACTTTGTCGGCGTCGCCGCATACGGTTCTTATTTCATGAAAAAGAACAAAACCACCGAGGCCTTTACCGCGGCCGGTCGCTCAGTGCCCGGTTGGGCCGTGGGACTCTCCATCCTGGGGACCTATGTCAGCAGCATCAGTTTCATTGCTTTGCCCGGTAAATCGTACGCCGCCGATTGGAACCCTTTTATTTTCAGCCTGTCTTTACCCCTGGCCGCCTGGATGGCGGTCCGTTTCTTTGTACCGCTTTACCGGGCGAACGGCGACATATCCGCTTACAGTTACCTGGAAAAACGCTTCGGCGCCTGGGCCCGTATCTATGCCACTGTTTGTTATCTGCTCACCCAACTGGCGCGGATGGGGTCCATTATGTTCTTATTGGCCCTGGCATTCCATGGCCTGTTGGGATGGGATATCGCAGCGATCATTATCATAACCGGGGTCATTGTCACGCTCTACACCTGGTTGGGCGGGATCGAAGCCGTCATCTGGACCGATGTGGTGCAGAGCATCGTACTGATAGTCGGCGCCCTGGCCTGCGGCGGGATTTTGCTTTTCAGCATGCCCGAAGGCCCGGGGCAGATTTTTGCCATTGCCGACGCGCATCACAAATTCAGCCTGGGAAGTTTCGGGTTATCTTTATCTTCGCCCACCTTCTGGGTTGTACTGCTGTACGGCGTTGCCATCAATCTCCAGAATTTCGGCATTGATCAGACGTATATCCAGCGTTACATGACCGCCAAAACCTCCCGGGAGGCCAAGAAATCCGTGTTAGTCGGGGCGTTGACGTATATACCGCTTTCGGCGTTGTTTATTTTTATCGGGACGGAACTGTTTGCCTATTATACTGCCCGGCCCGAACTGCTTCCCGATGCCCTCAAGGCCGCCGATATGTCGGACAAAGTGTTTCCCTATTTTATCGTAACGGGGTTGCCCAGGGGAATCGTCGGATTAGTGATCTCCGCCATCTTCGCCGCCGCCATGAGCACGGTTTCCAGCAGCATTAACAGCGCTTCCACGCTGATCCTGACAGATTTTTATAAACGTTATTCCCGGGCGGCGTTGACCGAAAAAAAATCCATGCGGGTTTTGCGCATCAGCACAATTTGCTGGGGTTTGCTGGGGACCGGCATGGCCCTGGCCATGATGGGTGTGAGCAGTGCGCTGGATGCCTGGTGGAAACTGGCCGGGATATTCAGCGGCGGTATGCTGGGCCTGTTCCTGCTGGGCTATTTTTCCCGGAAGGCCGGCAATATGGCCGCGGCTGTGGGTGCTGCCCTGGGTATCCTGGTTATCCTTTGGATGACTTTCTCGCCCCGTTGGGACAGCCCGTTTGCCAGCCCTTTCCATAGTTTTCTTATTCCCGTGATGGGGACCCTCGCCATATTCCTGGCCGGCATCCTGTTGAGCAGGCATAAAAAAACTAAAAACTATTGAAATAATTTTCCATTTCCTATAAAATAATGCCCTGTAATAATAAGGAGGAAAAATGAGTCAACAGCAGCAGGATTTACAAAGAAGTCGCAGAAATTTTATTAAAAAAGGGATTGCCGGGTTGGCGGGAACCGTTGTCCTTCCTTCCGTTTTAAAGGGAGAAACCGGGACGCAATCTACCCCGGCCCCAAGACCCGGACAAAAAGGAAAATTCTTATACCGGACGCTGGGAAACACGGGCATAAAATTACCCATCGTCAGTATGGGCGTTATGAACGCGGACAACCCGGAGTTGGTTAAAGCCGCCCTGGATGCGGGCATCGTTCACCTGGATACGGCCTGGTATTATCAAATGGGCCGCAATGAAGAGATGATCGGTCAGCAGCTCAAAGGCCGCCCCAGGGATTCTTATGTGATTGCCACCAAAATCTATGAACCCAGGGACAAAGAAACCGGCTTATTCCCCCCGGATGCGAAAGTCGATTCTTTTAATGAGAAATTTCAAACCAGCTTAAAACGTCTCGGTTTGGACTATGTGGACATTCTTTATCTTCATAATGTTTCCCGCAAGGAGTCCGCCATGTTCGAACCTTACCTGGAAGCGCTGAAAAAATTAAAAAAAGAAGGCAAAGTACGATTTATCGGTTTGTCTACCCACCGGAATGAACCGGAAGTGGTGCGGGCGGCCGCGGATAGTAAAGCCTATGATGTGGTGTTGACGTCCTATAATTTTAAGCAGCAGTACCTGGCGGACATGGAGAGCGCCATTGCTTACGCCGCCAAAGCAGGCCTGGGCATCGTCGCCATGAAAACCCAGGCCGGCGGTTACTGGGACGGCAAGGAAAAAAAGTTTCCCATCGATATGAAGGCCGCGTTAAAATGGGCGCTGCAAAATGAAAATATTCATACCGCCATCCCGGGTTTTACTACTTTCGACCAACTGTACCTGGACCTTACGGTGATGGAGGATTTAACCCTGACGCCGGAGGATAAAGCGGCCCTTCAACCGCCCGCGGATTTGAAAGTAACGGGTCTTTATTGTCAGCAGTGTGAGAAGTGTATACGGCAGTGTCCGGCGAAGCTTGAGATTCCCACGTTGATGAGGAGTTACATGTATGCTTACGGTTACAGGAATCTTGGGGAAGCCAGGCAGACGTTGGATCCAGTGGATTTATCCCGGGCGGCCTGCAATGACTGCGGCGTATGTAAAGTGAAATGCGCCATGGGATTCGATATTAAAGACCGTGTACAGGACATTATCAGGCTCAAAGACGTACCGCGGGACTTTTTGGCTTAGCGGCATTCCGGCTCGTCCGGGCTATCATATCTATAATTGTATATAATCGTTGTTATCAAGGGCAAGGGGCAAACACCGGACAAAAATATCGCCTTAAGATAGACTTACTTCCTTTTAACCGTCAAAAGTGTTGGGACCCTGGAAAAGAAAGGAATAATCAAACTCTTAACACTTGCCAATCAAAAAAACCGGCCGGGGGAAAATCGCAAAGCCGGGAAAATGAATTAAGGTGTGGCTTTTAAAAAAAACAAAAGGATTCGGGCTGCCAACATAATTAAGGGTTTTCATTGCCTGCTATTTATGTTAATTAATTGAGAGGTGTAATATGAAATTGAATGGCGGCAGCCCGGCAAAAATGTCTTACTGCGTGGTCGAATTTATTTTGACCCGCGATATTACCGAATTTGAATTTCTTAATGTCAATTCCATCGCCCAGGAATTTAAAGTAAACCGCTCCTACCTCTCTCAGCGCTTCAAACTGGATATAAAATACTCCCTCCATGAATACATCCTGATGATCAAAATTCTTCGTTCCCTGGCAATGCTGGAAATGAGAGAAAATCACATCAGCATCGATGAATTATCCAAAAAAATGGGATTTTCCAGCTCCGACTATTTCCGGCGCGTGTTCAAACAAAAAATGGGCATTACCCCCGGTAAGTATAAAAATCTGTTCAAAAGCGGATAATCACCCCCCCCCATGGATTAACCGCAAAAAAAAATTTTTTTTCCTTCCATATATTGACAATCATTTTTCGGTATGTTAGATTGACGCCGTTATTCTTATCCAGTGACAACAAGGAAGGAAAAGTAGTGGATGAAATAATTGTTCTTGAGGGTGCGACAGTTGTTAAGATGGGTAGGATTCCTTTCAATTTATTCGTTAATGATTGGGATTATAAAATATACTGTTGGTGAAAACCCGTATTTAATAAGGTTTTCACCCGGTGAAGGAAAACAAAAATATCTCTAAGGGCGGAAGCCTATCTGAAAATGAACAAGGGGACTTATAACAACGGTGGGGAGCACCTGGCGGATGAATTGATCAAACTCGATATCCGCCTTCATCTCCAGGTCCTGGCGCTGCGGGAAGCCGCCGGCGCCGGCGGGCGCGGCGCGGAACCGCAGGACAGCCCCGGGGCACACCTGTTTCGGGGCCTCTATATCAGCGAGGAAGACATCGACAGGGTAACGGCCCGGGTATCACGGGACATCCCAAAAGAAAACGAAAACCCGTCAACCTCCCTGGAAAAAAATTCCCTGCCGGATCAATTAAAAAAACACGGCGAAACTGTCTCTTTGAAAATAGAGAATAGTCTAAACGCCGGTATCCACCTCCCCCTCTTTCACCTGTCCTCTATTTTTCACCTGAACTCGATTGAACGGGAAATCCTGATCATTTGCCTGGCGCCGGAACTGGATTTGAAATATGAAAAGCTTTACGCCTATTTGCAGGATGATGTGACGCTGAAACAACCTACGGTGAACCTGGCGTTGGAACTACTGTGCGGCGGCAGTGATAACCCGGCGGAAGAAAAAACCCGGGCCCGCGCCTGCTTTTTTGACCGCTCCCCCCTCTTTAAATACCGGTTGCTGAAATTTACCGGCGGCGACGAACAATCCCCGCCGGGAACGCTGCTGTCCCGACGACTGAAAATAGATGACCGCATCGCGAATTTCTTATTGGGTTTCAATGTGATGGACTCCAGTCTCTCTTCCTTTACGAAATTGCTGGAACCCACCAGGGAATGGACGTCGCTGGTGCTGGAAGACGACCTGAAAGAACGATTGACCCGCTTAGCCGCGGAATATTTCGATAACGATTTCCAGCGCGGCGACAAGAAGCGGCTTGTTTTTTATTTGCAGGGACCCTATGGGGCGGGTAAAAAATCCATGGCCGAGGCCCTGTGCCGGCAACTGCGCCTGCCGCTGATGGTGGTGGATACAGGCGATTTTTCCCAATTAAACAATGACCGGAACCCCGCGGAGGCCATTACCCGGCTGTTCCGTGAGACCCTCTTGCAGCCGGCGGCCATTTATTTCGAAGCCTTCGACCGGCTGTCGGCGCCGGTGCAGGTGCAGGAAGAGGGCGGGAAAGCGGCGCTTTTCCGGAAAATGATTATCGGGGCCGTGGAAGAGTTCTCTTTTCTCACTTTCCTGGCCGGGGAGAAAGAGTGGCAGCCCCAGGGAAGTTTTCAAACGCTGGCCTTTGTAAAAATCCGCTTCCCGGTCCCCTCCTACCCCTTGCGAAAACGTTTGTGGGAACAGCTTGCGCCGGGGATTAACAGCGACGGCATGGCCGCTAAATTCAATTTTACCGGCGGCCAGGTGCGGGATGCGGCCGCCGAAGCAACCAACCTGGCCATGATGCACGGCGGCCAGGGCGTCGCGGGCGTCGCGGACGAGGACCTGTTCCGGGCCTGCCGTGCGCAATCCAACCGCAAACTTTCGGAAATGGCCCAAAAAATAGAACCCCTTTATACCTGGCCCGATATCGTCCTGCCCACCGATACCATGGACCAATTAAAAGAAATCCGCAACTGCCTCAAATACCGCCACCTGGTTTACGGCGATTGGGGCTTTGCTAAGAAAATTTCCCTGGGCAAAGGACTGAATGCCCTTTTTTCCGGGCCCTCGGGTACGGGCAAAACCATGGCGGCGGAAGTCATTGCCGGCGAAGTGGGCCTGGAGCTTTATAAAATAGACCTCTCCTGCGTGGTAAGTAAATATATCGGCGAAACCGAGAAAAACCTGGCCGGCATTTTCAAGGAAGCGGAAACCGCCAATGCCATACTTTTTTTCGATGAAGCGGACGCCTTGTTCGGGAAACGTTCCGAGGTCAAAGACTCCCATGACCGCTACGCCAATATCGAAATCGGCTACCTATTGCAGCGCATGGAAGAATACGAAGGCGTCACCATCCTGGCCACCAACATGAAAAACAATATGGATGAGGCCTTTGTCCGGCGCATGCATTTTGCCGTGGATTTTCCTTTCCCGGATGAGGATTCCCGTTTGCGCATCTGGAAGAATATTTTCCCGGCCCAGACGCCGGTGGATAAGGGCATCGACTTTGATTTTTTTAGTAAGAATTTCAACATTCCAGGCGGCAACATAAAAAACATTGCCCTGGCGGCCGCTTTTTATGCGGCGGATGACGGGTTGTCGGTGAAGACCGAACACCTTATTCTCGCCTGTAAACGCGAATTCCAGAAAATGGGAAAATTATGCCTGAAATCCGATTTCGGGGACTATTATCATTTGATTCAAGGCCAGGATTCATTGTAAACCCGGAGGGAAGAGATAAGAGATAAGAGAGAATAGGGAAGAAGGGATAAACCATGATCAGACACCTCGATTTAACATTGAAAAACATGCTGACCGGCGAGGCCGATCCCGGCAGCGAATTGAAAAAGGCCAATATCAGTTTCTCCATACCGGACGAGAAGTGGCAAAAAACAGGCAATACCCTGGAACTGGATGTGTATCTTTACGATATCCGCGAGAACCAGGAACTCCGCGTCAATGAACCGGATATCGTGCGCAGCCCGGACGGGAAAATAACCCAGAAAATGCACCCCCGCCGCATCGATTGCTCCTATTTTATCACCGCCTGGAATAAAGCCCCGGTTTCCGGCGGAGAGGATAAAGAATTCCAGGAGCACCGGCTGTTAACCCAGGCGCTGTATGTGCTTTTGCGCAATCCTTTTATCCCGGCCGTGCACTTGAAAGGGACTTTGAAAGGCCAGGAAGATGGGATTCCCGTACTGGCCGCCCAGAAAAGCCATTTAAACGATCCCATGGATTTCTGGAATACCCTGGGGACGCCGGTCAAGCCGGGCATCGATTGCATTGTGACCATCCCGCTGGATTTGAAGAAATCCGTCGCCGGGGCCATGGTGATTTCCAAAGTGACGGAGTACCGGCAGGAGAAAGACGAAGGCCCGGAAACCCCGAGGAAAGTGATACAGATCGGCGGCCGTATCATGGATAACGCCGACCCGACGAAAGGCATCGCGGGGGTTGTCGTGGCGTTGGAAGAAATCAACATGACCGACGTGACCGATTCCGGCGGGTATTACACTTTCGACAATCTCTCCGCCGGGAAATATACATTTAAGGTGATCCGTGAGGGCGTGGAGGTCAAGAAAGTGAAACTGGACGTTCCCAACGCGGATAATAAAAACTATGATTTCAAATTAACAATTTGAGCAAATAAAATGAGTGAAATTCAAGCAAAAAGGAGGTAAAAATGCCTGAATATTTAGCACCAGGGGTTTATGTGGAAGAGGTTGAAATCGGGGCAAAGCCGATAGAAGGAGTCAGCACCAGTACCGCGGGGTTTTTAGGCTATGCAGAGCGGGGACCTCTGAACAAACCCACCCTGGTTACAAGTTTTGCAGAATTCGAGTTGATTTTTGGAGGGTTTTTGCCCGCCAAAAGCGGCGATGGTAAGGATCTGAGTGAGATTCGTTGGTTGGCCTATGCAGTGCTGGGTTTCTTTGAGAACGGGGGCAAGCGGGTCTATGTAACGCGTGTGGCCGCGGACGGCGCGGTCGCCTCTTCCGGCTCGCTGCCCAGGGTCGTTGACGGTACGCCCATGGTCCTGGCAAAAAAGGCTTCACAGAATGAAACCGGGTTGGTATTTACCGCCGCGGCAAGTTTCACGGCAGGGGACGCCCTCTTGTTGAAGGACGGCGACAAATCCGAATTCATCCAGTACCTGGGCGTCGCCAAAGAAATCATCCTGGACGGGACCACCCTGGCCGGGGCTTACGCTGTCGGCGTCACCGCCCTGGGTGGGGCTAAACCCGCCTCGGCCGCGACTAACCTGGCCGCCGCCGCCTCGGCGGGCGATACCGATATCGTAGTAGCCAGCGCCTCCGGCATTAACACCGGCGACTATCTCCTGCTGGATGAATCGGAACTGGTGGTTGTCGATACCGTCGCCGGGACGACGATTACTATCGTGGATTCCCTCTGCACAGACCACAGCTCCGGGGATGATGTCTTTGAAATCGCCACCGTCAAACAAGCGGTCTTGATCCGCAAAGCGGCCATAGGGGACGGCTCCCTCTATACCGACTCCACCACCATTGTCGGCAATGATTTTATCTTTATCGGCTGCGAATATCACAAAGTTTCCCAGGTAACCACCACCACCAAAGCGTACCAGGTTTCCCCCGCGCTGAAATACGATCACGACGCCAATAAGGAAGTAATCAAACTGGAATCCGCCGTCGAGGTGTCGGCCGCCGGCAAGGGCAAATGGGGAGACTCCCTCAAAGTGTCGCTGAAACCCTCCACCCTGTCTTCGACAAAATTAACCAAAGACGCCGGCGCTTCAAAAAGATTGGACCTGGAAACCATTAACGGCATCGAAACCGGTTCCGTTCTCCGGCTGCCGGCCTCTGCCAGCCCGCGCTATGTCAAAGTAGAGGCCGCTAACAAAACCTCCACCGATACCTATGTCACCATCGACCAGTTTGTAACTCTCAGCTCCGGGGATAAAGTAGAAACCGATGAATTCGATCTGACCGTTTCAGACGGCTCAAAGCAGGAGGTTTTCAAGAACCTTTCATTGGATGAGGAACACAGCCGGTATATCAAGAAGATCGTGACCGAGAAGAGTTCCAATTTCATCACCATTGGGGATATCACCGCCTCGGGCACAGTGATGGCGCTGCCCACCACCGACGACTTACCCGGTTGGTATCTGACCGGGGGCAATGACGGTTTCCCGGCCGATCCCACCAAGGAGTCGGATATCAATCCCATTTACGAAGGCGCGGACAGTATGGAACCCATCGACAGAACCGGTCTCTATACCTTTAAGAATGTGGATGAAATCAATATCGCCGCCATTCCCGGCGTCACATCGAAGTATCTCCAACAGAAATTGATCACCCACTGCGAAGTGGATATGAAAGACCGTTTTGCCGTACTGGATTCCATTGCCACGGCGGACCTGGATGAGATCAAAGAGCAGCGGAATCTTTTCGATACCAGTTACGCCGCCCTGTATTATCCCTGGCTCTATATGTACGACCCCTTGAGCAAAGATTACATCAATATCCCGCCCAGCGGTCATGTATGCGGAATATACGCCAGGACCGACGTTGAGCGGGGAGTTCACAAGGCGCCGGCCAATGAAAAGATCAACGGCGCGGTCAATACCGAACGGTTAAACGGCAGTTACCGCATCATCAATAAAGGGACCCAGGAGATATTGAACCCGTTGGGTGTAAACTGTACCCGGATTTTCCCCGGGCGCGGCATCAGGGTGTGGGGCGCCAGGACCATGTCCAGCAATTCCCTCTGGAAATATGTCAATGTCAGGCGGCTTTTCCTTTTCCTGGAAGAATCCATCGAAGACGGCACCCAGTGGGTAGTTTTCGAGCCCAATGACCAGAAACTCTGGGCGCGGGTGATACAAACCATTACCCAGTTCCTGACGTCCGTATGGAAAAGCGGGGCATTGATGGGCGCCACGCCGGAAGAAGCGTTTTTTGTAAAATGCGATAGGACCACCATGACGCAAAGCGATATCGATAACGGCAGGCTTATCGTATTGATCGGGGTCGCCCCGGTCAAGCCGGCCGAGTTCGTTATTTTCCGCATCGCCCAATGGCAGGGGGGCTCGGCTGCTACCGAATAAACGGTCGAACCGCCGAACCCGATAAAAACAGATAACAATAAAGGAGGAAAAAATGGCCGTAGGACAAAGAAACGATCCGTACAGGAATAATCGATTTATATTGGAAATCGACAGCATTAAACAGGCAGGTTTCAGCGACGCCACCATACCCGATTCCACCCAGGACCCCATCGATTACAGGGAAGGAAACGAACCCCCCACCGTACGCAAAATCCCCGGGCTCATCAAGTATGGCAACGTGACTTTAAAATGGGGAACCACCGATTCCATGGAGTTGTATAAATGGCGGCAACTGGTGGAACAGGGCAAAATGAAAGACGCCAGACGCAATGTCGCCGTCATTTTGCTGGACGAAGAAGGGGGCGCCAAATGCCGCTGGGAATTCAGCCATGCCTGGCCCAATAAATACGACGCCCCGGATTTCAGCGCCAAAGGGAACGAAATCGCCATCGAAACCCTTGAAATTGCACATGAAGGCATGAAACGAGTTAAATAATGAAACTATAGAGAAATTACAAATTACAAACCACATTTGGAATTTTCTCTTTTAACAATGGAGGCCGTGAACCGATGGTATTGCAAACCGAATATGAATTCACTTTACCCAGGGGATTTGTCGATGAAAAAGGCGATCTGCATCAAAAAGGCGTCATGCGCCTGGCTACCGCCGCCGATGAGATTCTCCCCATGAAAGACCCCCGTGTCCAGAATAACCCCCCCTATTTAACGGTTATCCTGCTCTCGCGGGTCATCTCCAGGTTGGGGGAGGTTCGCGACGTCAACCCCGGCGTCGTCGAAAAACTATTCGTGACGGATTTAACCTATCTGCAAGAATTGTATCGCAGGATAAACGGGGACGGGAATGTGTCCATCGATGTCAAATGCCCCCACTGCGGCGAAACCTTTGCTAAGGAGATAACCGCCCCGGGGGAATAGAAAGCTACCCCCTTGATGAACTTTACAAGGAGGTAGCTTTTATCGCTTACTATTTCCACTGGGACCATGACCAGGTCATGCAAATGCCCCACGCCCAACGAAAACATTGGTGCGAGGAAATCAGCAAAATAAACCGTAAATTAAGCGATGATACCAGGGAGTAAGTGATGACCGCAGGGAAAAGAAACGATCCGTATGTAAGCTTTTTATTCCAGGTGGAGATCCAGGGTTTGATTGTGGGGGGCTTTTCCGAAGTCTCCGGCCTCCAGGTTGAAACCGAAACCCATGATTTCCGGGAAGGCGGGGTAAACGACTATATGCATAAGCTTCCCAAAGGCTCCAAACAATCGAATATTACATTAAAAAGAGGATTTACCGATTCCGATGTCTTATGGAAATGGCATCAAGACGTCGTTAATGGAAAATTCAAGCGCAAAAGCGGCCGTATCATCCTGATGGACTCCGAAGGCAATGAAAAATGGCACTGGACATTTGAAGACGCCTTTCCTATCAAATGGGTAGGGCCGGACTTCAAGGCCCAGCAAGGCGCAACCTCTATCGAAAGCCTGGAACTGGCCCATAAGGGGATTAAAAAGGGCTAAAACAACATGAACCATATTGAATTCTACCGGCGGATTGCCGGTAAATACGGCGCGGCGCCGTTACATCGCCGGCGCTTCCCGCTCCTGGTCTACCTGTCATTCAACCGCAAAACCGGGGAAACCACGTTCCGTCCCCCCTTTATCCTGGAAAGAAACATAACGGTTCTCTCCCGCATTTTAAACCGGGTGTTCCATTTCCATCGCCATCTCCATTTCAACTTCAACGTCCTTTTCCGGGAGAATAAAGCCTATTTCCATTCCACCTTACCGGCGAACCAGGTAAGATTCTTCCCCCGTTTCCCCATGTTCACATCCCATTATCACCGGGATATGTATTCCGTCGCTAACACCCACGCCCCAATATTTCAAAGTTTCCCCGCCGGGAACTCCACCAACATGAATTCACAATCACTTTTGCCTCCGGCGGGTCAGAACCCTTTTGAAAAAGGGTTCCGACACCTCCCAAAACTTTTGCTGATGAAAAGCTTTTGGCAGTCCGGGAACCGTCCATTGGCGATGGTTTCGAAAAAAAGTTTTTGGCGGCCGAACACAACAATTGATGATGGCTTTAGGACGAACCAGACCTTTCAAACAGTGGATAATCGGAGGAATTTCGTATTTCCCCGTTCCCCTGTTTTCCAGGGCCCTGCCGCCCGGATGCTGATGAAAGAGACAACCCATGCGGAAAGGGTAATGACATACCGGCAAACGGAAAGTACGGGCGCTGCTTTCTCCGCCCCAGGGGGCGGGGGCGCCCAACCCCATATCGGGCGCTCCGTCGTGGACAAACACTTCACCCGGGCCCCCGGCGCGGCGACCGCGGCAGCGGCAGCGGCAACCGCAGCGGAAGCGGAAGCGGCGCCGACAGCGGCAGCGGCAGCAACAGCAGCATATACAACACCCGCTGTTTTAATCCCACTAACTGCCCGAACCCCACTGACTTCCCTGGCGCCCCTGACGCCCTTGACTTCCCAGGCTCTTGCCCACATCCCAACAATAGCGACGGCGGCAAGATCCCACCAGTCCGAACAGTCCCAACAGTCCGACCTGTCCAACCTGTCCAACCGGTCCGAACTGTCCGACCGCTTCAGGGGGAAAAGGCCCGAGACGCCTACGATCGAACATCCACGGCCCGGACCCGGACCCGGCGCCGGGGCCCGCAAAACCGCGCCGCGCAGCCTCGAAGCCATGGCCCGATATGATGATGCCGCCCTTGCCGCGTCGGCGGCGGGAAAAGCAAGCGGAGATAAAATCATAAACGAAACCATTTCCACCCATCCCGGCAAAACACAGGTTTTCAGTCCACCGGAGGTGGATCTCCATCGTTTGACCGACCAGGTGTACCGCATGTTGGAGAAAAAAATAAAAATGGAAAGGGAAAGGAGGGGCTGGTAATGCTGGTAAAAGCCTTTTTAACGCGAAAAGATAAACCTTACCTGGTAGTGCCCTGTATGTTCAATCCCGAACAACTAACCGTGGAGAAATCCAATCATTACGCCCAGGTGAATATCCCCGGACTTTCCACGCCCATATTCCAGTTTGTCCGGGGAGAGGCCAGGAGCGTCACCATGGACCTTTTCTTCGATACCTATGAAGAAGGACTCGATGTACGGATTTTCACCGACCGGATTACCGGGTGGGACGCCGGCAGCATGTTCAGCAAGCTGCCGGATATTGCCAAAGGGTTAATGGACATCGACTCCGACCTTCATGCGCCCCCCGTTTGCCTGTTTATCTGGGGCGCTTTTATTTTCCAGTGCTTTATCGAGCGGGCCACCAAGAAATTCACCATGTTTCTCCCGCTGGGCATCCCGGTGCGCGCTACCGTTACCGTTACCCTGAAAGAATATAGGGAAGTGGATATCCAGGTTAAAGAGTTGAACCTCCAGTCTTCCGATCTCACAAAAAAATGGATCGTGAAGGAAGGGGACAGTTTATGGTCCATTGCCGCAAAGGAATACGGCGCCCCCGGGGATTGGCGGTTGATTGCCGAAGCCAACCGCATCGCCAACCCGCGCACCCTGGAAACGGGCCGGGAACTGGTCATACCGGTGAAAGAGTAGGGGAATAATGAATAATGAATAATGAATGATGAATGATGAATGATGAATGATGAAACAAACAATCAGAATAAGCGATGCCTTTTTTTGTCCGTGTGTGTCCGTGTTCGTCCGTGGCTCATCTTTTTTCGTGAAAATTCGTGTAATTCGTGGGCCTGTTTTTGTGAGGATATAAAATGGCTTTAGAAAAGTTATCCGCCGGTACTTATAAATTTTATGCGCCGCGGTTTGAAATCGAAATCCAGGGTACGGCCCTGGCCGCCGATATGTCTAAGGCCATTATCAGCGTATCCATCGCTGAAAAATTAAATGAAGGCGCTAATTTTACCATTACCGTCAACGATGAGTTCGATCTATCGACCCAGACCTTTAAATGGTTGGACCACGCCTTATTCAACCTGGGCAATACCGTTAAAATAAAATTCGGTTATGAAAGCAGCCTGGAACTCTTGATGATCGGCAAAATCACCGGCATCGAATCCAGTTTTTTTTCCGGCGACACCCCTACCGTGACTGTTCGGGGACATGATCTCGCTTACGATGCCATCAAGAGAAGTTCCCCGGAGCAGGCCTTTGAGAAAATGACCTACAGCGATATCGTCAAATCCATAGGAAGCAAGGCCGGGTTAACCGTGCAGGCGGATAGTACGGAAAAATTCGCCCAGCAGATTCGTAAAACCAACCAGGAAAGTTATTTCACCTTTATCGAACGGTTGGCGCGGGAAGTCGGGTTTCAATTCAACATCGATCGCCAGACCCTTTCCTTCAAGAAACCCGAAGTGGATAAAAAAGAAATACTGGAGATGGCATTGGGTAAAGATATCATAAGTTTCAACCCGGACATGAACAGCACGCGGGTGCTTTCGGAAGTGGAAGTGCGGGGTCATAATCCGCAGGACCCGGGAAGTCCCATTATCGGGCGGGCGACTGCCGGGAGCGAGCTGTCCCAGGAAAGCGGTAAAAAAACCGCCAGCCAGGCTTGCCCCACCGTTTCCAAAAGAATCATTACCAATGTCATCGTGACTTCCGTCAATCATGCCAACGCCATTGCCAAATCCGCATTAAACAACGCCAGCGCCAGTTTTATCGAGGGAACCGTAGAAAGCATCGGCATCCAGCAGATCAAGCCGGGCGTCAATATCAAACTGGAAAAAATGGGGAAACGCTTCAGCGGCAAGTATTATGTCCTGGAAACAACCCATACCATTAACGACAGCGGTTATAAAACCAGTTTTAAAGTGAGCAGGAACGCCGTATGAGTATATTAGACACATTAACCGATGAAAGCGCAAACAGCGGCCGGGTTTATGGGGTCGCCGCCGCGGTGGTCACCAATAACAAAGACCCGGATGATTTGTACCGGGTGAAACTAAAATTCCCCTGGCTTTCCGATAGTAATGAAACGGATTGGATCCGCATCGCCACGCTTATGGCCGGGGGGCAGAGGGGGAGTTTCTTTTTGCCCGAGGTTGGGGATGAAGTCCTGGTGGGGTTCGAGAACGGCGATATTAATCGTCCGTATGTGATCGGTTCCCTCTGGAATGGAAAAGACAAATCTCCCGGGTCCAACAGCGACGGCAAGAACAATATCCGTAAAATCACCTCCCGCAGTGGGCATGAAATTATTTTCGACGATAATGCCGAACAGAAAAAGGAAAAGGTTGAAATAAAAACCAATGCCGGGCATACGATTTTATTGGATGACGCTTCCGGCAAGGAGAAGGTGAACATTAAGACCAAAGCGGGGCATAATGTGACAATGGATGATACCGCCGGGAAGGAGAAAATCGAAATCATCGATAAGTCCGGCAGCAATAAAATAGTTATCGACACCATGAAGAATTCGATTAGTATAGAGAGTGGGTTGCAGTTGAAGATCAAGTCCAACATCGTAGAGATCGAGGGAAGTTCGTCATTGACCATTAAATCCGGCGGTGTTGTGACGGTCCAGGGTTCCATGGTCAAAATAAACTAGGAAATACATGAAGTATAAATCTAAAAAAAAGGCCCACGAATTACACGAATTTACACGAATTATTTTTCTTCGCGTGTCTTCGCGTTCTTCGCGGCTATTTTTTTGGCAGGCGGTGAAGAATGGCTGAAAGTTTTTTAGGAATCGGTTGGGCGTTCCCGGTGCAGGTGGATACCGGGGGCCGGGTGGTTATGTCGCAATATGAGAAGGACATCAAGGAAGCCATCTTGATTATCCTGGGAACAGCCAAAGGGGAGCGGGTAATGCGTCCCGATTTCGGCTGCGGGATACATGACTATGTATTTTCCGTTATCAATACCGACACATTAACGTTGGTTGAAGCCAGCGTCCGCGAGGCGTTGACCGTATGGGAACCCAGGATCGAGTTGATCGGGGTTACAGTTTCCGCGGACAAAGCGTCGGAAGGAAAATTAATGATAAATATCGATTATAAAGTCAGGACCACCAATAACCGTTTTAATTTAGTATATCCCTTTTACTTGAGTGAAGGGAAGTAAGAACAAGGAGGATAATAATGTTTATTGAAGTATGGACAAGAAAGTTTATGTTAAGGCCGGTAACCCACTGTAGAAGCGGGTGCATATGATTGAATGAGAATGATGAATGATGAATGATGAATGATGAAAATCTGTGTTAATCTGTGTAATCTGTGGACCTAAAAGCTAAAGATGCGACTTGTGATTTATCTTTCAGTAGTGACCGCGGCGGTTTCCTTTACCGTAACCGAAACAAAACTATTTAAGGGTTTCAGGGAATGGTTAAAACGGAAAAATTCGTTTTTAGGGGATTTAATCACTTGTGGGTATTGTTTCGGGCATTGGGTGGCGTTTGCATTGGTGGCGGTGTATAAGCCGAAGCTTTTTGAATCATGGCGGCCGCTGGATTATTTTTTAACGGCAATAGTCATTGCCTGGTTGGCCGGGATTCAATGGGCGGCGATGTGCCGGTTAATGGACAAAGCCGGGAAATAAGCGGAAGTTAGGAATAAAAAATGTCGGAAAAAGTCGGCGTCGCTGTTAAAAAAACAGAAAGCAAGGGGAAAGATTCAACCGCTGCAATAACGAAGTCAAATCCTTCCCAAACAGTGGATATGAATTCCCCTGTGGAGCAAATTTTGCATTTACAGCGGACCATTGGGAACCAGGCCGTTTCCCGGATGATTCGCTCCGGGATAATTCCGGGTAAAAACCGTGAAAGCCTTCCCGGTATTGGATCAACCGTAGCTGATCTGGTTCAAAGAACCGATGGCGGGGGCGGCGCTGCCCCATGTACACCGCGTCCGGTGGCTACTCGTCATGCCTTTAACAATGCCAATGGCAGCCAAACTTCACCTAACAATTGTTGCCCTAACTGTCCCCGTAATTTGGGAGTGACCCCAAATAATAGGGTATACAATGGAATGGAAATGGAAATAGAAATTACCAATCACTGCCCGGGTTCCTGGTATGATGTATTGAGAACTCGTGAAGGTGCGACTTATGAAGAAGTCCAGATCGGAGGGATATGGCAATGGCGGAGATTGGAGCATCAACCGATGGGAACCTGGGATGATCGAAGCAATAATGACGAATGTCTAACACTGCAAAATGGCCGTTATATTTATGTTGAGGATGTACCTGGATGGCATGCTCTAAGCCTACCTCTTCCAGATGGTACTACTTTCACAGGTGATAGTTCAACCTCTCACCCTGATGCCAGGCAGTTTGTTTCGAAGGATAGATTTGCAGAATGGGTAAATTTTAAGCACAGAGATCACAATATCGGATGGACTACAATCTCTTCACCGACTTTTTTCCATTGGCATTCAACGTTGTGGTTGGAAAAAGTCGGAGGTCAATGGCGATTAAATGCTGCCAATAGTGAGATCGATCGCGGCCCACAGACAATCGGGGCTACACCTTAAGAAAAAAAAGGACAGCTATGAAAATATTGGTTCTGTTTGTTATAGGGCTTTTTTTTGGTAGGGGCATTTTTTGTAGGGGCATTTATGGTAGGGGCTTGATTTATCAAGCCCTTTACAAAAATTCATTTTTGGGGTTTGATGAATCAAACCCCTACGGTCTTTATCCCCGGCGCGCAACGTTTTATGCACGATTCGCATCACAAAGGTTGTTCAATGCAATACAACGGTTGCTCTATGCAATGCAAATGTCATTCTACACATTACAAAGGTTGTTCTCCGCAATGCAAAGGTTGTTCTCCACATTACATCGGTTGTTCTCTGCAATGCAAAGGTCGTACTCCACCTTACAAAGGTCGTGCTCCGCATTACAAATGTCATGCGCCGCAATGCAGCGGTCATGCCGCGCAATATATTTACCCTTAATTGGAGTTAATCTCTTTAATGACTGGACTTTTATTTAAAATGAAATAAAACGGAGAAAAATAATGGCGGTCGAAATACCTAAAATAGAACGGCGCACCTTCGAGGATTACCTCAAAGAATTTAAAGCGCTGGTTCCTTTTTATACCCCCGAATGGCGCCCGGAAGAAAAAGAAAAAACCGCGGACATCGCCCTGGTAAAAATATTTATCCAATTCCTTACCATGCTCTCTCACCAACTGAACCGGTTACCGGAAAAACACTTTATCTCTTTCCTGGACCGCATCGGCATTAAACTTATCCCCGCCCAATCTGCCTCCACCCCGGTGGTTTTCACGCTGGCCGAAGGGGCGACGGAACATATTCTCATCCCGGTCCGCACCCAGGTGGCTTCCGGCGACGTCATCTTCGAAACGGAAAAAAACGTCTGGGCCTCCCCCGCCCGCATGGTTAAAGTCTACAGCGTGGATGTCAAAAAAGACGCCATATTCCAAAGCCCACCCCATATCGTCCCGGGCCTTTCCACCCTCCCCTTTGAAACCACACTGGCCTATTCCACGGAAACCGGCGACAGCGACATCTTCGTACTCTCTTCCCAGGGCCTGACCGCCGGGGACCACATCATCCTCAGCGGCAAAACCACTTCCGAATACGCCATTGTCTCCGCCATCGCCGACGCCCAAATCACCCTCTCCCATAAACTGGAAACAACCGGTTTCCAGGCCGGAAACCCGGTTAAAAAAATCGCTTCCTTCGAACCCTTTAAAGGCAAAAACCTCCAGGAACATATCCTCTACCTGGGCCATAACCATTTATTCAATGTAAAAAGCGCCGTAATATTGGATATTCATTTCACCGGCGGCGGAGCCGGCGCCGCTAAAACCGTGAAAATACCGGCAACATGGCAATACTACGGGAAAAATAACGATACCGGTTTGTCCGGTTGGGTTGATTTCGGCGTCGTTTCCGCCTCAGCTTCCGGCAATAACACTGTTACCCTGGTAAAAAGTAACAACGACGAAATCGCGGAATACGAAGTCAACGGCATTACCAGCCGGTGGATACGGTGTTTGGAGAAAAGCGCCGCCAACGAAATGGAAGTGGATACCATCGGCATCGCTGTGCCGGATACAGTACGGGATATCTTACCCGACAAACTATTCCAGGATGACGTCCCCCGGGACCTCACCCTCGCCGATGATAACATCAACTTCGCGGAAAAAATATACCCCTTCGGAAAAAGACCCGCGGCCGGCAATATTTTTTACATCGGCAGCAGCGAAGCCTTTTCCAAAAAAGATATTACCGTTACCATTAAATTTTCCGCCTACCGGAAAAACGGCGCGCCTTCCACCCCGGTGGCCATCGAGCTGATCGACTTTTTCGGACTGGGCGACACATTCATGGAAAGGCTTACCCGCGCCGGTATCACCACCATAAACCAATTCCTGGCCCACAGCGTGGATGACCTGATGAAAATCCTGCAAACCCGGCAGCGGCGCACCGTTATCAATATCAGACGCGCAATCCAAAAATGGTACATCGAAATATCCAGGATAGAGGAATTGGGCGGGGAACCTGAAAAACCCGGGGGATTGGACGACATTACCGGCGCTGCTTCAGCCACTTCAACCGACAGCAGCCAGGACCTTACCCTGTCCTGGGAATACTGGGACGGCAAAGGCTGGAGCTGCATCGAACACCTGGTGGACGGAACCGGTAAATTTCTTATCAACGGCAACAACACCGTAACCTTTGTATGCCCGGATAATATCGATAAAACCGATGTGGCGGGTCAAAATAATTACTGGATACGGGTCAGGATCATCTACGGCGATTACGGCAAAGAAAAAATGGTGGGAGTACCCGCTGTCGATCCCAAAACCTGGGAAATTTCCACCGCCGACATCGACCCGCCGGTGATATACGCCCTGAAAATCCACTACAATTACGGCGCCATACCCCCCACCTATTGCCTCGCCCGGAACAACATGGAATATACCGATTACAGCGCCGTCGCCCAGACCGCCGGGAAAAAATTCAAACCCTTTGTCTATCTCGATGACGCCTACCGCACCTTATACCTGGGTTTCAATTACAAATTAGAAAAAGGCCCCATTGCCCTTTTATTCATTATCGATGAAAAACCCGTGACGCCGGACCTTGTCCCCACTATCCGCTGGGAATATTATAATGAAGAGTTAGAATGGGAGAAACTGACTTTCCTCGACGCCACCATGGGACTTACCAAAACCGGGGTGATCGAATTCATATTTCCCACCGATTTCCTGGAATGCCGCAAGTTCGGCGCCGACGCCTACTGGATTCGCGCGGTATATGAAGAAAAAACCGCGTCAGGCGCCGATAACGTCGTCATTCCCATTATCAACGGCATATTCCTCAACACCGCCTGGGCCATCCAGTGCGAAACCATAAAGGGCGAAATCCCCGGCTCCGGCGACGGCTCCGCCGGGCAGGAATTTACCCTGAAGAAAATCCCGGTTGTTTCCGGCAGCGAAGAAATATGGATCGATGAATTCAAGTCCATGTCCTCCGAAGAACAAACACGGCTCCAGGAAGAAGAAATATATTCGGTGGAACCGGTCACGGATGACAAAGGCGAAGTAACGGGGTTCTGGGTCAAGTGGGAACCCGTGGACAACCTCCCCAATGCCTCCGCGGACCACCGCCGTTACGAAATCGATAATGTTTCCGGGACCATCACGTTCGGGGACGGCGTCTATGGCAAAATCCCCCCCTCCGGGACCGATAACATAAAAGCAAATTACCGCAGCGGCGGGGGCGAAAAAGGAAACCTGGCGGCGCTGCTGGTAAAAGACCTGAAGGCGTCGCTTCCGTCCCTGGAAAAAGCGTCTAATCCCATTGCCGCCGCCGGGGGCGCGGAAACGGAAACCATCGCGGGTTTGATGGAAAGGGGCCCTTACCTGCTGCGACACCGGAACCGGGCCGTTACCCGCGAAGACTTCGAGAATTTAACTTACCAGGCCTCGGCCGGCATCGCCCGCGTCAAATGCCTCCCCAATACGAATGAATCCGGCCAAACAAAAGAAGGATGGGTCGCCATTATCGTCATGCCCCACACCGATGAGGAACAACCCGTACTTTCTTTGCAATTGAAAGATAAAGTACTGAAATACCTGGACCAATACGCCCCCATGATCCCGGCGGCAAAAGACCATATCCGGGTTACCGGGCCGGTTTACATCGCAGTAACCGTTTATGCCCGGATCATGGCCGAGTCCATCGACGACGTCCCCGTGGTGGAACAAGAAGCCGATTCCCAACTCCGGGATTTTCTCCATCCCCTGACCGGGGGCAGCGATCAAAAAGGCTGGGAATTCGGGAAAATACCCTGTTTTTCCGATTTCTACGCATTGTTGGAGAAGATCGCCGGGGTCGATCACGTGCAAGACCTTTCGTTGAAGCTAACCCCCCAAACCGCATGCGCCGGGTTCACCGAAATTACCATAAAGCCGGATAATTTTGAAGGTCTCGGCGTCCCGCCTTATATTATGGTGTGCAGTGGAAAACATCAAATAAATGTAAATATAAGTGTATAAAAAAATCCCCGGAAGGAGTTTTTAAAATGTCTCTGCCGATTCCCAATCTCGATGATAAAACCTTTAGCGAGCTGGTGGAAGAAGCCCGGAAAGTCATTCCCATTTACGCCCCGCAGTGGACGGACCACAATGTACATGATCCCGGTATTACTTTCATGGAGCTCTTTGCCTGGCTGTCGGAGATGCAGTTGTACAGCCTGGATTTCGTCAGCGACGCCCACCGGTTAAAATACCTGGCGCTGCTGGGTATGAAACCCGAACCCGCCTGCCCGGCTAAAGTCCACCTCCAATTAACCCCGACTTTCCCCCAATGTAAAACAATTCCCAAAGGCGCGCTCTTTCAAACCGGTTCGGCCGGTACGGATTTTTCCTTTGAAACAGGAGAGGCAATCGAAGTCATTCCCCTGCAAATAAAAAAAATCATCGGTTATTCCGCTTACCAATACATCGATATGACGGAATTTAATGAGCACCCCAAAACCTATTACCATCCCTTTGGCGAGTACCCGATGAAAGGGGATGCGTTTTATATCGGGTTGGCGGTTGAGGGCGAGCGTTCCAATATAACCGGGAAGCAAATCAGGCTTGCCGTTTATCCCTATGAAACCGATTTACCGGCGGTGGGAAAGGGGTTGCCCGGCGAGCAAGAGTCGCTGGCCGGGATCCCGGGGGAGTGGTTCGAATCCCCGGCCGGGCCTGCGGCCTGGGAATACTGGAATAATAATGAATGGGTCTCCCTGGACATAACAGGTTCCGATGGTGCGGTGTCGTTATTTTCAGCCAGGGGGTTTATATCCTTTTGCGCCCCGGCGGATTTAATCAAGGGAATTCCGCCGGAGTTTCCCTTTTCCTGGACTGAAACCGGCAATCCCGGATGGAAAGATGTCAACCAGTTGTGGCTGCGGTGCAGCCTCCCGGAAGCCTCCTTCGATATTGCGCCGCGCCTGGACAGGATATTGCTTAATGTCGTTACCGCCGTGGAAGGCCGGACCTATTCGTTGGAGGAGACCGGTTCCGGGTTGCCCTACCAGGTAGTAAAGACCGGGATATACCCGGTTATCGCAGGCAGCGAGACGGTGACCGTCGACGGCGCTGCGTGGAAAGCCGCGGCGGATTTCGACGCTTCCGGTCCCGGGGACTACCATTATGTTTTAAATCCTTCAAAAGGGGAAATTAATTTTGGCAATGGCGTGAACGGCGCAGTACCGCCGTTGGATAAAATAATAAACATTGTATATCGGGGTGGCGGCGGCGGTGGGCAGAAGGGAAACATCGACGCCGCCGTGGTTAGCGAATCCGGGGCAGCGGGGGTAGCCGTCGCCAACCCGTTCCCCGCATATGGCGGCAAGGATGAGGAGACCATCGACAATGCGTTTATTCGTTTTAAAAAAGACCTGGCTATCCCGTACACCGCGGTGACGGCGGAAGATTATGAATATATCGTTAAGCAGACGCCGGGGTTGAGGGTGGCACGGGTCGTGGCGCTTCCGCAGAGCAGTGGGGAGAATGAAAATGAGACCATTATCATAGCGATCCCGTACAGTTTTGCCAAATGTCCCGCGCCTTCGCTGTCTTTCAAGAAGGCCGTGTGTCGGTACCTGGATATGCACCGGCTTGTTACCACGTCGATAAAAGTATGCGATCCCGAATATATTGGGATTTCCGTAAGTGTAAAAGTTAAGGTTAAGCCTGGATTTGAGCCGGTGCAGATGAAGGATAGGATAAAAGGGGCGTTGGATAATTTTTTAGCACCGTTGGATTTGGATGGCAGTTCTGATGGCTGGCCTTTTGGGAGGGCGGTATACCGGTCCGAGGTTAACGAGGTATTGGAGGGTGTAGAGGGTGTCGATTGTGTGATAAGTTTATCGCTTTCCGCGGTGGGAAAATGGTTTGAGAATCGGGGTGGGGATATCGTCATCGGTTCGTTGAGTTTGGTCTATCCCGGGGCGCACCAGGTAGAGATAATCGGTTCCGAAACAAAATGCAAAAACAAATAAAAGCTTTTGGGGGTCCAGGGACCTTTTCTCGAAAAGGTCCCTGGCCGCCGGGGGCAAAAGGAATTGAACAATGGCATTAGCCGTATGTAATGGAGCGACGCTGCAGTGTAGTTTTGGGGTTGCGCCCGGGACGTTGACTGTTTTGCCGGACAAGATGGTGATGACGACATCGCAGCCCATGGCCACCATAATGGACAATAAGCCCATGGTGAATATAGCGCCTTTCGGGATGTGTACTTCAATAGCGAATCCCGCGGTAGCGGCTGCAATGTCACCCCAACCGTGTATTCCTGTTACTACCGCTCCCTGGGTTCCCGGCGCCCCAACGGTATTAGTTTCCAACATGCCGGCGCTGGATAATAGTTCCAAGTTGTTGTGCCAGTGGGCGGGGATGATCCAGGTGGTGGTTCCCGGGCAGGTCAAAACGCAAGTACCGTAAATAAATCCGAAGCGCGCCCATGAAAAACGAAAATGGATAAGAACATGAATGAAAACAATTTTTTTATAATCAATACCGTTCCTCTTTGGGCGGAGGGAGTACAGGATGGGAACATTCTCATCGGCGATGAAGGGATAACCTTAAATAAATCCAGCGACTACACATATGAAGATACCATTATCCCGCCTTCGGTAGAGCCGGTATCGTTGGACCGGGACGCCTGCGGGGTGCTTTATATCCTGGATCGAAATAAAAAGAACGTCCTGCTGTTCGATATCAAGAACAAGTATTCCCGTTGGATGACGCATATACCCTTTGAGAATCCCGTTTCCATTGCCATCGACGAGTTCGATTTATATATCGTGGATGCAGTGGGTACAGGAGAGTGGAAGTTGTACTGTGCGGCCCGGGTGAACGGACAGATGCGAAGAGAAATGGAAATCCCTTTAGAGGTCCGGATCGCGTCATGTGGGGACGGTCTGTTGTATGTACTGGATGTAAATAATCAAAAAGTATTCAAGACCGGGTGGCAGTGGGATTTGCAGGAAGTAGTGACAGATTTGGAAGGGGCCGCGGATATCGCATCCGACCGGGACGCCAATATTTACATATTGCAGCCCGAAAAGCGGGACATTCTCATGTTCGCTAAGGATGGAAATTTCAAGCAGTCGCTGTCGATCCCTTTCGAACCCGGCGCTAAATTCTTGAACCTGGCCGTGGAGAGCAGCGATCATATTTTCCTTGGGTTTGCCAAAGAAAGTTCCACGGGATGGGGCATCCTCCAATTGACCAAAAGGCTCAAATACGCCATATCCGGGACGTATACCGGCAAAGTTTTCGACAGCACACAGACCGGCTGCCGGTGGAGCAAGCTCATCCTGGATGCGGACATCCCGGCCAACACCCGGGTTACGCTGTCATATGCCGCTTCCGACGATGAACCCGGCCCCGCCGGGCCGTACGCCCGCGCCCCCATCGTGAACCCCACGGATGCGTTATTGAGGGACGCCGTGGGGCGGTATATCCGTTTCAAGATAGAACTGTACGGCGACGAAAACGGTTGGGCCGCCCCCCTTATCAGGAGTTTAAAAATCTTTTTCCCAATGGTCACCTATTTGCGTTATTTGCCGGAAATCTACCAGGAGAACGAAGAAAGCAGCGAATTCCTGGAACGGTTCCTCTTGCTTTTCGAGACCTTTTTAGCGCAAAAAGAAGGGCAGGCGTTTCAATTTACACAGTACATGGACCCCGGGGCGGCGCCGAACGAATTTATTCACTGGCTGTCATCGTGGTTGGCCATTGCCTATGATGAAAATTGGCCCATGGATAAGAAACGGCAATTGATCCGCTGGGCGCCGGAACTCTATAAAAAGCGGGGTACACCCTGGACGCTGTCCCGGCTCATGGAATTCTTCTCCGGTATTAAACCGGTTATCATCGAGCCCTTTCATTTAAAGTGTATCGATAAGAATAATGAAGAATATAAAGAACTGGTGGGGAAACTTTACGGTTCGGGTTCCTACCGGTTCACCGTGTTGGTTCCGCCCAATTGGGAAGACCCGGGCGCCCCGGTAAAAAAAGCGAAGCAGGTTACCGAGGCGGAACGCGGCGTCATGCAGAGGATCATCGACACCGAAAAACCCGCCCATACCGTCGGTTGTTTACAGGTATTGGAACCCTGGTTTAATCTTGATAGGCATACTTACCTGGAAATTAACACCGTACTGACGAAACCCCAATTCATACTGGAAAAAACTTCGGTCCTGGCCAGGGATACGGCTATTTATGAGAAAGAACCGGGCGGCCGGGTGGGCGAAAAATCACGGGCCGATATCGATTCTATATTAACATAATAACAAGGAGGTAAGGAAAATGCCGGACTCTAATGATAAAAAAACAGGTTTCGGGCTCAGTCGATTCCTGAGGAACCATTATTTCCGAGGGAAGTTATTGACTACCCGGGACTTTGAGGCGGAACAGGATTATCTCAATAACAAAAGACACCTGCTGAATCGAATGACCGGTGGGCCCGGGGTTATCTGCGGTTTGGGGATAGATGACGTCGAATTCTCCGAGAGCGATAATAACGTAAAAATCCGCTTTAAAACAGGGGGCGCGGCCATCGACGGTTGGGGCAGGGAAATTGTCGTCCCCATCGAAGATAGTCCCAGGGATATCCTGGTAAAACAGGGATCGACCCCAACCGGTTTGACCCTCGCCGACCTTGAAAACGACCCATATTATTTATACCTGGAATACAATCCCCAGGAAGGGGAAATGGTCAATTCCGCATCGGGAAATTCCAGTTGCGGCGAAACCTGTTACCCCAACCGGGTAATTGAAAATTTCGAAGTTATCGCCGACACCGTTAAGCCGGGCGCTCAGACCATTGCCTGTCCCGATTTCACCGGTGAAACATCGGGCGCCGCGGCAAGGAAAGCGGTGAAGAAATGGTTGTGGGACCAGACCGCCGGAATATGCAAAATCCCCGGCGAAAGCAGGATATTCTTCCTGGCCTTAAGTAAAGGCAGTACGATTGCCGTTGACCCGCAAAAAACCGCGCAGTACGTCGCATCGGTAACCAACAACACGGTCCTGTCGGAACTGTTGGCCTGCCACTTAGCCGATTTCGATAATCCCCATAAAATCAGCGCCGCGCTGTTAGGGGCTTTGAAAAGCGTGGACGGGGTAAGTAATCCCGGCGGCAACGTGGACCTGGTAAAAGATAATAGTATTACCATAACCCCGGATGACGCCAATAATACCATTAAAATAGGGGAAAGCCATTCCGCCAGGACCGACAACCCCCACCAGATCACAGCCGCGCTGTTGGAGGCGCTCAAAAGCGTGGACGGGGTAAGCGACCCCGGCGGCAACGTGGACCTTGTAAAAGCAAATAGTATTACCATAACACCCGATATCCCCGGCAAGAAAATAACCATCGGGGAAACCCATTCCGCAACTTCCGGGAACCCCCATGAAACCAAACATGCGGATATTAAAGAAGTCCTGCCGATTTTTGGCGATGCTGTCAACGATAAGAGAAATAAGCATATTTCCAATAATGACGCCGAAAAGTGGAACAGCGCCGTTGAAGGCGTGGGCTTGAAAAGCATCGACGGCGTGGTTAACCCGGGCGGGAATATCGATTTGATCGGGAAGAACTCGCTGACCATTACCCCGGATATGACCGCCAAAACCATTACCATCGACGAAAACCATTCCACCAATATGGAAAACCCGCACAAAACCACGGCGGAGCAGGTGGAGGCCCTTTCGCTCAAGGGGGGAGTAGTAAACGGCAATGTTTCGATAAACGGCAATGTCCTGGCCAACGGGAATGTCGGCGTTGGGACCGAAGTTCCCGACAGCACCCTCTCCGTTGTAGGGGAGAGGGGGGTCGATTTCCCGCTGGACGGGAACCAGATCGCCGCCGGCTTTTACGGCAGCCCCGGGTCCAATGGCCGGCCCATCGTGGTTATAAACAGGGGTAACAAAGGCGAAGACGGGATGAACTACGGCCCGCTAATCAGTTTCTTGTTTCACGGGAAAGATGTCGGGCGTATAACCGTTAATGAAAACGGCGCCCTTTCTTACCTCCCATTCACGGGCTCTCACCTGGGGTGGAGCAACGAAACCCTCGAGTTGAATATCCTGGTTTCCATGACCGGGGAAAATAAACTTTCGCTAGAGGACTTACCCACATCCGAACCGCTTTATGGGGTCGTCGCCGCCAAAATCAAAAACGATAGAAAAGTCCTGGGGACAGTGTTTTCCAGCGAAAAGGGGCAAATCCTGGTGGCCGCCGTGGGGAACCATTTTATCTGGGTTGCGGATACCGGCAAAGATATCGAAGCAGGGGATGCACTCATCTCATCCGGTGTACCGGGCCACGCCCAAAAAGACCCCGAGGAAGACAAATACAGTTATGTCATCGGCAGGGCCGCCCAGGACGTCAAATGGGCGGAAATTAAAGATTACATCGAAGCGAATGTCAACGGGACAAAACAAAAAATAAAACATACCCTTATCTCGGTGTTGTTCGGCTTCTATGAAAAAAGGAACCACTTTTAAATTCATATAGATGCTTTAAAAAACAAAAAAGGAGGCATGGAAGATGACAAATTCTAACGATAACAAAACAGGTTTTGGACTCAGTCAATTCCAGAGAAATCGATATTTCTACGGTAAATTAATGACGGTCAAGGACTTCGAGGTAGAGCAGGATTATCTGAATGAAAAGAGACACCTGCTGAACCGGTTGGTCAACGGGGTTGGCATAATATGCGGCCTGACGCCGGATGATGTGGAGATAAGCAATATAGGCAGCAATATTAAAATCAAATTTAAAACCGGTGGCGCAGCCATCGACGGCTGGGGTAGGGAAATCGTCGTTCCCATCGAAGATAATCCCAGGGATATCCGGATAAAACAAGGCTCGACGCAAACCACTTTAACCGCCGACCATCTTGTGAATGACCTTGTAAATGACACATATTATTTGTACCTGGAATATGATCCCCGTGAAGGGGAGATGGTCAGCTCGGCTTCGGAAAGTTCCGGCTGCGAAGAAACCTGCTGCCCCAGCCGGGTAATTGAAAATTTCCAGGTCATCGCATCCACTACCCCGCCCCCGCCCGATACCCTGACTATCGCATGCCCGGTTTTCACCGACGAACCGACGGAAGCTGACGCCAGGAAAAAAGTCAAGAAATGGTTGGTTGACCAAACTTCCAAATTATGCGGCTTCCCCATGGAGAGCAAGATTTTTTTCCTGGCCTTAAAAAAAGGCAGCGCCTTATTGATCGATCAGCAAACGACCGCCAAGTACCTTACCTTTGTGGCCAATAACCGGGCCCTTTCCGAATTATTGGCCTGCCATATATCCGACTTTGGCAATCCCCATAAAACCACCGCCGAGCAGGTAGGGGCGTTGACCAGTGTGGACGGCGTCAAGAATCCCGGCGGCGATGTGGACCTGGTTGCGCAGGACAGTATCTCCATTGACCCGAATGATACGGCCAATACCATTACGATTGGAGAAACCCATTCCGGCATAACGGGCAATCCCCACGGGACAAACCATTCGCAACTGAATGGGGTCCAGTGGGCCAGGGCGGTGGGTCCCAACCAGGATAAACATATTGCTGCTCAAGATGTTGTTAAATGGGACAGCGCCGTGTATAAAGTCGGCGGCGTCCAGCCCAACGCCGCGGGTGAAATTCTCATCACCGCAGGCAGTAATATTATCATCAATTCCACAGGCCTAAATGAGATTACCATTAACGCCGTTGGAGGAACGCCGCCGCCATCGGCCCGAACCGGTAGAGCTGAGATACCGATCGATGATACTGGAAAAGGGGTTATATCAAATATAGACCCGGGGCTGGGCCATTCGAATTATTGCGTTATCGTCGGTGTAATAAAAAGTGCATCCACTCACTATGCTGAATATGTTCAATTCGAAACCATGGATTTCAACGGTTCAAATGTGAGATTCGAAATTCAGGTTTATGGTGGGGGAACAAAATATGAAAATCAATTTGGTATCTTTATAGTTGATGGCCATAATTTAACAGAGTCTACGAGTGTACCTATCCGTTGGTGGGCTATCCCGGGTGAAGTTGTCGCCGCGCCGACGGCCACCCTTCCTACGGCTACCTTTACCATACCGACATATACTTTTACGATGCCGACGTTAACCATTACCACTCCTACGTTAACTATTATGCCGACCTTCACTCAAACCATCCCGACATTAACCATCATACCGACCTTTACCCAAACCATCCCGACATTAACCGTCATGCCTACCTTTACCCAAACCATCCCGACATTAACCGTCATGCCGACCTTTACCCAAACCATCCCGACATTAACCGTCATGCCGACCTTGACCCAAACCATCCCGACGTTTACCATCATGCCGACCTTTACCCAAACCATGCCGACATTAACCGTCATGCCGACCTTTACCTTTATGCCAAAAACCACGACCCCCACGACGCCCACAATGCCCACCGTCATTACCCCCGGGGTAGGATACCTGGCGGATATTACAGGAATAGGACCTGTAATCGCCGATAAACTCACTGCCGGCGGGATTACCTCCATCGCGCAGTTGGCGGCCGCCGCCCCGGGACACGTCGCCGAAATCCTGGGGTACAGTACCACCACGAAAGCCGCCGCTTTTATCAAGGAGGCAAAAAACCTGATGGGGAAAAAATGAACGTACTTTTCATACACCCTTCCTATCCCAGCCAGTTTACCCAGATTGCGCATAAAATGGGACAGCATAAAAATATCAAATGCTCTTGCCTGGTGGATGCGGGTTTTACCCCTCAAATCCAGTCCGATGGAGTACCCATCGCTTATTACGGATATCAAAAAGACGGCTGCTCCAACAGCGCCAGTTATTTTTACTCCTCCACCTGTGAAGACGCCATCCGTAACGGTAAAGGGGCGGCGCAAGCCCTGGCCGCCATCATGCAAACCGGTCCCATCGATGTCGTGGTGGGACATGCCGCTTTCGGTACTACCTTTTTCATAAAAAAAATGTTGGCTGTACCGGTCATTTCATATGTGGAACTCCCCGGCTATGATATGGCCTGCTCCCGTCCCGAGTTCCCCCCCCTGATGGAACACCGTTTCCTGGATATTTCCTTTAAATCCGTCGTGTATACCAGCGCCATCCATTCCGACATGATCATCGTTCCTTCGCGGCACGCCGGGAAAAGTTTTCCCCCGGAACTGCAGCCCAAAATCCGGGTGCAAATGGAAGGGTTTCCCATTGCGTCGAACCATAATGACAAAGAGGGGCTCCGAAAAACATTGGGACTTCCCGGTTCCGGCCCCATAATCGGCTTTGCCGGGCGAACCCTGGAAGCCATGCGGGGGTTCGATATATTCGTTAAAATTGCCGCCCAAATCAAAAAAGAACTGCCGGGGGCGCATTTCCTGGTGATCGGCGACGACAAAACCATCTATGGCAATGAAAAAGCTTACCTGGGGCAAAAAAATTTTAAACAATATGCCTTTGAATCGGCAAACCTGGGGGAAGACCGCTTTATCTTTTATAACTTCCTGCCCCGCGATCAATTTGTACAGTATCTCCAGGCCATGGACCTTTTCATTTGTCCCCTCTTCGAAGGCGCCGGGAATTGGACTTTATTCGAGGCCATGGCCTGCGGGTTAAAAATTTTAGCCTCCGACCGCTGTTTTATACCCGAGGTTATCACGCACGGGGAAGAAGGTTTTTTATTCGCCCCCTATGATATCGATGGATTTGTAAACAAAAGCCTTGAAATATTAGCGGATACGGAAAGCTATCGCTATTTAGGAATAAACGCCCAAAAAAAAATTAAAAACCATTATTCCGTTGAAAAGGCGGTTAAAGGGTATGTGGATATTATTAACGAAGTGATTCACAATAATTAGCCTTTACCGCTGAACAGCGGAGGCAATATGACAGCGAAAATAAAACAAGTTCAACGCCGCGAAGAAGTTAGCGCAAAAAAACAGGCCGGGGGGCTAAATAAATCCGGGGTTGCCGGGCAAAATCCAGCCTATATCGACCGGGTGCTGTATTTGCAGCGAACCGTGGGCAACCGAAAAGTGGCCGCGTTGATAAGTTCCGGTAATCTCCAGGCCGGTTTCGACAAAGGTAAATCCAAATATGCCGATTTTATATTAACCGGTGGAGACGTATTACAAAGGCAAGAAGGGGGGCAGCCGGTTCGAACCGGCCCCGAATGCACCCCGGCCCCAGGAATTCCCAACACGGATTGCGGCGCTTATGCGCGTAACAGTTGGTGGCTTCCCCTGTTTTATGTCAACAATGCCACCTGCGCATGCCGGGAAACACCCAACGAACCGACCGCCAATTGCGTGCGGAAGTTTTTGCAGGACCGCCTGGCGGCCGCTCCTTTTTGGCTTAAAGCGGCGGCGGTCGCGCAAAAACCCCTGGAGATAGTTAATCCCGTGGAATACCAGGCTTTTGTTCAAGCATTTTTAACGCCGCAGATCTACCGGGATCATGTGGATGCTTATCGCAACTGCTGCTGCCCGTCGGGCCCCGCGCCTTATCCCGCCTGGATAGGCGTCACCTCCGTACCGCTGCCCTGTCCCGTTGTCGGGGCTTCGATAAGACAATTCGGGTCCTGTCACGGAACACCGGGAACATGGTAACGGAGTTTAAAATGGCAGAGCAAATAAGAATAGCCGAAAGAAAAGCAGGGGGAAAAACAAAAGCCCCTGTTCCCGGGTTAAATAAATCCTGGGTTTCCGAACAAAATTCTTCATATATCGACCGGGTCATGGATTTGCAAAGAACCGTGGGCAATCGCGAAGTGACCCGGTTGATTCGTTCCGGCTTTATCCGGGCCAAACTTACAATCGGACGGCCCGGCGACATTTACGAACAAGAAGCCGACCGCATCGCCGACCGGGTGATGAGAATGACGGGGGAAAAGCAGTCATTGGTCAGTGGTCATTCGTCATTGGTTCAACGACAATCCCCGTGCCCGGGATGCGAAGAGGAAGAAAAACCCATATCCCGGAAAACGTCGGGGGGGGGAAATTTATTAGCCCATGAACTGACGCTTGTCGTACAGCAAGCCGGGGACGCACGCACAAAAATCCGGAGACAGGCCGGCGCTCCCGCAGCCGCTTGTAATCCTTGTCCGAACCCGGTAAACCCGTCTGTAAATGTTTCTATTCGCCCCAGGGTTAGAAATGTTGTGCTTCCTTCCAATGGAATCGCCGAAACACCCTGGAATACGGCAAATGTAACGTTTGTTTCCGTCTGGCATCGTGAAAGGCGGAATTGCAACACCTGCGCCGCGCCTGGCGGTACGATGGACGGATGGGACCTCTGTGCAAGGAGCATCAATATTCTAGCAACAGTGAATATGGATATCAACCAGGCTGAGATTAATCGGGTTGGGGCTGGAGGTGAACGGTGGCACATGGATTGCGGAAACACCGCCATGGGGGCTGCGTTTATTACTCGCGCCAATGCCATGACTACATTAACCACCCCTCGCCGTTATACCATTGCCGGGGGAAGGGCGCATGAAGGATATCACGTCCAGGTTTCCGAACGGCTCTTACGAGATCGTATCCGCGCCAGGAATGATATCCGGCAGATTTGTCCTTATTCAGCAACCGTTATCGCCACATGGAAAACCAACCTTGAAACTGCAATAAAAAACGATGCCAATACTTTTCTCAGGGGGAACCCCCAGGAACCCAATGAAGAAAGAAATGCAAACGCAGCCGCTTGCCCTTCCCATGCGGCCCCTTAAGGCGTCAGGGCGTCAAGTCTTGCATGACACCATTTAATGCTGTCATGATTAAAAGGAACTCTTAATTAAGTATAAAATGAGGAGTTTAAAATGGCTGAGCAAATAAAAATAACCGAAAGAAAAACAGGGGATAAAGTGAAACCCCCCGTTCATGTGTTAAATAAATCAAACGTTCCCGGTTTGAATTCTTCCTATATGGACCGGGTTTTGCATTTGCAGCGAACCGTGGGCAACCGAGAAGTAACCCGGTTGGTTCGCTCCGGGGTTTTGCAGGCCAAACTTACAATCGGCCGGCCCGGCGACATTTACGAACAAGAAGCCGACCGCATCGCCGACCAGGTGATGCGCATGCCGGATGAAAAGCAGTCATTGGTCAATGGTCATTTGTCATTGGTTCAACGACAATCCCCGTGCCCGGGATGCGAAGAAGAAGAAAAACCCATATCCCTGAAAGCCTCCGGGGGCTGCGGCGGTTCGGATGTGATGTCATGCGTCGAATCCCATATTAATGCTTTAAAGGGAAGTGGGCAACCCCTTTCTCCCTCCTCAAGGGAATTTTTCGAACCCCGTTTTGGAAGCGATTTCAGTAATGTCCGTGTACATGCCGGTTCGGATGCGGCGGCAATCGCCACGGAGATAAATGCAAAGGCATTTACCACCGGGAACGACATCTTTTTCAACACAGGCCAGTACTCGCCCGGGACATCCGGCGGTAAAAACCTCCTGGCCCACGAACTGACCCACGTCGTACAGCAGGGGGCTGCACCCGGCATTCAGCAGCGCTCTACGCTTGAAAACGGCACGCCGCAGTTCCGGTCCGGCGAAGTGCGTATGGGGCTGGCCGGCCACCTGTTGCAGTGTTGGCCCGGCGACGGCATGTTGCCCCCGGGAGACTGCGGTTGGGCGAGGTATCTTGTTCTCCGGGGAGCGGTCGAGACGGCAAAGGCGGTGGTGAATATGCTCGGCGCCTGTGCCGCGGGCGACAACTGTCTCACGCTTGCGACCAAGATCGCTGCCATTACAGCGGAGATCGCCGCGCGCCTGGCGCTGGACACAACGTGTTTCAGGGGCGGAGATGCGGGCCATCGCCAGCAAGTGCAAGATAAGGTCAACATGCTGAACCGCTGTTACCGGTTCTTCAATGTGTTGAACTGTCCGCCGGCGCTGGTGGCAGCGATGGCAGTGGTTGTCGAACGTGCGCGCGAGGTCATCGCGGCCGCGGCCGTGGTAGTGGCCCTTGCGCTGGTTGTCGCGCTCATCGCGGCGGTTATCCTGCTGGTGGAGGCCATCATTGCGGCGATCGCCGCCGCCGCCGCCGGGGCCGCCGCCGCCGCTGCAGCAGGCGCCGCCGCGGTGATGGCTGTGCTCCTGCTGCTGCTCAGAAATGTCTCGCCCGAGGAGGGCCCGCCAATTGCGTGATAATATGCAAACACCCCCGGACATACTCTCTAAAGAATTCTTTCTGGACGCCTTCGCCCCACGTCCCCGGCCCCTGGCGACCCGGATATTGCGACCGGCCGTGAACCGCGACGGCGACCGCCTGCGCGAATTCCTCGCTAAGAAGACAGCCCCGGAACTCACGGCGCCCGAAATCGGGGCCGAGATCGAAGGCAACCTCTGGATGCTCTCCCCGGAGGCATTCCGATACTTCTTGCCGGCATTCCTGCACGCTGCCCTGGCGTCCTATGCATCCGTCAGTGTCTTCGCTTCCGAGCTGGTAGGCGCACTCACCGAACCCTCACGCGCGGACGTCGTAGCAGCGCTGGACCGGGTAAATCAAATCCCGCCTGGCCTCGGTTTGCCGAAAGATATGACCGAAATTTTCCGTAAGCAGCAGCTCGAATGGTTCGATTCCGGCATCCCAGCGGCCATTTTCTATGAGCGCATCGACGGTCTGACCGCCGCGGAAGGCGCCGCGATTCTAGCTTTCTTCGGCGCCTTCAAGGAGACCCACGGCCTGGATTTTCCGTTTAGGGAGTTGGAGATCGCTGTCGACAGGTACTGGGCCCGCTATCGCGCGCCGTAAGGGGCGATTTTTTGCCTACCCCTTTCCTTCCCCTGGTGTACCTTTGCGTCTTCGCGCCTTTGTGGCTATTTTTTTATTAGCCTTACGTTTTTTGCGGACTTTTTTGACAGCTTCTTCGGGCTCAGGGATTAAGCGATTTGCTTTTTTTATGCCATTGAGCGTCACTTTAAATTTATTACGGATTTTATCGGGAGCGGCTTCATTACCGATACCGGCCACCAGGGGGCGTTTCTTTTCAAAAAGTTCTTGAACAACGCTTGAAATATTTTTAATTTCACTGCCGATGCGCTTAAATCTGCGGTTGATTTCGTTTATGCTTATCTCTGAAAATTTATACCTGATTTGCAAAAAAGCGGACATTAACAGTACTTTATCGGTTAATTTTTTTACGTCGGCGTCGGCGAATAAATCCAACACCATATCGTAATCGGCCAATGTTTTCCTACGGATTATCGGTGGGGCCGGGGGCTCTTCTTTTAGGGGAAGAGTTACGCTTATTTTAGCGGAATCTTCTTTTTCAAATGGTTTTTCAACCATGGCACCGGCTAATCTTTCCTTAACCCAATGAAGCGCACGGGAAACCTGGCTTTTGTCCAGGTTGCGAAACGCCTCGAGCACTTTGTTCATGGCAATAATTTCAGGATCGATATTTGTCACTTTATCCTCCTTTCTCATATAACTAAAAAAGCCCCCGGATGAATACTTTCAGAATCCGGATGTGGCTCCAGGGATGTATAAAAATCATACTATATTAATTTACTATTTTTTTTTAGATTTGTCAATGACGGTGGGACCTTTAAATGCAAAGTGGGATTTTTTTGGTGTACCCTGCGCCTTCGCGTCCTGGCGGCTATTTTTGCATTAGTTGCAAAAAATTCTTTTTTTGTTTAAGATAGAACATGGAGAAAATAAAAAATGAGTAACGATTCGGAATACTCCGCCGGGAACTACGATCTGCATTTGCATACCATCGTTTCCGACGCTGAAATAACACCCTCGGAAATCCTCCACTGCGCTGAAGAACTTAACCTGAAGAAAATTTCTATCACGGACCACGACGCAGTGGGCGCTTATTTTTACTTCGAATACGACCTTTCCGTAAAAGCGAAGGAAATGGGCGTTGCCGTTATCCCCGGCATCGAGCTGGACAGCTATTATTCGGGGGTGGAAGTGCATGTCCTGGGGTATGGCATCGATGTTAAAAACAGGGAATTAAACGATTACCTTGCTGAAATTCATTTGCTTAGAAGACAAAGAATCGCAGAGCAGATAGAAAAAATCAACCGTTTCTATAAAAAAGAAGTGATTATAAAGGATGAAATTTTCATCCCCCACCGGGATACGTTGATGAATCCCCACCTGGTGCATGTTTTATTAAGAAAAGGGTTGTTTTCGGAGTATAGAGAAGCCGACCGGTGGATGTCGGAAAATGCAAAATCGTCGGTAGTTGTACCGAAACCGTCTACGGCCCAGATGATCGAACTGGTTATAAAGGCAGGGGGGCAAGCATTCCTGGCCCACCCGGGGTATTATATCCTGGAACACGGCCTGGACATCGATAAAATGATGGTGGAATTACAACCCGTGGGCCTAACCGGCCTGGAAGCGGAATATCCTTATTTTCAAACCGGCCCGAAATTTCAATCCCGGGAAGTCGAAGTGGAAATGATTAACTCTCTTTTCCAAACGGCCCGGAAATACAATCTTAAAACCAGCCGCGGCAGCGATGCCCACCGCTTAGATCAGATGAGGGCGTTCCAAAAACTGCCCACGAATGACACGAATTAACACGAATAAAAGTAGCCGCGAAGAACGCGAAGACACGCGAAGTAGGGGTAATTCATCATTCATCATTCATCAATCATCATTCTATCTCTTTTTAATCACCTTCACCCTGCTTTTGGGGGACGTCAGCGCTTTCGCTGTTTTCAGGTACTCCATGAAAATTTCCGCATCCCCAAATCCGGTGTCGTCTTTATCTTTGGCGTTTCCAAAAACGGTATAACCGTCCTTACCCGAAGCGATAAAACTATTGACGGCAATATGGTAAATTTCATCGTCTTTGAGATCGAACCAACCGTCATTTGTTTCTACTTGCACGATAAGGAAAAAATCGTCGTCCGCTTTATTATAATCCACTGCATAGCGCAAGCCGGCCGGGTAAGGAAACGCGCCGTCCGCTTTAAGAATAACGGCTTTTAAAGCCTGTTTCAAGTCGGCCCCGTTTAGGTCCAGCAGCACCAGCGTATTCCCGAAAGGCAGCAGTTCATACACCTGGCCGATAGTGATATCCCCGGCAGGTAAATCGCCCCTGACCCCCCCGGCATTCTGGATCACGATCTGGGTATTTTTATTTTTCAATGATTTCGCTTTCCACAGCAGCGCGTCCGCTACTACGGGCGCGATCATGCTGCCGTTGTCGAGGACGCCGGCGGTTTCATGCTTATCCCCGGGCTGCCGGACATGCCACAAATCTACCTCGCTGCGACCGATGATTTCCTGTTTTAACTTAAGGATAGGCGCGGAAAACTTAGCCAGCAGCGCATCTGCTTTTTTATTTTCAGGCTTCATCTCCAGCGCCGGGTCTTTTTCGATAAAATCGGCAATGGCTTTAAACGTTTCCGCATCCACCGGTTCCTTTTGTCCGTCGGCGTTCTTTTGCTGAAAATCCGTGGGTTTATTCCCGGTTAAAAACACCGGTTGGCCGGAATAGTTGACGACTTTACCGGCGTTATCGAATGCCACCTCCAGGACCCCCAGGATTTTACTTTTTTCCCAGGCCTGCACTATCAATACGGTATCCTGTTGGGGATTCTTGACAACATAGGGGTACTCTGCTTCCGGTGAAATTTCCGGGAGGGCTTCGAAACGGCCCAGCAGGGTATGGGTATGTCCGCCCACCACCACGTCGATATTGTCCACGGCTTTGGCCAGCGCGATGTCGTTTTGAAAGCCCTGGTGAGAAAGCACGATAATGATATCGACCCCCTTGCGGGTTAATTCGGCCGCCAGGGTTTTGACCACCGGGATAGGGTCATTGAACACCAGGCGTTGTCCCGGGCTTGAGACCGCCGGCGTTTCCGTGGTGGTTATACCGATAATGCCCACTTTCCGGGACCCGAACTTTTTTATTTCATAAGGTTTTAGTTTTCCGGCCAGGAAACGTTCTTTTTCCGCGGAGATATTGGCAGCGAGGACAGGGAACTGTTTTTGGGCGCCGGAGATGAAAATTCTCAGCGCTACCGGGCCTTTATCGAATTCATGATTGCCGGTGCACATGGCATCCAGTTTCATGAGTTTAAGAAACTCCAGGTCTGCCAGGCCCCGGTATTTTATAAAATACAAACTGCCTTGAAAGACATCGCCGGCGTCCAGGAACAGGAAATTCTTCCTGGTCTGGCGCAGTTGCTGCACTTTCGCGGTCACGGCGGGGAAACCTCCCATCGTGGTATAGGTTTTCGTTCCGTTAACGGTTATTGTTAAAGGTGACGGTTCCAGGTTGGCGTGGGAGTCGTTGAGGTGGGCGATGGTTAAGGTAAAGGGTTTCGCATCCCGCGACGCGTCTGCGCCATAGAGGCCATACCCCTGGACAATGAGTAACAGGACCATTAAGAGGCTAATGGGGCCGGATGATTTTAAAAAGTGTGTCTTCATTGTAACTCCTTATTTAGAACCTATAGGCAATGCCGCCCCTGAAAATGATCCCGTCGTAGACGGCGACTTCACCCAGGAGGTAAAGGTTATTAATGATTTCTCCCCGCAAACCGAATTGGATATGAACGATGGGGAAAAAACTCAGCGGGTATTTATCGCCTTCTTCTTCCATTTCATCCAGGACCTGTCTGAGGGTTTTTTCTTCGTGGGCGGTTTCGGTTTGCGTGGCGCCGCTGCTGTGATAGAGGGTGGCTTTGGTGTCGGCTACAAATGTACCGTTGAGGGCGCCCATGCCGACGCCGATCCCGATATAGGGATGGACGCGGCTTGAAGGCCAGAGGTCCCAGCGAAAACTGAGGTTAAAGGAGTGGGGATATACGTCCATTGTCCCTTTGGCTTCGGCTTCCAGGCGGTTGCCGGCGTTATCGTGGTCCGTATAAGCGCCGTTGATGTTGGCTTTAAAATTATTGCGCTCGTATGAGACGCCGATGGAAAACGAGCCGTTTTTCCCGCCGGGGAAATAGCGGAGATCGAAACCGAGATTATTACCATTGGAATCGAATTTGAAATTTCCTTTTTCCGGGTCGTAGAGTTCTAAATCGGGGTTGAAATTCTTTTCGATATTGCTTTTGATCAAATTGAGGGACCAGGATGAGTAATGGAATCCGAATTCCCATTTCCCTGCCGGGTAGCTGTCGATTGCCATCCCTAATATTAAAATCATAATAAAAGTTATTTTTTTCATGTGGTTACCTCCGGGGTAGTTATACCAGAAATGTTAAGAAAATGGAAGAGGGGGGAAAAGAAAGAAGGTAAGAAGGTGAGAGGGTAAGAAGGTGAGAAGCTGATTTTATTATTTATCTGCTGTTGCGGTTCTATAAATAGGATGCACGCACTGCGTGCCCACCCAGCTCGCCGCCTTCGGGGCCCAATTCGATGACGTAATCGGCGTTCTTGATAATATCCGGATGATGCTCGATCACTACCAACGTATGCCCGGCTTCCACCAACCGGTGAAACAATTCCAACAACTTCTTAATATCTTCGAAATGAAGCCCGGTAGTGGGTTCATCGAAAAAATAAAGATTGTTCTTACTCTTTCCTTTAATTAACTCGGTCACCAATTTTAAACGCTGGGCCTCGCCGCCGGAAAGGGTGTTGGCCGGCTGCCCCAACTGCAAATAACCGAGCCCCACGGCTTCCATTTGTTCCAGGATACGGTGAATATCCTTGTATTGAGAAAAGAAATCCAGGGCCTCACGAATAGTCATGTCCAGGACATCGGCAATATTTTTCGATTGGAAAGTACATTCCAGGGTCTCTTGATTGTAGCGCTTGCCCTTGCACTCTTCGCAGGGGGTCCAAACATCGGCCAGGAAATCCATGGAGGTATATATTTCGCCCATTCCCCGGCAGGTTTCGCAGCGGCCGCCTTTGACATTAAAAGAGAAATGGTTTTTCTTGTAACCCCTGGCGCGGGCCGGTTCGGTTTGGGCAAAGAGGTCGCGGATTTTATCGAAAAGCCCGGTATACGTGGCCGGGTTACTGGCGGAGGAAGACGCAGCGCCGATAGGGGATTGGTCCATTGTTACCAATGCGCCGAAACGATGAAAGCCTTCGATGGCGTCGCAGCCCACCGGGAACCCGGCTTCGGCGGAAGCGGCGGCCACATCGAACAACAGGCTGGATTTGCCGCTGCCGGATACGCCGGTTATGGCGATAAGGCCGCCGGAAGGGATATGCACATCAATATGTTTGAGGTTGTTGGAAAAGGCGCCCTTTATTTTCAAGCCCTCTCCCAGGCGCCGGCGCTGCGCCGGAACCGGGATGGCGTTGGGGTTTTTTAAGTACTTGCCGGTGGCGGACGCTTCGTTTTCCATTACCTGGGCGACGGTTCCCCGGGCCACGATAAAACCGCCGTCGCGCCCGGCCCCGGGGCCCAGGTCGATGATGTGGTCCGCCGCCCGGATGACGTCGGCGTCATGCTCCACCACGATAACCGTATTGCCCAGGTCGCGGAGTTTATACAGCAGCCGCAGTAAGGGCAGGGTATCGCGGGAATGCAAGCCGATGGTGGGTTCGTCCAGTACATAAATAACGCCGGTCAAACCGGACCCTAATTGCCCGGCCAAACGGATGCGCTGCGCCTCGCCGCCGGAAAGGGAAGCGGAACTCCTATCCGGGGCCACGTACCCCAACCCGACGTCCTGTAAGAATTCCAAACGCCGCAGGACGTCGTCCCGCAACTGGCGGGTAATTTGCAATTCCCGTTCCGAAACCCGGTCAGGGCCGGACGCATGCGTTTGCTCCAATTGGCCCAATTCCCGGAAGAAAGCGATGCTATCCTTTACGCTCATACTGCATAATTGGGCGATATTGACCCCGGCGAAATAGACGGCTAATACTTCCGGTTTCAACCGCCGGCCGTGACATTGGGGGCAGGTTTGATCGGTCATTAACGGCAGCATGGCCTGGCCCCGCTTATCGGCATGCTTGCGCCGGTATTCTTCGTTTACATAATTGACAAACCCTTGCCAGGTTCTTTCGAAACGGTGCTCCCCTACCCTATTTTTGCGTTTGAATTTCCAGGTTACGGCATATGTTTTCTCGCCCGTACCGTACATGGCAATGCGACGGGCGTCGTCATCCAATTGGTTCCAGGGCCGTGAAAAATCCATGCCCTTTTCCTGTCCCACTGCCTGCAAAATGGCAATGTATTGTCCATAGAGATCGCCGTAAAAGGTCCCGGTTTTGGTTCCGTCCAACGCCCCGTCAAGCAGGGAACGGTCCGGGTGGGTCGCCAGTCTACGGGGATCGCAGGCGGTAACGACGCCCAATCCTTTGCAATGGGGACAGGCGCCCTGGTGGTGGTTAAAAGAAAACATCCCGGCATTTAATGGTTTATCGACAGCGTCCGGCGTCTTGCCAACGCGGGCAAATAAGAGGCGGTAATAATCGTATATTTCAGTGATAGTGCCCACGGTGGAACGGGGGTTGCCGGTTGCGGTTTTCCGGCTGACGGCAATGGCCGGCATAAGGCCGGAACAGGATTCTATTTCGGCGCGACCGGCGCTGCCCATCATCTGGCGGGCGTAGGTGGAAAACCCGGACATGAACCGCTGCTGCCCTTCGGCAAAGATGGTGTCAAAGGCCAACGACGACTTGCCGCTGCCGGAAACGCCGGTTATTACCGTTAATCGATTCACGGGTATCTCGACGTCGATGTTCTTTAAATTGTGGGTGGTAACGCCTTTTAAAAAGATGGGAGCCTCCGGCGGTTGTGATGCCTCCGGCGGGTCAGGACCCTTTTGAGAAAGGGTCCCGACACCCCCTAAAACTTTTGCTAATAATTGACCGGTATGTGACCGTTTCGACCGGGCCACCTCTTCGGGCGTGCCCAGCGCCGCCAACTCTCCTCCCCGCTCCCCGCTTTCCGGCCCCAGATCGATCACCCAATCCGCGCATTTAATAATATCCGGGTGGTGCTCCACCATAATAACCGTGTTCCCTTTATCCACCAACCGGTTGAGGGCCGACAACAAAATTTTAATATCCGCCGCATGCAAACCCGTGGTAGGTTCGTCCAGGATATAAAGTGTGCTGCCGGTGGCCGGCTTGCTCAGTTCAGCGGCCAACTTGATGCGCTGCGCCTCCCCCCCGGAAAGAGTCACGGCGCTCTGCCCCAACGTCACATACGCCAGACCCAGGTCCAATAAGGCAGTTAAAAAACGACTGACCTGGGACTGCCCTTTAAAAAATTCAACGGCCCCGGCAATAGACGTTTCCAGGATATCATGAATATTCTTCCCATTGTACCGGACCTCCAGGGTTTCATCGTTAAACCGTTTCCCGCCGCATTCCTCACAAACCACTTCCACATTGCCCAGGAAATGCATGCCGATTTCCTGTTGGCCCGCCCCTTCGCAGGTTTCACAGCGACCGCCTTTAACATTGAAAGAGAACCGGCCTTTATCCCATTTGCGCGCCCTGGATTCCGGGAGACCGGCAAACAGGTCGCGAATATGATCGAAGAGTTTCGTGTAAGTGGCGGGGTTGCTGCGGGGCGTGCGTCCGATGGGGGATTGGTCGATCTCGATGATCTTATCGATGTATTCCACCCCTTCGATTCCCGCGTGTTTCCCGGCGGTCACGACTGCGCCGTGGAGCCGGTTCCTGAGGAACTTGGCCAGGATATGGTGCACCAGTGTGGATTTCCCCGCGCCGGAAACGCCGCTGACCACATTGAGCGCGCCCAGGCGAAAAGGGACGTCGATATTTTTCAGGTTATGCTGCGCGGCGCCGATTACCTGCAATATTTTCCCGCTGCCGGGACGCCGGACAGTCGGGACCGGGATGGTTTCAATGCCGGTCAGAAACGCCCGGGTCCTGCTTCTGTCCAGTTGCTTGTCGGCCCCTTCTGCTGTCCACAAGTGGTGGACCGGGCCGTTAAAAAGGATTTCGCCGCCGTCGACGCCGGCGCCGGGGCCGATGTCGATAAGCCGGTCGGCGCTGCGAATCGTATCTTCATCATGTTCCACCACGATCAGGGTATTGCCGTTGTCCCGCAGGCGGCGCAGCATTGCCAGCAGCCGTGCATTGTCCCGGTGATGAAGACCAATGGAAGGTTCATCCAGGATGTAAAGAATGCCCCTCAGTTCGCTGCCCACCTGGGTGGCCAAACGGATGCGCTGGGCCTCGCCGCCGGAAAGGGTGGTGGATTCCCTGTCCAGGGTCAGGTAGCCTAAACCCAACTCCCGCAGCAAAGCGATGCATTTCAAAATGACTTCCCTGATGGCTTCTCCTACCGGGGCTTCGTGGGTGGGAAACTTGAGGCCCGCGAAAAAATCATTTAACCCATCGATAGAGGAGGCGGCCAACTGGGCGATGTTTTTTCCCCTGAAAGTAACGGCCAGGGCGTCGGGGTTTAGCCGTGTCCCGGCGCAGGCATCGCAGGTCATGGAGCGGGCAAAACGCAGGATATTGGGGTTGCGTTTCACTTTTAAAATCGCTGCCATGATGGGAATGATTCCTTTGTAATAGGCTTCTTCACGGGGTTTGGCAGTGATGCCGCTCCAGCGCAGCCGCGATTCCAGGGGGTGTTTGCCGAAGGGGATTTTCAGTTTATTACTGCCGAAGAGCACTATTTTTTGTTGTTCCGGGGTTAGTTCCAGCCAGGGGATATCGACGTTAAAGCCTTCGGCTTCGCAGACCCGGTTCAGCACTTCCATAGTGACCTGGGAGTAGATGATATAACCGGATGGGGTGGTGATAGCCAGCGCGCCCTGGCGGAGGGTCTTTTGCGGGTCGCGGATCAGCAATTGGGGGTCGATCTGGTCGCGGACGCCCAGACCTTTGCAGGCGGGGCAGGCGCCGTAAGGGGAGTTAAAGGAAAACAACCGCCGTTCCAATTTGACTGGACCATGTTCGGTAGTGGTTTCCACCGTTCCCAGGCGGGCAAAGAGGAGGCGGAGGTAGTCGTAGAGTTCGCTCATGGTGCCCACTGTTGAGCGGGGGTTGCGTGTCACGGATTTCTGGTCGATAGCAATGGCCGGGGAGAGGCCGTCGATATGTTCGACGGGGGGGCGGCCCAGTTTTCCCAGGAATTGGCGGGCGTAGGTGGAAAAGGATTCCAGGTAGCGGCGCCGCGCTTCTTTATATATCGTATCGAAAACCAGCGACGATTTCCCGGAACCGGACACGCCGGTGACGACGGTTAATTGTCCCTGGGGGATATCCGCGTCGATGGATTTCAGGTTATGTTCCGAAGCGCCGCGAACGGATATTGTTTTATTTTCAGTAGGATTCATGGGGTATAAGTGTAACCCAAAATAGGGCCCTTAATGGTAAATGATTTTTCCCCTGGTAAAGCTAAGAAATGATCTCAACCCATTTTCCGGTTTCTCATCCAAATGGCTGTCGACGACATTCTCTTCATTCCCATCATGAAAATGTTTGGGGAATGTTTCTATATTTTCCCACTTTTTATGAGGGGCATTGTCATGCCTGTAAATCGAGCCATCAATATGTTTTCTCTCCCAGTGATAACTAAATCGGTTCCTCAGTTTCAACGAATACCACACATCTATGAAGCTGTCATCTATCAGGATGATTCTTAATTCATTAATATCCTGGATTATAACGTCTTTTACGATATCAAAGAATTCAATTTCAGCGATATCCCTTAATTGAGCTAAATCGATCATTATTTTATGGCGCCCAGGGCTTTTTCCAGTTCGTCTTTTTTAAATTCCAGGTGGTCAAGTTGTTGAAATTCTTGCCAGGAATCCTTTTCCTCGATTTCACCGGTTTTGTATTTTCCTTCGAATTCCTCAATTGAGGAGACACTGTATTTTGTTCTTATTTTGAAAATTTCTGTTTTAAGTTCCCTGATTTTTTTTTCCAGGTAGAACCTGAGACTTTCTCGAATCATTTCATCCCTGGAAATATTCAGTGTTTCAGCAACGTTTCCAATATAATACTCAGTGGCCGTTTGCACGTGACGCCTCCTTTACCAGGTAAATAATACCATGCCATAATTATAATCCCATTCATTTGATTTATCAACCCATAATTTGACATTTTCCCCTTGCGCCTATTTCCTTGCTTTGATTTCTCAACGGTTGATATTTTGATTACTTTATGTTACTATTAAAAAGAGGTGACAAAATGCCTTTGCAGAAACTTTCAGTAAGATTTCCTGTACCCATTCAGTTTCCTGAAGGGGTAGACGGTGAGACATTGACGATTCATTTAATTGCCTGGTATTTTTATTCTCTTGGAAACACAGAATATGCTTTAAAGCTTACTGGAGAATCGCCCCTGGAACTGGAAAAAACATTACTGGAATGTGGCTTCTCCAGGAGATGGCTGCACCGGATGGATTCCGAAACGATAAGAAAAAGAGTAGGCGCCAGGGAACTGGTAAAAGAGGCAGAAGCACTTGCAGAGCAGCGGGTAAAACAAGGGTGGGAGGATCAGGATTTTAAGCAGGATTTTTTGCGTGTCCAGGGAGAAATTGTTTCATTTTTACACCAATTGCGATCGGTACAAGCTGATTCAGGGCAGTAATAGCTTATTCCCATGGTTGGGCGCAAGATAGGGTGAGAATTGACCTGCTCCCTTCCGGGTCTCCTCACTTATGTTTTTTTCGATAACAGTATTTCAAATCTCTTCAGCCAATTGTCGAAGTGCCGACATTTAGCCCGTATGTTTGGTATACCGATAGCAAAACATCGCGGACAAAAGTTTGTTCCGTTTGACCTTCCACAACGATGTAGATTTCGATCTTATTCATGAACAGGGCCCCCGGAAATAATATTCTTTTGCCAGAGGTCGCCGAGAGAGTAATCTTGAAGCCAGGTTGAAAGGTCTTTTTGGTCCAGTCTCCGGAAAGTTGACGCCCCGTTTTCGCGGTTTACGACAATGATATCTTCCGGGTCAAAATAATCGACCAACGCGGGCGACTGGGTACAGATGATCAGTTGTGTCCTTTTAGAGGCGGTTTTAATTAATTCGGCCAGGATTGAGATCGCATAAGGATGCAAACCCAATTCCGGTTCATCGATAATAATGGTAGACGGCAAATAGGGTTGTAACAAAGCGGTTACCAGGCATATAAAACGAAGTGAACCATCGGACAAATGCTGGGGTTTTAATGGGTAATCAGACCCTTTTTGCTTCCAGAGGAGCCTGACTTTTTCATTCGTATCCGGTTTCAAGATGAAATCGCCAAAGAAAGGCGCTGCGAGGCGAATCGTTTCAACGATCTGTTGATAGGTTTTTTTATCATTATTCAAAAGGTAGAGAAGGTATGGGGCGATATTAGCGGCGTTAAACCGCAGGTATTTATAATCATGGGATGTTTCTGAACGGCGCATTGGAGACAAAGGACTCGTATCATGAAAATGGTAAATTTTCCATGACGCGATCGATTCATAAATATACGACGCCACACTCTCGCCACCTGAAATCCCAAGTTTGTTTTTTTCTTTAAGCAGTGCAGGAGTTTGGTTTCCACTTCCCATACACCACCAACCCCATGTACTTTCTTTGTAGTATCTTTCTTCGTCGATAATGAGAAACGTTTCTTCAGTTGTTGGGGTGAGCTTAAACCGGTATCCATTATCACCGAAAAACATTTCCGCTTCGATTTTCTCAGTTTCTTTCGGGCCATTGAAAATGAAATCATCACTTCCCCCGCCTATTAGTATAAAAGTATGCAGGTTAGTGCTTTCAAGGTTGGGCAGGGGTAATTGCATCATGGCCCTTAATAAGCGGAAAAAGTCGATGAAATTGCTTTTCCCGGATCCATTCCCGCCGATAAGGACGTTTAACGGTTTCAACTCAAAATTCTCAAGTGACCGAATCGATTTGAAACCTTTTATCGTTATTTTGTCAAGACTGTGCGCCATGCTTTACTCCATTCCTCAAATTATTCTAAGATAATTATTTTTAAATTTTCAATAATCTGCTGCTTATGCTCTTCGCTTAGTTCACCAATATGCTTGATAAATCTTCGCTTATCGATAGCCCTCACCTGATCGATGAGAATATCGGAATCCTCCTTCAAATTCGATTCCTCCTTTTCAATATGTACCCTTAAAATCGAAGCTTCCTTAATAACTTTTGTTGTAACCGGTAAAACGATCGTGCTGGGATGAACTTGATTCAACATGTCCGTTTGAATAACGATCACAGGCCTGATTTTTCCAGGTTCAGTACCAAATTGCGGGTTTAAATCGGCCAGGTAGATATGGAACTTTTCAATCTTCATTCCATACTCCAATCGTCCAGTTTTTCAAATTCCGCCAGGACTTCCAGCGAATTATTTTGCACCAACATCGACTCCCTGGCTAATTGTTTTTGCAGGATCTTTTTCCGATTCTGGCGATTGTAAAAAGAAAGAGCTTCATTTATATATGTATTCCTGGGTATTTTTAATTTCTGGATAATGGTTTCAATTTCCTGGAAAACATCATCCCTGAGTTTCAAAGACAAAACCTTCGACATATTTCCTCCTGGTATACAAAAGATATATACTGATAGTATATACCATTCTTGTGAAATGTCAAGCTGAAAGTCTTTTTATTTCACCACGATGCCCACGGCTTCCGGCAATTGGGATTTTCCCATGGCCAGGCGCAGGATAGGGTGAGAATTGACCTCCCTTACGGGTCTCCTCACTTATGGTTTTTTCGATAGCTTGTGTTTGCCGTATTCTTTTATAATTACTGTAAAATCGCTGTAGAGGGCGTCAACCTCAGCGATGAATTTGCTTATGGAATTCCATTTTATATCCAGGTATTCATGGGCAATAATATTCCTGAACTTTACCCATTTCGCCAATTTATCCGCATCCAATCCCTCTAAGCCTTCAACGGTGGAAATCATCGATACTATCTCCCTGTAAGTATCCGGGATGGGTTTTTCTTCGATACTGAGAATTACCCGGGAGATATCCACTGTTGAATTTATAATATTTTCAATCCAGCGTTCAATATTTCGTCTTTTATCCCTGTCTTTCAGATAGTCGTCGCGGGTGAATTTTTCAAATTGAGTATGATCCTTGAGTTCTTCTTCAAGAAAACTTATATGTTTTACCAGCCGATCCGCAAATTCTGCTTTGATGTTCATGCGCAGTTCCTCTGGAGGAAATTATCTATTCTCATTTGCATTAAATCTTCGGCGTCGCGTGAGACCGCCTCTATAAAATCAAAGTACAGGTTCCAATCTTTCATGGCCAATTGGATTCCCCTGGTTGCGCTAGCGCATATAACCGCGGCCGCCCGGTTCAGCACCAATAACTCCACCTCTTTGCCCAGCAGCCGGTCCAGATCGGCCCATATTTCATCTTCGCCGTCGTAGTAAACTTCTTCTTCATATTGGACGGGGTATCTTACTTCCGGGTAAAAATAGACCGCGATATCCACGTCTGAGTTTTTATGTTGGGTTCCCCTGGCATAGGAGCCGTACAGGAAAGCGAAAGCAATGTCGTTCCTATTTGCAAAGTAATTTTTAAGTTTTGCCGGCATTATGGAATCTTTTAACATGCTTTAATTATAATATGTAGAAAATGTTTTATCAAGCGGTTTCAAGGATATTTTTATTATAAAACCCTTGGTGCGTTTTCACACCTTTGTGCCTTCGCACTTGCGTGCCTTTGTGGCCATCTTTTATTTCACCACGATGCCTACGGCTTCCAGCAATTGGGATTTTCCCATGGCCAGGCGCAGGATGGTAAAAAGTTCAGACATAAATTGATCCAGTTCTTTGATTGCCAGTTTTCTCAGGCGAGTTATTTCCATGGCTTCGGCGGCTTTTTTTTCCTGGTTTGCCATGGCTTTTTCCACTTTGGACAGCAGGTTTTTTTCATCATTCAAGCTTTTCGCCGTGATGCCGAACCCGGGAAATTGCCGGCGTGCTTCCGGGTCGGCCAGGGCATTGGTATAAAATTGACTCGCTTCTTCCAGCCATTGGATTAATTTCTGTTTCTTCCGTCCGCCCAGGGCCAGCGCCCGGCGTTGGGGTTCCTGGTTTTTAAAAAGGAGATAGGCGATGCGCCGGGTTTTATAATAAACAGCCTTGAAATCCCGGGCCGTGTTTTTTAATTCCAGGGTGGCCTGCAATTTTTGCGATTGGGCCGCATTCCATTGGAGTGTAAGCGTTTTAATGCGTGTTATGATTTCATCTCCCTTTGTGAGGCGGTTTTCATCATATTTATAGATAGCAATCCCCGACATGATGGGGGCGCTGCGCCGGCAGTTTTCTATGGCTATTTCGCTGACGCCTACTTTCTGGTCCAATTTAAGCTTTAAAAATTTCATATTTTCTCCTTAATCATTGTTCCGATTCTCTATTATACCTGGGATTTGTCAAAAAGTAAAGTGGAAATATTATTTTGTACTGGATAAATATAAAAATGAAATGGACCTTTATCAGCCTTTATCGATGAAATATAAAATTGCACAGGGGATTCATCATTATATAGTGGAGAAATAAAATGGATGACCGGGGAATTATAATATTAATGTGGAGAAATGCGATAAATTATCAGTCACCGATAGCATTTCCCTACAACCGAATAACATTTCCCTGAGATTCATAAGCATTTCCCCATGACATCAAAGCATTTTCCTGGAATATTATCGTATTTTCCTGGTACATCATAATATTTCCCCAATTACATTAAGGCATTTTCCTGAGATATCGATACAATTCCCCGGTACATCGTGGTATTTCCCCACGCTATTGGAGTATTTCCCCATCCTTCGAGGACATTTTTCTTCCATATGAGCACATTTTCCTGTTAGGTATGGTGGTATTTGGCCGGTTCCGTTTCATATCAATAATAGGAAGCGCGGCGGACGCGAGGAAGCGAGGAAAAGAGGAAAAAATGACAGAAGCGGGCGAACACAGGGGTTCGCCCCTACAAAAATTAATCGAAATTTGGATTAATCATGATTTTTCAATTCGGTAGGGGCAGGCCCCCGTGTCTGCCCCAATTGAAATTTCTTATTTCCAGGCCAAAATGAGCATTGCTGGGGCAACTCGTTTTTATTCTTGTTAATTCGTGGCCCCTTTTTAGCTCAACGAGTCCAAATTCCCTTTCGCTATTTTGGTTTTGGGATGATCGGGCACCAGTTTTTCAAGTACCGCCTGCGCTGGGCTGCCTGGGAAAAAGAAATTTTATTAGGGCAGACACTTGAAATATTTATTGACTTGTATTATAACTAAAACCGGAGTAAAAAATGTTAAGAAGAATGAGTTAAGCGCCAAAGTGGAACTGTAATAAGGTAAGATAGGCATGAAATATACGCAGTATTTTCTATATACCAGGTTGCGCAGCGACAGGATGGATATTAAATTGGAATGGATTCAATTTGTATTTGACAACCCGCTTAAGGAAGTAATTCAATCTGACGGCCGAATCAGAAGATGGGCCAAAATCCCGGAAGCAGATAATAGGTATCTGCGAGTTGTCATATTGGAAGATGGAGAGACGATCCATAATGCTTTCTTTGATCGCTCTTTCAAAGAGGAGGACTAATGGAAATCAAATATTTTCAAGATAGCGATACGCTTCTTGTGAATTTTATAGAGAAGGAAATAGTTGAAACAAGAGATATAAATGAGAACACGTTGATCGAGCTTGACAGCGATGGTAACCTGGTGAGCATGACTATTGAGCATGCTAAAAAACAAGCGAATATGGAAGATTTTTCATACCGCCAGGTGGTAAAAAATCCGACCCATGAAGATTTAGCGACAAACCTCGTTGATAAGCTCACCCAGAAGCATTCATCCTTATAAAAAGGAAGCGAGGAAGAGAGGAAAAAAGATAGAATGATGAATGATGAATGATGAATGATGAATGGTGAATGATGAATGGTGAATGATGAAAAAAACAATCAGTATAAGCGATGCCTCTTTTTGTCCGTGTCAGTCCGTGTTCGTCCGTGGCCCCTTTTTAGCTCACCGATTCCAAATTCCCTTTCACAATTTTGGTTAAGGGATTATCGGGCCCCAGTTTTTCAAGCAAGGACTTTTGAGCCGCTTCGCCTTCCTTATTTAATAGACCTCATCATGGGAGCCGATATCCCAGAGTGTAACTTTTTTCTCACTTACCTGGATAGTGATTGTGATCCTGTATTTATAACTCAGGCTAACACCATATTTATCCTTCAAATTACCTTTAAGCTTATGAGTATTTAAGTCAGGGTCAAATGGGCTTTCTTCCAGTTTTTCTACAACCTTTTTGAACCTGTCAATTAGTTGAGGATGTTTTTTAAGAAATTTCTGAGCAGTTTTTACGAATGTATCTGTTCTTTTGATTATATAGCTCAAATCCCGATTTCCTTGAAAAGCGCTTCCGGTGTTACAATCGATACCCTTCCCTTTTTAATATCCATTTCGGATTGCTCCATCCTTTTTTTAAAAGAACGGTTTTGCGCCTTTTGTTTGACAAATTCGCTGAAATCCACAATCTCTTGCAAAAGCTTTTTAGGCAATTTATTTGTGTTTTCTAAAAGTTGTACTTGAAGTTGGTTCATTTGTATCTCCTGTAAGAAAATACTCTAAAAGTAGGAAGATGTCAAGTCTAAAATCTAAAACAATTCGTTGGAATATTTCCGGGCCGGGTCAATTTATCCCCCCATTGTTGTTATCGATCTGGCTAGGGCAGACACGCAGGTCTGCCCCTACTTCGCGTGTTTTGCGTGTTTCGCGGGCCTCATTTTTTTCCGCTCTTCCGCTCTTCCTCGCTTCCGCTCTTCCCTTTTCCCTACCCGCTCACCGATTCCAAATTCCCTTTCGCAATTTTGGTTTTGGGATTATCGGGCCCCAGATTTTCAAGCAAGGAGTGATAGGCCAGGGTTAACAGTTCCTTTGCCTCTTCAGGTTCGCCTAAATCCTTGAGCACCATGGCCAGGTTCGATTGGCGGGTGGCGATTTTTGGATGTCCCGGCCCAAATGATTTTTGATCGGCCTCTAGCGCCGCCCGTAACAGGTCCCGGGCCTCTGGCAACTCGCCTAAATATCGGAGCACAATGGCCAGGTTCGATTGAGTTTTTGCAATTTCAGGGTGTCCGGGTGAAAAGGACTTTTTAACTGCGTCCAGCGCTGCCTGTAACAGGTCACGGGCCTCTTCAAATTCGCCTATATCTTTGAGCACCAGGGCCAGGTTCGATTGACGCTTGGCGATGGTTGGGTGTCCGGGTGCATAGGACTTTTGATCAGAGTTCAGCGCCTCCCGTAACAGGTCACGGGCCTCTTCAAGTTTGCCTAAATCCTGAAGTACCAAGGCCAAGTTCGATTGGCGGATGGCAATGGTTGGGTGTCCGGGTTCAAAGGATTTTTTAGTCACTTTCAGCGCCATCCTTGACAGTTCATGGGCCTCTGGTAGTTCATCTAAATACCGGAGTTCAATTGCCAGGTTCGATTGTTGGGTAGCAATAACCGGGTCCCCGGGTTTATAATTTTTTTCAGCTATTTCCAATGCTTTTCTACAATACCTTTCACCCAGGCGATACCTTCCCAAATTGTCATGATGCCAGCCCGTATAATTGGCTATATCGATGGCCTGCTCCGGTTCGATGCCTTCCGAAGCCAATAAATAATCCGCATGCGGCAGAACTTTTTCCAGTTGACGGAAGGATTGTGTGTCTTTTACGTCTGTCACCCGCGCCATTTCATCCCTTATGGCCGTAATGACATTTTTTTGCAATGGGTCATTCTCAACCATCAGGGACCGCATAAACGCCGATATCAACCGGTGCATCCGGGGGTCTGTTTCCCCGTCCAATTCCAGCAATGAAAGTTTGGCATGCAACCGGCTCAGCGCCTCATCCAGCGGGTCCCGCAGCTTGCTTTCCGAAGTCGCGGGCAGGATTTTTCGCAGCACCCGGCGCGGGACCGGTGCCGGGGCCAACAGCGATATGGCCCGCAATACCTGCTTCTCAAAATCAGACGCCAGGTCCCAGCCCATGCGGAACGTGGCCGCCACCTGCTTACTATGCCCTGTGGGCAATTGGTCCGCGTATTTTTCCGTAAAAATCTCCAGCGCCCCCATCTGCCCCAACGCCGTCATCTCCCCCAACAGTTCCTTTATGGACATCTCCGGCCTTAAATTCAAAAAGTGCTTCACCAACTCCAGCGCCAACGGCAATCCTTCCAACGCATCGATCAAGGGCCTGGCCTCTTCCATCTCAAAGGTCCGACCGCCGGAATTCAAAAGTGTGAGCGCTTCCCCATAGTCCAATTTATTAAGATCATGGCAAAAATAATTAAAAAAATCCTTGCGCCGGGAGGTTACCAGCGTATAAATCGATTTTTCCGGCGGCAGCCAGGCTTGAATCTCCTCGCCTTCAGGGAAATTATCCAGGACAATCAACGTCCGCTCCTTGCTGAGCCCTTGCCACAGCATGGCCAATTGGCTTTTTTCATCCATGCTTCGGTCCAGTTTGATGCCCGCTGCTTCGGCCACCTGCGCCGTCATGGTCATGCGCCCCATTTCCGCTTCCACCCAGAAAACCCCGCCGGGGAAATAACAGCCGAAACGGTGTACATACTCCACGGCCAGTTGGGTTTTGCCCAGCCCGCCCATGCCCACCACCAGGCCCACGCCTTGAACTACGGCCGTGTTGCACCGGCCCAAACCTTCATCGATCATCCATAAATCCTTGACCCGCCCGGCAAAGTGCTCGCCCAGGGACCGGTGGGGCATGCGGTGTTTAACCGGTAAAGGACACAACGGGGGCAATTTCGTGCGATCGATGGTTTCTTCTACTTCCACATAAACGCCGCCCAACTGTCGGCAAATCTTCGGGTAGTTTTTTTCAAATTCCACTTCCGCTGAGATGTCGATATGTTGAATATTCTTTAAAAATGGGGGCAGCAGGTCGCCGCAGTCTTTTAACAAAAGAGGTATAATCTTTTTACTCTTCCCGGAGTGCAGACTCGCCATAAAGGCGGTACGTTCTTTTTGACACCAATCGGAGTGAACGTAAGCCGGGGTCAGAATCGGAACGAAAAAGTCGCATTCATCCAGTCTTTTTTCCAGTTCCAGCACCCAATTATCGCCCCCGGCGATGGATTCACTATCGAAAAAACATTCCACGCCATTCAGCTTTAACCGTCCAGGTAATCCCATCACAAACTCTTCATCAATGTGACTATAACTTAAAAAAACCTTACTCATGGCGCACGCCCTTTTCACTTAAGACTTTGAAACCGAATTGTCTGCCCCTAACTATCCATCTTATTTAGTCAAGTAATTTTGTTTTACCTTGCATATGTTCCGCTAATGCTTCATCAGCCAGATCGCTCAATAAATCTTCCGAATCGGCAAATGTTTCCATCCATCGTTTTTCAGAAGCAAGTTCCAAAAGCAACCACCTGGCAACTACATTTTGCTCCAATTCGGATAGCCTGGCCGCTTCACTAAATGCTTGTTCTAAAAGTTGTGTCATAGTAAGTTCATTATAAATTATTCATCCCCCAAAGTCAAGGGAAAGCCGGAGTGATGAAGACAACGCCTTTGGTGTCGAAGTATCGGAACTCCCCGTCCCCTTTTCTTCCTACTATTCTTTCTCGCCAAATACGATGGCCTGGAAAGTTTCAATACTCACAATACTTTTACCCGGCCTTTTCCACTCATCCGACGAAAGACCCGCTTTCATACAACCATATGAAATATACTCCTCCAGGTTCCACCCCTGCTCTACCGGCACTTGCGGCAATAACAAACCTTTGTTAAACCCCTTGCCGATGATAATCCCATCGCGCCCTACCACCACATCCTTATAACTGGCCGCCGCCTCCGGCACGGTTAAAACCGATATCTCGATATCGATCTCCTTTAACTCCCCGGGCGCCACGGGATTGAAACGGTAATCCTCGGTAGCGGCGGAAACGGCATTATCCACTATGGCCTCGAACAACGGCTTGACCGGCAGCGGATAACCGATACAACCCCTGAGGTCGCCCTCCTTATGCAGCGTCACAAACACCCCCCGCTTCTCCATAAACCTGGGATTGTCCGTGAGTGGGTACTCTTTGTCCTGATTCTTTAGATATTTCTCTATCGTGGTCCTGGCTAATTCTAATAATTCTTTTTTTTCTTCACCCGTATAATCTTGACTCATAATGCCTCCATTTGCTTGTCACTACCACCGCTAAGACCCAAAGACACGAAGTTTTTCTCAACATCATAAATATAAAACTCCGGCTGTCGATGGAGTGGAAGTGGATTTATTTTAATGATTACATCTTCTAAAAACCAATCGCTGGGAAACGGCGCCCTATTATTAAAAAAAACTCCCAGTAATTTCTCCCCTACCCCGCCCATCATTTTCCCGTAAATATCAGCGATATTACCTTCATTAAAATTCACGGGAAACAACTGCTCTACGATGATATGCTTCCCAAAGACGCTGCCCATGAGAAACCCTGTTTCTATCACATCCATATCGGCAATCAGTTCAGCTTGCAGCGAGGCCGCGGGTGTTAAATCGATTTTCATGCCTTATTTTTAACACATAAAATCTTTTTTTTCAAGGCTGCACTTGTTAGAAATTTACCTGGAGTTCTAAATGACCATGGCCGGCGCCCCCAGGGCTATTTGCAAATCATCATTCGATATGCTATACTTGCGCCGGTGAATGATCATGGATATGAAAAAACTCCCGGTCGGCGAGTCCGACTTTAAAAAAATTATTGCCGAAAATTACTACTATGTAGATAAATCCCTTTTTATCAAGGAAATACTGGATAGAGGGGATACGATTTTACTTATTCCCCGGCCCCGGCGTTTCGGCAAAACTCTCAACCTCTCCATGCTGAAATATTTTTACGATTGCTGCCCGGAAACCATCGCCCCTTCCTCCCCATCCAGGGAAAATAAACAACCCGGGCCGGGCAATACCTATAAAAGCCTGTTCGATTCCCTGGCCATTAGCAAGGCAGGCCCGCAATACCTTGAGAAAATGGGCCGGCACCCGGTTATTTTTTTGACCTTTAAAAACATCAAGGAATCCGATTGGAAATCCTGTTGGAGTAAGATAAAAGAGCTTATCCAGGACGAGTATGTCAAGCATGATTACCTGCTTGACAGCCCTTTGATCAAACCCACGGAAAAAAAATTTTTCAAAAAGATCATCAATTTAAGAGGAGACGAAGGTAACTATGAGAACAGCCTGGAGAAACTACTCATTTTTTTAAACCGGTATTACGGTGAACGGGCAGTCATTTTGATCGATGAATACGACGCCCCGGTTCACGCCGGCTTTAATAACGGCTATTATGACAAAATCATCAACTTTACCCGGAATTTCCTGGGGGGCGGCTTGAAAGATACCGGGCAGTACCTGGAAAAAAGCATTATAACCGGTATTATGCGCATCGCCAAAGAATCCATTTTCTCCGGCCTCAACAACCCGGGCGTGTATACACTCCTTTCCGAAGAGTTTGATGATAAATTCGGCTTCACGGAAAAGGAAGTGGAAACGCTGCTGGCGGATTTCAACGTCCTCGATATGTATGACCGGGTACAACAGTGGTATAACGGCTATAAGTTCGGCAACACCATTATTTACAACCCCTGGTCCATCATCAACTTCCTGGCCAGCGCCGGGAAAGAATTAAAACCTTATTGGATCAATACTTCGGATAACCAGGTGGTGGATTCATTACTCTCAAAGGGCGGGAAAGAACTTAAGAAAGAACTGGAAGCCCTTATACGCGGCGAATCCATTGAAAAAGCCATCGACGAAAATATCGTTTTGAAAAATATTTTCAACCGTGAGGATGTACTCTGGAGCTTTCTCCTCATGGGCGGGTATTTGAAGTATACCCAAAAAAGAAGGCACGAAACTTCCGGGAAAATGTATTATTATTTAACGATTCCCAATATGGAAGTAAAAACAACTTATTACCAGATCGTGGACAACTTCTTCTCAAAAAAAATCGAAAACGATAAATTGGAAATCATGCTCAAAGCTCTTATAGAAGGAGATATAGACGTTTTCGAGGAGATCTTCGCCGACTATGTCGCGGCCTCCATGAGTTTTTTCGATATGGCGGGGGACCCGGAAAAAGTATATCATGCATTTGTGATGGGATTATTACTCTGGCTTGCCCCCGATTTCCAGGTAAAAAGCAACAGGGAAAGCGGTTACGGTAGATACGATATTATGATTATTCCCGGGGATGTTTCAAAATTGGGTTACGTGATCGAATTCAAAAAAGTCAGGAAAAACGAAACCGTGGAATCGGCCGTCGCATCCGCGTTGAAACAAATGAATGACCTGCAATACGAAACGGAACTGGTGGAGAGGGGAATAAAAAATATCAAGAAATTGGCCATTGTCTTTAATGGAAAAGAAGTAACCATAAAGGAAAGTCTCTAAAACTTTTCAGGAATTCAATAACGCCGCTGCCAGCAGCGGCACCATAATCTCGTGATGCCCTACAAAATAATACCCCTTTCCCCCATTCAACACCGGCCGCCCCGTCACATTCTCGGCCGAACGGTACTGCCGGTTAAAATCAAACACCGCCGTATAAAAATTCTTCATCTCGATCCCCTGCCCGGTACAAAAAGCCATCGCCTTTAAAAATACCTCGGGCAAAATCACCGCGGAACCGATATTGATAAAAACGCCGCCGTCGCTCAACTGGCTCACTACCGAAGCAAACAACAAAAAATCCCTTTCCGCCAACGCCCCCACCACGGCGCCGTCGAAACCCGGATGAAAATGAATAAAATCCGCGCCGATGGCCGGGTGAATAGTCAACGGGATATTCAATTTATAAGCCTTATACAATACACTCTGCTTATTAAAAGGAAACTTCGCGCTCAACAAATATTGCCCTACCGCTTCCCCCGCGCCCAAACCGGCCATATTGCCCTCTTTCATGGCAATATTCAAAAATATCCCGGTCTCCTCCGCATTGCCGAAATTCCCCCTATGCAAATTCTCCGCCACATCCTCGGAAGTTCCCCCACAAAAAGCGATCTCAAAATCATGGATCATAAACGCGCCGTTCACCGCCAGCGCCGAAACCCAACCCCGCTCCATCAAATCGATAATGACAGGACTTAATCCCACTTTGACCACATGCGCCCCCATCCCGATAATAATGGGCTTCCCCTGCTGCCGGGCGTTTTTTAAGCGATCGATAAACTCACGCAAATCCCGGGCCGCTAAAAAATTGGGCAGCGATTTTAAAAAGGCACTGAAACCGGAACCCTCAGGTAAAGGCGCGCCGAAATCTTTGACATCTACCAGGGATTTTCTCTCTTTGATGGGAATGGTTTTTAAACTCTTTTTACTCAATAAAGGATACTTCTTGTAAGGCATGGTTACTCTTTCACGGAATCGACTTTGGCATATTTAATAACATATTCCACACCGCTGTAAACAGTTAAAAATAAAGCAAAATACAGGATAATGGTGCCGATATCGAAAAGGATTTTAGCAAAAGGTAACCTGGGATGTAAAATCAAGAAAGATACCGCGATGATTTGAAACAGGGTTTTTTTCTTGGCGATCCAGGAGGCCGAAAAAGTGGCTTCCTTCACCAGGAAATAAAACCTGAAAGCGGTGATAAAAATTTCCCTTAAAATAATAACCGCCGCTATCCAGGCTTCGACATACCCCTGGCTTACCAGGGCCAGCAGGGCGGCCGAAATTAACAATTTATCCGCCAGCGGGTCGAGAAATTTTCCCAACTCCGTGATCTGGTTCAATTTCCTGGCAAAATATCCGTCTACGGCATCGGTCACGGATGCCACTAAAAAGATCAAAAAAGCGATGATCTCCTTGTTGTGCATCTCTGTCAGTAAAATGACCAGGAATATCGGAACCAGCACGATACGTATGATTGTCAGTATGTTTGCTATCGTCATTTTAATCTCAAAAAATAAGCCTTATTACTTATTAGAACACATTTTATAATGGATAAATTAAAAAAGCAAGTGGACAAACATTTTTTTAATTCGTGTTAATTCGTGAAATTCGTGAAATTCGTGAAATTCGTGCGCAGTTTTTGTTTCTTATACGGAACGAGCCAGGGTCATGGCCACCACATCGGCGCCCTCTTTTATCAATAACTCCGTACATTTCTTAATCGTGGTTCCCGTCGTATAGACATCATCCACCAGCAATATTCTTTTCCCGCTCATGGAAGGAGACGGACCCAACAAGCGAAATGCGCCGTTAAGATTATTAAGTCGCTGGCTCCTGGTCAACCCCGCCTGGGGCAGCGTTTTCTTAACTTTTACCAGGCGCCCGGACAAAAGCGGGATATGCGATCGCTTTGAAAAAATTTTTACAATCTCCGACACCGGGTTAAACTCCCTTTTCCTGCCGCTGTCCGGCGGCACAGGGATAATAAAATCAAAACCCCGGGGTTCGCCCGGCGCGAGCTTTCGTTGATAAACCTCCATATAAAAGCCGGCCAGCAGGTGTTTCAATTTCTCCACTCCACCGTATTTATACCTCAGGATGAGTTCCCTCAACTCCTCTTCATACCTTCCGTAAGAAACATGCCTCCGGAAAAGCGGCGGGGCCGTCAAACATTCGCCGCAGCGTTCGGATTTATACCCCAACGGCCGGTTGCAAACCGGACAGACCGGGCAACCCGGCGAACCCGGCGCATTCGGATCGATCGAAGCAATCTTCCCCAGGCACTGGCGGCAAATCGCCTCCTCCCCTTCCAACACCAGGTCCTTTTCACACAGTGGGCATCGACAGAGAAAAATAGAAAGCCGCGCCGCCCGCGGCAACTCCTTGAAAACACGTATTATCCATTCAGTCATTCGTCTCATTAGCAAATCTTCCTCGGTTGTTTAAGAAGTTAATTCTACCATACTGTTTTTTTTTAGAATAGGTTTCACCATTTAATGTGATATAATATAACCTAATTTTTTTTCAAGAAGACCCGAATAGGAGCGTGTATGAAAACGATGAAACCTTTGATAATAATGCTTTTGACAACAATGTTTTTAACGATAATATGTTACGGTGAAACCGGGCCGGCGGACGTGAACCCGGGAGCAATCAAAAAAGCGGCTGAAATCCATGAACGGGTGTTGACCGTGGATACCCACGTGGATACCCCGTTCATGCTGGAAAGAGAAAATTTCGATATCGGCAAGATCAACGACCCGCGCAAACGGGGCGGCAAAGTGGATTTCCCCCGCATGAAAAAAGGCGGGCTGGACGCCATCTTTTTTGCCGTATTCGTCGGGCAGGCGGAACGGTCGCCGGCTGGAAACGAAAAAGCCAAAAACGAAGCCCTGCAAACCTTCGCTCAAATCCATAAGGCGATCAAGGCTTACCCAGACCAGGCGGAATCGGCCTTGACCCCGGACGACGCCTACAGGATCGAAAAAAATGGCAAACGCGCCATCTATATCGGCATTGAAAACGGGTACCCGCTGGGGAACGACATTGCCCTGGTAAAAAAATACTATGACCTGGGGGCGCGTTATATCACCCTCTGTCATACAAAGAACAACGACATTTGCGATTCTTCCACGGACGAGAAAGGCCCCGAACATAACGGCTTAAGTAAGTTCGGCAAAAGCGTCGTGGCAGAGATGAACCGCCTGGGTATGCTGGTGGATGTGTCGCATATTTCCGATAAATCCTTTTACGACGTACTGGAGGTATCCACGGCGCCGGTGGTTGCCACGCATTCTTGCGCCAGGGCCGCCTGCGACAATCCCCGGAACCTCTCCGACGACATGCTGAAGAAACTGGCCCAAAAAGGCGGAGTGATCCAATTGTGCATTCTTTCGGAATATATAAAGAAAATGCCCGTCAATCCCGAACGTGAGGCCGCCCATCAAGCCATGCATGAAAAACGCCGTAATTACGACACCCTTTCAGCAGTGGAGAAAAAGAAAGCCCGTGAAGAGTGGATGCGCATCGAGGAAAAATATCCACCCAACCTGGCCACGGTGGCGGAAGCGGTGGATCATATCGACCATATCGTCAAAGTGGCGGGGATCGATTATGTCGGGATCGGCACCGATTTCGACGGCGGCGGCGGACTAAAAGACTGTTACGATGTTAGCGAAATGGGGAATATCACGTTGGAGTTAGTCAAGCGGGGCTATTCCGAAGAGGATGTCCGCAAAATCTGGGGCGGCAATTTCATGCGCGTTTTCCGTGAAGTCGAGAAAGTGGCCCGCGAAACACGCGAAAAATACTAAAAGAAGAATATCCTTATTGCCTTCGGCGACCAGGAACCCTTTCGAGAAAGGGTTCCTGGACCTCCTAAAGCTTTTAATCATCAGAACGGCCAGAAAGTGGCCCAACCGCGGGGAAGAAGCTTGGCTATATCATTCAATACCACAAAGGCCATCAAGGCAATCAAAAGAGCAAAACCGGCATTCAATAGTATGTTCTTGACCTTCGGGCTGAAATCCTTGCGGATAATGGCTTCGATAGTATAGAGCAACAGGTGACCGCCATCCAGCGCCGGGATGGGAAACAAGTTCACTAACCCCAGTTGAAGCGATATAAACGCAATCAACATAAATAGACTGGAGGGACCCCTTTCCATTGCTTTCTGCGAAAATTTGGCAATCTCGATGGGACCGGAAAGTTGTTGGGCGGATATTTTCCCTGCGATCATTTTCCTGAATGCATTAAAAATGAAAAAAGTGAGATTCGTCATATCGTTTTTACTTTTAACCGCCGCATCCCATAACCCGTATTGAACCTTTACCGCCGGGGAATAAGGCGTCATACCCACGCCGATCACCCCCCTCTTAACGCCTTCCTGCACTTCTTCAAGGGGCGTAACGGTCAGATTTATCACGGTTGAATCCCGTTCGATCTCAAATTCCAAAGGCTTACCGATACTGGGTGAAATGACGCCGACGATTTCAAAATAACACACCGGCTGCCCATTAATGGCCCGGATGATATCACCCTCTTTAATGCCCGCCTGAAAAGCAGGAGAATCGGGTTTAATGGAATCGATCCTGGTCTTAAAATCCCAGTATAGACCGGCATCCCCTACGTTGTAACGGGAAATGGATTTAACATCGACGGCGGCGATGCGCTTCTCCCCCCCGCGGTCATATTCCACCGCCAGGGTTTCATTGGGACTGGCGCCGATATTAAGTTCCAGGTCTTTCCAGGCGTCGATTTTCCTGTTGTTAATACTGCGGATCACATCCCCGGGCAAAATCCCGGCTTTGGCCGCCGGCGAATCGGCCAGGACATACCCGATACGCGGGGGCTCCAATTTGTACTTCTCGATATCTACCCCGGTTATATTGATTACGGTGAAAATAATATAAGCCAATACCAGGTTCATCAAGGACCCCATTACCAGGATAAATATCTTTTGTCCCCGGTTCTTGGCCAGGAACTCATCGGGTTTCCGTTCTTTGGGATCCGCATCGTAATCTTCCTCGCCGGCCATTTTGACATAACCGCCTAGGGGGACCAAACTAAAACGGAAATCGGTATCGCCCACCTGTTTTCCAAACAACCGTTTCCCGAAACCGAAGGAAAACGTTTCCACACGCACACCCATTAACCGGGCGGCGATATAATGTCCGAACTCATGTACCAGTACGATTATTCCCAGTACGATGGCAAACGCCAATACAGTGTATAAAGCAGTCATTTATTATCTCCATTTAAATAAGCGATGGTTTTATTTTTGGTATTTTCTATGGTTTCATCGATATCTTCCAGTGAGTTTAGCGGATAGAAATGCTCACGGTAAAAGATATCCTCTACAACCTTAAATATATCTTTAAAGGAAATCTTCTCCTTTAAAAAATATTCGACGGCCACTTCATTGGCCGCATTTAAAACAGCGCCGGCATTTTTCCCTTCTTTCAACACATCATAGGCCATACGGATGGGGGTAAATATCCCGGTATCTACCGCGAAAAATTCGAGTTTTTGCAATTGGGCAAAATTCAACGGCCGGCCGTTAAAAGGGACCCGTTCGGGAAAACTTAAGGAATAAAGAATGGGCAGCCTCATATCCGGCAGGCTCATCTGGGCAATGATGGAGGAATCGATAAATTCCACCATGGAATGGATAATACTCTGGGGATGAATAACGACATCGATCTGTTCTTTTTTTAATTGAAAGAGGTGGAACGCTTCGATCATCTCCAGGGCTTTATTCATCAGGGTGGCGGAATCGATGGTGACTTTGGTTCCCATGGACCAGGTGGGGTGGGCCAGGGCTTCTTTGACGGCGACGCCGGCAAAAGGGTCTGCCCCGTTCCCGGCGTTCTTAAAAAAAGGCCCGCCGGATGCGGTTAAGATGATGCGCTTGATATAGGATTTGCTGTTATGGCCGATGGCCTGGAAAATGGCGCTCTGTTCGCTGTCGATGGGGATCAATTCAGCGTCGGATTCCTGCAATTGCCGGTTGATCAACTCCCCGGCGGCCACCAGGGTCTCTTTGTTGGCCAGGCAGATGCGGCGGCCTTTTTTTATGGATGCGAAGGTTGCTTCCAGGGCCGTGGTGCCGTCGATGGCGGACACCATGGTATCCACATCTTTATGGGAAACAGCTTCCAGCAATCCCCCGGGGCCATAGTAAACCCTCAGGCCCGGGAATTGCCCCTGTAATATCTCGGCGTCTTTTTTACGTTTGACGCTGACGACCTCAGGGGAAAAATTACGAATTTGTTCCACCGCCAGGTCCAGGTTCTCCCCCGCCGCCAGACTGATTAATTTAAACCTGTCCGGGTTCTGTGAGATAACTTCCAGGGTATTCCTGCCGATGGAACCCGTCGAACCTAGAAGTGCTATATTTCTCATCATCTCGTTTGTCCGTGTTTGTCCGTGTTCGTCCGTGGCCCTTTCATTATATTATTTCCAGAGGTAGGTGATGATATAAAAGAGTACGGGAGCGCAGAAAATGTAGCTGTCGACGCGGTCCAGAACGCCGCCGTGCCCGGGCAGGAGGGCGCCGGAATCTTTTTTACCGGCGGCCCGTTTGAATAACGATTCCACGGGATCGGACAACTGGGATAATAGCCCGATGATCCCGGCGGTGGCCATGGCCTGCCATACCTTTACCGGTAGGGGGAAGACCACGATGGATAACCAACCGGTGAGGGCCGCGGTAATGACGGCGGCGATCAGTCCTTCCAGGGATTTCTTCGGCGAGGCCACCGGATAAATTTTGTGTTTGCCGATGGCGGAGCCGACAAAATAGGCGCCGGTGTCGCCCACGGCAATGACAAAGATCATGAAAAACAGGAAGTGGGGACCCAGGCGTTTCAGTTCCAGTATAAAATAGAGCGGCACATAGAGATAGAAAATGATTAAAAAATGAATGCCCATATCCTTTACAAAGGTATTTAAATCCTCGCGCCGCCGGATGGAAAACAAAAAAAACAAACCGGTCAAGACCAGGATCATGATAATGCCCGGCAATAAATCAGGCTGAGAATCCGGTTTACGGAAGGTAAATGAGAGGGCGATGCTGAGGCCGGAGAGTAGTACGAGGATCATGGAGTATTTCACCGGTTGGGTGAGTTTTACCAGTTCGTATGCGCCGGCGCTGATCAATAAAAATAAGGCAAGGGAAAACCAGCGATCCGGCGTATACTTAATGAGGGCGTACGCGCCGGCAATTAAGAAAAAAGCTGTGATGGTCCGTGTGATAAACTCTTTTACATTCATATTTTTCCAAATCTCCTTTCCCGGTTTTGAAAATCCAGGATCGCTTTTATAAACTCCTTTAACCGGAAATCCGGCCACAGGGTGGGGGTAAAGCACAATTCGGTATAGGCTAACTGGTACAACAAGAAATTCGATATGCGCAGTTCGCCGGAGGTGCGGATGAGGAGGTCCGGGTCCGGGCAATCGGCGGTATACAGGAAGCGGGAAAACAATTCTTCATTTATTTTAGAGGCAGGGACATTCTCCAGCAGGATTTTTTTTACGGCGTTGACGATTTCCTGGCGGGCGCCGTAATTGAGGGCCAGGTTGACCTGCATTTTTTTATGGGACCTGGAAAAATCCATGGTTTCTACCAGTTTAGACTTCAACTTTGACGGCAATCCTTCAATATCTCCAACGATAGCTAAGCGAATATCGTTCCGTACCAGTAACTCTTTCTGTTGGACCAGGTTTTCATAGAGCATATTCATTAAGGCATTGACTTCCGTTACGGGTCTTTTCCAGTTCTCACTGGAGAAAGCGAAGAGGGTTAGATATTTAATGCCCATGCGCAGGGCGTATTCGGTGATTTCACGGGCGGACACAGCGCCTTCCTGGTGTCCGGCTTTGCGTTTTAGACCTTTTTGTCGGGCCCAGCGGCCGTTGCCGTCCATGATTACGGCCACATGGACGGGTATTTTATTTTTATCGATTTGGCGCAGTAATGCTTCCTCTTCGCTGCCGGCTTGCATCAAGTCTTTAAAATTCTCTATCATCTACAGATTATAGTTGTAATGTGCATCTTTGTCAAGGAAAACTTTTTCCGGATTTCTCCTTGACATTTATTTCAATATATCTTTTAATAATAGCCTGTTACTTTTTAAGGATATGAATTAAATGAGCGAGATAATGAATCACCAACAGCACAAAGAGAACATCATCGAAATCCTGAAGATCAATGAAAAAATCAGCCATATAAAAGACCTGGATTCCCTCCTGGACCGGGTGCTGCTGGAAGCCAGGGCCATTTCCAACGCCGATGCGGGTTCCATCTACCTGGTCAAAGGTGATAAACTGACCTTTGAATATGTCCAGAACGACACCCTGCTGCAAAAGGACAAACGCAGTAAAAAGTACCTTTACGCCAAACAGGAAATAGAGATCGATAATGCTTCCATTTCCGGTTACGTGGCATTGAACCGCAAACCCCTGGTTATCGACGATGTTTACCGCCTGCCGGACGATGTCCCTTACACCTTTAACCGCTCCTTCGACGAATCGTCGTCTTACCATACCCGGTCGATGTTGACCGTACCGTTGATCACCACCGAAGATAAAATCACGGGGGTTTTACAGATCATCAACGCCAGGAATAAGGAAGGCGCCGTGGCGCCTTTCAGTAAAGAGGATGAAATACTGGTTTCCCTTTTTGCCAACCAGGCGGCGATGGCCATCGAACGCGCCAGGATGACCCATGAGCTTATTTTACGAATGATCAAGATGGCGGAATTGCGGGACCCGAGAGAGACGGGCCTTCACGCCAACCGGGTAGGCACCTATGCGATTGAAATTTACCAGCGCTGGGCCACCCGGCGAAACATCCCGGACAACGAAATCAAACGGGTAAAAGATTATTTAAAGATTGCCGCCATGCTTCATGATGTGGGAAAGGTGGCGATTACGGATACTATTTTAAAAAAGAAGGCCCGGTTGAATAAAAATGAACGTGATTATATGATGCGCCACACGATCTACGGCTGCCGTTTTTTTATAAATTCCACTTTCAAAGAGGACGACATGGCCGCCGAGATTGCCTTGAATCACCATGAAAAATGGGACGGCTCGGGTTACCCGGGGCATATCCCGGTTATTAACTGCGACGATATCGATGTAAACGAGATACCCTTCGGCCCTGGGAAAAAAGGGGAAGAAATTCCGTTGTACGCCCGGATCGTTTCGCTGGCGGATGTTTATGATGCGTTAAAAACCAAACGGCCGTATAAGGATTGCTGGGATGAAGACGAAACCCTGGCTTACATCGAATCGGAAAAGGGGAAACAGTTCGACCCGGAAGTGGTTGAGGCTTTTATGGAAATTTACGACGTCATCCAGGCCATCAGGGACAAATATTCGAGCGAATGAAATCTCAAACAAAAACAACAGCCGCAAAGAACACGAAGACATGCGCCGTAGGGGCGAACCCCCGTGTTCGCCCTTTCACCAATCACCTCTCACCACTCACCACTCACCACTCACCACCCACCAATCACCAATCACCAATCACCTCAATTATTTGTTATTGAGTAATCGATAAACGACCTTGCCGATTTGTTCCAGTTTATAAGGTTTCATCAACACATCGTCAAAACCGAATTCCTTATACCGGGACATCACGGGGTCATTGGAATACCCGCTGGATACGATCAATTTAATATTTTTATTAAACTTCCGGATATCCTCGGCGGTCTCTTTCCCCCCGACTCCATCCGGGATGGTTAAATCCAGGATAACCGCATCCGGGACTTCTTTTTTACAGATTTCGAAGGCTTCCTCGCCGCTTTCCGCCGTGACGACTTTATACCCCAGGCTCTCCAGCAGCAGGGTGGCCACCTCCCGGATACTTTCCTCATCATCCACCACCAGGATTTTACCTTCCCCGCCCATGATTTCTTCCTCGTCCAACGGTCCGGGTTTTTGTTTCTCGGAGGCAGGTAGATAAATGAAAAAAAGAGTGCCTTCGCCGGGTTTGGACTGGAAATCCACCGCGCCATTATGTTTGGTAATCACGGAATAAACGATAGACAACCCCAGGCCGCTGCCTTTGCTTTTGGTGGTAAAATAGGGATCGAAGATTTTCTCCCTGTTGAGGGGCGAAATGCCGACCCCCTGGTCCCGGACTTCAATTTTGATATATTTCCCGGGAGCTAAGCCGTAAATATCTTCCTGTCCGACAGCGGTATTCAAAACCCTGACAGTAATAACCCCGCCGTCGGGCATGGCCTCTTCGGCATTAATCACCAGGTTGTGGATCACCTGGCTGATCTGTCCCCTATCGATATCCACCGGGTACAAACCTTCCTGGAAATCCATTTCTATCGATACATCGGAACCCCTTAACGAGAACGCGGTGATATCTTTTATCACTTCTTCGATAGAGGCCGTCTCTTTGACCGGCGCGCCCCCCCTGGCGAAAGTCAACAACTGCTGCGTCAAATCCCTGGCCCTTAAAACGCCTTTCTCAGCTTCATCGAGGTTGTGCAGCAACTTTTCTTTGCTATCTGCTTTTTTGGCCACATCCAGGTTGCCCAGGATGACGGTAAGTATATTATTGAAATCGTGCGCGATGCCCCCGGCCAGCAGGCCGACGGATTCCAGTTTCTGCACCCGGATTAACACTTCTTCCATCTGCCTCAACCGGGTGACGTCCCGGCAGTTTAACACAATGCCCCTTACACCGGCTATTTCCATCATATTGGTGACCAGGCCCTCCAGGTTCACCCACCGGCCTTCCTTGTGCCGCACCCTGAAATTGTCTATGGAGAGGGTGACGCCGGCATTTTGCACCGCCTGGGCCAATATATCGTAAACCATGGCTTTATCATCGGGATGAAGAAACTCGGACAACGTTTTCGCGATGACATCATGGCAAGTAAAACCGGTAATATCGATCACCGCCGGGCTGAGGTAACGGTATCCCCAATCTTTTCCTTCCCGGAGCATATCCAGGATGACAATGAGTTCGCCGGCGTTTTCGATCAGCGCCCGGAATTTTTCTTCGCTTTCCGCAAGTGCCACTTCCATGCGCTTACGGGCCACGATGGCGTCCCACTGGCGCATGGCCCGCTCGGCGATACGGGGCATGGCCTTCAGCGTGGAATCCAATTTTACCACGTAATCCAGGGCCCCTGCTTTCAATGAATCGACTGCCACCTGCTCGTCCCCATAACCGGTCATGACAACCAGGGGAAAGGCCGGCAATTGCTCCCGATCCTTCGCCGGCAGGAGTTCCGTTCCCCTGCCGTCGGGCAAGACTAAATCGGCAATCACCAGGTGTGGGAGAGATTTCTTTAGATAGGCCCGGGCCTCCTCCAGACGCGAAGCAACAGTCAGGGAAAAGCTCTCCCGGTAATATTCGAACGCCCTGTGAATCAGTTCGACATGGCCCCGATCATCTTCAACCAGCAAAATATTCTTTCGCTCTTTTTTCATATTATCTCACTCATCTTCACTCATCTTCACTATTCTTTCTATATTTTATAAAACCCTATTTTACATTAATTTTATATTATTTTCAAAGTTTATCCGGGGCCGGCGCGAAAAAATTCCGCCAGGGCCACCGCCGTGGCAACTCCCGCGTTTAAACTTTCAAGACCGGGCCGGCCGCCGGGGATGCGCACAAGTACATCGCAAAACTTGCCTGTGCGCAGACGAAGCCCCTCTCCTTCAGCGCCCACGACAAAGACTGTTTTTTCGGCAAAATCGGTTTGGGCAAGCGTTTTTTCGCCGCGTTCATCCAGGCCGTAGACCCAGAACCCGATTTTTTTCAGTGTATCCAGGCTCCTGGCCAGGTTGATCACCTTAAAAATTTTCACGAATTCCGCGCCGCCCACCGCCACTCGCGTTACTGTGGGCGTAATATCCGTCGAACGGTTCTTTAGCAAGATAACGGCATCCGCTCCAAAAAACGCCGCATTGCGAAGTATGGTGCCCAAATTCTGTGGGTTGGTGATTTGATCGAGGGCAAGAATAAGCCGGGCGTCGCAAAGACTTTTCAATTCGTTCTCAGTATAAATAGTTCGCGGTTCGGCGAAAATGCAGACGCCTTGATGTTTATCATCCGCGGTTAATTCTGACGCGCGTAAGAACTTATCCCACGGCAAAATTTCGGGCTGGATCCTGGCGCAACGGGTGCGGACAAGTGTTATGTATTCTTCGTTCAGGAAGCTTTTTTTCCCCTCCAGGAGAATCACGCGCCGGACTGCCTGGGCCCGGGTAAGGAAAACTGCACGAACCGAATGATTACCGAATATTTTCTCCATAGTATTTTCTCCAATTAAAAAATACATTGTACCCTATTCTCTCTTCCAGTTCAAACCCCTTGAAATAAATATGCTTTTTTGGTATCATTCAACCTGTCGGTCCCAATAAAATTAAGAAATGAGGAACCTTGAAATGAAACAAAATAAATTAATAAGAAATTTGATGCCGGTGCTATTACTGGCAGCGCTGTTGATTCCTTTCCAGGGGATGGCGAAAAACAGACCGGGCAATGTCAGCTATTTTTCCCCCGGCAGTTTTTACATCTATACCATGGCTTCCTGGATGGTTGATGTGCCTTCCCTGGACATATATGGGCGCCAGGGGGATGCGGCTGCCCCCATGGTTGGCCTGGGCTATACCCTGGTCAATTTCGGCGACAGGATCCTGGTCAACATGGAATTCGACGCGGCCCAGGCTAAGTTTGATTCCTACCTGGCCGGGAGCAAAAAAACCTGGTTTTATACCCTGGCGCTAAACTGCGAGTATCGCTTTTTCCGCTTGCCCATAAGCGCCTATGGCGGTTTTGGCGGCGCCATGCTTCATTATGCCCCGGCCCATGATGAATTAGTATTTGCCGCCAATGCGGGGCTTAAATTCCACCTGGGCAAAAGCCTACGGCTGCGGGCCGAGATCAGGCACTTCTGGCAGGGTTGGGGCGATACTTATTATTGGGACGATGACTGGTTTATCGGTTACGAAGGCGACGCCCAGGATTTCGGAACCGCCATTGCAGTAGGTCTGGAATTCCATTTTTGATTAAAGCATGAACGAACAACCAGGGAATATAAATGAAAAACCGTTAAGATGTGGAATAATAAAATATCGCTGTACCCTGGCGTTTTTACGCCGGGTATAGTGTAAGATGGTGACAATGTATAGTAAAGGAGAGATTATCCGGTTGATAGAGGGCGGCGAAAATTCGGCGGTGGAATTTAAAACCGCGGATGTAAAAATCGATTCGTTAGCCAAAGAAATGGTCGCTTTTTCCAATACCAACGGCGGCGTTATCTTTCTTGGAGTGGACGATAACGGATCAATCCCCGGGTTAAACGGCAAAAGAAATGTTGAGGAATGGATCGCCAATATCGCCCGGAACAACGTCATACCGGCAATTCATATCCAATATTACGAAGTCGAAATCCATCAGAAAAAAATCGGCGTAATCGAAGTCCCCAAAGGCAAAGATAAACCTTACCAGACCATTAATCACCAATTTTTAATTCGCGTCGGTTCCACCAATCGCGTAACGACCCAGGCCGAATTAATGCGCTTGTTTCAACAAAGCGGCGCTTTCCATTACGATTCCATCGGGGTTGAGCGTACCTCTATTGCCGATCTGAACCTCACCGGCATCGATCGATACTTCAACCGCTATGAAATCGATTTCTCCCACGAAAGCGAAACCGAAAAAGTGAAACTTTTAAAAAACAGCGATATCTTAAACGAAAACGGGAATGTCACGATTGCCGGTTTACTGATATTCGGAATCAACCCCCAACGGTATCTTCTCAACGCCGGTATCTCCTTTGCCCACTTTAACGGAGATGAAATCACCGCCGATCTTATCGATAAACAAAATATCGACAGCACCCTCACATTCCAGGTGGATACTACCCTCTCCGTTATTAAGAACAATTTGCTGCAACCTTCTTCCATTGTCGGCACCAAAAGGGTGGACACCCGCTTTATTTATGAAGATAAGGTATTTCGCGAATTATTGGTCAATGCCTGCGTTCACAGGAATTACGCCATTTCCGGTTCCAAAATACGGGTCTTTCTTTTCCATGACCGCATCGAGTTCATCAGCCCGGGGAAACTTCCCAATACGGTGACCATCAAAAAATTAATAGCCGGGGTCTCTTATTCCGTCAACCCCGTTATCGTAAAGTTCATGGAAAACCTTCGGTACATCGACAAACTGGGAAGAAGCATCCCCATGGTCTGCAAAGAGGCTGAAAAAAATAATAAAGAGATTGCATTCAAAGAACTGGGCGAAGAGTTCAAGGTCACACTGTACCTCTAAGCCCCGGAAGTGAAACAGCGGAAATTCTTGATGCGGCAGTGGAACTTACCGATGTAACACTGGAATCTCCTTATGTAAGAGTGGAACTTGCTCATGTAACCCCCCCCCCGGCAATAATTATTAACCCGTGAAATCCTGACATTTTCTGGCAAAAAAAAAATTACAAATTATAAATCACAAACCACAAACAAATAACAAAGGGACAATAAACAAAAAACAAACAAAAGACAAAAGATCAAATAAATTCGAAGCCGCTCAGCAATTCTAATTTTGGGCTAAAAAAAAGAAATTTCAATTGGGGCAGACACGGGGGCCTGCCCCTACGGAATTGAAAACTCATGATTATTCCAAATTTCGATTAATTTTTGTAGGGGCGTCCCCCCGTGGACGCCCGTAATTTTTTAAAATTAGAATTGCTGGAAGCCGCTGCCCTTGGCAGCGAGGCAGCCTCTTTTTGTTTTGAACTTTGAACCTTTAAGTTTCGCTATTTTGAATTTGTTTGTAATTTGTGGTTTGTAATTTGTGATTTCCCGGCGAGCCCGGCCTTATTGGTTCCGGCTCGACCGGGCTAAGATCACTCATAATTTTAATAATGCAATATTTTTGGGAAACTAATGTGATACCCTGCGCCCTTTTTCGCTGCCAGGGCGCCGTGACGCTAAAGATTTTTTTATCATAAAACCCTTAGTGTTGCTTTGTGGCTTTGTGCCTTGGTGGCAAGTTTTTCGAAAATAGAACGCTTGACTTTCAACGAGCCATCCGCTAACCCCTCCGGCCAATGATAAAAAAAACCAGGTATCTTAAAGCGCGGCAACTTTCCTTCCAGGTATCTTACAAGGTAATCTTTGGTAACCGCGGCGGTATCGGCAGACTCACGCAATTTTAAAAAAGCCGCCGGACGAAAACCATACATCTCATCGGCCACGGGAACCACCACCACCCGTTCCACTTCCGGCAATTCATTTAAAACCGCTTCAATTTCCTCCGGCATGATATTCTCGCCGCCGGAAATAAACATATTGTCCCGCCTACCCAGGACTGTCAAATATCCTTCCGCATCCACCTGTCCCAGGTCCCGGGTATGAAACCAACCCATATTGTCCAACGGCCTGGAAATTTCAGCCCCCTCCACATACCCTTTGAAAAGCGTTTTACCTTTGACGCAAATCTCGTTGTTCTTATCGATGAATAGGTCCCGGTGCGCAAGCAGTTTCCCGGAAGTAAACAATTTTTCCGCCTGCGCACCCGACGTACCCAGTGCACCCGGCGGCGTCGTCGTTACCTGCGACGCCATCTCACTTAGACCATATGAGGTGTGAATAGGCAAATTCAACGAAAGCGCTTTTTGAATTAACGCCGCGGGAAACCCACTGCCGCCCAGGAGCACGGCTTTCAAATGTGAAAAGCCTCCCGGAGTGACAATTCCTTCTTCCAGGCGATTGATTAAGCGCAGCAATTGGGTGGATACCAGGGAAACGTGCGTTACCCGGCAAGTAATAAGCGAATCTTCCAGCGCTTCCTTTTCATTTTCCGGGGGAACCACCACCGCCGCCCCGGCCATAAAACTACGGAAAAGTACCCCCAATCCCCCCACATGAAACAACGGCAGCGACAACATCCACCGGTCCCCGGGAGCGAGCTTTATGTTCTCATTGGAACCCAACGCATTGTAATATAGAGCGCCATAAGTAAGCAGCACTCCTTTTTCCCGCCCCGTACTACCGGAAGTTAAGATTATGGCGGCGTGATTATTCAAATCGATCCGCTTACGGTCACTCAACAGCGCATCTTGCTGAACATACTGAACGCATTCCTCTGCTATGAAAATAGCCACCAAGGCGCCAAGGCACCAAGGTACACCAAGGGGTTTATTATAAAAAAATTCTTGGTGTCTTGGTGTCTTGGTGGCAAAGTTTTCATGGTCTCCGGGCGACGGCGAGCCGTCATGATGAACTATTATATAATTGATTCCCAGTCTCTTTAAGATTTCGTCAATACGGGTGGGAGGAAAACGAAAATTCAAGGGAACCGCAATGGCCCCGATACGCCACAGGGCAGCCAATATAATAATATATTCCCACGAGTTGCGCCCCACCAATGCCACCCGCGTACGCCTGCCAATTCCTTTTTGCTCCAACAAGGAAACGGCACGCGAAACCATCATGTCAAATTGAGAGAATGTGAAAGTCTGCCCGGGAGCAATAACCGCAATGTTATCCGGCGCTTGTTCGGCCTGCTGAGCGATAGGACAATTGATTTTCATTCCAGGGAAAATGTCTCCTACGGCTAAAAGCCCTTCCTATTCTTCGATGAATATTTCCGCCAGGTTGATATTTAATCCTTGCAGCGTGTGACAGGGAAGGATTTTCTCTTCAGTATAAAATTCAGGTCTGCCGTATTTCCCGTTTTCGCCCAGGATGAACACTTCCACGCTTTTGTCATCAGGGGAAACCATCCAGTACTCTTTGACACCGAAACGTTCATATGTTCGGAATTTAATGATCCGATCTTTTTTGGAAGTGGCAAGGGAGAGTATTTCAATGATCAAATCCGGGGCGCCCTTGCAGCCTTTTTCATCCAATTTGGAGCGATCACAGATCACGGAAATATCCGGCTGCACTACTGTGAGGATTTCATCATCGCCCTGATTGGCTTCCGGGAACCGGACATCGAAAGGGGCAGCATAAACCTGGCATTTTTTCCCCTTGAGAAAATGTTCCAGGGCGTATATTATTTTCACGGTTATATACTGGTGATAACGGTTAGGAGCCGGCGTCATATTGTAGGGAATACCATCGATAAGTTCCCAGCGCTCATCATCGGGCCAGGTCAGGTAATAGGCATATGTAAATAATTCATCAGGCTTTCTTAAAGGCAAACCCATAATTCCTCCTGTTCCAGGCCCTTATTTTAACCCATAACCATTTTAATTTCAAGTAGCCGTAAGGAATGATAAATTAATAAAATCCGGTTCGTTCTCAGATTAAGTGGGAAAAGGGGACAGTCGAGAATAATCCCCGGTTCCCCTATGGGCCATTCGGATCTGACACGTAAAAACACCTAAAACTGATAAAACAGTTGAAATATCCCTCTATGTTGTGTATAATATATCCTGTAAAGCAAAAGAAGAGGAGTATTAACCATGCAGTTGATCGTCGATGTTTGCACTGATGATATAATTAAATCCATTAAAAAAATGGATTGCAATGATATTGAAAGAGTAAAAAACGCCCTGATCGAGCGAACCATCTACTTCAAAAAATTTAAAAAAGATAAAATAGAGAACGTCATCAGGGATTTCAAAGGCGAAGGGTATTCGGATGATTTTTTAAAAGACCTTGAAAGCGGTTTAAGAAAGAGTTCTATATATTATGAGAATAAAACCCCTAAGAGATGACCTCACTCTCTATTTAAAGAAGCACAACCTGACGGAGAAATATAACAAATCCAAAATGTTATTTCAACAAAATCCTTTCTATCCTTCATTGCATGTTGAGCTATTGGAACCAAAGCACAGGCTTATTTATTCTTTCCGGCTGGATAGAAAATATCGGGCGTTATTTATCTATACGGATGAACAGGAAATAGAGATAATCGCTTTTACCAATCATTATAAATAAAGCCCCACCAGGATATGGCTTAACCTGTTACAAAAATATTGTCCGCCGCTTGGCGGCGGTTTTTGTTTCGGTCATTTGAATTTTGGTCATTTGGATTTGTTTCGAATTTCGAATTTCAAATTTCGAGCTTCATGTTTCGCAATTTCCCCCCTTATTCATCATTCATCATTTTATTTTCCAGCGCGCGAAAGCGCGAAAGGGGTAAGGGGTAAAGGGGTAAAGAAGTAACGCGGAAAGTTATAATGACCTCGAAAGGCGAAAACCGACATCGACGCCGCGGCCGGCGGGGAGGGCGTCGCCGCGGCAGGCCCCTGGGGATTCTTACCAGGGCTTTCCTTATAATAGTTTTCGTCATACCAATCGGAACACCACTCCCACACGTTGCCGGCCATATCCATACACCCATACGGGCTCTTTCCCGAAGGATATGAACCCACCGGCATGGTTTTCTCCAAGCCACTTTCAATCGAATTACACTTATTTTTATCGAAATCATTGCCCCAGGGGTATTGAAAGCCGCGGCTGCCGCGCGCGGCTTTTTCCCACTGGGCTTCCGTGGGCAATTGAAATGTTAGCCCGGTTTCCTGGGATATCCATCGGCAATAAGCTGCGGCGTCAGCCCAGGAGACATGAATAACCGGCCGTTTTTCCCTGCCCCATCCTTCATCACCCGGCTTTTCTTTTCCAGTCACCTCGCAATATAGATCATATTGGGCAAAGGTTACCTCATATTTGCCTATCCAGTAACCATCCAGGTCCACTTCATGAGGTGGTTTTTCATCATTACCTCCATCATCTGCTCCCATCATGAATTTTCCCGAGGGGATATGGATCATGGTGATGTCGTAGGCTTTATAAAAGGCTTCCCAGCAATCATTCTCATTCTTTTTAATGTCCCAGCCTTTTGATTTCAAATCACTGATGAAATCAGGCGCGGTTTCTTTTTTTTCAATTGGTTTTCCCGGTTCTATCCCCAGGTAACCGTGTAAATTCTCGACTAACCGATCCAGGGCCTTATCCTGGCGCATGAGATG
>JAPKZK010000147.1 GCA_026393835.1 Candidatus Aminicenantota bacterium | reverse complement strand
TATGACTTCCTTTTCGCCTTTGGCATCCAGCCAGGATTTTATTACAAAATGAGTTTCCATTTCCAGGGGGTATTTCTTCAGCCACGGCCCCACATATTCCTTTATGACTTCCTTTTCTCCCCCGGCATCCAGCCAGGATTTCATTACAAAACGGGTTTCCATTTCCAGGGGGTATTTCTTCAGCCACGGCCCTACATAAGCCGTTATAATTTCCTTTTCTCCCCCGGCATCCAGCCAGGATTGAATCACAAAACTGGTTTCCATTTCCAGGTTGAATTTTTTCAGCCACTGCCCTGCATAAGCCTTTATGATTTCCTTTTCTCCCCCGGCATCCAGCCAGGATTTTATTACAAAATGAGTTTCCATTTCCAGGGGGTATTTCTCAAGCCACGGCCCCACATAATCCTTTATGACTTCTTTTTCGCCCCCGGCATCCAGCCAGGATTTCATCACAAAACTGGTTTCCATTTCCAGGGGGTATTTTTTCAGCCACGGCCCCACATACTCCTTTATGATTTCTTTTTCTCCGCCGGCATCCAGCCAGGATTGAATTACAAAACTGGTTTCCATTTCCAGGTTGTATTTTTTCAGCCAGGGACCCACATAATCCTTTATGACTTCTTTATCGCCTTTGGCATCCAGCCAGGATTTCATCACAAAATGAGTTTCCATTTCCAGGGGGTATTTCTTCAGCCACGGCACCACATAAGCTTTTATAATTTCCTTTTCCCCCCCCGCATCCAGCCATGATTTCATCAGCCACGGCCCCACATAATCCTTTATGTTTTCTTTTTCTCCCCCGGTATCCAGCCAGGATTTCATTATAAAATAGGTTTCCATTTCCAGGGGGTATTTCTCCAGCCACGGCCCTACATAAGCCCTTATGACTTCTTTTTCTCCCCCGGCATCCAGCCAGGATTGGAATATGAAAGAGGCCTCATTGGCATTATGGAACATTTCCAGCCACCGTTTAACCTGGGATATTACTGATTCCCCTGCTCCATCTTTGCCCCAGCCCCAATCGCAATTAATACCGAAAAGCATTATGAAAGAAGCAATCACCCGCGCCGAAATATACCGATCCTGGAGGAAATCCGGGTTAAAAGAAAACCACCTGGCCAGCAGCTCTTTTACCTGCACTGCCACAACAGCCATGGTCTCATTACTGTACCCGGCCCGCTGCTTTTGCAAATGCTTCATTTTTAATGCCAGGACCAGGCCGAAGTGCCTATCCTTTATCACCTCTTCAAAAAACGCCCCTTTCGCCACCAGGAGTGCGACGTTATCAAGCTCATCCATTAACGCGGTCATTACCAAAGGCTTCTTAAGTACGGCGCATTCGCCGGGCCTTTCTTCGATAAACCGGTAAAAAAGGTTAAACATCCATTGGCTGAATTTCTTTTTATCCACAAAGGGCTTACCGCTTTCCCCCGGCCCATGGAACCAATCGGAAACCCGCTCGAAAAGGGTAAAACAATTGGCCAGGGCTTCCTTTCCATGCCGGGATGCAAATGCAAAAATGCTTTCTATCTCGTTCTCCCAGAGCTCCCGCCGCTCCTGCAAACGGATCAGCAATATTTCTTCCGAAACCGTATCGTGAACCACGGTTAAACCCTGCCGGGCTGTTTCTGTTGTCTTATCCAGCCAGCCGTCTTTAAGCAGGCGCAGCACATCATCCTCATGAGTTGAAATCAAGGCATCCGACGGCGTCGCCGCGGAAGCGGACAAAATAAAAAAGAGGTAGAGCCGCTCCCGGGCAGCGGAAAGCGTTTCATAGTTTGCCGCATGATATGTCCTGCATAGCTGTTTTTGTAACCACAGGCGAAAAGACGGCTCTTCCCTGAAATCCAATTCCTTTTCCAGGCAGTATTTTTTATTCAAATATTTGAGGAATACGGCAAACGCCGGCCGCAGCTCATAAAAATCCCTGTCTAACCGGAAAAAGCACTTTAAATCCCCCAGGATATGGGACACCACCCGGTTCTTAAAGTCCTGTTCCAATTCCTGGTTTTTAATAGAAATATCCCGCTTAAAGAAACCCTCGGCGTACTGGATCAACGATAATTCCATGTGGGATTTCCGACAGTTACCGATCACTTTTACCACCGCGTCCCGGCAAGACTCCACCAGTTTGTAAAAGAAATCCGGGGTCTCGAATACATTACTCTCTTCAATGTAATCGAAAAGCAGCAGATGGTTGCATCCGGGAGAAAGCAAATCCCTTAATGTCTCAATGGTAGGAGATTTGGATATGATTTTATACACAAGCCACCCCTGCTGTTCCGCCCTGTAACCCAATTCCAGCATCAAACGGGTTTTGCCGATGCCCCCCTCCCCGTAAAGAATGCACCCATTGTATATATCCCGGTTCAGCAGGGAGTCGAGAATTTCCGTTTCCGTTGCCAGGCCGCGGGCTTTTGGATTCTGCCGCACATAGTCATCCCTGCTGAAATATGCCAACCGGGCGCTGGAAAGATATTCCCTGTATACCGGGGCCCGGCCCGATTCAACAAGGCGGGATAAGCCTTCCACGCCGGGAGGTAACCGGTACTCGATCCACTGGTGATAAATAAAAGGGGACCTGCTTAAAATGGCGCTTAAATCTTCCCAGGAATAGAGTTCCACATTCTCAGCCGCCTGTTCCAGGTGCGCCAAACCCTTGAGCTCGGCAAGCCCCATCAGCATGCCGCTGACTTTACTTTTAAAATTTTCCCGCGCCGTTAAATTATCAAAGCAGCAGGAGACGCAATAGATATACTTTTTGAGCCGGGGATCAAACCAGGCGCCGTACAGGCTGTCTGGGGCGCCGGCTTTTTCCAGGTTCCGCATTAATGTGTTGCTCAATTCTCGAAGGGAATTTTCGGCAAGTTCCGGGGAATCGTTTTTTTTGCACTCAGCGATAAACAATTGGTGAAGATCATCTTCACCGGAAATATCCACGGCGCCATCCTGGCCCGCTGTTCTATAAGGGGACCAGCGAACAGTGCTGCCCCGGTCTTTAAAATCCTGTACCAGTAAATCGTAACAAAGCCGTTGAAACGCATCGGCCTTGGGCATGTTCTCATTCAATTCCCGTAGTTTATTTTCCCGCAGGATTTTTAGAGCGAATTTAGAAATATCGGGGTTTTTTATCCCATGATCCATGAAATACTCCCAAAAAGAAAATAGATAATAAAGGAAAAAGGGAAAAAAGTCAAGAACGGCCGCGGCTTATTATTTCTGGCCTGATGCGGTTTCAGGTCCCTGTTCCTGCAAGCCCGGCACTGTCCCTTATCCCGGCCCCAATTGGGGCGGAATGTTTCCCGGTTGTATCTTATGACAAATCAAGCAGGAAACTCCTTTATCCGCTTGGGGGAGACAATTTTCCAGGCCAGGGAAATGCCCCCCGAACTAAATGAATCTTTCAAAAAGTTGGGGGAAACGTTCCCCTACATGGGGGAAGGTTTCCCCTACATGGGGGAAGAGTTCCCCTACTTGGGGGAGAGTTTCCCCCACCTGGGGGAAGAGTTCCCCTACCTGGGGGAAGAGTTCCCCTACTTGGGGGAGGGTTTCCCCTACCTGGGGGAAAGGTTCCCCTACCTGGGGGATGGTTTCCCCTACGTTTGGCAAGGTAAAAACAAGGTAGAAATTGGCGATTGTCGCCATGAAAATAGAATATGGAAAGGAGGGCAAGAATGCCTTTTTGCGCTCCGGAAAGAGTGCGAAATTGCCGAACAACATTAAAAAATTTTTGCGGAGTCGCGGAGTTCAGGGGGGAGGAATGGCGTTTTCTCGAAAAGCGGGCGCCGCCCGCTTAAAAAATGGGGGGTTACCAGGAAAAAATATCTTGACATTCGCTATTTTTTTATATTAAAATATCCCTTATCTTCTGACAATAAAAAAGGCCGATTTTAAACGGCGCCAACGCCAGGATGTCTGTAGGTTAAAGTGAAAGTAAATGTGAAGATGCAAGTTCGCAAGCATGTAATGAGTATGTAATCCATGGATAACAGACTTTGCCTGAAAGAAATTTACAGGTTCCAACATGGGGATGACTATTTCGGCCTGGACGTCGGTAATTCACTTTTCTTTAAAATGAATAGAGTAACCTGGGATGTCATCGGCGTCTTTCCCCATTATGATAAACTAGCCGGCCAGTACGACGCCCTTCAATTAAAAGATGCCCTCGATTCATTAACGAAAAACAAATTCATCTCCCGGAACATCCGGGACCTGGCCTCGGATGCCGGTCAAATAACCGCTGAAGTCGAATCCATACCGGTCACAGGTATGGGACTTCGCCTCCGGGATACGGACCGGGGAACGCCGATGCCCAGCCAAATCATCCGGCATTCCATAGACCTGTTAATACGTGAGTCGGGCGAAAATGAAGAATGCCGCCTGGTTCTTATCACGGACGAATTTGAAAAATCGTTATCCGCCATCGAAGAAGCCATCATATATGCCAGGGAACAAGGGGAAAAATATCACAAAAAAATAACCTTTATCCTTAATACTGCCCAATTCCCTCTCTCGCGCCAATGCGCCCGTTTTTGCATTTCCCATGACTTGCGACTCGAAATCGATATCACGCCCGGTCGATGTACCGGGGATATCGATCAGGACTTAAGCGACGCGGCCGCCCGGGATTTACACCAACAAATGGCCCCGCTCTTTAAAAACGCCATCGTCGCCTTAAGCCTGGATTCACGGGCCATATCTTCTCTTAACGGGATATTAACCAACCTGGATAAAATTGGATTTTTAATGATATACCTGGATTTCTTATGCCCCCGGTGCGCGGCCAATGGGAAAGGCCCGGGAATCGATTGCCCCCCGGGGGCGCAGGTCTCCGTCCCCCCAACCCTTAAACAATATTTATACGATCTATCGGCTAATAACGGCAGGAACTCTATAAATGTTATCAATAACATCCCCCTTATCCATGCCGTGATGACCTCCGCGAAAATACGGTCCGGCTGCCGCGCCGGGTTGAATTATCTTGCCGTTTCCGCCGGCGGCGACATATACCCCTGCCATAAAGCGGTCGCTAACGATTCATTTAAACTGGGCAGCGTGTTTGACGGCCTGGACCGGGCCAGGCGGGAACAAATATGTCTTCGCCGCGTGGAGAATAAAGAAACATGTCGCAACTGCGGCGTCCGGTATCTCTGCGGCGGCGGCCCGGCGCCGGCCGCCAATGGGGAAACCCAGGCGGAATGCGAATTCGCTAAAGAAATGGCCGAATATGCGATGTTCCTCTACCAACAACTGGACCTGAAACAAAAGACACGGATTATCGGCGTCGCTAACCGGATGAAGGACATAATGCCCTACCGCTGGGAAGCGGCGGCGCCGGGAAAAATACCGCAAGACGGAATAATACGGCGCTTAACCGTAAAGGGTTCCAGCATGCGACCTTTTCTAAAAGAAGGCGACCGGGTGGTGGTGCGACCATTGCGGCCATCGACGGGAGAAAAAATAAAAACCGGTGATATCGTATGTTTCGGCAAACCCGCTACCTGCCACCGGGTGATCCGGAAATATAAGAAAAAAGGCCGGTGGTATGTGCTGGAAAAGGGAGATCGCCAGGTAAAAGGTTCCATCGTCACACTGGAGGAAATCAGCGGAAAAGTGATCTCCGTACAAAAAGGGACGCATTCCCTTAATCTCGATAATAAACGGTGGACGCTTGTGAACAGGCTCATCGCCGCACTTTCAACGCTGGTACATATCGGCGGCGTAATATTCGATATAAGTGGAAGGAGAAAAAATTAACAAAATGGCGGAAGTATTAAAAAAGAAAGAAATTCATGTGTTCACTAAGCTCAATCAAGACCTTGCTTATGATGTCAATGACATGCACCTTTTCGAAATTAACCGGCTGACCAAAGAAATTTTTGAGCAAGTGGACGGGAAAACCCCGGAACAAGTGGTCGCGGCCCTGGCAAACCGGTTTCCCCCCAAAGATGTTTCGGATGTTTTGGGGCAATTGATAAAATTAAACCTGGTAGGACATCGTCTGCCGATCCGGGGGGCGCTGGAACAGCAAGGCGAGATCCCGGATGATGGGATCAAACGGTTGGTTCTTTTTGTAAGCCAGGACTGTAATTTAAATTGCCGTTATTGCTATACCCGGTATACGGGAAATATCCAAAAAAAGAATATGAGTGAAGCCGTGGCCCGGGCAGCCGTGGATTTACTTTTCCGGGAAGCGAATAAAGTCGACGACCTGGCGATCTCATTTTATGGCGGCGAACCCATGCTGCGGTTCGATTTGATCAAAACCATTATCCCCTATGCCAACCGCAAGGCCGAGGAACTTCAAAAAAACATCAAATATACCATGACCACCAACGGCGCCCTGTTGACCGATGAAGCCATCGAATTTTTAGCCCTGAACAAAGTGAACATTATGGTGAGCCTCGACGGCCGCCGGGAGATTCATGATGAAAATCGCGTATACGCAGACGGCTCAGGTTCTTTTGCCAAAGTATTCCCCGCCTTTACCAAAATGAAAGAAAAAGCCGACGGCACCCGGACATTATCCGTGATGCACAGTTTCGACATACCCATGAAAGATATCGCTCAATCGCTGCTGGATTTGGGAAGCCCGAATTTTAATATCCTCCCGGCCATATCCGGCAACGGTCAACTGATCATTCCCGCTGGCGGCGACGTGGGCGACGGGAACTGCGACAGCATCGATATATATAACAGGCAATTTGAAGAGATGGCCGCATACTTCCTGGATAATGGGATGATGTTCCGGGAAAAACCACCCATCGATTTTGCCTGGATTTTTGAAAAACTGGAAAAAAAAGAAAAGCGTGAAATCAATTGCGGCGCGGCATATATGAAATTAACCGTAGACGCGGACGGCAATATCTTACCCTGCGATCATTTTATAGGAGAAACCGCTTTTTATATGGGCAACGTTTTAACGAACCTGGACAGGAGTTGCCGGGAAACCTTTAAACAGATGCGGGCCGCCAACAGCGAAACCTGCCGCGCTTGCTGGGCCCGGAGCCTATGCGGCGGGTGGTGTCCCTTTTATTCATTCAACCGCTACCATGATTTGAAAAAACCCGTGAACGACCAGTGCAAGCTCAACAAAAACGATTTTGAAATCGCCATGGGGGTTTATTCTATTCTTAAAAAAAGGAAAAAGACAATGCCCCAAAATCAAAACAAGGAGGCGCACAATGTCCATGAATCCTAAACATTTACCCCATTTGCACACTTTCAATGTCTGGGGTGAACAGTTTGTTCTAAACATCCCCGGCTCCAGGGTTTACAAAATCAACCAGCGGATGATGCGTGTTATCGAACTACTGCAAGAAGGGCAGCCGGCTGAACAAATTACCCTGGACATGGGTACCCGCTTCCCGGTGGAAGAAATTGCCGGCGATTTGAGCATGTTAGAGAAATTGGGTTTACTTACCGCTGAAGAGAAGACGTTTAACCCAACGGAGACCCAGTTCCCGGATACACTGGACATGCAGATATCGCACCACTGTAACCTGGCATGCCGGTATTGCTACGCCAGGGGTGGGAATTTCGGCGGACAGGATAAACTCATGTCATTGGAAACCGCGCAAAAAACCGTCGATTACTTCATCGATCATACAGACAATAAAAAAGAACTCTGTATCAATTACGACGGCGGCGAACCCCTCATCAATTTTAAGGTCATTAAAGAGGCGACCTTGTATGCCAGGGACAAAGGAGAAAAAAAAGGAAAACACATACGATTTAACATCGGCACCAATGCGACCCTGGTTACGGATGAAATCGCGGATTTTTTTTCAAGGCTCAAATTCTCGCCCCAGGTCAGCCTGGATGGGGCAGAAGCCATCCAGGACGAATTGCGTCCCTATAAAAATAGAAAAGGCGCTTACCAGGATATGATGGAGGGGATTGAAAAATTAAAGAAAAAGGGCGTGGAATTTGCCTCGCGTATCACCATAACGCCCCGAAATCTCAATTTAAAAGACAATGTCGAGCTGCTCCACCGCCTGGGGGTCATTCGCATTGCCGCTTTCCCGGCCACGGGCATCCCCGGTGAGTACGCCTTCCGCCCCCAACACCTCCAAACCCTGAAAGAAGAATATGATAAAACAGCCGAATTCTTCCTGGATTCCCTCTTTAACAAAGGCGAATTAGTATGCTTTTCCAATTTTACCGATAATCTCAGGAACCTGCACAATGCAAAAGTACTTCATTATGGCTGCGGCGCCGCGCGATCATTTATATCCGTCGATCCCCATGAAGACATATATCCCTGCCACCGGTTGGTGGGGAATGAAAAATACCGGCTGGGGAATTTACAAAGCGGGATGGATGATGAAAAACGTCGTATTTTCCTGGATAACCATGTCGCTAGTAAAGAAAAATGCCGGCGCTGCTGGGCCAAATACCTGTGCGGCGGGGGGTGCCTGGTGGAGGCCGAATATGTCAACGGCGATATCAAAAACCCTTATGATGTTAGCTGCGAAATATATAAATACGAAAAAGAATTGTCCATCATGATTTATGCAAAAATCCTGGCCCGGGACAAATCTCTATTGAATGAGGTCATTTAAAATGCAAGTGTTTGGGACATTCACAGATATAAAACCTTCCGGGGCAAAGACCGTGAAGTGTAAGTTAAAATTAAAAAAAGTAAATTAAAAAAATGAATGGAGGAAACCATGGAAGAAAAAAAACAAGAAGCCATCGTGCTGTTGAACGATGGGGAACAATCCGAACAGGAAGGCCACTGCAACTCCTGGCCTTTGATCGACTATGATTATCTGCCGGTACGCACCTGCCTTATCTAATAATTCATCGATAAGGAAGAAACCGGTAAGTACTTGCTCTTAAGATAACCTATCCGGAAGTCCCAAACGCTGCTTATAACTTACACCAACGGTCTTTGCCCCGGTCTCTTTTTTAAGCGGATTAATTAACGGGTTAATATGTAATGAGAAACGACATTTACGATTTTTCCTATGGAAACGAAACGTATTTTTACGATCCCGAAAGCGGCGGGGTTTATCAACATAATCCCCTGCTGCGGGATATCCTTGCGCTGGCCCCTTCCCTGGACAGCGCTCAAATAACACGGGAACTCTCGGACGAATATCCCGCTGAGAAAATAACATCCCTGCTTACGTATTTGCAAAAGCATAAAATACTTCCCCTGGGAAAAATCGAACCGGCGGCGCCGGGTAAAGTATCGGATAAAGGATTGGAAGAAATGTACCTCCAGGTTTCCCACCAATGCAACTTGAATTGCACCTATTGCTACGCCCGGGGGGGTAACTTCGGCGGCCCGGACCGGGTAATGACCGAAACCACTGCCCGGCAGGCCGTGGACTTTTTCCTGCGGGAATCCGGCAGCCGCCAAACCCTAATCCTCAATTTCGACGGCGGCGAACCTTTTTTAAATTTCCCCGTGGTTCAATCCACAGTGGCTTATGCGCAAGAAAAAGGTCGGCAATTAGGGAAAAAGATTCGCCCCAATATCTCTACCAATGGCGCCCTTTTCACCGCTCAGAATGTCGCCTACCTGGCCCAGGATCATTTCGGCATCGGTCTCAGTATCGACGGCGACCGGGCCGCGCACGATCACGCCCGGAAGTTCAGGAACGGCCGCGGCTCTTATCGCACCCTGGTCCAACGATTACACGACACCCAACTTTTAAAACACCATCCAACCGTCAATGCCCGCGCCACCATCACAAAAGAAACTCGCCATTGCAGCCGGACCCTTTTTCATCTCTACCGGATGGGTTTCCGCTGTATTTATCTTGAACCCGCCGCCGGGAAGAATGAAACCTGGGCCATCGATGGGGGGGATATGGAAATAATAAAAGAGGAGTTCGACAAAATTGCGGAATTTTATAAAGAAGAATTGCTGAAAGGAAATCACTTTATTTTGCGCAATTTTTTCCAGGTCCTGGAACGGTTACACCGCAGAAACAGGTCCGGTCACCGCTGCGGCGCGGGTCGTCAAACCGCTGCCGTTTCCCCGGACGGCAGCCTGTACCCTTGCTACAAATTCGTGGGTATAAAAAACTACATCATGGGCAATGTCGGCGCCGGCGAATACGATAAAAATTTAAGCGCCCGTTTCCGGGAAAACCATGCCGGCGGTAAACCCGGCTGTCAAAATTGCTGGGCCCGGTACCTGTGCGGCGGCGGCTGCCCTTATTTAAGCGAAGTATCCCACGGGAATATTGCCATTAAAGATGACCTGGATTGCCAATTTACCCGGCATATCGCCAAACTCTCCCTGGAAATATACGTCCATATAAGCCGGGAAAATAGAAAAACCTGGAACAACCTATTCGCATAGCCCGGACAAGCCGGAACCAGGAAGAAGATAAATTCGAAGCACGAAATCCGAAATTCGAAATACGAAACAAATTCAAAGGACCCAAACTCTAATTGATGAATGATGAAAAAAACTGGCCACCGGGGACATTTTTATGATATAATCGGGACATGGAATCCTTAAATAAGCACAAGGAATTTAAATCGGGAGATAAAGCCACCGTCTCCGCCGCACAGGAAATCCTGTCAGGCAAAAAAAAAGCAGGCCGGTTAGTCAACTTATTACCTTTCCTGGGGCCCGCATTTATTGCCAGCGTCGCTTATGTGGACCCGGGAAATTTTGCCGCCAATATCCAGGGCGGTGCAAAATTCGGCTATACCCTCCTCTGGGTCATCGTGCTCAGCAACCTCATGGCCATGCTCATACAAACCTTGTCGGCAAAACTAGGCATCGCCACCGGCCATAACCTGGCCGAGCATTGCCGTATGCATTTTCCACGGCCCGTCTCTTTTACGATGTGGATCATCATGGAAATCGTCGCCATGGCCACGGACCTGGCCGAGTTCCTGGGCGCGGCCCTGGGTTTTAACCTCCTGTTGGGGATACCCCTTATTTACGGCGGCTTATTAACCGCCGTGGCCACGTTTTTAATCCTGGGGCTCGAACGTTACGGGTTCCGCCCCCTGGAGGCGGTTATCACCATCATGTTAGGGATTATCTCAGTTTGCTACCTGGTGGAAACCATCCTGGACAAGCCCGCCTGGGGGGATGTTTTGCATCACGCATTCACGCCGCAGTTTTCCGGCGCCGAGAGCGTGTTGTTGGCTACCGGGATCCTGGGGGCTACCGTAATGCCCCACGCCATTTTTTTACATTCCGCCCTGACCCAGGGACGGATCAAAGTAAAGAATCCCGTTCGCCTGCGCCGTCTTTTTCGTTTCGAGCTTATCGATGTCATTATTGCCATGAGCGTGGCCAGCCTGGTGAATGCCGCCATGTTGATCATGGCCGCTTCTACTTTCCATAAAGGCGGACTGACCCACATCGGAACCATCGAGGAAGCCCACCGCACACTGGAACCCCTCCTGGGGCGTGGGGCCCAGTGGTTTTTCGGGTTATCGCTCCTGGCTGCCGGGCTATCTTCTTCCACCGTGGGCACCAGCGCCGGGCAAGTCATTATGCAGGGTTTTTTGAAAAAACATATCCCGGTGTGGCTGCGCCGCCTGGTCACAATGCTGCCGTCGCTGGTGGTGATTGCCATCGGGTTGGACCCCACGCGCACGCTGGTGTTAAGCCAGGTGATGTTAAGTTTTGGACTACCTTTTGCCATCATACCGCTGGTGTTGTTTACGCGCAGGGTCGATATTATGGGAATATTGGTGAACCGGCGCATCACCACGGTTTTGTTGACGCTTATCGCGGCTTTAATCGTCGCGTTGAATATTTATCTTATATATCAAACCATTATTGGGGGGTAAGCCGATGTTTACACATGTATTGGTGCCATTGGACGGTTCGCGGTTGGCCGAAGCCGTATTACCGGCGGCGGCCTCCATGGCGAAGTTGCTGTCGGCTTCGGTCACGTTGGTTCATGTGATCGAAAAAAACGCGCCCAGGGAAATTCACGGCGAGGCGCATTTAAAAGAGCCGGACGAGGCGGAATCCTATCTCCGCGAAGTGGCCGGACGTGCGTTTCCCGCTGATGCAAAAATCAATTATCATGTTCACACCGCGGAGGTAGAAAATGTGGCCGGGAGTATTGCCGGGCATATCGGAGAATTGGGCGCCGACCTGGCGGTAATGTGTACCCATGGTCGCGAGGGGATGCGGGATTTGTTTTTTGGGAATATTGCCCAGCAGGTCATTGCATTGGGCAAAACGCCGGTCCTGCTTATTCAGCCCGACCGGGACGGCGCGGCCCCCTCGTTTAATTGCCGGCGTATGCTGGTTCCCCTGGACGGTCAAGCCGAGCATGAGGTGGGATTGATTAAGACTAAGGCCTTTGCAAAAGCATGCGGCGCAGCATTGCACCTGCTCATCGTCGTGCCCACCATGGAAACATTACCGGGTAAATTGGCGGTCGGCCGGCGCATGATGCCGGGCGCTACTTCCGAGATGTTGGATATAGAGGTACAGGAGGCGGAGGAATATCTTGTAAAACTTCAAGGGGAGTTGGCGCGGGGTGGTTTCACCGCGACCTTCGAGGTACTGCGTGGGGACCCGGCGTCGCTTATCGTTGAAACAGCGCGGGGGTTCCAGGCGGATTTAATCGTATTGGGAACTCATGCCAGGTGTGGCATGGATGCGTTTTGGTCCGGCAGTGTCGCGCCCCGGATTAGCAAGCAGAGTAAAATACCGTTATTGTTTGTACCCCTGGCAAAAAACAAACTGGACAAACTGGACAAAATGGACAAAAGGGGGCAGGCAAGATAATTTTCTAACTCTTGATATTTAACAGGCTTTCACCGGGCAGCAGGCCTGTACTCATAAAATACTTCAATCTCCCGATGGAAAACGTTTTCCTGTAAAATATTCCTTCGTTGACCCATTCCCCGGCTGCATCCATGCATCCTTTTAAGTCTTTATCGATGGACTGGAAAAATTCAAGACAGCGGGTTCCCCCTAACAAACGTTTGTTGAAACTCAACTTGACGCCGAACATAAACCCTTCTTGCTCGAAATCCGTTAATAATTCGCTGTTCATGCGAATCGATAGAATATGGGCCGAGGTTTCGTCGAGTTTTTTTAAATCTTTCATATGAAAGAACATGCGGATGGTCTGGGAATTACTTTTCTGGATAAAATCAATCTTTTCCGGTAGAACTACCGCTTTGCCGTACCTACGTTTTTTTGCCAGTTGCGAGTAAAGGCTGAGGGTGGTATTCTTCTCCAGGCGGTAATAATAATATCTATCCAGGTAGCGAATCCGCCGGTCCTTTGAAATATCGATCATCAAATCTTCGATATCGTCCCATAACTCTTTGCCCACAAAATAGGCGCCGATAACCGATACGACCGATTCCACGGTAAACAGATCCACGGGTTTAAAAATTAAAAAAATCACTGTAATCAATATGCCCAGGAAAAGCCCGAAGATATTTTTGAAAGAATTTTTAATTTTCGCATAGGCCGATTTTTGTTTTGCGATGATGTCGTTGACATATTCTTCATAAGGGTTAAATTCAAAATGCCTGGAGAGAATTTTCCGGCTGTAGGGATAAACGATAATATGGCATTCCACGGAGTCGCATTGTTTTAACCGGTCGAGATGCATCAGTTCGACATCATAAATATCCGGCACAGCCGGGTTTTTTTTCACCCGGATGACATCCCTATAAATACAGTCCTGTAATTTCATGTTTATTGAAGAACCGAACGGAAAACAAGTTCGGGGTTTAATTCATAGGTCCATGGGGCGCCGGAATTTTTCCAACCATTCATCATCCGTTTGCCGTTAAAGTAGCTATTTTCGTCTTTCACTTCCTCTCCTTCGAAGCCGTCGGTAATCGAGTAGGCATTTTTAAATCCTTCCTGCGCCAGGGCATTGACCGCCATGGCGCTGCGTCCCCCGGAACGGCAAATCAGGAAAAGCGTATCCGTCGCCTTGAATTTCTTCTTGACCTGGGAAACAAAGTCGGCGTTCTTCATCATGGATGTCCCTTCTGCCTGGGTATACCACTTTTCCTTGAAAAGCATGAAGGGGACATTGTGGGCCATTGCCGGATGACCTATCCAGGCATATTCTTCCGGGGTTCGGACGTCCAGGATTTTCACATTGACAGGGTCTGTCTGCCACTTTTCATAAGCCTCTTTTGCAGTGACATAGAGACCTAATGTCGTTTGTTTGTTTTGCGGCAGGGGTGTGGTTCCTGTAAAACCGGGTAGTAGCAAACCCAAAATCAGGATGAATAAAATGGTTATTTGTTTAGTCATATTAAACTCCATTAACCACCGTGATATAAGTAGGGTGGAGTTATCTATTTTATCTAAAAGCAATTGATTTGTCTACAGTTTGCCCCTACCAAACAAAAGTTTTGATCAAACTTTTTCAAAAGTTTGGCCCCCGGCAGGGGGAAATTTTTTGCCTGGCGCTTAAAACCCCTTGAATTATTTTTGCCTGTATTTTATAATTCGAACCGGAATTGGAAAAATGATTCGATTAAAAGGAGGAAATCATGGGTCGTAAAATGGGAGTATCGATTTTAGCGGCGATGTTTATCGGTTTCGCCTGTTTTGCCTTTTCGCAGGGCTCCGGCGTAGGAAATGGCAAGGCAAGCGGGACCGATTTTACGGTTAGCAAGTTTGCTGTCGGGACCGGTGTAGAAAACCGGGAACTAAAAGGTGAAACCCAGTCGTTCCCGGCAGAGACGGAAACCGTGTATTGTTTCCTGGATGCCAAAGATATCGCCGCCGATATCCAGGTTGTTTTCGTTTGGTTTCATAATGAAAAAGAAGCGAATCGAACCACCCTTAACTTGAAGCAAGGTTCACGGTGGAGAACCTGGGCGGCCAAGGGTGTTGCCGGGAGGAAAGGCGACTGGAAAGTAGAATTACAGTACACCAACGGCGCAGTAGTGAATTCGCTTCCCTTTAAAGTCGATTGATCTTATCCTGTTTATCGAAGAAATGAACGGCGGCTCTTTGACTGCGCCGCGACGCACTTGAATATTAAACCCGTTTATATTATACTATCCCCATGATTAAACAAGCGAAACGTTATTTCAATACCTCCGGCCCCAACATCCCGGGCGAACACTACACCTTAACCCGGGAAAAATTGATCCAGGGAGGAATAGACCTGGTAAAAAGAAGGAGATACTTCACCATCTGGGCGCCCCGCCAGACCGGGAAAAGCACTTACTTCAGGATGCTGGCAAAAGAACTGGAAACCATCGGATACCAGGTGCTGCATATCAACGTGGAAAATTTCAAGAGCGCTACTGAAAAAAGTTTCTTAACCTTCATATCTAATGAATTCAGGGAAACTCTACAAATCGAATTGAAAGGCCGTCTTTTTTCAGATGTGTATGATGAACTCAAGCGGGTAACGGATCGAAAAATCGTCCTGGTTATCGATGAAATCGAAGGTCTCAATGAAGAGATTTTCAATCAATTTCTCCATACCATCCGCAATCTATATCATTCCCGGGAGACCCACAGCTTGAAATCCGTCATCCTGGTAGGGGTCAGTAATATCGTGGGCGTGGTGCAGGATAATGCCAGCCCCTTCAATATTGCCGATAACCTTGATGTCCCTTATTTCACCGACGAAGAAACCTTCGAACTGCTCCATATGCACGAGGAAGAGACCGGCCAGTTGTTCCACCGGGAGGTCAAGGAAAAAATATGCGCCATTACCGCCAACCAACCCGGCCTGGTCAATGGCTTTGCCTACCAATTGGTGGAACGGTTCCCCCAGGAAGAGATGATCGATTATAACGATTACCTGGTGGTGGAAGATTGGTACCTGACCGAAGCCATCGATAAAAATATCGCCAACATTATCAATAAAGCCAAACAACACCGCCCGTTCCTGGAAAAGCTCTTGTTCACCGGCGAGAAAGAGATATACCAGGTGAACGATGAAAAAATAAAATTCCTTCATGCTCACGGTCTCATCAAAAAAGATAAGGAAGGATACGTAGAGTTCTGGGTGCCCATGTACATGAAAGCGGTTTACGCCGCATTTTACCCCTACAGCAATGGCGAAGGCCGGCTCTTTTTCCGGCATGTGGATTCCTATTCTCTCCTGGATGAAGGGGGCCGGATCGTTTTCGATAAATTAATCGATAATTATAAAGACTACGTCAAACGGCGCAGTTTTAAATATTTCCGGGAAAAGGATCCGCAAACCGGCAAATATATGAGTCTAAAAGAAGCTGCCCTGGCTTACAGTTTCGAAACCTATATCCAGGTATTTCTCCAGGAAGTAAATGGCAAAAGTTACCTGGAACCTCATTCGGGGCTGGGTAAATGCGATTTGCTGATTAACATTGGTGGAAAAGAATACGTCGTAGAGTTTAAGATTTATCAAAGCCCGTCAAAATTTGAAAAAGGCAAAGAGCAGTTGGCCTACTATGCCAAAACCCTGGGATTAAACGAGGCGGTTTACCTGGTTTTTGTGCCCAATACCGTGAAATTGGCCGGCGTCCGGGAGCAAAAGCAAACCGTCGAAGGGGTGGTCATTATTACGTATATCGTTCTATACGATGAAGAGAAAGACTTTTAAAACGGGAAAATACATACAGCGGCGCTTCAAATTAATCGTTCTTTCATTTGAAATATATCCTTAAAAAACAAACAAGGAAAACAATAAAGAGGCATTTAAAATAAGGGGACACCCATAAAGAGGGAAGAGACTCGAAGAAGATCATAAGTTGACAGCGGATTTAGGTATAGCAAAGAAAGAATATATAGGGGAATTGCAGGTAAATAATGTGATCGCAGTGAATATATCCGAGCGGATTCTATAAATATCCGATCAGATAAAAAAAATAGTCAATCGACCATTAATTAATGTCAATCGGCTTAATAAAATATCCGGTCGAAAGTAAAATTAAATCGTTCAGATATATAAAAAAGTAGATCGGCATTAAAATGATTTCTATCAGCTACATAAAATATTTGATCGGAAATAAAAAGAAGTCGATCAGCACTAAAAAATATTAGATAGAATAATATATATATTCAATCGGATAAATTCAAATTAAGAAAAATAAATTTTTCTTAATTGAAACCCTTCCCTTTACTGAAAACATGTGCTAAAATCAGTTATCCTACTATTTTAGGAGGTTGAAACCATGCAGCGAAAAACAATATTAAAGGACATTGCGTTGAGGTTGAAGAAAATCCGTGATGTGTTGGGGATTTCTTCCGGCGATATGGCAAAGCACATCGGTACGTATCCGGCGACCTATTACAAATACGAGAATGCCGGGTCTTTTCCCCATTTTACAATCCTGTCCAGGCTGGGGGACAGCCTGGGAATTTCCCTGGACTGGTTAATCCTTAACAGGGGGCCGATGTTTTATGAAGAAAAAGAAAAAAAAACCACGGCAGTGGTTTTACCTGCCGAAATCCAGGAATTGGTGGAGCAAATGGAACAAATTCCCGTGCTGAAATATGAAATCCTGCTCAATTTTCACAAATTCAAAGAGGGCCGGATGGTAAACGCGGTTGCAACCACGGCTATCACAGGGACCGCGGCGGCGGAAGCGGCCATAAAACAAGACCTGGACAATGAGGCGAGCCATGATGTATAAAACAAGCAGCCTGGCGGATTTCATGTACAATTCGAAAAACGCCCTGGTGAATGCCAGGAATGAACAAAAGATTTACCCTCTTCTCGCGGGATACAATATGACCACTGAAAAAATCGACAAAGGGCTTTCGATGCTTGATGCGCTTATGACAGCGGATAGGAAGAAAACAGAATTACATGGGCTTCAATTGATGGCGCGGGCTGAGTTTAAGAGAGTATTCCTGGAAGTGAACAGGGAATACCTGGAGCATGTCAATTTCACAAAATTGCAGTGTCGCAAAGACCCGGTGAAACTGGAGAAACTATTATTACTGGAGCCCAGGACAAGGGTAATCAATGGGTGGTTGCGGCAGGCGGACACTTTTTACAGTAATCTCCTGGATGATCCCGAGTTAATAGGCAGGTTAGCGGATACCGCAATCACCGTGGAAAGGTTGCGGGAGGGGTATGCGAATGTTCAGCGGGTATTGCAGGCCAGGAGTAAGTATACCGAGATCATAGGCATGGCGCAGGATGCGACGGAGAAGCGGAATATATTACTGGAGGAATTCAATTTTTGGATGAAGGAATTCATTTACATTTGTAAGGTAGCGTTGAAGGATCATCCGCAGCTTCTGGAGTCGTTGGGAATCCAGGTATTATCGGCGGGGTATACCAGGCAGAAAGCCTATTTTAAGAGTTCCTGAAGTAGAGTGAATAGCTTTAAATTAGCCGCGAAGGTCCCGGCGGGACACCCTTCAAGGGCGAAGGACCGCGAAGAAAAAAGCCTTGATGTCTTGGTGGCAAAAGTTTTGATCAAACTTTTTCAAAAGTTTGGCCCCCGGCAGGGGGGGGAATTTTTTGTCTGGCGCGTAAAACTCTAACTCAGCCATTTGCCTGCCATAAAACCGACAAAACTTACTGCCGTGCTCAAGACCGTTCCCCAAATCATATCCACGATCGTGACAAGTACAGGCCAATCTTTTACAGTTGCGAGATTAGTGAGGTCATATGTGGCATATGTAATGAGTCCAAATAGAGCCGCACGCAGGAGGGTGGTTTTTAGGGAGTTAGTCGCCAGCCCAGGCACAACAACAAAAACCAGGATACCCGCGATGAACAAAAAATAGAAAATGATTGCCGGGAGCCAATTGGGGCTGGAAGCCATCAGGAAGCCGAGATACTTACGATAAAAGGTACGCGCCACAAGGCCAAGCCAGACCATATCGATTGCGAAGAACGCGATAAATGTTACAATGTAGAGTTTGAGGTAATAAACTTTCATGTTTTTACTCCTTATGAATGCAAACCTGGGTTTGCCCACAATAATGAGATTGATATACATTAAATGACGAGTTTCGTTTTTTTCCGCCGGGAATTTTGTTTGCATCCATGAACCAATGATAGAGGAAGAGGATGTGATTGTCAAGGGGAATATGTAGTCGATGATGAGGCACATAAAAAGTAGCCTGGCTGTTATGAGAATAGCCGCGAAGAACGCGAAGGACCGCGAAGAAAAAGAAAAAAACCTTGGTGTCTTGGTGCGCCATCTCTTGGTGGCAAAAGTTTTGATCAAACTTTTTCAAAAGTTTGGCCCCCGGCAGGGGTGGGAATTTTCGCATGAACGATAACCGGATGAAGCTTTTTCCGTTGAACGGATCGTGAAATTAACGGGTCTTACCGTGGAAGAAGTAAGAAGGCTTTTTCCCTAAATATTTTGATGTTGACATCATGCCGTTTTTTTTATACACTTTACCAATGAATAAGACAATTTCCTTGATTGAGGGGTGAACCGGCATGCGAATAGTGAAAATTTCCATATTTACTGCCGCGATTCTCTTTATTGAAGCCCTATTCTTCATCCTGGTTTACTCTTCATTTTCCGGCTGGTCACAAACCAATGCACTCTTTTCAGTGTCGCAAATATATTCTTTACCTTATAAAAAGATAATACCCTTCCGCCTGCCCGGCCAAAAAAAAGACCTCATCTTTGCTATGTACCCTGAAATTACCGATACTCCCTGGAATAAGCGGTTAAATATTATTTCACCTTTCACTAAAACCATTGATGGGGCAGGTTTTTTAAAGGACATGTTAATCCCGAGGTATTGGTCTTATTTTAAACCTTGCGACCCGGACAATGATGGAGAGATAGAATTCCCGGTGTTTGGATCCCAAAATAAAACAGCAGTACTTGAACGGCGCGATATAAATGGGAATATTTTGAAAAAATCCATATTCGAAAATGTGTCAATACCATTTCCTAAAGATACTATGGATATAGAAATCGAAGAGATAGCGGATATCGATGCGGACGGGAATAAAGAGGTTGTCTGGCGGATGAGCGCCGAATTTGACGGGTTGCCGCGGGGACTGGCGGTCCATGATTTACTCTCCGGGAAAAAGAAATGGGAGTTTCTTTATGGTCCTACCCCTACCCAAACAATTGTAAAGGATATTAATGACGACGGTAAAATGGAAATTATTTTTACCGCCAAGGCGCCCCATAACGGTATCGAATGTAACGGCATGAACGACGATACCAGTTATGTCGGCGTCCTGGATTCCAATGGTAAATCTTTATGGATAAAGGAAGCCGGCTCTTTTTTTACTCAATTATTCATAGCTGTCGAGGACCTGGACCATGATGGGAAATTTGAGGTGATAACCGCCCGTTCCTGCCACAGGGAATTAAACCCGGACCCCGGCCAGATTCAAATTTACGATGCTGTCTCCGGGAATATACTGCATTCCTTTTTAAATCAAGGGGTGTCTTTTATTAATCTTTATGCCGCTGACATGAACAATGACACCAATCTAGAAATCATTTCCAGCGATACCGGGGGCAGGTTGCGAATATGGGACTATAATCTTAAAACCCTGGGCGAATATAATAATGATGCTAGCATTAGAGTGCTTGGCGTGGAAAAAATTCCCGGTAACAAGTTCCCATTTATTTTTACCTGGTGTTCACTTAAGAACTTCCGTGTTTTCGACAACCGCTTGCGCCCTATTTTTAATCATCAATTTGCGAATGAAGTGCTATATCCGGACCCTGTCGTTCCGGTCAGCGATGGAGAGAAAACATCGTTCATATTTAGCACGGACTTCACGTATATTATTACTCCGAAATCCGGTATCCCATTCAAGGATTACTCACTCTTAATTCAATCGTCCTTTACGTTGTATCTTTTGGGCCTGTTCATTTTTAACGTTTTGCTCTATTCCGAATTTAAGAAAAGAAAGAAACTGAAATCCCATTATCTCGAATTAATGCGAGAGGGAAGTACACCCGATTGGGCGAATGCAGCCCAGGAAGCCCTGCATAAAATGAAATCCCCTCTAAACGTCATCCTGTTGGAAACCGAAAAAATCGAGCAATTACTGGAAAAAAAGAAACAGCCCAAAACTCTCCCATTAAAGCTCAAGCAAATCAGTCTATCGATCCTGGACGGTGTGAATGATCTAAAAATCATGAACCGTTTACTGATGAAATTATTGCAGGTTCAAACCCGGCGGCTCCAGGAAATTCAACTCAAAGACATAATAATGGAACTGGTGGACACGTACCGCACTCATCCCACCGATAAATTTTCTATCAAACCCAATTTTCCCACGCCGCTGCCCACTTTCCTGGCCGATGAAGAGCAATTGAAAGAAGCTTTATTAAATATTATCAACAATGCCATCGACGCCGCGCCCAACGGGGGAACCATTGCCATCACCGCTATATTTCACAAAGTCCTTCACAAGATAAACAGGAAAAATATTATATGTGTCGAAGTGGAAGATACAGGGGCTGGAATCCCCGATGACAAACTGGATAAGATTTTCGAGCCCTATTACACCACCAAAAAGGACGGAACCGGTATCGGCCTTGCCATTGCCAAAAGGATCATCGAATCGCACGACGGATGGATCGAAGTGGAAAGTAAAGAAAAAGTTGGAACCAAATTTGCTATTTATTTCCCGGTAAAAAATTTGCCGTCGCTGTGAGGTATATGTTCGCATGAAGAAGAAAAACAAATACAGTGTTTTGGTAGTAGACGATGATGCCCGGCTGCTCTCCTCTCTTTCGTCGATTTTGGAAGAAAACGGGTACAGGGTTTTGACAGGCGCCAATGGGCATGAAGCACAAGAAGTGCTCAAGGATTCATCTCTCGATGCCGTCATACTTGACTTGATACTCCCCGACACGGACGGGATTACCCTGCTAAAAAAAATTCATCATGAAAAACCGTTTCTGCCAGTTATTATGCTCACCGGTCACGGGACCATTGCAAAAGCCGTGGAGGCCACGAAACTGGGCGCGTTCGATTTTTTTGAAAAACCTACCGAATTTAAAAGGATACTTATTACCCTTGGAAATGCCCTGAAAAGCTCGACGCTGGAAAAAGAAAGAACTTTCCTGATTGAAGACGCCCTGGAGCGGTACCGGATGATCGGCGTATCTCCCGCTATGAAACACGTTTTTGAAATGATCGAAAAGGTAGCCCCAGCCGATTCCAGGGTATTGATTTATGGTGAAAACGGCACAGGTAAAGAATTGGTGGCCCGCGCCCTGCACTTGCGAAGCGAAAGGGCCGGGAACCCCATGATTACCGTCAATTGTTCTGCTATTCCCCATGATCTGCTGGAAACGGAATTGTTCGGTCATGAAAAAGGCTCCTTTTCAGGGGCAATTCAGCAGCAAAAGGGCAAGTTTATGTTAGCTTCCCGCAGCACGCTATTCCTGGATGAGATTGGAGAAATGGATTTGAGGCTTCAACCGAAAGTTTTACGGGCCATTGAAAATGGAGAGATCCAGCGCGTGGGAGGCAATGATGTCATCAACGTCGATGTTCGTTTTATTGCCGCCACCAACCGCGATTTGAAAGAAGCGGTACAAAAAAAACAGTTCCGGGAGGACCTATTTTTCCGGTTGAGTGTAATTAATATCCATATTCCTCCCTTACGGGAGAGGAGAGAAGATATTCCCCTACTGGCGGAACATTTTATGATCGGTCTCTGTCGGCAGCGCAAGCGGCAGCCGGTGCAGTTATCTCCTGCAGCCGTCGCTAAGCTGCTCGAATATCCCTGGCCCGGTAATGTGCGGGAATTGCGGAACTTGATGGAAAAGATCGCTGTACTCTCCGATTCAGAAATCGTTTCCGGGGAGGAAATGGATATGTATTTGAATGAGAACCGGCGCTCTCAATCGCCAATGGAAGACAATTCCTGCGAAGAGACGCTTGCCGACATACGCAGGAAAAAGGAAAAAGACGCTATTGAAGCCAAACTTGCGGCTGCGGGTTGGAATCACGAAAAAGCCGCCGCGGACCTGGGTATTGCTCGTTCTACTTTATTCAGTAAGATCAAGGAATATGGGGTCAAACGAAAAAAATCATAATCCCTTTTAGTCCGGGAATCCGGACTTAAGTCCGAAAGTCCGGATTATCATTTCAATTTTAATTCCGCTTTAATTCCGCGGGAATTAACCCACACCGCAATGTTTCAATCCTTTTCCAAAATGGCAAGAAAGATGCCTCTCTATTTTCGGAGGAAAAAAAATGAAAAGAAAAATAATCTTATCAGTAACATTTGTTTTCATGTTTTTGCTTGTATCGTTTTGGGGTATGGCGGAAGAGGCAGGAAATAACCCGGTAGCAGTTTCACCGGGAAGTGAGACGGAAGCGGTCACTGTATGGCAGAGTTGTCCTACTTTCAGTTGGACTTCCGTTGATCGGGCGGCATCTTACCGGATTGCAGTTTTTGAAGCAATCGATCCGATCGTAACGCCTTATGAGGATATGGCGGACAAAGCATCTCCCGTGATAAGCAAAGATATCCCGGGGCCCGCATTATCGTGGACGCTTTCAGCGGAAGAAAGCCTTAAATCCGGGAGCATGTACGTCTGGTATGTCCAGGCATTGGATGCTACCGGGAATGCTCCTGGATTGTGGTCAGGCGGCAGGTTTTTTAAAGTGGAACAGGAAATCCGGTTTGCCGGAGTCGAAGAGAAGCTTGCCGAGAAATTGAGGGATTATGGTGTAAATGAAGAGACCATTACAAATGTCCTGAAAGACATAACGTCTGATGTGAAGGAAGTTGTGGTACGTAGCGGCGGTACGGAAGGAAAAAATACCCCGGATGTGAGTAGAGCTCAAGGCACCGAAGGTTCCACAAACACTTTCTACGGGCAAGGTGCCGGATACAGTAATACCTCCGGCACTGGAGCTACTTTTATAGGAATAAATGCGGGGTATAGCAATACTGAAGGAATCGACAACACATTCCTCGGAAGGTCTGCGGGGCGCAACAACACTACCGGAAGTGATAACACCTTCGCTGGGCAAGCTGCTGGATATCAAAACACTACAGGAAACGCTAACACCTTCCTTGGATATTACGCTGGATTCCAAAACACCAGTGGATACGACAACACCTTCGTCGGAGAGTCCGCAGGATACAACAACATTGGAAACTGGAATATCTTCGTCGGTAAATCAGCAGGATTTTATAACACTGGAGGAGGCGGCAACATTTTTATTGGCAATTCCTCCGGACACAGCAATACATCCGGAAGTAGTAACACCTTCATTGGAAAATCCTCCGGATACAGTACCACCACAGCCAACAACAATATTTTCATCGGAGAGCAAGCCGGATACACCAACACCACCGGATACGACAATATCTTCATCGGAAATGGTGTTGGATACTCTAATATTACCGGATGTGGCAATATTATCTACGGGCATCTTGCAGGATTCAAAAATACTACCGGCAGCTACAACGTTTTCTTCGGAAGTAGTTCCGGAAACTGGAACACAACCGGAGGCTGGAACACTTTCATCGGCAACGGCACTGGGCGGAGTAACACTACAGGTATTAAAAATGTATTTCTTGGTTTGGGCGCCGGGTATTTAAATTCTATTGGCGAGAAGAATGTCTTCCTGGGATTCAATGCAGGATATAATGAGACCGGTTCCAATAAGCTCTACATTGCTAATTCCGATACCAGCTCACCCTTGATATACGGTGAGTTTGACAACGGTATCGTCACTGTAAACGGCAAATTAGGAATTGGCACAAAAACGCCTGGTTATACAATGGAAGTGGACACAACAGGGTCAAACTCGTGTATTGTGGTTAAGCGCACAGACGGCGCCTCTAACTACATAAACGCAACGGATGCTTACGCAAATTTCGGCTCAGTCACGAATCATCCACTTCGGTTAGTGGTAAACAGTACCTGGAAAATGCGCTTAAATCAGGATGGAAGTCTAAGTATGTCCAATGGCGCATCACTTACAACGGGAGGTGTATGGACAAACGCTTCCAGCAGGGCATTAAAGGAAAACATTGAAAACCTCAACGCCGATGAAGCTGTGGCTGCTTTAACCAAACTCAACCCTGTGAAATACAATTATAAGATCGATAAAACAGATAAACACGTGGGGTTTATCGCGGAAGATGTTCCAGAGTTAGTGGCTACTGCCGACAGGAAAGGATTAAGCCCGATGGATGTTGTGGCAGTATTAACAAAAGTGATCCAGGAGCAGCAGAAAATGAACGAAAACCAACAGAAGACCATTGCTGACCTCCAGGAACGGATAGCAAAAATTGAGAGAGCAAAATGAGCAAGTGTTTGACTAAAAATAAGGAGATAATATGTATCCTGGCTTTAAAACTCAATTGACATATCAAGATGAAACCTTTTCAATCGTTGGGTTTCAATTGTTATCTGAACGCAATGTAAAAATGACATGCCGTTACCGAGGTGACGGTGGTCCAGCAAAATTCATAGTCTCCAAAGAAGAGATCCCTGCTACAGTTAAGTATATAAGTAATCATGAGGAGAGGGGCTTGACATGTATTCGAAAAAATGGAGTTGAAGTAAAACAAGTTGAGCACATCCTCTCAGCTCTCTGTGGCATGAATGTTCTTGATACTGATATATATCTAGAATATACGGATGGCGGTGAAATAGACGGACCTATTGCACCTCCAGTTTTGCAACTGAATTGTCGTGAATTTTCGTTGGCAATTGTATCATGCTTCTTGAATCGAAACAACAAAGAGAATAAATCTGCAATAGATCTCAATCGTGCATTCGTCTTTGTTGAGAAATCAGAGAAGGGGCCCTTGAATGACCCAGCATGCGCTATATTTGCACCTCTTCATAAACTTCACATTACTGCCCAGATTAATTTTCCGTACTTTTGGGGCAGCCAGATTTATGCTGAAACTATCACTACGTTAGACTATGTGAAAAATATATGTTGGGCGCGAAGCTTTTTTGGAACGGCTTTTCCTCATAAAGCAGAGTGGTCGGAACTACGTAAAAAGTACCCCGGGGTCCTACGTGAAAGAGAAAATCATTATCGATCGATTATGCTTGATTATACTCAAAATAAATGGATTACCCCTCTTATAGTCAATACCGAGCCAGTTCGTCATAAAATGCTCGACTTCATTGGGGATTTAGCGCTATTAGGAGTTCAACTCAACGCAGGTATTCATATATATAAACCGCATCATCATTTTAATAGAGAATGTGTTATCGGGTTAGCTGAAGAACTTGGACTTTTAAAAAAAATGGAGATATTATAATGAATATACAAAATTCAATTCCAAGAACAGTAAATGATATCGCGAAGCATCTTGGTGGTTCGGTACAAGGTAACGGTGATACTATTTTGAAGGGAATAATGCCGCTTAAAACAGCGGGAAGTGATCATTTATCTTTTCTTTACCGTAGGCAGTACATCAAAGACGTAGCGATATCTAAAGCAGGTGCAATCATTATCGGAAAGGATATTAAAATCGAGGATCGGACATTGATCATACTTGACAGCCCAAGAGAAGGATATCGAAAGGCAATGGACTTGTTTTATCCAGATAAGAAGCCTACATTTTTAGGAGTATCGCCCTTGGCTGTTATCGATACCTCTGCGAAAATATCAAAAAGTGCAACAATTGGTATAGGTGTAATTATTGGTTCTGGTGCAATTATCAAAGATCGTGCCTTTGTAATGGCAGGTGCTATTATCGGCGAAGACTGTATAATTGGAGAAGATTCAATTATTCACTATGGAGCGATAATTTACCCAGGAGTAATTATCGGAAAACGCGTTGTTATACATGCGAACGCAGTCATTGGGTCTGATGGGTTCGGCTTCCAAAGAAGCACAGATGGGAAATTATTACGCATCAAACAAGTGGGAAGTGTAGTTATTGAAGATGAAGTTGAAATAGGAGCATGCACTTGTGTAGACCGTGCGACACTTACAGAAACTCTTATTGGAAAGGGTTCCAAAATAGATAGTCTTGTTTTAATCGGACATAACGTTGAGATAGGGAATGATGTGCTTATAATAGGACAGACAGGTATTGCAGGCTCTGCTCAAATCGGTAATAATTCAAATCTTTATGGGCAAGTAGGTATTCGTGGTCACGTTACTTTGGGAGAGCGTACTACGGTATTAGCTCGAGGGGTAGTAATTGAAGATACGCCACCCAGTTCGGTAGTAGCAGGGATGCCTGCTATTCCAGCTTCGCAATGGAGACAAATTAGCGTTTGCCTAAAGAGATTGCCGGATATAGTACGAGAATATAGGGCCAGAGTTAAAAGGACAACTGTCGGAAACGCGAAGTGAGACAATAATTCCTGGTCGCCCGGACCCCCGGACCCGGATTCCTGGGCCGGTATTCTCTTGTGTTTGTTTTGTCGGACTCAAATGGCCAGACTTTTAAAAAATCCCTTGAAATTGAGATCGAGCCGAAATTTAACTGGATTCAATAGGAAATAGCACCTGGAATATGAGGAGAAACAGGGGGCAGGGGGCAGGAAAAAAGGAAGAGCGGGAGAAAAGAAAAAAAATCTGTGTAAATCAGTGTAATCTGTGGACTAACTCTTTTCGCGTCTTTCGCGTCTTTTGCGGGCTTGTTTTTGTTTCGGATTTTGAACCTTTACGTTTCGCTATTTTGAATTTGTTAATGAACCGTTTCAGCTAATTTTTCAAGTCTCTTTTTAGGAAAACCGGTGGCCTCTGCAATAATCTCCATATTGATTCCTTTCTTTATCAGTGTCCTGGCTGTTTTGAGTTTTCCCTTTTTTTCTCCTCTTTTTTCTCCAATTTCGATTCCAATTTTTTCTCCGATTTCGATTCCTTCTTTTCTCAACCTATCGGCGAGTGTTATCATAATTTCACCTCCTTCTATTTTACTATCCTCTAACATTTTTTTTAATCGATCCCGGCTGCATCTATGAAAATAGCCACAAAGGCACAAAGGCACGAAGGTACACCAAGAGATTTATTAAAAAAAAATTCTTGGTGCCTTGGTGTCTTGGTGGCAAAGTTTTCAAGGTCTCCGGGCGGCGGCGGGCCGTCATGACGAACTGCCATGTATTTCAGGACCTGGATGAAAATCCTCTTTCTCCCCTCTGTTTTGTGTTCTACTATGAAACATATATCCGTAGGGATTTTACCGCCGTCTTTGGATTTCATTTTTGCTTTGACCACGATATCTGAGTAGTACTCCTCGAATTGTTTGGATACGTAATCGGTGTCCTCGATTTTAATGCTTGAGAAATCGATTCCCTTTTTTATCTTTTCAGGCAGAACTTTTTTCAAAAGGGCTCTTGCGTTGTCCATTTTCCAAAAACATTAGTGAACATCTTATCGTGGATCCTGTCTATTTTTTTCATAGTGTTATTATATGCCAGTTGCCGGAATTTTTCAACTACCCATCGGCTCCACACTGGACGTGAACTCCGGTACATTTTCCTGGTCGCCCGGACCCGGATTCCTGGGAGGGCCAGACCTTAAAAAAATCGATTGAAATTGAGATCGAGTCGAAATTTAACGGGGTACAATAGGAAATAGCATCTGATACATGAAAAGAAAAGGGCCGCGGGACCGCAAAAGCGGTCCTTTTTTTTAGGGACTGCCCTGGATACAGCCAGGGACACAAATGCCCGCGCCGTAGGGACGAACCGCCTTGTTTCCGTGTTCGCCCTTTTATAGGCAGGGCCTCAGGCCCTCCTTTCATATTCATTATTTTTATAATTGAGACAATGACGCACCCTTGCCTGGAATTGGAACGCCCATTTACATCATTGGGTTATTGTGATATACTTTTATATCATCCTATTTTAGCGTCAGGAGGCTGAAGTGAACATTTGCCGTTACATTCTTAAGGCATACAAAAAAATCAAAAATTAAAGATAAGGAGAATCATCTATGAAAAAACAAATCAAAAAAAGATTGGCAATTTCCAAAATTACGATTAGTAATCTTAACACAGAAGAATTGGACAGGATTAATGGCGGAACCCGTACCACCACAATTACTACTTCGGGTTATTATTGCGACAGCAGACCCTGGTATTCCGAATGCGTATGTCTAACGCCGCCATCGAAAGAGTGTGTTCCGACCAATTAATATTTTAAGGTAAAACATACCCACCGGTTAAAATATCATTTTAACCGGTGGGTCTCCCATTCCACAAAAATAGCCACAAAGCCACAACGACGCGAAAGAACACTAAGGGGTTTATATATTAAGCCTGCCTCACTATATTTTATGCCTGAAAGAGCCTATATCGGTCCCTTAAGGGATTAAATTAATATCGATGCGGATTGGTATGGATTCTCAATGCATTGATGCACCACCAATAAAAGACGTTACCCATACAGAGTGAGAAAGAACCAATTTTATTTACATCTTTACATTTTTACCGTTAACTGTTGACTGAGTGAGGAGGATGAAGTATAATATATTTACTACAATAAAAATCGTTCGAATCTTCTCACCCACAGATTATTTCAAAGAACCAAAAAAGATAATTATAAATGATAAATTACAAACGTACGTATTAATTAATGGGGAAACACCCGGAACCCACGATTACCGAAACAATAAACCAGGAAACTTTTATTCCCGGGCTGGGGATGTTCCTTTTTCCATTCGGCCTCGTATGCCTTGAGCTGGTTTATATCTTTTGCCGGGGGCCGGAACCGGGAAATTTTCCCGCCGGTTTTCCGGCCGGGTTTTTCCCCCGCGGTCTGCCCCGGCATCTCCCGGCTGATTTTGCTCCACTGGGCATTGGAATAATATTTGAATTCCAACAGGTATCTCAAACCGGCAAATTTGCCGTGGTACTTCCCTACAAACTCCAAATCCGTCCGCCCGCCGGCATAGGATTTTTCCAGTTCCCAGGTAAAATAATCCGATAGATGCTGACGGCATAGGTCAAAAAAAGTAGTCCGGTAGAAATTCTCATTCACCTGCCGGAATATGGCTTCCGGGAGCTGCGAAATATATTGCTCCCAGTAACCGGCAAAGAGCGCCGGGATATCCGGGTTATTGATAAAACTCGCCATCATCTCCGCGTACCGGGTGGAAACATCGATCTTATAAATCTCATTAAAATAATCCACAAAAATGCTCTTCATATTCAGGTTGGGCAGGCACATATACTGCTCATCCTGCTTGGTCAGCATCCCCAGGTAATAAAAGGAAATAGGGTAAAAGCTCTTTTCAAAAAACTGCGACATATTAAACTTTTCCGATAGGGCCATTTTATTGTAGGAAAGCCGGTTTTCGATGAGCAGCCGGTTCACCAATTCTTCTGTATTGGCCGGGTTGGAAGCCGTCAACCGTTTGACCCAGGAAATATCGGTTTTCAGGTTCACGTCGATAAGATATTCGGTAATTTTTTTTGTGTCGATGAATTTCTTTAGAAAATACATAAGGATGGTGGAATTAAAAAGCCCTTCCCCCCCTGGATTAACAATGCGATAGCCGTTGTAGTTGGCGGTGATGACTTCCATGATGACGGGGCGAGTGGCGGGGTCGATGTCATGGTCCCGGTAGATATCGTCCAGGAGTTTTTCGCTTTCCGCGTGGGTAAAGCCCATCATGTTCTCGAATTTTGCCTCCAGGGTAATAAAGTCGGCGATATTGAAACCGGAAGCCAGATCGTCGATGGTAATAGGCAGGACGCCGGTGATAAAGGTCCTGGCGATGGCGCCGTCTTTGCAGCCTTTTTTCAGGGTTTTGAAGAAGTTTTTCAAGAAGGAGTTATCTGCGGTTAGTTCCCGGTACAGCGCGTCCTGGTGGGAAGTGATCAACTGGTTGGCAAAATTATCGTATTCGTCGATTATCACATAAAGGCGGGGTAGATCATAATCGTTGATCATGCCCAGGAGATACTCCAAATTGGTTGAAACATCCTTTTCCAAATCGATATCGATGGATTTTTCAAAATATTTTAGATATCTCCTGGCAATACTCAGAAGTCTTATATTACACTGTTGATTGAAACGGGACCGGATATCTTCAATTCCGCCGGAGGGGTCCACGACAGAAAAATCCAGGGATAATATCATAAACGAGTTATGCAGTGGGGTTGGGTTCTTGCCGATGTCGGTATGCCCGAACAGTTGTTCGAAATGATCCTTTTCATTAATGTCATAGTAATAGGTCAGGGTAGTGCACCATAAAGATTTACCGAACCGGCGCGGACGTAGAAAAACCGGGTTTTTATATTCCTCCAATAGGGGGATGAACCCGGTTTTGTCAACGTAATAGCCATTTTCGATTACCAGGTTCTTATAGTTTGCTTCTCCATATATTACTTTTTTTTTCATGGCTTAATTATAGCTTCAAAAGGAATTTTTGGCAATATATGGCTGCGCAGAATGATGCCTTCGGCGACCAAGAACCCCTTTTATAAAAGGGGTTCCTGGACCTCCCTAAATTTTTATGAAAGTTGATGGAAAATTGGGGGACAAAATACGGGACAGGCTGGGAGAGGCACCACCTGGGTAGGGCGAACCGCCTTGTTTCCGTGTCTGCCCTTCTATAAGCCGGGCCTTTGGCCCTCCCCCTTGGCCTGGAATTGGAACGCCCATTTACATCATTGGGTTATTGTGATATACTTTTATATCATCCTATTTTAGCGTCAGGAGGCTGAATGTGAACATTTGCCGTTACATTCTTAAGGCATACAAAAAAATTAATAATTCAAGATAAGGAGAATCAACTATGAAAAAACAAATCAAAAAAAGATTGGCAATTTCCAAAATTACCATTAGTAATCTTAACACAGAAGAATTGGACAGGATTAATGGCGGAACCCTTACCACCACAATTACTACTTCGGGTTATTATTGCGACAGCAGACCCTGGGATTCCGAATGCGTATGTAAAACACCTCCATCGAAAGAATGTACGCCAACCCGTTAATCTATTGACGTAAAACATACCCACCGGTTAAACTAACATTTTAACCGGTGGTTTTCTCATACTATTTGGCTGAAAATTTGACTGTCACTTAAGTTCACCACTCGTCTCCTGGTGTTGTTTTCACCTTCCGGTTCCGGCAAGACTTCGCTTATCCAGGCCGGTGTGCGGCCCCAACTGGAGAAATTGGGTTATAAAACCATTTATACGCGAATGGAAAACGAACCGATTCCTTCCCTCTGTCATGCCGTGGCCGGGGAACTGGATATACCGGTGGGTACTGTGTGCGGGCAGCAGCCCGACCTGCACGACTTCTTGGAACAAGCCGCGGCGCAAGCGGGTAAACCCCTGGTGATTTTCCTGGATCAGTTCGAGGAGTTTTTCATCGTGTACCGTGAGCGCCCGGATTTGAGGGCTGAATTTGTTCGCCAGGTGGCGCGCATCAGGCAGGATGATTCGTTACATGTTTTCCTGGTCTTATCCCTCCGCGAGGATTATTTTGCTTCCCTTCATGAGTTCTCCGAAGCCATTCCCTCCATTTTCCAGAACAATGCCAATATCCGGTTGAAGCCGTTTACCGATGAAGCCGCGCGCCGCGCTGTGGAAGAACCCCTCAAAGCGGTTGGATTCTCTATAGAGGAAGGATTAACCGATTTACTAATAGGGGATTTAAAAAAGACGCATAACCGGGAAGAAAAAGATTTAAGTAAAACGTTAGTAGACCCTGCCGCGCAACCCGATCCGTGCATCGAACCCATCAAATTGCAGATCGTGTGCAGCGAATTGTGGAACCGCAGGGATGAGACCCACTCCCGTATATTTACTGCCGCGTATAAAGCCGCCGGGGGTGTGGACTCTATCGTTAACCGGTTTATCATGAAACGGTTGAAGAAGGTTTCCTGGACCAGGCGGAAGTTGATGGAACGGATATTTAACGCTTTAAAAACGCCGGATAATACCAAGCGGTATCACTCCTTCGAAGATTTGACCGCGCAGTTGAATATCAAACGGAAGAAGCATTTCAAAAAATTGTTGGGGCAATTGGAGGAATTGGATATCCTGCGCCGGGAAGAGCGGGGAGGAACCTCCTGGTATGAGTTCCTGCACGATTACCTGGTGCGGGAAGTAGTTCGTTGGATGGAAGAGCGAAGGGAAAAACGGAACCGCCGGCGTTTGATAATCGAAGGATTGCCGGGTGTTATCTTTTTTATAATTATATTTATTTACCTGTATATGCAAAATAATACATATTATTTAAGTTTTTCAACGCCTGAATATGAGGGGCAAAGGGAAGAAATAATATTTTCACCGGGTTTTAATCCCTTTCAAGAACAAATTGGCACCGGATATTTTAGTGATGATCTGAAAGATGCAGGGACAATAAATAGTATAAATGAAAAAATCGAGATCAGCTCATGGAGTAAAAATATCTGGAAAGATTTAGGCGATAAATTAGAGGAGTCGAAAGAATGGTACTATCTTTACCATATTGGACAGTCTAGAGCCATTATTGATACATTAAAGGAGGAATTAAAAACTAAAATTAGTAAAAATGCGCGATCTATTTTTGAATTAATCGCAAAACATGATCGGACTGCTTTTAGTGTTTTGTACCGTTCACTTTCTGATGATGACAGGTATATTCGATTTCAATCCGCTTTAGCTCTGGTAAATATTGGGAAAGAGGATCAAACAGCAACTGAGATATTGTATACTGCGCTGAATGATCTGGATTGGGAGGTTCGCTCTTCCGCCGCACAAGCGCTGGTCAACCTGGGTAAAACGGATAGTAGAATTATCGATGTCCTTATTCAAGCGTTGAATGATAAGGATTCGAATTGGGTGGTTCGCATTTCCGCCGCGGATGCGCTGGTCAAACTAGATAAAACGGATAGTAGAGTAATCAATGCCCTTATTCAAGCATTGAAGGATAAGGATTCAACTTGGGAGGTTCGCTCTTTCGCCACGCAAGCGTTGGTCAAATTTGGTAAAACGGATAGTAGCGTCATTGATGCCCTTGTTCAAGCGCTGAAGGATAAGGATTCGGACGTTTCCACTTCCGTCGCCAGAGCGTTGGGGAATATCGGCAAACCTGATACGGGAGTGATCGAGGCATTAAAAGATGCCTTGCAGGATTCGGATTCGCTCGTTCGAATTTCCGCCGCGAATGCGCTGGTCAAACTAGATAAAACGGATGATAGGGTAATTGATGTCCTGGTTCAAGGGCTGAAGGATAGAGATTCGTTCATTTTTGTTCAATCTTTCGCCGTGGAATCGTTGGGGAATATCGGCAAACCTAATCCGGGCGCGATCGAGGCATTAAAAGATGCGCTGAAGAATTCGAGGGAATGTGTTCGCCCTTCCGTCGTGGAAGCGCTGGGGAAGATCGGAAAACTGGATCGAGGAGTGATTGAGGCTTTAACGGAAGCGCTGAAGGATTCAAACCAAACGATTCGTTTTTCCGCCGCATATGCCCTGGGGAATATCGGCAAATCGGATCCGGGAACGATCAAAACCTTAAAAGATACGCTGAAGGATTTAGATTCGAACGTACGTTATTCCGCCGCAGATGCGCTGGTCAAATTGGGGAAAACGGACAAGAGAGTAATCGATGTGCTGGTTCAAACGCTGAAGGATTCGAATTCGGACGTTCGCTCTTACGCCGCGTATGTGTTGGGGAATATCGGGAAACTGGATCCGGGAGTGATCGAAGGTTTAAAAGATGCGCTGAAGAATTCGAGTGAACGGGTTCACTTTTCCATTTCTTACGCACTGGCCAAATTGGGGAAAACGGATAAGAGAGTAATCGATGTACTGGTTCAAAAGCTGAATTATGAGAGAGCGGGTACAGACCTTCGCTCTTCGGCCGTTCAATCACTGGAGAAGATCGGGAAACCAGAAAAAATAATAATCGAAGCTTTAATGGCTGCGTTAAAGTATTGGGAGGCGAATATTCGCTCTTCCGCCGCAAAAGCCCTGGGGAATTTGTTCCAATCCCAAACCGACATCCAACTCCTCTACATGCTCCAGCATAACGACAGCGGTTACCGAAAAGCAGCAGCCTATGCCCTGGCTGCAAAAAATAAGAAAAACCCCCTCTCAAAAGAAATCCTCCAAAAAATCGCTGATTCCAGGACCCAAGACCCCCACCCCTGGGTCAAACTGGCCGCATGGGATGCGTTTTATCTCCTTCATGAAGAGAAAGAAGGGACAATTGATGATTAACAATTAGCCGGTCGTTTACTTTTCCTTGCCGATACCGATTTTAAAACTGACCACTTGCTTATCCCCGGCTTGGTGATATTGAGGCTCACATGTGTCTCCCACCGGTGTCCGGGTATCGAAGACGACCAGGTAACCCTCAAGGCAAAACTCGGGGGCAAGATATTTCATGGCTACCTGTTTTACTCCCTGCGCCAGCGTACGGGTTAAATTCTGCCGATTCACTTTCGTCTCTATTATATATTTTTTACCCATATAGGTTAGCATAATATCCATGATTCCCATACCGGACTTCACTTCATAGCGCAGATCTCCTTTCCCGTCTTTTACATACTGGTAAAGCCAGGCGGTCAGCAGGAATTGACCTGTTTTCTCATAGGGTTTCTTCTCTTTATAAAACGCCTGTACCCCGATTTGTGCTATATATTGACCAAAATCCAGCAAGGAGTTTTCCATATTCAACCGACTGCCTGGCGAAACATCCTGTAATGAGGATATTTCGTCCGGTACGTTGGCTTCGGTGAAAAAGGTTTCGATATATCGCTTTTTATAAATATTATTGGCCACTACGGCTTTACCCTCATTTTTCTTTATTAAGCCGTATTGTTCCAGCCATGATTGGTCTTTATCGTCAGGCTTATATTTGACATGATCGAAAACGATTTCGATGAAGGTTTCTTTATACAGCTTCGCCTTTTCATAAAGATTGTCGAAGTGATCATTTTTCTCCTGGAGCAGGATGCCGATTGCTTTATCTACATCGTTTTCATCAATGGGCGTTGTAACGCCGGGTTTAACATCCACGGTCAAAATTGTGCCCAACCGGTTGACCAGCCAGGGCTGGCCCGCGGTCTCTTCATAAATCTTTTTTACCGCCGCTTCGGTAAAGGGCTGATTGGTTTCCGCCGTGTACTGGGAGTAAAGCTCGCGAACATTCTTTAAAGAGAAATGGGGTAAGTCCACCTGGTCGGCGATATTAAAAGGCGAAACCCCTCCGACGATAAGTTTGGTTATATCTCGAATCCCCACCAAACCGATGGAATAAAGGGCTTTTTGTTTTACTTCTTTATATTCCAGGTATAAATCCCTTAAAGTGGATAAAAAGTTTTCCAGTTCTTCCCGGGGAATTCCATCAAACTCATCGATAAAAATAACCAGTTTTTTAAATACGATGATCCGGTTTAATTCTTCAAATAACTCGCCAAAGGAAATATGGTCGGTTAAATCATGACGGTCTAAGTAAGATTTAATCATATCCAGCTTTTGACAACCGATGATGGTCAAACGCTCGATTAAATGACCGTAGAGTTTTTTTTGAACCTGGGCATAGAACTTTTCCGGGTTTAATTTCTTGTATTTCTGGAAACTAATGATTATGGTAACATAGGAGGGGTTTTCCTGTAATTCTTTGCAGAGATGGTTGAGGTAAGTGGTTTTACCGCTTTGGCGGGGGGCAAATATGGAGAAGTAGCGACCCCGCTCTACCATGTCCCTCATATCCATGTTATCGGAGTTGACAACATTTTCCAGCGGCACATAGTAAGAGGATGCAGAGTCCACTGACCCGGATTTTTCAAAGAAGCGTTTGGGTTTTTGGTAAGATATCTTTTCTTCAACCACTACTTTTCTGCTCATACCTTTATATTAGTTCATTCGCGGATGTTTGTCAAGACTTCAAAGCATAAAGTCTCCAGATGGAATTAAAACCATCCGGGTTAAATGGGTAGAAAACCCCCCTTTCTAAAGAAACCCTCCAAAAAATCGCTGATTCCCGGACCCAAGACCCCCGCCCCTGGGTCAGACTGGCCGCATGGGATGCCTTTTACCTCCTTCATGAAGAGAAAGAAGGGACAATTGATGATTAACAATTAAAAAATTAAAAACGAAAAATGAAAAAGTAAAAATGGAAACGGGGCCCTTCGGGCAGTGAGGGGAAAAAAAGGGAACAGACAAGAAAATATATTCACGCGGGGACGGCCCGCAAAAATAATTCTTCCCAACTTGAATATGTATCCCGTTTATATTATACTACCTCCATGATAAAAAAAGCGAAACGTTATTTCAATACCTCAGGCCCTAATCTCCCGCAAGAACACTATACCCTGAAAAGAGAAAAACTAATCGAAAAAGGAATCGACCTGGTAAAAAAAAGACGTTACTTCACCATCTGGGCCCCCCGCCAAACCGGGAAAAGTACTTACTTCAATATGCTGACCCAGGGGCTTAAAACGCTGGGATATGAGGTGGTCCAGGTGAATGTGGAAAACTATAAAGAAGCCCCTATGTCGGCATTTTTTAATTACCTTTACCGGGAAATCGCGGAAAACTGGAAAATAACATTAAATAGCACCAACTTCGGCGATCTTCAAAACGATATCGCCGTTATTAAAGATAAGAAATTTGTCCTGGTTATAGATGAAATTGAAGGCTTAAACCCCGCCTATTTCGGACAATTTCTCCATACCATCCGCAGCCTTTATCAAGACCGGGAATCCCACAGCTTGAAATCCGTCATCCTGGTTGGGGTCAGCAATATCCTGGGCGTGGTCCAGGATAATGCCGGCACCTTCAATATTGCCGATAACCTGGAGGTCCCCTACTTCACCGATGAAGAAACCTTCGATCTGCTCCACATGCACGAGGTAGAAACCGGCCAGTTGTTCCACCGGTCGGTCAAAGAAAAAATATGCGCCGTCACCGCCAACCAACCCGGCCTGGTCAACGGTTTTGCTTACCAATTGGTGGAACGGTTCCCCCAAAAAGAAATAATCGACTATGACGATTACCTGGCGGTGGAAGACTGGTACCTGACCGAAGCCATCGATAAAAATATCTCCAATATCATCAATAAAGCCAAACAACACCGCACCTTCCTGGAAAAACTCTTATTCACCGGGGCAAAAGTGAAATACCAGGTGAACGACGAAAAAATAAAATTCCTTCATGCCCACGGCCTCATCAAAAAAGATAAAGAGGGATACGTGGAATTCTGGGTGCCCATGTACAAAAAAGCGGTATATGAAGCATTTTATCCTTATACCAATGGCGAGAGCGGGGAGTTTCTCAGGCATATCGATTTAAGGACCCTTGTGGGCCTTGGAGAAGACGGGAAAAGCCGGCGTTTAAATTTAGATCTCATCATCGGTCATTACAAGAATTATGTCAAGAGAAGGAGTTTTAAATATTTCCGGGAAAAAGACGGCGAAACCGGGCGGTATAAAAGTATTAAAGAAGCCGCGTTGGCCTATAGTTTCGAAACGTATATCCAGGCCCTGGTGCAGGTGTTCGAAGGCAAGAGCTATCTTGAACCCCACAGCGGGTTAGGCAGATGCGACCTCATCATTAATATCGACAACAACGAATATGTGATCGAATTTAAAATATTCCGGGATATTTTCCAATTTGAAAAGGGCAAAACCCAGTTGGCATACTACGCCAAAAGCCTGGGTTTAAATGAAGCCCTTTACCTGGTGTTTGTCCCCAATACCGTTACCCTGGAAGATGTCCGGGACCAAAAGGATACCATCGACGGCGTGGTCATCGGCACGTATATTGTCTTATACGATGAAGAGAAAGATTTCTGATCTTTTAAAGAGAAGTTGCGAAGAGAGGAAAAATTGGGCTGTCCCTTAATCTCCCTCGCGGCTAAAAAAAAACAGCGAATTCATTCCGTGAAATAGTTGACAAAAGGTATTTTTTATCTTATAGTTGAGAAACCGGTACCGATGATGCTGAAAAAAAACAAAATCAATGAAATCGCCACGCAAATCGTCAAAGCAGTAAACCCCCAAAAAATAATCTTATTCGGTTCTTATGCCCGCGGCCATGAAACCGATGACAGCGACCTGGATTTACTGATAATCATTCAGAATTCGGATTTGCCACTTTACAAACGATCACGCATCATCCGGAAATATCTCCGGGGGATAACGGATGTCCCAAGGGATATCGTCGTGTATACACAGAAAGAGATCGAAGAATGGGCTTCGGTGAAATTTTCATTTATCTCAAATATTCTCACATACGGGAAAACTCTCTATGAAAACCAGGCTGGATTTAATTAAGAACTGGATAATAAAAGCAGATAACGATTTGAAATCCGCGCACCATGAATTGTCCTTTAATGAAGAAGCCGTCACTGAAGCCATATGTTTTCATTGCCAACAAGCGGTGGAAAAATATTTAAAAGCCTATTTGATTTTCCTCGATATTCCTTTCAAAAAGATTCACGAAATAGGAGAGCTTATTTTACTCTGCGAAACAAAAGACAATGAAATCGGGGCGATGGAAGATGAAGCGGATATTTTGACAGACTATGCGGTTAATACCCGATATCCTGATTCGCTGTTTATGCCGGTTTTCGAGGAAGCACAGGAAGCCGCCGAATTAGCAAAAAAGATAAAAGAATATGTTTTAAAAAAAATGGCGGGGAAAATTGGACAGGACCCTGCAATAGAAGTAGAGCAGGTCGATGATGAGGCACATAAAAAGTACCCTGGGTGATTATTTTTTCAAAGCCAGGCATGCGCTTAATACCGCCAGGAAAAATGAACAGGTCTACCCACTGATCGCCGAATATAATATGACTTATCAGAAAATCGACTTCGGCCTGGCCCTCCTGGAAAAACTAATGGACGCCGATAAGCACAAAACAGAATTACACGGGAAACAATTGGAAGCCCACGTCATCCTGAAAAACCTGTTAACAGAGGTTCGCCCTGTCTATATGTCGCATGTCAAGTTGATGGAAACCAAATACCGCAAAAATCCGGAAAGACTCGAAAGACTGATGCTGATGGTTCCCAGGGAAAGGAGCATGAACGGTTGGCTGAGGCAGGCGGATACATTTTATTCCAATCTCATTCACGATGCTGAAATGATGGACAGATTAGAGGAAAATACCATTACCCTCGATAAACTGACGGCATCCCATGCTAAAATAAAAGAAGTGGAGCAAGCTTACAACAATCATGGCGAAGCAAAGGGGGTATCCCAGGACGCTTTAGAAGCCAGGAATGTCTTATTAGAGGAATTCGATTTATGGTTTAATGAATTCCTACGTATCTGCAAAATGGCTTTAAGAAAACATCCGCAGTTGCTTGAGGTATTGGGGATCACAGTTCTTTCTAAAGGATATGTGAGAGAAAAGCCCGAACCGCTGTTATGAAAATAGGCACAAAGACACGAAGGCACAAAGGTACACCAGGAGGTTTATTATAAAAAAATTTTGGCGCCTTGGTGCGCCGTCTCTTTGTGGCAAAAGTTTTGATCAAACTTTTTCAAAAGTTTGGCCCCCGGCAGGGGAACCAGGGTAACCATAACATATGTAATGCCTGACGTACGACAATTAAAACTATCGGTGAAGTATTTTTAAATCAGGTCTTTAGAGAATTAAAATTTTTTAAATCAAGGCTGTAGATGTTTTTAACCCCTTCTGTGTATCTTTTGGGAGAAGGAAAGCTCCTGGGGGTAGGATATACAATCTGTACGTCTTTCATGAAGGTTCGAAAAATCCCTACAGCCACGGCCTGCATTTTACTCCCCGTAGGGGCAATAAAAATCCGCTCCAGGTAATTGTACTCATCATAAATTTTCAATAAGTGCTCCAGGGTTTCCTGGTAATACAGGGTGCTGGCTTCCAGGTCCTGCTTGTTTATTTTAATATCATCCGTATGGTTAAGTTTTTTAATCGCTTCCGGTCGCCAGGCATTTTCCGGGGAAGGCGGTATACCGTGAATGAAGTTGAAAGCATAAGGCTGGATTTCCCCCCTTAAAGAGGCAAGTTGGTCGATATTAAATGAGGGAAAGGCAACCAGGCGAACCGGTTGTCCATACATGACTATTGAAGCGAGCTCCGGTACGATGGTGACTTCATATACACCGGCAGAGATGAACATGGTGCGATAAATGCTGTCGATCCCATTTTTTTCGATTTCCTTTTCGACATCAGCCTGGTCCGGAGGATAATTGAGCGCTTCGGAATACAGTATCCTGGTGTTTGAGAATCCACGGTCGGACTTTCCCAGGGCTACCAGGGCCTGGACGATGAAGAAACGGGACATGGCCGATATATCGAGGTAAATGACACCGGACCGCCCCAGTTTCTCCAATATCTCCACCAGGGCTTCTCCACCGCCGGCCGGGTTGCACCGGTCATAGGCCATCTCTTCTACCCTGGCAGCCATGCGGTTCAACGATTGTGTTATATCTGCCATCCTGTTCTCTTCCATATGGGGTTTATATTGAATCACAATGGCCGTAAAACCCAAGCTGCCGGAGTCTTCCATGTACTTTAACGACCCCAGGCAGCGGTCCTCAAAACCGGCAGCCAGGATAAGGGTATCTTCCGGTTCCAGGAAAATCTCTTCGATAGGCTCTAAAACCGGTTTAGGCAGGGCCTTCAATTTCTCATCGATCCGCTCGACCCTGTTTATCATGGTAATTCTCCTTCAATAAAGGGCAGGAGTCTTTGTTTATCATCTATTTCTTCTTCAATTTCACTCGTTAGAATTTTTTCTTTTTCAAACTCATCCGGCTTTAAAAACAGCATTTCAATCTCCTTTGGCCCTAATGGAAGTGAGTCACGAGTACTGAAAGTCAGGCTGAAATGGAGCAGCAGGGAACGGCGTAAATAAAGCCTGGGTACCACTTTACCCCGTATGCTCTTCCCCCGGGGGTCTTCGATGAAAAGAGAGTATCTGAGCAGTTCTTGATAGATTTTTTCCGCATCGCTGCTTAAGCTAAATGCCTCAAGGGGTTCAATCCGTGAGGCTTGGCGGGGTGGGCTATTGTCCTCATTTTTGGAATCCCTGAACTTGAGATAGGAGTGGGCCACATTGCCGAAAGCGGTTACTACCTGGACCAACTTCTCGCCCCCCTTAATACGTCTGAGATTATCCAAGAAAGAGCCAGCCTCTTCTTTTATTGATTTTTTTTGATAATCTTTATCGACCCTGGGTGTCCTGTCGATAGCCCTTATTCCACCGGTGCCGCCTGCCTTTGCCACCATTTTCCCGACCAATTCGATAATATAAAATATGTCCCCGCTGCATAATTCGCAGAGAACTTGTTTCCCCCATATTTCCAGTTTATCGCTCGAGACACGGAGTATTCTGGCAATCTCATTATTGCTTGGCAGCTTATAGTCACCGATCAATTCATCCAGGTCCCGCACCGGATAATTCTCTACCAGACCAAAACGCCTGACAAAGATATCCTCGATGAATTTTAATTTTTTAGGAGTCTCTTCGGTTAAATAGACCAGGCCGAGGTTGAATAATACAAACTCCCTGCCTTCCACGTAGTCTTTGCCATCGATGTCGGAGCGGCTGTAAGAGACCGGGCTCTCTGTAGATAGTTTAAAGAAACATGAGGCGTTACGCTGCATCAATAAACGGTTAAGATTTTTTTGCAGATCCGGCATAATCTTGGGCATCGAATAATCATCGATGAAGAAATAGAAAGGTTTATTCAATAAAAAGGAAAAGTTCTTTATCAGTATCTCACCGACCCTTACCAGGACCTCAGGGCCAAAATAGTAACCGATCTTATGCTTAACGTCATTTGCAAAACGTTGTTTATCCTGGGCGCGCAGCCTCTCTTTCTGCATCCGGGAAACAATGGCCTTAAAACTATCGGCACCGGGTTCCTGGGGTTTGTGAATATCAAGTTGTTCAAAATATTCCCACAGCAAACCGGCTGTTTGCGGTTCGCGCCTGGAAAATTCATTTTGAAAATGGCGGCCGGCCCACATCTCCACCGATGCCAGCACCTCGCCGATAAGGCTGGCAGCAAGGTAATGGATAGGGATATTATAGGCTTCCTCCCTGTCGGGCAACTGATACCTGGGAAAGGCGGCATACAGGTCGTCACAGCGATAATAGACCCCGATATAGTCAATGTTTTCCGGTTTATCATCTCCTGTCTGGCAGCGGTGCCTCAGACTCAGGTTCTTGAAAACCGTACTCTTGCCGCAGCCTCTGGGTCCCGTTAAAACCAGGTTATTATGACTATTGATTCTATCTAATCCCAGGAACAGGTCCGAGTACAGTGCTTTGAGCAGGCTGTGGGTTTCACCGATCTGTTCGCAGCTCAAGAAATCGAAAGGCGTAAGTATTTTTATACCCGATCCCTTTTTGAGCAGTTGATTAAATTCGTTATCTATTTGTTTCAGGCGTTCAAAAAGTTCCCTGGGTTTCCTGGCCAGGGGGTCGCGGGTGGTGTCTCGTTCGGGCAGATGACGGGCCAGGAATTCGTTTCTCAGGATATCAAACAAAAATTTGTCCCTGCCGGTTAGCGTTTGATAATCGACTTTTTCCAGGATTTTTTTCAGCATCGAGGCCAATTGATCATAATCATCCGTTAAATCTATATCGCCAGAAGCACCGGCTACACCGAAATCGGTGACCCGAAAAGCATAAGGTTCACCTCCCAATTGGTCGGAACGATCTTCCACCATGACATTTTTATCATGTAGGTCTCCGTGGACCAGTCGAACCCTCTCCATATCATGAAAAAAACTTAGCATGGCTTCCATGAAGCGCTCTATAAAATTGACATCAATGTCGGATTTTTTGGATTGTATAAACTTTTTCAGTGTCTGCCCCGGCACAAATTCCGATATTAATATAACACAGTCAATGTCATTTGCCGGATCGTTCCAGTCTAGAACCTGGTTAATTTTGACCACCAGGGGTGCGCGAAGAGTATTGGCTTTTAAAAATTCATCACGCCAGGCTTGGGAATCCCGTACCCCCTGCTTTAAATTTACCCTGGGAATAACTTTGCAGGCCACATCGTTGTTAAGTATAACCGAATGGGCTTTGAATACATGGGCCTTGCATCCTGAACCCAGGAGCTCCACGATTTTGTATCCTGCAAAGCCGGGGATTTCTCTGCCAGGGAAATAATCTTTATTCGGCAGATATTTTTTCATTTTGACTCCTCTGATATACCAGGATATGTTCGGTTTTGGTGGCGCGACAATTCCTACGGGTGCGCCGTATATCCGGGATATTATCTTTAATGATTGCGATTAATTTAAGGGTAGGGGTTTTTTCAGTAATAATCCGACAGATATTTCTTGATAAATCGGCGTTCCTCCTGCTCTCCAAACGTTCTCCCACGATCAAGACGCAAAAGCCCCCATTCTTAAGGCCGCGATTGATCTTTTCCGCCAAAATGGCAATAGCCTGATAAAAAGCATCCTGGGCTTTTGTTACCGGGTTATCGGTCTTTTCAAGTTCTCCCGGGTTAATGAACCATAAGCGCAGGCGATTATCCCGGCCATAATCCAGGGCATTCATATATGGGGGACTGGTAATCAGGCAATCGAATACTTCGGGGAATTCCAGGTCCTCAATTTTACTTTGCCGGAATGACCAGTCCAAATTCCCAGGGAATCCAGGGTTCCGCTTATATATGCGGCTAATCTTTGCCAGGAGTCTGGGGCGCAACGGACGGTATTCATACATCCCAGGGAACTCCTGGGGAGGATATTTTTTATCTCTCAGGTAGGGAACCAGGTGGCTGGCTGGAAACGAAAGAAAACCGGGCCTCTCATGATGAAGAATCCCTAAAAAACAGGCCATGAAAAATTCATTTCCCGCTTCCCTGGCCACCGATGCGAACTTAACGGCTTCATCCAGGGTCCGGGGATGAAAGAACCGGCCTACCCATGCGGGAATTTTTTCAAAATCAGGTGCAGGTTGTGAAGTTGTCGCCAGGGCCAGGATTTTTTCAGCCTTGTCTATCGCTTCTTCCAGGCAGGGAGGGGCATTTAATTTAGCTGTAGTTAAAATTCTTGCATAAGGGCTAATATCGGCGGCAAATACCCGCCTTCCCAATAGTGCTGCCTCTAAAGGTACGGTGCCGGACCCGGCAAAAGGATCGGTCACCAATTCCCCTGGTTTTGAATAGGCCTGGATAAGATCACGGGCAATAGAACTTTTAAGCTTACCGATGTATGGAGATAACTGGTGCAGGGTGCATTCGGAATGGGCACACGATCGATGCCAATATTCCGGAGCCGGAGCTGGTGAACAGTACATCTCGTTATAATTCTTAATATCTCGTTCAAACATTTTTTATTACCCGCTCTTCATAAAAAGCGATATTCATTATCCCGTCTGCATTTTATTAAAAAACAGAGAAGATTTCAATACTTAGGTCTTGAATTACGATCAATTTATTCAGAAATTATTTTTCTTTATCTCTAAATTCACTACCTGGGTAGGGGCGTTACCGGCGACCTGCGTGTCTGCCCAGGATATCTTATAATTAGATTCTCCCGAATAGGCAGGGCGAATATAGAATAAGATGCGGGGAACAGGGCAGGCCGAAAACGCTCCTCATTCATTATTCGTCACCCATTTTTGTTCATAGCATGACGCAATCGTTAAGAAATTTCAACTCCTAGTTTTTTTCTGATTGCCTGGATTCCCATTTGTAACCCCTTGGCGCCTTTGTGCGCCGTCTCTTGGTGGCAAAAAACAGGCGACGGCACTTGAAATTAATCTTTCATTCATTTATCATATATCCTTAAAATACAAACAAGGAAAACAATGATGAGGCACATAAAAAGTACCCTGGGTGATTATTTTTTCAAAGCCAGGCATGCGCTTAATACCGCCAGGAAAAATGACCGGGTCTACCCGCTGATCGCCGAATATAATATGACTTACCAAAAAATCGACTCCGGCCTAGCCCTCCTGGAAAAACTAATGGCCGCCGATAAACACAAAACAGAATTGCACGGGAAACAATTGGAAGCCCGCGTCGCCCTACAACACTTATTAGCAGAGGTTCGCCCCGTCTATATGTCGCATGTCAAGTTGATGGAAACCAAATACCGCAAAAATCCGGAAAGACTCGAAAGACTGATGCTAATGGTTCCCAGGGAAAGGAGCATGAACGGCTGGCTGAGGCAGGCGGATACATTTTATTCCAATCTCATTCACGATGCTGAAATGATGGACAGATTAGAGGAAAATACCATTACCCTCGATAAACTGACTGCATCCCATGCTAAAATAAAAAAAGTGGAGCAAGCTTACAACAATCATGGCGAAGCAAAGGGGGTATCCCAGGACGCTTTAGAAGCCAGGAATGTATTATTAGAGGAATTCGATTTATGGTTTAATGAATTCCTTCGTATCTGCAAGATAGCTTTAAGAAAACATCCGCAGTTGCTGGAGGTATTGGGGATCACTGTCCTTTCTAAGGGCTATGTGAGAGAAAAGCCCGAAGTGCTGTTATGAAAGTAGCCGCTAAGAACGCGAAGGACCGCGAAGAAAAAAAACCTTGGTGTCTTGTTGGCAAAAGTTTTGATCAAACTTTTTCAAAAGTTTGGCCCCCGGCAGGGGGAATTTACGACCCCTCACCAAGCACCAATCATTGATTTTCCTGGCAAAGGCGGAAGCCTGTGAGTGCGTCGTGAAAGAACCTCCTGGAATACCCGGGCAAATTTTTCTACATCGGGCATTTTAAAAATCGAGAAATGATCCCCAGGGATCGTATGATACTCAACACTTAACTCACAATATTCATCCCATCGCTGTTTTATTATTTCCATTGATGCAAGGGCTTCAAAATAATGAACCGCAGCCTTAACTTTCCCGGAAGGAATATATTTATCACGGGCTTTGAGCAGCGTCCGGGTCATATTAAGATGGAGGATCAATTCCTCTATACCCGATTTATCATAATCGAAACCGGGGATTCCATGCTCCGCGATTATCTTTTTAATGGTTTCGGCCACAACACTCTTTTCTTTCAGGTAGTCCACAATGGCGGGCCATAATTCCTCCAGTTCAGTTACTTTCTCCAGGATTTCGCTTATGTGAACACCCGGTAGATATTCCATAACATCGTTTATTTCCGATTGCAGGGTAAATTCACCCTTGTCCTGTCCTGGATGTATTCCCGGTCCAGGGGAATCAAAAAGGCTAAAAAAAGCTGTTTTTTCACCGGCTTCTTCTAACTGTTTGACCATTTCAAAAGCAATGGTTCCGCCCAATGACCATCCGGCAATAAAGTAAGGCCCCTGGGGCTGGACTTTTTTTATTTTTTCAATATACTTCCCGGCCATTTCCTTAATGGTGATATTTTGGGGTGTATAATTTTTAATAGCATCTGGACGAATCCCCCAGCAGTTGAATTCATTATCCAGGCGACTGCAAAATTCAAGGTATCCTTCTACTTGTCCGGTTCCATCATGAACAAAAAAGAGGTGACGGGTATTTGATATGCCTTTCTTAAGGGGGATGAGATTATCAACCGATATCCCTGCATGCTGACCCGTCATTTTTTCAATATATTCGGCCAATTGCCTGATGGTTGGTCTTTTAAATACCTCTACCAGCGGCACATCCACATGCATTTCATTTTGGATTTTCGACATCATGATGGTGGCTTTTAACGAGTGGCCCCCCAGGTGGAAGAAATTTTCGTCAATACCGATGGATTTTTGAGAAGAATCAGTAGTGGGTGATAATAGTTCAAACCAAATTCGCGTCAACGTCTCTTCCAGTTCATTCCGTGGAGCGATAAAGTCTTCTCCCGACGTTATTCCAGGCTGCGGCAGAGCTTTCCTGTCTATTTTGCCGCTGGGGGGCAGATAATTATTATAAGCGCCTACTCTCTGAGGTTAGAGAATATTTAAAATTTCTCGTGCCTGATTTATGATGTTCATATAGTCATTATCATCGATTTGTTTACGAATACTCCACGACTTATACGTTTCATCCTTTCCCTCATACATTAGCCCAAGTATCTGGGCAGCGTTTATTCCTTTTTGTCTCAAGGCGGGGGAATTATTATTTTGGTTATTAATCAAGGTTCTTATTGTTGAAACCAGGCTCTCAGTTTGGAGCGTCGCAAAAGTCAAGTTCCGGTGATAACATCCCAATTTTCGAATTTTCTTCTCTACTGATTTTATATAACAAGGAAACCAGATGGCGCGACTATGCCTGAGGCCATATATTATATTGCTATTTGAAAACATTTGGCTTGCTTTTAATTTGAGCCGTGTTGTATCATCTAAGGGATGTACTCCATCACCCTCAGATAAACGCTGAAATGTGCACAATCCTACCAACATGCGGTGTAGCTCGCTACCTGGAAAAACATTTTCGCCTAAATCACCTGTTCCACTAATCACTGTAGCGATTGTAAACGGATCATCCACTGCCGGCATAGCCTCTTCTTGTTTTCCATAAGCAATTTTCCATAATTTATCGAGGGCTTTTGATGCAAAAGGTTGAAGTTCCAGTGTATCTTCGCTGCCATCGGACCAGTTTACGACATACTTTCTGTCTTCACGAATCTTTTTCGCCTGTTCCAACATTTCCTTGATACTTAAACTACCTTCTACAGTCACATTAATCACTAATGCCACGCTGTAGGGATAGAAGAAGCCTTCTGCTTTCATACGGCATCCTGAAGATTGAATTTTTTTTACCAGTGAGGCTGAGGGGGCGTACATGGGGACAATAAATTCCAGGGCCTTCAGGGCTTCGACTTCATTCAAATTCTGAAACCCTAAATATTTTCGCCAGAAATTTTTCCCCTGCCAATGTATCCATGGTAACTTCCACTGACTCGACTCCGTCTCTGCAGTCTTTGCCTTCTGAAATTCAGACACGTAATCTTCAATATAATTGAAAAAATCCATCGGCGCTCCATCCTTAACCAGATTAGAAAAACCTTTTACCCAGATAAACGAAAGCCTGAATTCATTCAAATTAATCATTGACTTTTTCCTCCTATTGTGATATATTTATTTTGACTTGATGTTTGATGTTTGATGACCTATCGATTGCGGGTGGTTCAATTCCCCCCGGTCTCCTTACATGAGACTCTACGCGGAGTAGGCGTAGGTAGCAAACATATTCGAACATCGGTGGCTCCAGGGGAGTTACCATTTTTTTCACCTATTTGATTCCTTTGTATCTAATAAGGCAATATTCTTTGAGGGTATTCATGGAATCAGGTTTTTGTTCCAATTTTCTTGGAGTCATTAGTTCTTCCCAAAATACCCGAAGTAATTTTTTATCAAGCCCTTCTTGAATAATTGTAGCCATAGCTTCAGCATCATCAGCATTTTTTAATTGGTCTGTAAAACGTGTCTGATAATCTTTAGTAGGGATAATTTGTTTTTCCCAGGCGTAAATAATCGTTCGTATGGCCCATAATTCAATCTTTTCCCCATTCAGTACCTCAATAATAAAGAACTTTTGCGGCTGGTCCCCAATTTTGATTTCATATTGCTTCAATTTAAATCCCAAGCGGTTGCGCGCCAGTTTATGCAAAATATCAACCGGTTGATCCTTTTCGGATGGAATCCTCTTCTTTTTTTTTCTTTCGGTTATTGCCTTACCTAATAAACAGGCAATAACGCCTATAGCAATGGAACCTCCCCAGACATAAGCGATGTCCTTCAATCCATATGCGATCAAATAATTACGGGGATTTCCAAAAAGACCCGTTATTTTGGAATACAGTGGCACATTTATCAAGGAAAATAGAATCGCTATTACCCAAAATATTGGCTCGGTTACTTTAATATCAAAATTTTTCTGCTCTTTCATTACCCACAAATGTGCCCATAGCCATAAAAACGTAGTAAGCATTAAGAAACCGGGTAATAAAAAAAATGAAGGTACACCAAGCAACTTCAGGATATCGGATTCGGCTAGTAAGCCAACGTTAATCTTGTGTGTCACGATTTGATTGACCATGTGGGAAAAACCATAATGCTGCAAATCCAAACAGACTTCGAAGGGCAGCAAGTATTGACCTGGCTTCACTGCATCATTTGCCTTTACTATAATAGGAACCGAAAGAGATTCCTGGGGCATTAATACCCGTCCTTTGCCTAATTCGGGAATTTGCAGTGAAATAAAATCGTCTGTGAAGATTGATTTTATTGATGCAACTGTAATCGGAGCGGTTGATATGTTGCGTACAAAAATGAAAATGGTTCCCGGACGAGGTTCTTCGAGTAGAGTGAGTGCTGTGTCCATACGAATCTCTGCTATTTTGTCAACTGTTATAGGTAAAGGTTCTTTAGCTAATGGTGTTTCCGAAAATGCTTGTGTATGGAACTCTAAGAAAATGATACTTACTAATGCCAACACATATAAAAAATACCTATTTCGCATTGTGCCTCCTATACATTGAAACAAAAATAATCACTTCATTTCTTTTTCTTAATCGATATTTATGACATATATTGGGAAAATTGTCAAGTACTGAGGGCAGATTTTTCAGGAGAGATTAGGGGAAAGCCAGAAAGCGCCGATAAAATAGGCATTAGGCATAGGGATAAATAGGGGAATCCATCCTACATCTGTACTTGATGGATTATTGGCAGGCGAAAATTGCGTCAGTCAATTAGTGATTGTTCGTATTCGGACATTTTTTTTGCTTTTTTGTCAATTGACCATATATGGTCTATTGAAAAATCCCCGGTGAAAAATGGAATTATTTCCAGATAAGTTGAAAAGTGTTTAACTAACCAGGATGCCTGATCGACTTTTCCAGACAGCAGTGGATATTGGCATTAATCTTGCTATTTATACATCTCATGGAACGATTAAAACAAAGGTTTTATAAAAATTATTTGGAGGCGATAAAAGATGATGAAAGCGATTGAAATTCATAATGGAAGCGTGCTACAATATTGCATGGCACAACAGACATTGAAACCGGCGACAAAATGCACAAAAAAAATGGAAAGACTACTGGTAATGCTGTTGTCTATGATGATACTTCTCTGCGTGCTTCCAATTCAAATTTATGCTCAAAAAAATACTATTCGATTTAAACATATTTCAACTGAACACGGCCTTTCTCAAGACTGTGTTTATTGTATTATTCAAGACAAAAAAGGATTTTTATGGTTTGGGACAGAACTTGGATTAAACCGGTATGACGGTTATGAATTTAAGATTTATCGAAACGATCCCCATGAGCCTACAACGATATCTGATAATCTCATAAGATATTTATATGAAGATCAAAATGAGATGTTGTGGATTGGAACGCGAAGCGGAGGATTGAATTGCTTCGATCCTCGGACTGAAGTTTTCACTCAATATAAAAATGATGAAAACGATGAGAATAGCTTGAGTGACAATGATGTTAGAACAATTTGCAAAGATCATTTCGAGGATGTATTGTGGATTGGAACTGGCAGGGGGGGCATTAATCGATTTGACCTAAAAACCAGGCAGTTTAAACGGTACCAAAACAATCCGGGCAATCTAGCTAGTTTGAGTCATGATAATGTCAGGACGATCTACGAAGACCGCTTCGGAGTGTTGTGGATTGGAACTTATGGGGGAGGTCTGAACCGTCTCAATCGAAAGACCGGGCAATTCACTCGCTATATGCATAGTAAAGAGAATCCCAAAAGTTTAAGTCATAATGAAGTTACTACGATTTGTGAAGATCGGTCGGGTGCACTGTGGATTGGAACTTATGGGGGAGGGGTGAATAAACTTGATCGGGAAAGTGGCTGCTTCACTCGTTATAAACATGTTGAATCCGATTCTTACAGCCTGTCTGATGATAAAATACGGGCCATTGTTCCCGATAAAAAAAATAACCTATGGATTGGAACTCATGGGGGAGGACTGAATCTATTTGATCAAAAAAGCGAACGATTCACACAATATACGTCCAGTGAAACCAATCCCTACAGTTTAAGCCAGACATTTGTTCTTTCCATTTATGAAGATCGAACTGGTATTTTATGGGTTGGAACTTATCTTGGAGGTCTCAATGCATTCTATTTGAGGAGTATGGCATTTACCCTATATCTGCATGATACGGCAAACACTAACAGCATAAGTTCTAATGAGATTTGTGGTCTCTATGAGGATAGGACCGGAATAATGTGGATTGGCACAATCAATGGGGGGCTGAATAGGTATGATCGAAAGAAAGGACTATTTGAGTGCTACAAGAACAATCCGAATGACCCCAACAGTTTAGGTCATAATTTTGTTTCGTCCATTTGTGAAGACTCTTCAGGAATAATATGGGTTGGCACATATGGCGGCGGGCTGAACAAATTCGATCGAGAAACCGGGCGTTTTAAACGATATGTAAATAATCCATCGGATCCCAATAGCTTGAGTGATAATTTGGTCTGGTGCCTTTGTGGGAGTAAATCAAGCGTCCTTTGGGTCGGAACCTTTGGACATGGACTGAATAAATTTGATCTGAAGACTGAAAAATTTACACGCTATACGAATGATAAAAATAATCCCAATAGTTTGGTTTATGATATTATCCAGACCATTTATGAAGAGCCGGACGGTTTACTTTGGGTAGGCACTGCTGATGGACTTAATAAGTTTAATCCAAGGACTGAACAATTTACCCGTTATAGGCATGATGATAATGTTCTCTCCAGCCTTAGTCACAATGTTGTTTTTTCAATCTTTAGAGATCATGATGGAGAATTATGGATTGGAACTCTCGATGGATTAAATCTGTTTGACAGGCATAAAGAGAATTTCAAGGTTTACCGCGAAAAAGATGGTCTCCCCAGCAATTACATTGGTGCTATCCTTGAAGATAGTAATAACAATCTATGGATGGGCACTCTTAAAGGTATTTCCAAATCCAATCTAAAGACAAAAACCTTCAAAAACTATGTTGTTGATGATGCAATCCAAGATTCATCTGCTACCACAAATACCTATTTAAAAAGTCGCGATGGGGAAATATATTTTGGTGGTTCCAATGGATTTATTTCCTTTTTCCCGGAAAAAATCACAGAAGACGCATATGCACCTCCGGTGATTATTACTAATTTCCTCCTTTTAAATAAGCCTGTAAAGCTTCAGCGGATAGACAAAAATTCTCCCTTGCAAGCCCCAATTGATGAAACCAAAAATCTAACACTGACCTATAAACAAAATGTATTTTCCTTTGAATTTGCGGCTTTGCATTTTGCCAGCCCGGGACGCAATCAGTACAAATATAAACTGGAAGGCTGGGATAAAGATTGGATTGAAACCGATGCAAAAAACCGCCGCGTCACCTACACCAATCTCCCGGCAGGGGATTATGTCTTTAAGGTTATAGGAAGTAACAAAGATGGAATATGGAATGAAGAGGGCGCGTCTGTTAAAGTGAAAATACTGCCTCCCCCCTGGCTAACCTGGTGGGCGTATACGCTTTACATATTGGTAGGAACAGGGGTTGTGTTTTTAATATTTTTTGTGTGGTCTCAAATGGAAAAAGCCGATTATGAACGCACAGTGTCTGAACGATTGAGGCTGGTAGACAAACTCAAAGATGAATTTCTATCCAATACTTCTCATGAACTGCGAACCCCCCTGAACGGCATTATCGGTATTGCCGAATCCTTAATGGACGGCGTCACAGGAAAGCTTCCCCCGGAAACCAAAACCAATCTTTCCATGATTGCTTCCAGTGGAAAACGGCTTGCCAATTTAGTAAATGACATACTTGACTTTTCCAGGTTAAAAAACAAAAACCTGGAACTGCAAAAAAAACCGTTGGACATACGTTCCATCTCTGATGTAGTACTAACGATTTCCAGGCCGCTTACCGGTAATAAAGAACTTGAATTGATTAATGCCGTTGAACCGGGTTTGCCCCCGGTTGAGGCCGACGAAAACCGTTTACAGCAAATCATACTAAACCTGGTAGGCAATGCCGTCAAGTTTACCGATTCAGGAACAATAACCATATCTGCAAATGTAAAAGGTGATATGCTGCACATCCGGGTAGAGGACACCGGAATTGGAATCCCCGATGAGAAGTTCGAAATCATATTCGAGTCCTTTGAACAGGTGGAAGGATCGACAGCCAGACCTTATGGCGGAACAGGACTCGGTTTAGCCATCACAAAAAAGCTGGTGGAATTGCATGGAGGAGAAATATGGGTAGAATCGATAATTGGTAAAGGATCCACGTTCACTTTCACCCTTCCTATTTCTCAAGAGATGGTAATCGAAAAACCGGGTATTGAATCTTCCCCGGGAGGAATTCCAGTATTCGAAACCTCGAAGTTGATTGAAGAGCAAAATGGAACCGGTATTCCACAGGGGAATCAACCTTCATGTGATTTCCACATCATGGTGGTGGACGATGACCCGGTAAACCGCCAGGTGATTCGCAACTTCCTGGCCATGCAAAATTGTTTGGTTACTGAAGCGTCCAGCGGCGCTGAAGCATTGAAGTTTTTGCAAGATAAAAATCCCTTCAATCTTATTTTATTGGATATTATGATGCCCCGGATGTCCGGGTATGAGGTGTGCAGGAAAATCCGGGAACGTTACCCGGTAAATGAACTTCCCATCATTTTTATCACTGCCAAAAACCAGGATGCCGACCTGGTTACCGCATTTAATGAAGGGGGCAACGATTTTATCGCCAAACCTGTATCCAAAGGCGAACTATTGGCGCGAATCCAAACCCATCTTAAACTCCTGAATTACCAGAATAAGATGGTCCAATCTGAAAAACTGGCCAGCCTGGGTACATTGCTGGCCGGCATCGCCCATGAACTTAATAATCCCGCCTCTGTAATCAAAGCCAATGCCGAGAGTTTTGCCGATTTTTGGCAAGACATCGGCCCTGTTCTTAATGAATACTCCCAAACCCATCAGGGCTTCGAAATAGGGGGGATGATTTATGACGATTCCAGAGAGGATATCGCTAAATTGCTAACCGGTTTCTTGAATGGCTCCGATCGTATCAAGAACCTCATCGATGAATTGAAAAATTTTTCCCGGAAAGACGACTCCCATAAAAAAACGCTGGCTATTAATAAGGTCCTTCAATCTGCCACAAACTTAACCCAGTATATGACCAAAAAGGCAACCCAACATTTTAAGGTTGAACTGGAACTGGACTTGCCCCCTGTTTGTGGCAACTACCAGCGACTGGAGCAGGTATTTATCAATTTAATCCGGAATGCTTGCCAGGCCCTCCCGGACGATTCACGTGGGATTTATATTACGAGCGCTTTCGACAGTCTGAAAAATCAAATTGTCGTGCAAGTGAAAGATGAAGGGGTGGGCATCGATGAAAAACATATGAAGCATATCACCGACCCGTTTTTTACCACCCGGATAGAAAACGGCGGCACCGGGCTCGGTTTGTCCATTTCCATGAAAATAGTAACCGATCACGGCGGAAGCATGGATTTCGATTCCAAAGTAGGAGAGGGAACGACCGTATCCGTTCATCTCCCGGTAAAATCCCCGGGTGAAATAGAAAAACATTCTTAAAGGAGGTTAACCAATGGGACAAGAATTGTATCCTGACTTTTCAATCTTATTAGTTGATGACGAGGAGGATTTCCTGAATAGTATGAATGTTGCATTTAAGCGGAACGGGATCAACAATATCGAATGCTGCCGGGACAGCCTTCAAGTAATGCCGCTGCTCAAAAAAAAGGATATCTCTCTCATCTTACTCGATATACGCATGCCGGGCATAAGCGGCGATAAACTTCTTCCCCAAATTATCGAAGAGTACCCCGGTGTTAGTATAATCATGTTAACATCATCCGGTGGAATCGAAACTGTAGTCGAATGCATGAAGAAAGGGGCTCTTGATTATATCGTGAAACCCCCGGATATGTCAAAATTAATCAAAACAGTCCAGAATACCATACAGTTAATCGCTGTCAAACGAGAAAACGCACGGTTGAAAGAAGCATGCTTTTCAGAGGAACCCAAAGAATTGAAATATTTCGATCATATCGTTACCCGCGACAAAATGATGTTGAAAATTTTCAAATATATTGAATCTATCGCCCAATCCCCTGAACCGGTACTGGTTACTGGAGAGACCGGGGTTGGCAAAGAATTGATTGCCAGGGCCATCCATAAAGCCAGCGAGAGGCCAGGGAAATTTGTGGCGGAAAATGTCGCCGGTTTAGATGATACCTTATTTACAGATACACTTTTTGGCCATAAAAAAGGGGCCTTTAACGATGCATATCAAGATAGAGATGGTTTAATAGAAGAAGCCCGCAACGGGTCTCTTTTACTGGATGAAATCGGCGACCTTACACCGGAGTCCCAGGTTAAATTATTGCGACTGCTCCAGGAAAAAGAATTCCGCCCTCTTGGTGTGGATAAACCTAAAAAAAGTTATGCCCGCATGGTAGTTGCTACCAACCGGGACCTTAATAGGCTGATGGAAGAAGGTAAATTTCGCAAAGACCTCTACCACCGTCTGGAATCTCACAAAATCCATATCCCTCCCCTGAGAGAACGCAAAGAGGATATTCCTCGCCTGGTTGAACACTTCATTGAAAAAGCTTCCGACACTTTAAATAAGAAAATAATTCATATCCCGGAAGTATTATATACTCTCCTTTACAATTATCATTTCCCTGGGAATGTCAGGGAACTGGAAACGATGATAATGGACGCTGTAAGCAGGAGTCAAGAAGGAACGCTTTCCATAGCACCCTTCTACGAAAAAATAGGGAAATCGATTGAAATTTTTAAATTGACACCCGCGACGAAAATTGAACCTGTTACCGTAGGAGAAGGCATTGCATTTGGGGAAAATTTCCCTACTTATAGGGATATGAAAAAGCTATACCTGGAGGAAGCCCTGAAACGGGCAGGCGGAAATCAAACCCGCGCAGCCGAATTGGCGGGATTATTCAGGACTACATTCCTCAACAAATTAAAACGGGTAACAGATCCCTTTTCAACCGAGGACTAAGTAAAACCGGAGGTTAGTCGATGAAACAAGCATTATACCCCAAAAACCCTATTTTGATTGTGGATGATGAAGTGGATTTCTTAAACAGCATCCACACCACCCTAAAACGAAAAGGAATAACCAACGTGGAATTATGTGACAAGAGCATTGACGTAATGCCCAGGCTTAAAGAAAAAAAATACTCGCTTATTTTATTGGATATAATCATGCCGGATATCAGGGGTAATGATCTTTTACCCGAAATTATGGAGAATTACGTGGGAATCCCGGTAATAATGCTCACCGCATGGAATGATATTGAGACCGCATTCCAGTGCCGCAAGAAGGGAGCCAGGGATTTCCTGTTAAAACCCATTGATACACCGCAGCTTTTAGAAAAAATCCGGGATGTTTTAGGTACAACGGAACCGCCGCAGGAAGGGGATTCAGATTATTCTTCAAAAGAATTTAATTTCGCGGAAGAAGTAAAAGAGATTATACAAAAATCAAAAGAGCAACTGGAACTAAACCAGGAACCAACTTTTGATGTTAAGACGATTTTTCTTGCCGACCTGGTCGGGGCCACTGCCGCAAAAGATGAATTCGGCCATTCCAAAGGAATGAAACGCAGCCATATTCACAACATCATTGCCGCGGAAACAATCAAGCGGTTCGACGGCAAAGTCATCAAATTTATGGGCGATGCGGTTTTGGCCGCGTTTTATTTTAATCTTGACGCCGTGGTTGCTGCTCTTACTTTCCGGGAAGCGCTTAACGCACTAAATCTTCCGGGAGAAGAATTTAAGGCCCCTTTAAAAACACGAATTATTTTAACCACCGGTACCGTGGAAGAGTTCAACACGGAATCCGGTTATGACATCGGTGGGCAGGTGGTAGACAAAGCCGCGCGCCTGGAAAAAGTAGCATCACCGGGGCAGATATTGGTGGAAGCCGGGGTGATCGAAAACATCCGGGTAATGCTTGAACGAATGCCTTTCATAAAATTACCCCCCAATATCGACATTAGCGAACTCCAATTAAAAGGGTTCAATGACCCTGTAAGGGTTTTCGAAATCACCACTAAAGACAGACCCTTTGGAAATCCCCCATCTGAGGAAGGGCAGTACTTTTTCGATCTAATCGATGCTATTGCCGGGTCAAAATCTCACGTTTTGTTATCGACGCCGACGATTGAAACCCGGAAAAACAGGAAAGACATAGGGTTATTGCAAGATCGTTTGTTGGAAGCCCAAAATCAAAGGGGCGTGGATGTACGTATCTTATGCAGCGGTTTAGATCGCAGCAGCCTGATCGCGGCATCTGAATGGGAGGAATTGGGGTTAACGGTTCAATTTTGTGAAAGCCGGTTGGATGACCCTATCCATTTAATCGATGAGAATATCATCATTTTTGGCTTAAAGAAACAAGACGCTAACTTGCCCAGGAATAAATACTTGAAAATGACTTCTCATCATGTTAATTCCTTGCTTGCCGCCGATTTCCAGTTGCGTTGGAATGAATCGATACCTCTCGCCTCACAGATGGCAAAGAACTGTAAGGGAATAAATTGACATTATAAGCCGCGTCACTCCACCGGACTATTTTCTTTCTCCCCTGCATGGCATAATGGTGGACACTCACATGCCGTAAACGAGCCTGTTCCCTACAATGTTAAACATCATTCGAAATAGATCGTCCACCATTCGCAATATATAATACAATATTCACATTACATTATCCTTTCTTCGCATCGCAATGTACATCCTCCGAAATACATCATCCATCCTTCGCATTACATCGTACATCCTCCGAAATACATCATATACCCTTCGCAATGCATCGCACATCCTTCGAAATATATCATACATCCTTCGCATTACATCATCCATCCTTCGCATTGCATCGTCCATCCTCCGAAATACATTATACACCCTTCGCACCACATCATCCTTCCTCCGAAATAAAAAATATACCATTCGAAATATTTTATCCGACATTCGATTGCTTTTCTCCTTAAAACGTTGTAAAATAGGAAAGAGGAGTAATAAAAATGACCATTAGAACAAAAAGTTTTATTTCAGACTTAAGCAAACGGTTAAGATTAGTACGAAAAGAGCACCAATACACACGCCGCGAAATGGCCCTACGCCTGGGAATCTCCCCGGCCAATTATTATAAGAATGAGACCGCCGTTTCCATGCCCCGGACCGACACATTATACCGCCTGCATACCGATTTCGATATCTCCCTGGATTGGTTGCTGTTCGGCAGTCAACCCATGCACAATAAAGAAAAACAACCGGTGCTCGCCGCGGAAGTAAAAACCACGGGCCTGGAAAACATACTGCCGGACGCCAGGGAACTCCTGGATGCCATGGAACAAGACCACGTACTGCGGCATGAAGTCCTATTATACTTCTACAAATATAAGCAGAGCCGGGAAACCAAAACCCCGGCGCCGGAATTTCAAGAAGCTCTTTAGTCCGTGCTTGTCCGTGTTCGTCCGTGGCTAATTTTTTTTCGCAGGATTTTTCTCCCTCATCTGTTATAATAGTACCGTGACAGAAGAACAAATTGACTTTTCCGATGATGATATCGTACGCTCAGTCCGGGAAGGATACACCCGGAACTTCGAAATACTCATCGACCGCTACAAAAAAAAGATCGTCAACTTTATCCATAAAATGATCTTCGACTACGACGAAGCCCAAAGCCTTGCCCAGGACACCTTTATAAAAGTCTACCAATCCATCCCCAAATACCAATCCATGGACAACTTCCAAGCCTTTATCTTCACCGTCGCCAAAAATATCACCCTCAACTACATCAAAAAACAAAAACGCACCCAATTCTTCTCCTCATTCCTCTCCCCAAGCGAAGAAAACAAACACTTCCAAACGAAAGATACCCAACATGCACTCATGGAAAAACAGCAACAAGAAGAAATCATCTCCGGGGCCATCAAAAACCTCAACGAAAACCAACGCCTCGCCCTGATCCTCAAAGTCTACCTGGAATTCCCCTACCAAAAAATCGAAGAAATCACCGGCTGGTCCATTCCCAAAATCGAGACCCTCATCTCCAGGGCCAAAACCAATCTAAAAACCCAGGTAAATCTTATGACAAATTCCAATCCCAAAGAAAAAATGCAAGAAAAACCCGGGAAAAATGTTATAAAAGAGAGGGTAACATGAACACCACCAATACAGCATGCAGCGAAATAACCCCGTACCTGGACCGGTACCGGGACGGCGAAGCCGATGAAGAACTCCGCCAAAAAATCCGGGCCCACCTGGCCCAATGCCCGGATTGCACACTGGAACTGCAAATGCTGGACCAGGTAACCGCCGCGGTGAAAAACCTGCCCGAAATAGAACCCCGGCTCAATTTCACCGCACAGGTCATGGCCCAAATAAAAGAAAAAGAACAACCCCGCCGGTTCGCGCTGCCTTCCCTACCCTCCCTGGCCTATTCCCTCGTGTTTATCGTCTTCTGCATCCTGGGCCTCCTGCTCAACCCCCAATTGAAAACCCAAAAAACCGAACCGGTCCCCATCATAAAAACTACCGACTACGCCGATTATGCGGATTATTCCACCCTCCTGGCCGAATGCCAGCAGCTCAATTTAATCGAAATACAAGATAAAACCATTGAAATGGTGTATAATGGGGAGCATAAATAGGATGACTGTCATGAATGATAAATGCAAATGGTTGAAATTGATTTTAGCCGCTTCCTTGGCCCTTAACCTGGCCTTTACCGCGCCCTATGCCTATAACAAATTCTTTGCCAAACACCAAATGCCCTTAAAGGTAAAGGAAACAAAATTAAAGGAAGGCCTGGACCCGCAGCCCGAACAAAAAAAACAACTGGACGCCATTATAAAAACTTTCAGGCTAAACCTGATGAAATATAAGCGGGATATCCTGGAAAAACGCATCGAAATCATCGATGAACTGGGAGACCCGGAATTTGACCCGGAAATTATCACCACCCGCACCAATGAACTGAATAAATTGGAAAACGAACTGAACCTGCTCTTCGTAGATAACCTGGTCCAAATCAACGCCCTGCTGGAACCCGAACAACGACTCAATTTCCTCTATAAAGTGAGCAGGAATTGGTTCTTTATCGATAAAAGAAGATGAAATCAGGAGCAAACATGAAGAAACAATCACAATATATTAGATGCCTGCTGGCGACCCTGGTTTTTATTGCGGCCTTAAATGCTTACCCCTTTCCCCAGGACCCGGGTGAAGGACCATTCACCCCCCCCAGGACCGCTTTCCTGACGGCGGAAAATAACCTCTACGACGCCCGCCTCATCCTGGCCGCCAAAGAAGAGATCGAACTGACAAAAGAACAAACAGAAAAAATCGAGAACCTGATGCTGGAAAATGAAGCCGCCATCATCCGGGACAGCGCGGAAATAAAAATCCGCGAACTCCGCTTCGCCTCCTTCCTCAAATCCCAACCCAACGAAATCGATCGAAAACAAGTGGAAAAATACATCCGCGAAATCAGCCGAAAAAAAACCTCCATGGTCGTCCACCATATAAACTACCTGCTGGATGTAAAACAAATCCTGACCCCCGCCCAATTACACAAACTCGCGGAAACCAGGCGAAAAATCAACCCCCTCAAAAACATCCCACGGGGGAAAAGATAAGAGTTGACAAAAAACCGATATTACGCTAAAATGTAAACATGAAAGAGTGTGAGTTAAGTAGCTGGTTTATAATCAGCACTAAGCCAAAACAAGAATTTGTGGCCGAAAGAAGCCTCAAGTCACTGGGGGCCACGGTATACCTGCCTCTTTACCAGAAGCGCGTCAAAAAGAACAAAGAGAAGCAGTCCGTTATATCGCCCCTTTTCAGCGGCTACCTATTTGCCAAATTCTCTGTCTTAGAGTTGTATCATAAGGTGCGTTACACCCGCGGCGTTAAATCGGTGCTCGGAAACAATGAAGGCCTCTGGACTATCAACAACAAAAGAATCGAAGACATCAGGTTACGAGAAAACAACGAAGGCATCGTGACCCTCTCCAAACGGGAAGAAATTTTTAAAAGCGGCGACAGGATCATGATCGATGAAGGCGATTTCGACGGCTGGGAAGGAATCTTTTTCGAAGAACTCCCGGATAACGAAAGAGCCGTTATCATGCTCACCAACGTCAGCTACACCAGTAAATTGATCGTCCTGAAAAAGTACCTGCGACGCAAGTAAATAAGCAAAAAACAGCCCCGGTTTCAATTTGATTTTTACGGAAATTTCCCCGGCGTAGCTATGCGCAGAGAATAAGTAAATCCCGGCCGAGCAAGGCTTGACAAAAAGGGAGTAGTATAAACTTTCCGGTCCATCCTGCCATTTTCTTTTCAAGAAATCAACGGATAAGGCTTTTCTATTCCATACAAATGCGCTATAATAGCAACCTGTGTTACTATGTTATGCGAATCAAAATTACAAGTTTACCTTGCCGGACCCGGGCGGCGGAAGCCTACCCGCCTTAAGGTAAGGAGGATATATGGAGAAACAAAACGTGAACAATTTCAGCGATGAGATCGATTTGATTCAACTGGTCAAAGTACTGGTCAAAAAGAAATGGTTGATTATCGGGGGGACGCTGGCCGTCACACTGGCGGCGTTGGTCATTTCCCTCCTGCTTCCCAGGACCTTTCAAAGCAGCGCTTTTTTCCGGCTGTCCAGCGGCGTCGATGTGAACCTGGAAGAATTGAAAAATATCCAGGACAAAATCAAGGATAACCTCCATAACGACCTGCTGTATAATCTTACCCTGGAAAAAACCGCGCTGCTGGATGATACCCTGGAAGAAATCGAAATGATGATGAGAAATGTATCTTTCCCGGATTATAAAAAATATTTATCCCGGTTTACCAACCCGCAGCGGTTTATTCGCTTCCTGGAGGAAAAAAAACAAGCCGGCGATACAGCGGCTGACGGGCTAAAAAAAGGGATCGGCTCATCCGGTTCCATCGAACAATGCATTGAACCGGTGTATGCCTATTCAAAAAAAGATTTAAAAGAACTGACCCAGAACCCGCGTGATATCCGAAATTTTGTCATAGGGGTTCAACTGACCGGCCAAAAAGAGTCCCCTGAAAAAGCCCGCGCCTTTGTAAACGCCCTGGCTGAATTCATCAAAGACAGCATCATCTACGGTAAGCTGGGGGACTATGTCGCCGCCCAGGGCAACAAATGCCGTGAAGAATACAACAAATTCGCTAACCTCATTATTAAAGATGAATTTAAACTCCGGCAGTTAACCGCCAAACAAAGCGATATCGAACAATTATTGAAAAAATACCCGGAAGCCAAAAATATGACCGGACGGGAATTACTGTCGCTGGATAAAACCGGTTACCGCTATCTCTCCCCTGCGGCCCAGTTGGTGGGCATCGAATCTTATATTGCCGATATCAAGGAAAACCTCGCCCAGAACCGTAGAGACAAACAGATGATGGGCTTGAAATTCGATTTCTTTTCCAACGCCAGGGCGTCGCTGACCGGTGAAATGTCCGGGTATACCTTCCTGGCCGGCATAATGAAATTGAAAGATTCATTTTTTGCCGAAAAAAAACTCCCGGATGACTCTATCCAGCAAGTTAAAAATGAACTGTCCATCGACTTCGATAAATTCATGAGCCTACGCGAAGAAATGCAATTTCTTTCCACCCCGACCCTGTCCCGAACCCCGGTTAAACCCCAAAAAGGCCTGATCACAGCGGTAGGATTTGTCCTGGGTTTGGCGCTGTCCGTGTTCCTGGCCTTTGTCGTAGATTGGTGGGCCGTCAATAAACAAAAAATAACGCATGAGGAGAATGCATGAAAGAGGAACTGATTGCAAAAATTGAAAATAGGACCGGCGTCGTCGCTGTCATCGGACTGGGCTATGTAGGTTTACCCCTGGCCCGTGAATTTTTAAAAAAGAACTTTACCATCCTGGGTTTTGACCTGGATGAGGGCAAAATCCGGAAAATCAACAGCGGTAGAAGTTATATTAAACACATCAGCGAGGATTTTTTAAAGGAGTTCGTTATCGAGAAAAAGAAGTTCAACGCCACTTCGGATTTTTCACGACTGGTTGAGGCCGATTTCATCCTGATCTGTGTGCCCACCCCCCTGGATGAACACTACAACCCCGATCTCTCCTATGTGTTGAACAGCACCGAAGTGATCGCTAAGTATTTAAGGAAAGGTCAGGTAGTGGTGCTTGAAAGCACCACCTACCCCGGCACTACGGAAGAGGATATGCTCCCAATTCTTGAGAAATCCGGGCTGCGAGAAGGCAGCGATTTTCAACTGGGTTTTTCCCCGGAACGGGAAGACCCGGGCAACAAAGAGTTTGAAACCGGCAATATTCCTAAGGTAATCAGCGCCGTCAGCCCGGACGGCCTGGAGATTTTAAAGTCCCTTTACGGACAGATCGTAAAAGTAGTGCCGGTTTCTTCGCCTAAAATTGCCGAAGCTTCCAAGATATTGGAAAACACTTACCGGGCGATTAATATCGCGCTGGTAAATGAATTAAAAATGATTTTCGATCGCATGGGCATCGATGTGTGGGAAGTAATCGAAGCCGCCAAAACCAAACCCTTCGGGTTCCAGGCCTTTTATCCCGGTCCCGGCCTGGGTGGTCACTGCATCCCCATCGATCCATTTTACCTCACCTGGAAAGCCAAAGAGTATGATATTTATACCCATTTCATCGAGCTGGCCGGGGAGATCAACAACACCATGCCCTATTACGTGATCGAAAAAACCATGAAAGCGTTAATTACAATGGGCCGTTCGTTGGTGGACGCCAAAATCCTGGTAATCGGCGTGGCTTACAAACCGGATATCGATGATATGAGAGAGAGCCCGGCGTTGAAAGTGATCGACCTATTAATAAAAGAGGGTGTGGACGTGTCCTATTACGACCCTTATATCCCGGTGCTCCCTAAGACGCGAAAATACGAATTGAACCTGGAGTCGGTAGAAATAGAGAAACTTGAAGATAACGAATATGACGCCGGCATTATCATCACCAATCATACGGATATCGATTACCCGTACCTATTAAAGAAAACCAGGATAATGATCGATACGCGGAACGCGCTGAACCAGAAAGGGCTCAAGAGTGACAGAATCTGGAAAGCATAAAATGGAAAAAAATATTGCATTGATTGGCGCCGGGTATTGGGGCAAGAATCATTTAAAAAATTTGCACCGGCTCAACGTATTGCATTCAGTATTAGAATTAAGTGAAGAGATCGTCCGCGAGCGGAAAAAAGAGTTCCCCGATGTCCTTTTTGTAACGCAAGATTCAAGTATTTTGAATAATCCTGATATTTGTGCGGTGGTAATAGCCGCGCCGGCGGCCAGGCATTATGAATTGACCAAAAAGTACTTGCTGGCCGGGAAGGATGTGCTGGTGGAAAAGCCCCTGGCGTTGACCACGGCCGAAGGGCAAGAGCTGGTGGATATTGCCGGCGGGCATAACCGTATACTCATGGTGGGGCATATCCTGCAGTACCATTCGGCGGTTATCAAATTGAAAGAACTTATCGATGCCGGCGAATTGGGAGAGATTCGTTATATCTATTCCAACCGCTTGAATATCGGGAAATTACGGACCGAGGAAAATGTCTTGTGGAGTTTCGCCCCCCATGATATCTCTTTGATATCCATGATTATGAATGGCGAGGAGCCGGTCCGGGTGGACGCCCACGGCGGCGCTTATGTGAAGCCCGGCATCTACGATACCACCCTCACCACCCTGGAATTCAAAAACGGGGTTAAGAGTCATGTCTTTGTCAACTGGCTCCATCCGTTCAAAGAACAGAAGCTGGTGGTCGTGGGCAGTGAAAAAATGGCCGTATTCGATGATGTGGGCGACAAGAAATTGTTGATCTATCCCCATAAGATCAATTTCAACGGCGATATCCCGGTGGCCATGAAAGCCGAATCCTACCCGGTGGACTTTGAAATGAAAGAACCCCTCAGGGAGGAATTACTGCATTTCATCCACTGTGTCGAAACCCGGGAAACGTCTAAAACCGACGGCGTCGAAGGACTGAATGTTTTAAAAATATTGGAAATGGCGGAACAAAGTTTAATGCGAAAATCTAAAAACCAGGAGTGAATAATGTCTGAAAAGAACCATTTTGTACATGAAAGCAGCTATGTAGACGACAATGTCGAGATCGGCGAAGGAACCAAAATCTGGCATTTTTCCCATATCCAGGGAGGGACGCGGATCGGTAAAAAGTGTTCCCTTGGTCAGAACGTCAATGTTGCCAACAACGCGATCATCGGTAATAATGTGAAAATCCAAAATAATGTATCCGTATATGAAGGCGTCGAGCTGGAGGATTATGTCTTTTGCGGGCCTTCGATGGTATTTACCAACATCCTCAATCCCAGGAGCGAGTTTCCCCAGCGGGGCGCCGAGTATTATATCAAGACGTTGGTGAAAAAAAGCGCTTCCCTGGGCGCCAACAGCACCATCGTATGCGGTACTACCATTGGCAAATATGCTTTTGTCGGGGCCGGGGCAGTGGTGACCAAAGATGTGCCCGATTACGCCCTGGTAGTGGGAAACCCCGCCCGCCTAAAGGGTTGGTATTGCGCCTGCGGGACCAAATTGAGCTTAACCGGGGACCCAAAATCCGAAGAAACGGGAGAATGCAATAAATGCCAACGTAAGTACAAAAAGAAAGGATTACAAGTAGAGGAAATACAGGGATAAAAATTATAAATTATAAATTTTAAACTATAAATTATAAATTGAAAAAAAAACAAATTAGAAAAGAGAGGAGCAAGTAATGCAATTTATCGATTTGAATGCGCAGCAAAAGCGGATTAGAGACAAAATTGAAACCAATATTAAGAAAGTGTTGGACCATGGCAAATACATCATGGGGCCGGAGATCAAAGAACTGGAAGAGAAGTTGGCCCAATATGTAGGGACGCGATACGCCGTGGGTGTGGCCAGCGGCACGGATGCCTTATTGATACCCCTGATGGCCCTGGATATCGGACCCGGCGACGCCGTATTTACCACGCCTTTCACATTTATAGCCACGGCCGAGGTAATACAACTCTTAGGGGCCGCGCCCGTATTCGTGGACGCCCAGCCGGACACCTTTAATATCGACCCTATCGAACTGGAAAAAGTCATCCGTAAAACCATCCAACGGGGAGAGCTTAAGCCCCGCGGTGTGATCCCGGTGGACCTTTTCGGTCAGCCGGCGGATTATGATGAGATTAATGCCATCGCGAAAAAGTACGGACTTTTTGTATTACAGGATGCCGCACAGAGTTTCGGGGCCTCTTACAAAGGGAAAAAAGCCTGCGCCAATGCCGATGTGGGGGCCACCAGTTTTTTCCCGGCCAAGCCCCTGGGGTGTTACGGCGATGGCGGCATGATTTTCACCGATGACGCCGGGCTTTACAAAAAATTAACTTCCATCCGGGTTCACGGTTCAGGCGCCGATAAGTATAGTAATATAAGAATCGGTGTGAACGGCCGGTTGGATACTATCCAGGCCGCCGTATTGTTGGCTAAAATGGATATCTTCGCCGAGGAGATCGATCTGCGTCAAACCGTGGCGCGGCGCTATGAACAGGGGCTTAAATCGCCGGCCAAAGCGCCTTATGTAAGGGATTATAATATTTCCGCCTGGGCCCAGTATTCGATATTGCACCCGGAGCGGGATGCGGTGATTGCCAGGTTAAGTAAGCAGGGAATCCCCACCGCGATTTATTATCCCACGCCGCTTCATTTACAGGAAGCGTTTGCCGATCTGGGATATAAAAAAGGCGATTTCCCGGTTAGTGAAGAAGTTGCGGATAGGGTATTCAGTGTGCCCATGCATCCCTACCTGTCAGCAGAGGACCAAGCCAAAATAATCGAGACAATCGGTTCATAAGAACCAGGTTAACAATTAATAATTAACAATTGACAATTGACAATTAATTCCCATTAATACTTACTTTTTAGTGAGAATTGTTAATTGTCAATTGTTAATGGTTAATTATTAATGAAAGTGACAAGGAGAACCCATGAATAAACACAATTCCCAGGTGGCGGTGCATAAATCCATCCTGGTAACGGGGGGGGCCGGGTTTATCGGTTCCCATTTATGTGAGAGGTTATTGCAGGAAGGCAATGAAGTTATATGTGTGGACAATTTTTTCACCGGCTCCAAGGAGAATATCCGACATTTGTTGCATAATCCCCATTTCGAGGTGATCCGGCATGATATCGTACATCCTTTATTGTTGGAAATCGATGAAATCTACAACCTGGCCTGTCCGGCTTCTCCCATCCATTACCAGTACAATCCCGTTAAGACTATAAAGACCAATGTCATGGGTTCCATTCATATGTTAGGGTTGGCCAAGCGGGTAAAGGCGAAGATATTGCAAGCTTCTACCAGTGAGATTTACGGGAACCCGGGGGTACATCCGCAGCCCGAGAGTTATTGGGGCAATGTGAATCCTATTGGGATACGGTCGTGTTATGATGAGGGTAAGCGGTGCGCCGAGACGCTTTTTTTCGATTATCACCGGCAGAATAAAGTAAAGATCAAAGTCGTGCGGATATTCAATACATATGGACCGCGCATGCATCCCAATGATGGCCGGGTGGTCAGTAATTTCATCGTACAGGCGTTAAGGGGAAAGGATATCACCGTATATGGCGAGGGTGGTCAGACCCGGTCTTTTTGTTATGTGGATGATATGGTAAACGGTTTAATAAAGATGATGGGGGCCCCGGATGAATTTATCGGGCCGGTGAATTTGGGGAATCCCGTGGAGTTTACCATTCTCCAATTGGCGCAAAAGGTGATCGAGTTAACCGATTCGAAATCGAAGATCATTTATCATGCATTGCCGGCGGATGACCCGGAGCGGCGCAAGCCGGATATTTCGTTGGCGCAAAAGGAATTGGGTTGGGGTCCGATTACGCCGTTGGCGGAAGGATTGAAGAGAACCATCGAGTATTTCGTTTCGGTCCTGGGAAAATCTGCATAATTATGAAGATGAGACAAACCCCCATTTTAATCACCGGCGCGCACCGGTCCGGTTCCACGTGGGTCGGGCAGATGGTGGGAAAATCAGCGGAAGTTTGTTATATATTCGAGCCCTTTAACAAAGATTTCGGACCCGGGGTTTGCAGGGCAGTCTTCGATACCTGGTTCCCGTATGTCACCGTTGAAAATGAAGGGCCGTATCGCCGGTGTATCTCGGAAATCCTCGAATACAAATTCCATTCCTTTAAAGAGCTTATGCTTATCAAGACAAAATCCCAGGCCCGGCTCTGGTGGGAGAATTTTTACAGGTTTAAAAGGGCCGGCATAAAAAAGCAGAGGGTATTGTTTAAAGACCCCATCGCTTTTTTTTCCGCCCCCTGGTTGGCGGAGGTTTTCGATTTCCAGGTAGTCGTATTGATCCGGCATCCCGCGGCGTTTGCCGGTTCGCTCAAGCGGTTGCAATGGCATTTCCCTTTCAATGATTTTTTGAAACAACCCTTGTTGATGGCGGGGCCGCTTCGTCGTTTCAAAGAGGAGATCGAAAGAGCGGCCCGGGAGCCGCTGGATATTATCCAACAGGCGGCGCTGTTGTGGAAAATCATTTATGCACGGGTATTGGATTACCGGCAAGAGCATCCCGGCTGGATATATTTACGACATGAAGATATCTCGTTAGACCCTGTCGGAGAGTTCAGGTCGTTATATGAAGCTTTGGGGTTGACATTTACTCCTGCCATTGAACAGCATATCCGGGAGTATTCAGCCGGTTCCAATCCGAAAGAGAGGCCGGACAAGCAGGCCACATTTTTAAAGAGAGACAGTAAAGAGAACATAGCCGGTTGGAAGAAGCATATGCTGCCCGGCGATGTGGAGCGAGTAAAACAGATTACGGCTGATGTGTCGGCCCATTTTTATACAGATTCCGAATGGTAAAAATTTCCAGTCATACGTTTGCAAAAAAAAAGCGGATATGAAATAATTACTTTTAAGAGTTTCCCGGTATTAAAAAGGAACAAAGAATGATGAAGTACAAACTAAGCGTTGAACGAAAACAATTCCTGTTAAAATTATTGAAAGAGGCAGGCAAGGGTTTCGTTATCCTCATCGCCGCGGTCATGGCGTTTAAATTCATGGCCTGGAATTCCTTTAAATTAGAGCAGGCGGTCGCCATTGCCGGGGAACTAGGCAAGGAACCGTCGGCATTGAGCGTCAACCTGGTTGTTTCGGAGAAAAGCAGCCCTTTATTTCGTCAGAGTTTTGCCTACAATGAAAAGGGAAATTATTACATCATAAACCGTTTCGACATCGCCGGGCATATTCGTGATGCGGCGGATTTTAGCCGGGGAAACATTCATATAACCGTAAATAACCGGGAAGTCGCCTCTTTCCTGGTGTTCCGGTTTAAGCGGTTTAATGTCCTTTATACCGGCGGTTATTATTTCGCCTTTACCACGGCGGAGAGCGGGATAGAAGACCTGGTTCGGTTAGACCGTTCGTTCCCCGATATTGAGAATTCCCTTTTCAAGCTGGCGGCGGCCCGGAAGGGGGCGGAGGGCGAGCAGGATGAAGATAAAAAAGAAGTCATTTACCAATGTTTCCAGGGGGCTGAGAAAGAGTTAACGTACGGCAGTGCAAAGATTTCCATTCCTCTGCCGGGGGTTTTTAAAAAAGGAAAACTTTATGAGATTGTTTTCGATTATAAAGTAACCCGAGGGGCAAAGGCCGTTGTTATGTTGAGTCCCGCTTCAAACCGGCATGAATTGGCTGCTGGGGCTGAGGGAAAGTACAGGAAAGTCAGTCTCCTGTTTTCCCCGGAGGAGGAAGTGGAAGCGCCGGTATTGAACCTGTTGGGGCGCAGTCAAGGAAAGAAGGGGGCTTTTGACGGAGCCGTGTCGTTTAAAGATATTTCCATTTACAGGTATGGACAAGAGTATCCCTGGTTAAATGAGTTCCATGGTTCCCACGTAGCTTATTTTGATTCTGTAGACGGGTTAAAAGAAGAATTTGTCGGAGTGAAATATTTCCAAAAATGAGAGTACCGAAAAATATGCATTTAAAGAAAAAATTGAGTGAATATATGGAAATGCTGGATAAAGCCATGTATACATTTAATTATTCTTATGAAAAGTGCAAAGAGATCGGTATCAAAGAAAAGTATTCCTATGAAGAACTAGACAAATTTGAATCGTTATCTTCTCGGTTTGCAAGAATATGCTATATATTGACCCAAAAGATATTGAAGAACATCTTTTTACTGCTCAGAGAGGATGCCAAAACTTTTATAGACAGGATAAACCTGGCTGAAAAACTCGAAATCATCCCGGGGGCGGAGCAATTAAAAATTATCAGGGACCTGAGAAATGAGATTACACATGAATATTGTATGGATGACATAACGGAAATATTTAAAAATGTCCTGGAATACAGCGAGGCGTTGTTAGAGACAGTTGAAAAGGTCAAAATATATGTCTCCGACAAAAAAATGATACTGGAGATCAAAGAGTAAAAGAAGAGAAGCCCATGAAACTGGTTATTCAAATTTGTTGTTACAATGAAGAAGAAAGCTTGCCGGAAACGCTGAAAGCGCTCCCCAGGAAACTGGACCGCGTCGATGAGATCGAGGTGCTTATTATCGATGACGGCAGCACCGATGGAACCGTAAAAGTCGCCGAAGAAAACGGCGTCAACCATATCATCAGCTTCAAAAGAAACCAGGGCCTGGCCAGGTCTTTCATGGCCGGCTTGAACGCCTCTTTAAAATTAGGGGCCGATATCATCGTCAACACCGACGCCGATAACCAGTATAACGCCGACGATATCCCCCAATTGATCCAACCCATCCTGGACGGCAAAGCCGATATGGTTATCGGCGCCCGGCCCATTTCCCGGATAAAACACTTTTCCCCGGTCAAGAAACTCCTGCAAAAAATAGGAAGCTGGCTGGTAAGAAAAGCCAGCCGCACCACCGTCCTGGACGCCCCCAGCGGTTTCCGCGCCATCAGCCGCAATTCCGCTTTGAAACTCAATGTATTCAACGCATTTACCTATACCCATGAAACCATTATCCAGGCCGGACAAAAAAACATGGTGGTGGTATCCATCCCCATCCGGGTAAACGAAACCGCCAGCAAACGCCCTTCACGGTTGTTCAAGAGTACATTTTCATATATCCTCCAATCCGTGATCGCCATCCTGCGCATGGTAGTGGTTTACCGGCCCTTTCGTTTCTTTTTGAGCCTGGGGTTGATCTTTTTCTTTGCGGGGACGTTAATCGGGCTTCGCTACCTGTACCTCTGGCTGACCGGCAGCGGAACCGGCCATGTCCAATCGGTAATCCTGGCCGGCGTTTTGATCGGCATCAGCTTTCAAATGGTGCTGGTAGCGTTTATCGCCGACCTCCTGGGGGTGAACCGGAAATTACTGGAAGAAATCCAGTACCGGTTACGAAAACAGGAACTCAAAAATGATGCGGAAGCCATGGATAAAAAAGATGACTGTATTTCCAAATTGTATTCTGACTTTTAAGCGTGCGCCTGCACTCCCGTTTACATATGAAGGTGAATAGGATGGTATTTCAATGAATTTTCTTATCGATTTGCAGCACCCGGCCCATCTGCATTTTTTCCGGAACGTCATCCCCCGCCTGAAAAACCAGGGCCATAATGTATTGATAACCGGTCGCGATAAAGACATACTGGTAGAACTGGCCCATAGTTACGATATCCCGGTCATGGTTTTCGGCCGCGCCAGGAAAGGAGTTATTCATCTCGGCATGGAATTGATTTATCGGCAGTGGCGGCTCTTCAAACTCATCCGGGAGTTTAAGCCCGATGTGATGATGGCCGTGGCCGGCACTTATATCAGCTTGTTGGGGAAACTCCGGCGTATCCCCACTTACATCTTTTATGACACCGAGACGGCCGCTATTTCAAATTTCCTGGCTTATCCTTTTGCCGATTGCATTTTTGTGCCCCAATGTTACCGCAAAAAAATACGCTGGCGTCATGTCCGGTACAATGGCTACCATGAACTGGCCTACCTTCATCCCAACTATTTTAAACCCGACCCGACGATACCGGCAAAAGTCGGCGTCAAACCCGGCGAAATATATACGCTGGTTCGGTTTGTCGGTTGGAGTTCCGGACACGACATCGGGCGGTCCGGATTGTCCACCCCGAACAAAATCCGGGCCATCCGGGAGCTGGAAAAGTACGGCCGGGTGTTTATTACCAGTGAAGGCGGGTTGCCCCCGGAGCTGGAAAAATACAAACTAAAATTAGAGGTTACCGATATCCACAGCCTGATGGCCCACGCCGCATTGATTTTCGGGGAAAGCGCCACAATGGTTTCAGAGGGGGCCGTGTTGGGGGTTCCGGGTGTGTATATCGATCCCGTGGGCCGGGGCTACACCGATGAACAGGAAAGGGTGTACGGCATCGTACATAATTTTTCTCACAAACAGCAGGATGAAGCCATTGAAAAAGCGGTTTCCATCTTATCCGGATATCAAAGAGAAAAATGGCGGACCATCGGCCGGCGGATTGTCGCCGATAAAATCGATGTCAGCGACATGATATATAACATTGCCGTTAACGGTTCCGCGGATCGCCCATCCGCATGTTGACAAATCTCCTCGATTGAAATATGATATAAATGGAAAAAATTGGCCTGTCCCATAGTCCATCCGCCTGTTGATAAAATCCGGCGCTAATGTTATAATCCTACCATTATGAAAAATTTACCGCTCAGCATCCAGACGTTTCGTGATTTTATCGAAGAGGATTATATTTACGTCGATAAAACCAGGCAAATCCACGACCTTTTTGCCACAGGAGGGAGATACTACTTTCTATCCCGGCCGCGCCGCTTTGGAAAATCCCTGCTGATCTCTACCCTGGCGGAAATTTTCTCCGGTAATAAGGAGCTTTTTAAAGGGCTCTGGATATATGACAAAATCGAATGGACCCAACACCCGGTGGTCTACCTGGATTTATCCAAAGTTACCTTTAAAACCCCTGAAATACTTGAGAATGCACTGGATATGCGGATTGAAAAAATAGCCGCGGATTATAATGTCCAATTGGATCACGGTCTTTTTCTAAAAGAAAAATTCGGGCAACTCCTGGAGAAACTGTCTCAAAAACAAAAAGTGGTAATCCTGGTGGATGAGTACGACAAACCCATTACCGAATTTATGGAAGCAGGTAAAATCGAAACAGCCAAAAATATTCGTAAGGTCTTAAAGAACTTCTTTGGAGTTATAAAAGGATCGGATGCCTTTCTTCGGTTCGTATTTATTACGGGTGTATCGAAGTTCTCCAGGGTATCCATTTTCTCCGATCTTAATAACTTACGCGACATTACGCTGTCCGAACAATTCGCTGTGCTGGTAGGATATACGGAAACGGAATTGATGCATTATTTTGAACCCTATCTTGCGAAGTTGGCCGATGAAGCGGGGATGAGCAAAGAACAATTGGCAAATGAAATCAGGCATTGGTACAATGGCTATTCCTGGGACGGGAAAAATTTTGTTTATAACCCCTTCTCCATATTGAATTTATTCACAGAGAAACGTTTTAGAAATTTTTGGTTCACCTCCGGGACCCCCACATTTTTAATCCAATTAATCAGGCGTAATAAAAGCGAAATAAGGGAATTCGAGAATTTAACGGTAGAAAATTACACCTTTGACAGTTATGACATCGAAAACATAGACATTGCGGCCCTGCTTTTTCAAACCGGGTACCTCACCATCAAAAAAATCACCATTGAAAATAGGGAGGAAACCTATCATTTATCCTATCCCAACAAAGAGGTAAGGGATTCTTTTTTGACCTATCTCCTGGGAGAGTTCAGTCGAAAAGATATGAGTTTTAGCGGCCGTTTTCTGAAGCGAATAAATGAACTGGTGAAGGCCGGTGACATGGACGGGTTTATCCGGGAAAGCAAATCCCTGTTTGCATCCATTCCCTACCAAATTTTTATCAGGGAAAGAGAGACCTATTACCACTCGATTATTTATTTAATACTGAAATTAGCCGGCGCCGATGTCAGGTGTGAAGTCCCCACCAATACCGGGCGTATCGATGCCGTGCTGGAGACGGGAAATAAAATTTACATCATGGAATTCAAGTTAGGCAGCGAACTTGAGGCTTTAGAACAGATCAAAAAGATGAAGTATTATGAGAAATACCTGGGCAGTGGGAAAGAGATTGTTTTATTGGGCGTCGGGTTCAACCTTAAGCAGCGAAATATCGGCAATTACCTGCTGGAGATTTTACAAGACAGGTTACCTTAACCTTTCTTTCAATCGCGCAAGGGTCCATTCCATTCGGGTCTGCACCCGCCGGTTCTTTAATAAGGTTATTTTCAACGTCGCTAATTTCCAGGCGGACATTGTAGGCATCGACAATGCTTATACGGGTAGTGTAATGTTTCCAGCTCAATGGTTATAAAATTATTAAGGATACTTTGCTCACAATCGCTTTAACCATAATACTTTATACCACAAATTCATATTTTAAGCAAATTCTTTCGTACGGTTACAATTAATACCTGTCAACGGGGCGTGATTCCCGCCGGCGGGCAGCATAATATGCGCGCGGGGAGCATGATTGAGCGCAAGTTGAGTAAGTATACACGCTCCAGGAGCAAAAACCGATTCACACTACCCACTGCTTGTAATTAAAGCAGGTTCGTGGTAGAATTTCATCTTGAAGTGAGGTAGAGGCATGAAAAAAGAAAATAAAATTTATATCGCCGGTTATAAAGGCCTGGTGGGCTCGGCAATCAAACGAAAACTCGAAGAAAAACAATATACCAATCTTATATGCAGCGATGTCGGCGATTTCGATCTCCAGCGGCAGCAGGAAGTGGAACACTTTTTTGAAAAAGAAAGGCCCGCGTATGTTTTCCTTGCCGCTGCAAAAGTTGGCGGTATCTGGGCCAACAAAACCTACCCCGCCGAATTCATCTACAGTAACCTGACCATCCAGACCAATATCATTCACGCCGCTTACAAATACGGCGTAAAAAAGCTCCTGTTCCTGGGCAGTTCCTGTATCTACCCCAGGCTTGCCCCCCAACCCATAAAAGAAGAACACCTCCTGGCTTCGCCCCTGGAACCCACCAATGAGGCCTATGCCATCGCCAAAATCGCCGGCTTAAAAATGTGCCGCTATTACAACGAGCAGTACGGGACCGATTTTATCTCCGTAATGCCCACCAATCTTTACGGACCCAACGATAATTATAATCTTCAAACTTCCCATGTGTTGCCCGCGCTGATCCGAAAATTCCATGAAGCCAGGGTCAACAAAACCTCTTACGTGGAACTCTGGGGCACGGGGTCGCCCCGGCGGGAGTTCTTATACGTCGATGACCTGGCCGACGCCGTCGTTTTCCTGGTGGAAAACTATGGCTTTAAAGATATCGGCGAAATTATCAATATCGGCGCCGGTGAAGATATCACCATCAAAGAACTGGCTGAATCCATACGACAAGCGGTGGGGTTTGCAGGGGAATTGAGGTGGGACGCAACCAAACCCGATGGAACCCCGCGAAAATTACTGGATGTTTCCCGGCTGCGGGCTCTGGGCTGGAAACACCGTTACTCCCTTGCAGAGGGCATAAAAAAAACCTATGAGGCCTATCTCAAAGGGGAGATAAAAAAATAAAAAAAATTCCACGCCTGTTGGAAAGACCAAAGATTTTTTGTATAATATATAAGCAGTTTTAAAAGGAGGAAAATCTCATGCATTGGCAAATCAAGTCAACAAAAGGCTTTATACTGTCGTTAGGCTTCATTTTTGTGATTTTAATGGCGGGAGCGGTTTCCGCCACGGAAGAGTCCCGGGGAAATAATCGCCCGGTAGCCGATGTGACCATCGGTTCAAGCGGTATCAATTTTGTCCCCAGGGTGAGTTACGGGCGGTTGACATTAACGGTTTCCCTTCCCGATGGCGCATTATTTCAAAAAAATTTCGATCCCGGCGCCGCTCCCTACCTGGGACTGGCGGAAGTGAGCAAGAATCAAATGATGGACGGACATTATACTTATGAACTTCGCGTTAGCCCGGTGGCCGGGGTCAGGGTTCGCGACGAGGCCGCGGGTTCGCAGATGAAAGCGGAAACGAGTCCCCAGGTTGCATTAACCCAGACAGGTCATTTTTTGGTCCGGGGGGGTGCGATCGTCATTCCGACCAATATGCCCGAACCCAAAGGCCAGGGGATCGCCAGGCCCGATTACACCTATAATGAAGATTTATATGTCGTCGGGAGTCTGTGTATCGGGACCGATTGCGCAGACCCGGAAACGTGGGCGTATGACGTCCTACGGTTAAAAGAAAACAATCTCCGCATTCATTTCGAAGACACCAGCAACACATCTTCATTTCCTGCCAATGATTGGCGAATCGTCGTCAACGATGTTATCGACGGCGGCGCCAATTATTTCGCCGTGGAAGACACTACGGCATCGAAGACCCCATTTAAAATTGAAGCCGGGGCCCCGGACAATGCGCTTTATATCGAAGATTATGGCCGGATCGGCCTGAAAACCGCTGCCCCCGCCGTCGAGATGCACATCGTGGATGGGGATTCACCCGCGGTAAGACTTGAACAGGACACTACCTCCGGGTGGACGGCGCAGGCCTGGGATTTGGTCGGCAACGAGTCTAATTTCTTTATCCGGGATGTCACCAACTCTTCCAGGCTTCCCTTCAGGATACAACCCGGCGCCCCCAGCGACTCACTCTGCATAAAGTCCGACGGTAAAATCGGGATGGGCACATGGTCGCCGGCTTATGCACTGGAAATCAATAAAACCGGGGCTCCCGCAAATTTTATCTGTAAACAAACGGACGGCGCTTCCGCCTGCATTGTCGCCGATTCCAGTCATGTTTTTATCGGGGCTAAATCCAACCATGATTTTAGACTTATAGCAAATGATTCTCCCAAAATAACTATTCTTCCATCAGGGTATGTGGGATTCGGTAGGAATACCCCATCTTACCCGCTGCATATGGCCAGCGGTGCGTATTGCACAACCGGCGGAGTCTGGACCAACGCTTCCAGCAGGGCATTGAAAGAAAACATTCAATCGCTTACTACCGATGAAGCTTTGAATGCATTAAACGATCTCAATCCCGTGAAGTTCAATTACAAGGCGGATAATACGGAAAAGCACGTAGGGTTTATCGCTGAAGATGCACCCGAATTGGTCGCCGCTAAGGACAAAAAAGGCATGAGTCCTATGGATGTGGTGGCTGTTTTAACCAAAGTGGTACAGGAACAACAGAAAACAATCGCGCAGCTCCAGGAAAAAATCGCCCGACTGGAGGAAAAAAAATAAATAGCGCTGCTGCGAAAATAGCCGCTAAGAACACGAAGGACCGCGAAGAAAAACTCCCTGGCGCCCTGGCCCCCGACGATCCCGGTGTAATGTGTAAATGGTAAATAAATAATTATTTAAATAAAAAAATAGGAGGTAACACCATGTACAGGAGAAAAAAAAACTTGTCAACTTTTGTTTTGATGTTTTTAATGATGGTTATATGGTTCGCAGGCGTCGCATATACGGCCGCCGCAAAAGGCGAACCGCCGGATTCCAAACCCGTGGCAGAAATCACGATCGGTTCCACCGGGATTAACTGGCAGCCAAGAGTTATTTACGGCCAATTGATCGTGACCGTGGCCAGGCCGGACGGCTCGGTTTTTCGTAAAGTCTTCGAAGCGGGAATCAATCCCTATCTCGACCTATCGAGTATTTCCACCGGTGATTCCAGCGACGGATCTTATACCTATGAACTTCGGGTCGTCCCCGTGGGCAGTCCGAAGGTTCGCGGCGAGGAACCCCTTGCGGATGGAGTACCTGTACAAGAAGCCTTAACCCAGAGCGGTCACTTTTTGGTCCAGGGGGGCGCCATCGTCAGTCAAAACTCTACCGAAAACCTGGCCCGCCCCATGGATGTGGTTCACGCCGATGATGTGATTATCACCGGCAGTCTCTGCGTGGGATTTGATTGTCTCACCGACGGTACGGAAAACTTCGGCTTCGATACCATTAAATTGAAAGAAAACAATTTGCAAATTTACTTCGATGACACCAGTTCCACCGCGGGATTTCCCGCCAATGACTGGCGCATTGTGTGCAACGATTCGTCCAGCGGCGGCGGCAATTATTTTTCCGTCCAGGATACCACCGGCTCGAAAGTCCCCTTTAAAATCGAAGCTGGTGCCCGCACCAGTTCCATTTATGTTAGCAGTACGGGAAGGGTTGGATTGGGTACTTCCGTACCCGTCTTGAACATGCATATCGTGCATGGAGACACACCCTCTATCCGCCTGGACCAGGATACATCCTCCGGTTGGACCGCGCAAGTATGGGACATTGCCGGCAACGAATCCAACTTTTTCATCCGGGACGTCACCGGCGGTTCTAAATTGCCATTCCGTATTCAACCGGGAACCCCCACCAACACACTCACAATGAAATCCGATGGTAAAGTCGGTATCGGCACATGGTCGCCTACTTATGCCCTGGAAATAGATAGAACCGGTACTGCCGCAAATCTTATCTGTAAACAAACAGATGGCGCTTCCGGCTGCATTGTTGCTGATGCCACTCACGTTTTTATCGGGGCAAAAACCAACCATGATTTCAGACTAATTGCAAATGATTCTGTAAAAATGACTATTCTGCCATCAGGATTTGTGGGAATCGGCACCACGGGTCCCACTCACCTGATCCATTTAAGCGGCGGAGCCTACAGTGACGGCGCTACCTGGACGGACTCGTCCAGTAGGGCATTGAAAGAGAACATTAAATCCCTGACTACTGAAGAAGCGTTGAATGCGATAAACAACCTCAACCCGGTGAAGTACAATTATAAGGCCGATAAAACGGAAAAACATGTGGGATTCATCGCCGAAGACGCCCCGGAACTGGTGGCTACGAAAGATCGAAAAGGCATGAGCCCCATGGATGTGGTGGCCGTCTTAACCAAAGTGGTCCAGGAACAACAGAAATCCATTCAAGAACAACAAAAGACAATATCCGAACTCAAAGAAAAAATTACCCGACTGGAGAAAAAGTAAGATTCACAATCCCTGGCTCGAACTGCCCGGCAGTCTTTTTAGAAGGACCGCCGGGTAATTCCCCCTTCACGCATCTCTAATCAATGTCCGGTACATCCCCAATAAGTCAATTAAAACAAATATCAAATAAAACAGGAGGTATTATCATGAACAGGAGTAAAAAATTCTTGCCGATTTATATTTTAATGTTTTTACTGTCGATTATCTCGTTCACAGGCCCCGCGTACCCGGCTGCCGCCAAAGGTGAACCGCCGGATTCCAAACCCGTGGCTGAAGTAATAGTCGGTGCTGCCGGGATTACCTGGCAGCCCAGGGTCAGTTACGGACAATTGATGGTGACCGTTTCCAGGCCCGACGGCTCGGTTTTTAGCAAAGTCTTCGAAGCCGGGGGCACCCCCTATCTCGACATATCCGGTATCGCCGGGGATAATAACAGTGACGGTTCTTATACTTATGAGCTGCGGGTCATCCCTGTAGGTAACAAAAAGGTTCGCGGTGAAGAATTCACGGCAGAGGGTGCACAGGTTCAAGACGTATTAACCCAGAGCGGACACTTTTTGGTCCGGAAGGGCGCCATTGTCAGCCAGAACAATACCGAAAACCTGGCCCGCCCCATGGATGTGGTCCACGCCGATGATGTGATTGTCACCGGCAGCCTCTGCGTGGGATTTGATTGTCTCACCGACGGTACGGAAAACTTCGGTTTCGATACCATGAAAATGAAGGAAAACAGCATTCGGGTTTTCTTCGACGATACCAGCACCTCACAGGGATTTCCCGCTAACGACTGGCGTATCATTGCCAACGATTCCTCCAGCGGCGGCGGTAATTATCTTGCCATCGAAGATTCCACCGGCGGCAGTATCCCCTTTAAAATCGAAGCCGGGGCCCGCACAAGCGCCCTTTATGTCGAAGATGGGGGAAGGGTTGGCATCGGAACCGCTACCCCCATCATGAACTTGCATATCGTTACCGGCAACACACCCACTGTTCGTTTGGACCAGGACACCACCTCCGGTTGGACGGCTCAGGTATTCGATATTGGCAGCAACGAGTCCAATTTCTTCATCCGCGACGTCACCGGCGGATCTAAAATGCCAATCCGTATTCAGCCCGGTACACCCACCAACACCCTTACTCTCAAATCCGATGGAAATGTCGGTATCGGCACATGGTCGCCGACTTATGCCCTGGAAATAGATAGAACAGGTACTGCCGCAAATCTTATCTGTAAACAAACGGATGGTGCCTCCGGCTGCATTGTCGCTGATGCCAGTCACGTTTTTATCGGTGCAAAAACCAATCATGATTTTAGACTCGTTGCAAATGATTCTGTAAAAATGACTATTCTGCCATCAGGAAATGTTGGAATCGGTACCACAAGTCCCACTCACCTGGTCCATTTAAGCGGCGGAGCCTACAGTGACGGCGCTACCTGGACCGACTCCTCTAGCCGGGTGTTGAAAGAAAATATCCAGTCCCTGGGTACGGATGAAGCCTTGAATGCCTTAAACAATCTCATCCCTGTAAAGTTCAATTACAAAGCCGATAAAGAAGAAAAACATGTGGGTTTCATTGCCGAAGACGCGCCCGAACTGGTGGCCACCAAAGACCGTAAAGGCATGAGCCCCATGGACGTGGCGGCCGTTCTGACCAAAATAGTCCAGGAACAACAAAAATCCATCCGGGAACAACAAAAAGCCTTACAAGAACAACAAAAAGCAATTTCCGAACTCAAAGATAAAATCGCCGCGCTTGAAAAAAAATAAAAGCCGGTTTTGATCATTAGAATTTCGATTCGCCCGGCAAGCCCTATAACAGGCCAGCCGGGCGAACCCCCTCTCTATTCCCCGGGCATTGGTAAAAAATAAAATTAAAAATTACAAATTACAAACCACAAACAAATAACAAAGGGACAATAAACAAATTATAAAAAGGAGGAAAAAATGAACAGAAAATTTTTCTGGTCAGTATGTGTTTTGACGTTTTTAACCGTATTTAGTTTCAGCGGCGCGGCATATGCATCCGCGACTTCCACCGAGCCGCCCGATGCGAAACCCGTGGCCGAAGTGGTGGTGAATTCCGGCGGGATCAACTTCTTGCCCAAAGTAAACTGCGAACAAATCCTTTTGACCTTGTCCAGGCCCGATGGAACAGTTGTGGGTAAGGTATTCCCCGCCGGCAGCCAGCCCAATATCGAGCTTTCCGGTATATGCGACGGCAGCCCTTACGACGGGACGTATACCTACGAACTGCGCGTGTCCCCGGTGGGCGCTAAAAAAATTCGCGGCCCTGGAAATGAAGAAAGTTCTCTTCAACAGGGACAAACAAACCGGCCGGCATTGACCCAGGCGGGCCACTTCCTGGTCCAGGGGGGCGTTATCGTCAACAAAAGCGGCCCTGAAGGCCCGGCCCGGCCCATGGATGTGGTTCACAACGATGATGTAATCATTACCGGCAGTCTCTGCATCGGGTATGATTGCCTTACCGATGGAACAGAGAGTTTCGGCGCCGATACCATTAAATTAAAGGAAAACACCATGCGGATTTTCTTCGACGATACCAGCTCCGCGGCGGGATTCCCCGCCAACGACTGGCGTATCGTTGTCAACGACGCCTCAAGCGGCGGCGGCAATTATTTTTCCGTCGAAGATACCACCGAGGGATCGACCCCATTTAAAATCGAAGCCGGGGCCCCATCCAGCGCCCTTTATGTCGATGATGCCGGTAGAATCGGGATAGGAACCGCCACCCCGATTTACGATATAAATATTGTAAAAGGGGACTCCCCAGCTATCCGGCTGCACCAGGACACATCCTACGGCTGGACCGAACAGAAGTGGGATATTTCCGGGAACGAAGCCAACTTTTTCATCCGCGACGGCACCAATGGTTCGAAACTCCCCTTCAGGATTCAGCCCAACACCCCCACCAACACAATCACCATGAAATCCGACGGAAATGTAGGTATCGGCACATGGTCGCCGACTTATGCCCTGGAAATAGATAGAACAGGTACTGCCGCAAATCTTATCTGTAAACAAACGGATGGCGCCTCCGGCTGCATTGTCGCTGATGCCAGTCACGTTTTTATCGGTGCAAAAACCAACCATGATTTCAGACTCATTGCAAATGATTCTGTAAAAATGACTATTCTTACATCAGGAAATGTAGGAATTGGCACCACGAGTCCCACTCACCTGATCCATTTAAGCGGTGGAGCCTACAGTGACGGCGCTACCTGGACGAACTCTTCCAGCCGGCAATATAAAGAAAATATCAGCAATCTTACCCTGGAAGAAGCAAATGATGCCCTTGAGGGACTCAACCCGGTTAAGTTCAATTACAAAACGAATAAAGACGAAGAGTATATCGGTTTTATTGCCGAAGATGCTCCTGCCCTCGTTGCCACGAAAGACCGGAAAGGCATGAGTCCCATGGATGTCGTGGCAGTCCTGACCAAAGTGCTCCAGGATCAGCAAAAAACCATTGCCGAGCTCAAAGAGAAAATAGCGGCAATAGAAAAAAAGTAAAAATTCAAATTAGTGCAGTAAAAAAAGCGGCGGGACAAAGTTTCTTTTGTCCCGCCGTTTGCTTTAAAAAATGTCCACAGATTCCACAGATTTTAAGATTAATTTACCCATCATTTATCATTATTTTTTTTCGAGGGTTGCCAGCCTTTCCTGTAGATCGGATATGATTTTCTTATACTCCTGGTTTTCTTTCCGCAGTTCCTGGACGACTTTGGTTAAAACCGCCGTGACATCCATCGGACTTAATCCTTTCCTATCGGAAGTGGCGACCAATTCCGGGGCATCTTCCGCGATGAAGCCCACGTGCTTATCTGCTTTATCGACCTTATAATTGTATTTCACCGGGTTCAGTTTGGTTAGAGCATCCACCGCTTCAGCGGTGCTGAGGTTTTCAATGTTTTCCTTTAATGCCCTACTGGAAGCATTGGTCCAGGTTCCGCCTGTGGAGCAGTACGCGCCGCTGGCCATGTGCAGCGGGTAAGATGGCGCGGTGGTGCCGATTCCAACATCCCCTGATGGAAGAATAGTCATTTTTACAGAATCATTTGTTATGAGTCTGAAATCGTGGTTGGACTTTGCCCCGATAAAAACGTGAGTGGCGCCAGCGGAAATGACGCCACAAGCTCCATCTGTCCGGTTTATTAAAAATTCCGCCGCTTCTCCCGTGGTACTTAATTCGACTGGATAACTGGGCGCTGTTGTGCCAATTCCTAATCTACCGTTTATAGTGACGATATTGTTATCAAACTCTCCGTATATTAAGGGTGAAGTGCTATTGGAATTTTCGATGTAGAGCTTATTGGAACCGGTCTCATTATATCCTGCCTGGTAACCCAGGAAAATGTTGTTGGTTCCGGTCTGATTGGAGTATCCGGCAGAATTTCCCAGGATGGTATTAGAGTATCCGCTAGTATTGCCGGCTCCGGCTAAATATCCGAGGAATGTGTTGTCGTCTCCGGAAGTATTGTGGAATCCGGCATAATATCCGAGGAAGGTACCCCTATCTCCGGTTGTATTGTCGTATCCGGCAGAATCTCCGACGAAGGTATTATTGCTTGCGGTATTAGAGTAATAGTCTTGATGTCCGGCCTGATATCCGATGTAGGTATTGTAGTTTCCGGTCGCGTAGTATCCGGCACGATACCCGAGGAAGGAGTTGCGAGTTCCGTTAGAATTGTAGCCGGCACTAGTTCCGATGAAGGTATTGTAGTGTGCGTCATCATTATTTCTTCCGGCATACATTCCAACAAAGGTGTTGTCTACCCCGCTAGTATTGTATTCTCCGGCATGATTTCCCAGGAAGGTATTGTCCCATGCGTTATTCAAGTATCCGGCGCGATATCCGAGGAAAGTGTTGTAGTATCCGGTGCTATTGGTGTATCCGGCGCTAGCTCCAACGAAGGTGTTTTGGGTTCCGGTTGTGGAGTTCCCGGCATATTTTCCGTAGAAGGTATTGTAGTCTCCTTCAGTGCCTTTTACTCCACTCAGGCCTGTGGTATTTTTACTCCCTGTACCGCCGCCGAGTACCACCACTTCCTGGACTTCAGACTTCATGTCCGACAGGACATTAGTAATGGTATCGTCTTTCACTCCATAGGATTTCAGTATTTCCCCAAGTTTTTCTGCTACTCCGGCAAACCGGACTTCCTGTTCCACCTGGAAAACCCTACCTCCCGACCATGATCCGATTGCATTGCCCGAGGCATCTACAGCCTGTACATACCAGGTATACATGCTCCCGGTTTTGAGTTTTTCTTCCGAAGAAAGCGTCCACGATAAGGCAGGGCCGGGAATTTGTTTGCTTATTGCGGGGGATGATATAACCGCCATACTTTCATAAGGCGCTATCCTCCCATCGAGCGATTCAAAAACGGCAATCCGGTACGATGCTGCTTGATCGACGGCTGACCAACTGAACGTCGGACAACTCTGCCATACAGTGACTACTTCTGTTTCGCTGCCCGGTGAGACCGCAACCGGGTTATTTCCCGTCTCTTCCGCCGTAACCCAAAAAGATACCAATAAAAACATGAATACAAATGTTGCCAAAATGATTTTTTTCATTTTTGTTATTCCTCCTATAATTTTAATTTTCTTTATAGTCATATGAAGTTTGTGAATCCACACTTAATTGCCTTATCCCATCGTTTTTCATGTTCAGATTCTACCAACAAAGCAAATGATTGTCAATCCGTAATCTCCTGGTAACCCCCCCATTTTTTTTCTTCCTTTTATTACGAAACCTTTCAAAATAGATATTTCAAACGCTTCATGCTCAAGCGAGAAGTAAATTTAGGGAATTTTCGCGATCGATCGTCATTTCTGTTCCCTACCAAATTACGCCCCGTGCATACCTTTTCGGATAGGGTCTAGGTAGGGGCATAAATTTTGACTGTCCCTTTTTTAAGGAGAATAGATAGCTACCATACGAACTTGTCGGTGTTTCAAAATTAGAATTGCTGGTCCGAAACCACTACCTTGATACTTTGGGGGTAGTGGTTTCGGATGCCTTTTATTAATCCCTGAGGGCCCCGGAGAACCACTGCCAGATCGCTTTGTGAAACGCCATGGAGGGCTCGTGGGAAAGGAGAAACTCCCTGGGATTGAAATTTAATTCACCGCCGGGCTGCCCTCTTAAATATAAACCCTTTTGATAAAGGGGGTAATATTCCGGGTGAAACTGAACCCCTAATACATGTTTGTATTTCCGGTGTTCCACGGTCTCCACGATTTTCCCGTCCATGGATGTGGCCGCAACAACGATATCTTTGCCCAATTGCTTCAACGCCTGGTGATGCGACGTCAACACATAAGGGGTATCATTTTTTCCCATTTTCAACTGGCTGACGCAAATACCGCCTTTGTTAAATTTGACCCGATGAAATGCCGGGGGCAGGTCTTTTTCATCGGGATAAAGCGCTTTAATATAACGGGAACTGTGAATTTGTTCCTGCCCGGCTTTTAAAACCTGCTGCACGGTTTTCCGATTGTACACCTGGGAAGGGATATCCTGGTAAAGGGAACCCCCGGCGGCCACGTTCAAACTCTGGGCGCCGAGACAGATGCACAAGATGGTATAATTGGGACGGGTTTCCAGGAACGGCGCGAACCCGGGGTTCCGGCCGCCGCCCACCAGGTGAAAAAGAAAGGAAATTTCATATAAACTGCGGATCGGGGTGACGGCTTCGGTCAATAAATCGTCTTCCTCGCCGAAGACGGCAGGCGGAATGTCCCACCCGCCGGTAAATATGATCCCCCCGGTGCGGGCGAAAATGGCCCTGAACTGTTCCGTCCATTGGTTTTCTTTGAATAAATCCGCTAATGCCGCCTTTCCTTTGATGGTCTCAAAACTTACCCAGGTCAATTTGTTCTTTTTGACATATTCTTCCGCGGATTTGTAATCGGTGGATTCATCTTCATGGTAGACGCCGATGAGTTTCAGTTTATTTACGGTAATAATATCCTTTTCATACAACTGTTCGATGTTTTGAATCTGGCCCAGTTGGGGCTGGCACATGGCGATGACGATTTCATCATCGACCCCGGCAGCGGGGGCGGCGGCGGCGGCGGGGGCGGCCATTACCAGGATGAAAAGCACCACAAGTCTCCAACTAACGCTAAACTTAAAATTCTTCATTATATCCTCCATATTATTTTGGGTTTAATTGAATTCATGGGGCGGGAACAATTTCCTTCGCTGTTTGGCAAATTCCCGCGGCGAGACGCCGAAGTAGTAAACAAACAGTTTTTTAAATTGCGCCGGATCGTCGAACCCGGTTTTTTCGGCTATTTCGTCAAGGGGTATGGTGCAATCTTTATGGCACATGGACGCGGCCCGGCATATTTTTTGCTGGGTGATATACTTCTCCAGGTCAACCTTCAAGTAGTCCTGGAACATCCGTAAAAGATAGGAAAGGTCTACCTGGAAATGTTCCGCGATCCGGGATACGTTTAAGTCTTTCAACTGGTCGTCGTCCCGGCTCATGATAAATTCGCTTACTTTCAGGCACAGTTCCTTTTTCATTCTTTTTCCTGGGCAAAGAGAATTATATCACAGCTATTCATCCGGGAGCAATTTTTCTTTTTTCTTAGGGTGCAAATCCCCCCTGTTCCTTTCGTCCGGGCTACCCGCCGTGGGCCAGGTGGAAAACGGTTACTTCGGCCCCATCCGGTACGAGATGTTCTTCATAATTTTCCTTTGGCACTAATTCGCCGTTGACGGTGACGGTAATCAAGGTGTAGGTATATCCCATTTCCGTCAAAAGGGCCCGCACTGTCATGCCCTCCTGCCATTCTAATTTATCTCGATTGTTGATGAGGATCATTTTTTTATTCCTTTTACTAATATCTCGATGGCCTCATTGGCCTGCATGTTGGCGGCAATGGCCACACGCGACGATGTCAATCCCATACTCATGTCGGTCTCGAAATCGCCGCACATCACGATGTTCCCCGACCGCCGCACCGTTAATGCCCCGGTATTGCCGTAACCCGACAACCCACTGGCGCATACCACGGGCTTATGGGGAAAATGAACGCACCAGGTCTCAATCAGCCAGGCTTTTCTCTCTGCTTTATCAAACGCCTCGATCAATAGATCGGCCCCTTTGAAAAGTTCACACATGTTATCGGGGGTTAATTCGATGAAATGCCTTTCCACATCCAGGCAAGGATTGATCTCCAATAAGTGGGCCGCCAGGGCGTCTGTTTTTTTCTTGCCCACATCCGCCAGGAAATAATACTGGCGGTTGAGATTGGATAGCTCTACGACGTCGAAATCGGCGATGATCAACTTGCCGATCCCGGCCCGTGTCAACGCCGCCGCCGCATTGGACCCCAACCCGCCGCACCCGGCAATGGCCGCGGTGCTCTTTGAAAGCGCCTCCCGGACGCCAGGGACATTTCTTATAAAAATCTCTTCCATTACCTTTTTACCTTTGAATGATGAGTTATGAGTGATGAATGATGAAAAATATATTTTAATGAGATTAAAATTAATTCATTTAAAGTTTTTCTTCATCATTCATCATTCATCATTTTATTTCACTCTTGATCGGCTTTGATGATCTCTACTAGCTCCGGTAAATCGATGCCCAGTTCTTTTAACCGCTCGATTTTGGGGACCCCATTTTGGGTCCAACCCCGCCGCTTATAAGCCGCATCCACTACTTTGTTGTACATTTTCATGCGGTATTCCCTGAGAATCGCTATCTTCTGTTCCGTGGTCATTTCTTCCTGGTCCACTACTCCGATGACTTCTCTCAACTGTTTTTCATACCGCTCTTCACGGGATTCGTATTCTTTCTTAGTGACCGGTCCCACCGCCCGGTAAGGCGGGATATCGTCTTTCCGCGTACCAAATCCCAACATCCGGGACATGATCCTCTGCAAATTATGCACCCGCGCACTCTGCTTCAACATCTTCTCTTCATCCAACGGAATCCCGGTCATGCCTTCATAGAATTTGAAAAAATTCTCCACATGACCCGGCACTTTCGCGGCCTGCTGGGGCGGGTATTTTTTATTGTCGGCGGGAACCACATCATTCCAGAGCAACTTGCATAACCCCATAAGCCCAAACCAGGTCCTCCACAAGGGGAAATAATAAAGCGCCTCGGCCTTATCCTCGAAAGTCGGGATCTGGTTGTTCACCATGTCCATGAAAATCAACCAGGCTTCATCATGCTGCGGCCCTTTTACCGCCATGGCATATCCCGCCTGCTGGGCCAATGATTCCTTGGGCATATACTCGGAAAATTCGAGTCCTTTGACTTCCATGCCGATATCCTGGAGAAATTTGGGGTCCGCGCCTAACTCGTTAATCCATTTATTCTTGAGCCAACGAATCCCCTGGCCGACATCCACGCCGAACCCTTCACCCCGCGCCATCTCATGCAAGCATTCCAGCACTTCATCGACGGCCCCGAAATTTAACATTTTTCCGCCCGTATGCTTCGTCGTGATGACGCCGTTTTCAAAACACTCCATCACAAAAGCCATACAGGTGCCCATGGAAATGGTATCGATGCCGTAAGTATCGCAGTAGAAATTGAATTCCAACAGGAATTCGGCGTCGAAACAACCCATATTGGCGGAACACCCGGCGGTTTCATATTCAGGTCCGTCTACCGTTACTTTTTGCCCTTTATAAGGACCGGTCTTTAGTTCGAAGTGGTCCACCGTCTTGGCGCAGGCCATGGAACATCCTTTCCAACAGCCGTCCGGCATTTTCTGGGTGAAATAATTCTTCTTAAGCAATTGCGTACCGATTTTTTTGGCATCTTCATGGGAACCGAACTGGTAGTTCATTACCGGCAGCAAGTCGTAGGCGTTCATGACATCCACGATATTGGCCGTGCCTACTTCGCGCATACAACACTGCTGCGTGTCCAATGTGGCCATCTCGGCGTTGATGCGCATCCCGTAATCGCGGATCATTTTTGGATTATCCGGGTGGTTCAGGTCGTCGATGATTTCCAACGCATGGGTGGGGCACACATAGGCGCAGGAGGTGCAACCCACGCAATGGGAGTCCACCTGCCCGAAGGGCATGGTTAAGTGTCGTGTGATGCCCCTGCCGGCAAAATCCAGTATCCGTTCCATGATGAATTCATCGCAGGCCCGGACGCATTGTCCGCACAGGATACAGGATTTGGGATTCGAGTCGGTGAATTCGCTTTTAAAGCGGCCGCCGTCGGTAACGCCGCACCGTTTGGCAATGGCCTTAACCAGCGGCACATCCGGCCACCGGCCCAGGTACATCTCGGCCAGTACTTTCCGGCGGGCCTTGACGCGCTCGGAATCGGTTTCGACTTTAATTTCCTCCCGGATGGGATAATTACAGGAGGTAACGAGCTTTTTCACGCCGCCCACTTCGATCTCACACACGCACAACCGGCAGCTCCCGGTGGGGGTAAGGGATTTGTTACGGCAAAGCGTGGGCACTGAAAACTTGGCTTCCTGCACTGCTTTAATCAGCAGGGTATCACGGGCAACCGTTATTTTTTTATCGTTAATGGTAATTTCGATTTTACTTGCTGTTGGGGTATTTGCTATATTTGCCATGGCTGGTTTTCCTCCTATTGATTGGATTTGCATGCGCCGGTCCCACATTTTTTATTTTTAATGTGATCGTCAAACTCTTCCTTGAAATAGCGGAGAGAAGACAACAATGGGTTGACGGCGTTAGCGCCGAAATTGCATAGACTGGTTTCCGCGATGGTTTCGGATACTTCATCCAGGAACCGGATATCGTTTTCTTTTCCTTCGCCGCGGCAGATACGGTTCAATGTATTTTTAAGGGCAAATAAACCTTCGCGGCAGGGGGTACATTTGCCGCAGGATTGATCCGCCAGGGCTTCGATTTGTTGGCGAACCACATCGGGTATGCAGGTTTTATCGTCCATTACCCAAACGCCGCCGGTCCCCATGATGGCGCCGGCTTCGCTGAGGGCCTCGAAATCGATTTTCACATCCAGTTTCTCAGCGGGGAGAATTCCGCCGGACGGACCGCCGACCATGACGGCTTTCAGTTTACCGCCGTTGGGGACGCCGCCGCCGATCTCTTCGACGACCTCGCGGAGGGTAATGCCCGTGGGTACTTCCAATAAACCGGTATGGAGTACATTGCCGGAGAGAGAGAGCACTTTGGTATAATTGGATTCGGTTTGTTTGTCGCATTTATCGACGATTAGGGGGATATGGGCCCAGGTTTCCGCGTTGCCGACAATGGTGGGTTTGCCGCGGAAGCCGGCTTCTTCGACGGGGATATATTTGGCGTGAGAATCGCCGGCGCGACCGGCAATGGTTTCCAGCAGCGACGTGGTTTCTCCCGTGACCGCCTCGCCGGAGCCGCGGTGAATACGGATTGTGAAATCAAAACCGCCGCCCCTGATATTTTCACCCAGGAAGTGTTTTTTTTGGGCAGACTCAATGGCCTGGCGTACGCGTTCTTGCGCCAGGGTATGTTCTTTATTAATAACGATGAAGCCTTCTTTTGCGCCCACGGCATAGCCGGCGATGGCCATACCGTCGATTACCGCGTGGGGGTCGGTTTCCAGGATAAACCTACCGGCAAGACCGTTGGAACCGGATTCATTGGCGCTGCATACGATATAGATATCATTTCTTTCTTTTTTAGCGTTATGGGCTTTTTCCCATTTGAGGCCGATAGGGGCGCCACAACTGCGGCCGCGCAGGCCGGAGGCAATCACCCAGCGGGTAATCCGGGTGGGGTTCCTATCTTCCAGGGCTTGATCCAGCGATTTATAGCCGCCCCTGGCCATATAGTTTTCCAGTTTCCAGGCGTCGGGGTCGGCGTGGCCGCGGAGGGCGATGAATTTTTGTTTGGCGGTGTTTTTAATCACTTCCGCCGGTTTGGTTTTCGCGGCGGGTGTGGGGGCTTTTTCTTCCAGGCTGAAGAATTTATCGAAGGTAGCGATGTGGTAGAGGTAGGCTTTAGGGGCGCCGGTTTTTGACGCCAGTCGGTCGATGGCGGTGAGGGAAATATAATGGAATCGGTCCTGGATATCCTGCATTATTTCGATGGCATATTCCCGGTCATTGCCCCATTTTTCGATAATGGCATCGATGATTTCGACATCGTTTGTGGGTTGGGTCAGGATTTTTTTCGGGTTGACCAGGTGGGCCGCTTTGTTTTCTTCGACGCGCCAGGCCGGGGTAATGTCCCGGTTTTTGATAACCAGGGCTTTCAGCATTTTATCCCTGAAAACCGTTCCTACGCCGCCGCGGCCGGCTTGTTTCAGCCGGGTGACATTTCGTCGCCAATCCCAGAAAGAGAAATTCAGCACCCCCATGCGGGAGTGCAGGGCGGCCTGTCCGGCGGATACTACGGAGATATTGCGTTTATCCAGGTCGGTATCGGCGTACATTTCCGTTAACTCTTCCGCCACCAGGTGGGAATCGATGCTTTCTTCCGGGGCAGATTCGATGGTGATTTTTTTCTTAAGTGCATCGATCAGGATGATGGTTTCATTTTTTGCTTTGCCCACGATTACCAGGGCATCGAAGCCGGCGAATTTCAAATAGGGGCCGAAAAAGCCGCCCACGTTGCAATCGATCATGGATTGGGTAATGGGGGAGATGGCGGTTACCAGGGTTTTACCGGAGCCCGGGAACGAGGTAGTTCCTCCCAGGGGGCCGGGTGAAAAGCAGATGGGGTTATTGGGGCTGTCCCATTTGGTATTTTTGTCGATTTCCCGGAACGTCAGCCAGAGGTCGAAACCTTTGCCGCCTGTCCACAGGTCTTTCATTTGTTGGGTCACCGGAAGGGTGGTGATTTCGTTTTTATCCAGGTTGATCCTGAGAATCCTGTCTGAGTAGCCTTTGCTAAGTGCTTTAATTTCAAACGGGAATTCGCAGAGGACCCGGTGTGCTTCGCGCATCTGAACAATTTTGTTTACTGTCATTACTTAATCCTCCAGGGAAATTAATTCTACATGTTGTCTTTAATATTTTTATATCGTTATATGATAAACATTTTGATTAAATTTGTCAAGACTATTAGGTGGTCCGGAGGCTCGGATCGTTTGGCGGGCAAACTTATGCATCCGCACAAAAAGAATCGCCGCTTTAATTGGGCCTGTTTTTTTAGGTGAAGGTTTCATCCTGGGAGTATAAGGTAGTCATCTCTGGAGATAAAGTTTCATCTCTGGAGCATAAGGTGGTCATCTCCGGAGATTAAAGTTTCATCTCCGAAGCATAAAGTGGTCATCTCCATAGATTAAAATTTCATCTCCCGAGATAAAAGTTTCATCTCCGGAGTATAAGGTAGTCATCTCTGGAGATTAAAGTTTCATCTCAGGAGATTAAAATTTCATCTCCCGAGTATAAGGTGGTCATCTCCATAGATTAAAGTTTCATCTCCCGATATAAAGGTGGTCAACACCTTAGATTAAAGTTCCATCGTCGGAGCCTAAAATTTCATCTCCGTTGTAGACCGGGGAATATTTTGAAATAGAATGATGAATGATGAATGATGAATGATGAAGAAAAACAGGAAGAGCGGAAGAGAGGTGAAGAGAGGAAGAGCGGAAAAAGATGGAAGGTGAGAAGGTGAGAAGCAATACAAATGGGTGATAAACGATTCAAACGGATCATCGTAAAAAGACCACCAGAACACACCCCTTAACCCGTCCGTTTTCTCAGCCTTTTCGATTATTTCTTTTTGGAGCCAGGCCCAGGATAAAGCGCTTTTGCCCATGCCGCCGATGGCTTCCAGCGCCAGCACCGGTTCCTTTTCATTAAAGAACCAGTTGGAAAGCATGACCATCTCCGCCCTCCTGCCGGTAAAATGCTCCGGCAGGGCATAGGGGTGCGCCATATAAGGAAAAGGCGCACGGGGAATATAACATGTACCTTCTTCTTCCTTTTCTTTTTTCCCCATTCCCTGCGCGATATGGTTTCCCAGGGAAGCGGAAAGCTTGCCCATAAAATCTTCCGGGCTTTTAAAAGACTCAACCACGCAGGCCTTTTTCACCTCTCCCAGGAAGGCATTAATCTCCGCATATTTATCCATTTCCATAAATTCCGTATTCCATAGAATATTCTTCTCCACGATGAAGCACAAACAGTCTTTTCCCAACTCCTTCGCCAGATCATATTCCAGTTGCGTGATGGATTTCGTTTCACCACCGGGAATATAGCCGTACCGGTGGGCATAGATGCCGATAAAAACATCGCATTCCCGGATTTCCTTATCGCAAACAGTGGTGGCTTCCTCTGCCCGTGCGCCGAAAAGCTCCATGGCCAACGGTATACATTTATACCGGTTCACCGCCTCGATGGCCTTTTGCCTGTACTCTTTCAAATCCTCATACGTCGATGATATAAATACCTTCATGGCCCTCTTATTTCCTTTTAAAAAGAATCATCAACAATACCATAAAGAGCAAAAAAAGTCCAATCTTTTAGCCGCTAAGAACGCGAAGGACCGCGAAGAAAAACCCGCCCACGAATTACACGAATTAACACGAATGGTTAAAAAGGGGGACATATAAGAAATTACTGCCTTCCTACGGGTCACGCGGCGGCGGACCGGTTATTTATTTCCTTCCATTTCGATGATTAGCTCGATCCTGGTTTTATCAATGGGGATTTTGTCCAGGGAATCCACCAGGCCGTTGACCACATTGGCGACTACCTCTTTTACAAAACCATTCAGTGGAATATCCTCTCCGTTTACCTTTAAAAACACTTTGTCAGTCTTACGTTCACTCATTATAGGCCTCCATAAAATGGATTATCGCATCGATATCGTTAATATTAAAGTTAGGGATCGGGCCGTCGGTTGCCGTGGGTTTATCCGAGACCACGGCGCATAAGGATGCCATGGGGAATTTCAGCGTCTCATTTTTATTAGAATCAAAAACCTCGATGGCCGGGGTGTTTTCATTTTGCAGGCCCTCCAGCAGCAGGATATCGCAATCCGGGTATTGGGATTCCAGTAAGGCTATGGGGTCTGTTTTTTCAGTGATATGTTTCATGGAAAGCATTTCGTTTTTAGCCACCAGGCAGGTTTCATCGGCGCCGGCCGCGAGAAACTTAAACGTATCCGTGGCTTCAGGTTCAAGATAATATTTATGGGGTGCATGTTTGACGGCGATCACTTTTTTGTGCCGCGCTTTATAATGTTTGATCACCCGGGTTATTAACGTTGTTTTTCCGCTCCCGGACCAGCCGATAATCGAAAATATTTTCACCCTATAAAACCCGGGAAGCGCTCCATGAGGAAGTTTTCCCCTCTCCCGACCAGGCGCCCGACATGGTGAGTGCACTATCGCTGGTGAGGGTGTAATCAAGCCAGTTACCGTAGGTAATCGTCAGTTTTGCGGCGTCGATAACCCAGGTACCGTTGTGTCCGTTGCTGTCAGTGAAATTGCCGGATAGAGGGTCTCCACCGGTGAAGGTAATTGTAAATTCCCTTTTTTCCACCGTGCTGTCCGATGTCGCGGCTAGTGTAAAATCCCAGGCGCCCCGGATATCAAAAACCTGGGCTACTACGTCCAGGTCGGTATACATAACCCATTGACCTTCCGACAGCCTCCGCGCCCCGTTCACCAAAACTTCCACCTGGTATTGGGTATTCTGCGCTGTGTATTTGTAATCGACGGAATCCAGTTCCTTGTGCGCGCTGACCCCTGAGGGCGGGGTCCCATCGACGCCGCTTTTTACATCGATGGTTAACTTATAATCAGGTATCCCGAAATCCTTGCAACTGCCGAGAGACAGTAATATTAAAACACTGACGACGATAGGCAAACATATGTACGATGTTTTTGTTTTCATTTGTTTCACACCTGCATTTTATTTTTCGTAGGGGTTTTATTTATCAAACCCCTACAATGATACCTTAAAAAAAAGGTTTTTTCAAGTTTTATTCCAATTGATTTCAGGGATTCTAAAAAAAATAAAAAAAACTATTGACTTTTTTTTTTCAACTGATTAGGATATACCCGATGCCTTGAAAATGCAAGGTAAATAATGAATTTAAGGAGGAACAATGAAAAAACAAGTAGTGTTCGTGTTTTGTCTAATGATTGGATTGGTAAGCCTGGCGGTTGCCGGAGAACCTATTGGCGTCTTTGCCAACAGCAACACCAATAGTATCCAGTTCATCGACCCGGCCACGCAAACGGCTTCCGCTTCTTTGCTTAAAGGAAGCCTGGGGAGTTATGGCGGCGGATTGTTTGATGTGGTTATTACCTCGGATGGGAAAACAGCCATTGTGAGTAATTTCGGCGATTCCAGGATATTTTTCATCGACATTTCCGGTGGGTTTGGAGTTGAACCGGTCATAATTGGTAAGACGCATATACCCTTTTTTGCCGAGGATATGGCGATTACCCCGGATGATAAGTATGTATTGATTACCGACGGCGGTTTTTCAGCTTCAATCGCGGTTGTCGATGTTGCCACCCACAAACTGGTCGGGATTCAAAGTTTTGGGACTGCCTACTCCAATGCCATTGCCGTGGCCCCATGTAAATCCGTTGAATTTGACGCATACGTTGTCCTGACGGCGGATTATTTTCAAGGGAGAGTTAACATGTTCAGGCTCTACGATGCAACCTTGGATTACGTTAAATCCATCGATGTGCTTCCCGCCCTGCCGGTAAATATTGAATTTTCGCCCGATGGTCATACCGCCATTGCCGTAACCGCGACCGGGTACAAGGTCCCTGTTTTTGAGATCAGTTGTTGTTCATACGCAAAATTTACTGGATTCGTCGTCCTGCCCCACAAATCCGGTCAAAGCTGTGTCTTTTCCCCCGATGGCACAAAGGCTTATTACCTGAGCAATTCAGCGGTGTACCGCGCCATGATCGAGGTATTGGAAGTGACGGGCCCCGGCCAGGTTACCGCCTCCGGCATCAGTATCCCGGCCCGCCCCAAGAAAGGAACCAGCCAATTATTTGGCGTCGATACGATTGCCATCGATCCGGCGGGAAATTACCTTTATGTGGCCAATCCCACCCTCAGCGGCGGCTCTGAGAGAATTTCCATCATCGATCTAACCATCAACGCCCAGGTAAACTACATCCAGGGTAACGGTATTCCCACCGGCATTGCTTTCGCTACCATTGAATAGATGTGAAAGCGTGAAAAATTGTAGGGGTTTGATTTATCAAACCCCTACTTTTCTTTTCCAACCTTCTCCACGAAAAAAATAAAAAGTAAAAAAGCTCTTGACTTTTTTTTCTCAAATGATTACTATAATAAGTCCAATGCCCTGGAACTTCAGGGCAAAAAAAAATAATTAAAAGGAAGGAACAATGAAAAAACACATTTTGTTAATGTTATGTTTAATGTTTGGGCTGGTAAGCCTGGCAGTTGCCGGCGAACAAATCGGTGTCTTTGCGAACAGCAATACCAATAGTATCCAGTTTATCAACCCGGACACACAAGAAGTTTCCCCTTCGTTGCTTAAAGGAACCCTGGGGAGTTACGGCGGCGGGTTGTTCGATGTGGTCATTACCCCCAATGGTAAAACCGCCATTGTGAGTAATTTCGGAGATTCAAAGATCTTTTTCGTCGACATCTCCGGCGGATTCGATGTTGCGCCAACCCTTTTGGGGCAGACAAGGATCGGCTTTTTTGCCGAGGATATGGCGATTACCCCGGATGGTAAGTATGTATTGGTTACCGACGGCGGTTTTGCCTCCAGGATCGCGGTTGTCGATATTGCCGGTCAATACGTGGTAGGCTCTCCGAATTTTGCTAACGTGTACTCCAATGCCGTAGCCATTACCCCGAATGGACTGACTGTCTTGACGGCCGATTATTTCCAGGGTAAGATCAACCAATTTGCGTTCAACCCGGAAGATGGGACATTGACGTTTGTTCACGCCTTTTATGTACTACCTACCCGGCCCGTAAATATTGAAATTTCACCCGATGGGCAAACCGCCATTGCCGTAAGTGCAACCGGTTATAAACACCCTGTCTTTTCCCTTTGTCCCACCAACGTGGTATTTACAGGATTCGTCACCGTGGCCCACAAATCCGGTCAAAGCTGCGTCTTTTCCAAGGACGGCACAAAGGCGTATTTGCTGAGCAATTCATGGAATTCCCGCGCCATGGTCGAGGTATTGGAAGTGACAGGCCCCGGGCAGGTTACCGCCTCCGGCGTCAGCATCCCGGCCCGCCCAAAGAAAGGAACCAGCCAATTGTTTGGCGTGGATACCATTGCCATCGATCCAAATGGAGAATATCTTTATGTGGCCAATCCCACCCTCAGCGGCGGCTCCGAGAGAATTTCCATTATCGATCTAGCCGTCAACGCCCAGGTAAATTACATCCAGGGCAACGGTATTCCCGTCGGGATTGCTTTCACCACTATTGCGGACTAGTGTAGTACTTCGTCCGTTAAACGATTATGAAAAAAGGGGTTTGATTTATCAAACCCCTTTTTTTCTTTTCCAACCTTCTCCATCCTATTCCTTTTTCCCCCCCAAAGGGTGATCTTTAATTTAATTTACATACCCCAGTCGGTAAATCCAGTAAAAAATAAAAAAGCTCTTGACTTTTTTTTCTCAAATGATTACTATATATATCCAATACCCTGAAAACGCAGGGCAAAAAAAAATAATTAAAGGAAGGAACTATGAAAAAACAAATTTTGTTAATGTTATGTTTAATGTTTGGTCTGGTTAGCCTGGCTGTTGCCGGGGAACCCTTCGGTGTCTTTGCCAACAGCAACACCAACAGTATCCAGTTTATCGATCCGGCCACCCAAACGGTTTCGGCTTCGTTGCTTAAAGGAACCCTGGGGAGTTACGGCGGCGGGTTGTTCGATGTGGCCATTACCCCGAATGGTAAAACTGCCATTGTGAGTAATTTCGGCGACTCAAAAATCTTTTTCGTCGACATCTCCGGCGGGTTCAATGTTGCGCCAACTCTTTTGGGTCAGGTAAGGGTCGGCTTTTTTGCCGAGGATATGGCGATTACCCCGGATGGTAAGTATGTATTGATTACCGACGGCGGCTTTGCCTCCAGGATCGCGGTTGTCGATATTGCCGGCCAATACGTGGTAGGCTCTCCGAACTTTCCCGGCGTGTACTCCAATGCCGTAGCCATTGCACCGAATGGACTGACTGTCTTGACGGCCGATTATTTTGCGGGTAAGATCAACCAATTTACCTTCAACCCGGAAGATGGGACATTGGCGTTTGTTAACGCCTTCTACGTATTGCCCACCCGACCCGTAAATGTTGAAATTTCACCCGATGGGCAAACCGCGATTGCCGTAAGTGCAACCGGGTATAAACACCCTGTCTTTTCCATTAATGAGGGCAACGTGGGATTTGTAGGATTCGTCACCCTGGCCCACAAATCCGGTCAAAGCTGCGTCTTTTCCAAGGACGGCACAAAGGCTTATTTGTTGAGCAATTCAACGTATTACCGCGCCATGATCGAGGTATTGGATGTTACCGGCCCCGGCCTGGTCACCGCCTCCGGCGTCAGCATCACGGCCCGCCCAAAGAAAGGAACCAGCCAGTTATTTGGCGTGGATACCATTGCCATCGATCCAAATGGAGAATTCCTTTATGTGGCCAATCCCACCCTCAGCGGCGGCACCCAGAGAATTTCCATTATCGATCTCACCATCAACCAACAGGTCAATTACGTCCAGGGCAACGGTATTCCCACCGGGATTGCATTCACCACCATTGAAGATTAGATGTGACAGATTTTAGGGGGGTGATAAATCAACCCCCTACGGGCTTTATCTTTATCGCGCAGGGGCTCTTTTTCAAAAAGAGCCCCTGTTCTCTTTTCCACCTAAATTTTTTATAAGGTGAAAATTTTGCCTGACCCTTTTCGTTTATCCGCGAAGTTTTAAACGCTCCGGGGCAGGAAAAATAACAAATGAAACGGCCATTGTTTTTAAATTTGTTATATGTTTTGTTTTTTCTTTTTTATGCGGGGCTCCTTTTTTACGGGAAAGCCTATTACCTTGCCCCTATCGCCCAAAAAGTTCGCCACCCCCTTCACCCGCTGCTGCGCCAGAGCGGCTACTGGGGGCACCTACTGGGCATCGTGGGCGCACTGTTTATGCTGTTGCTGCTTTTGTATTCCATCCGGAAGCGTTTCCGGTTTGCCCGCAACTGGGGGAACCTGAACACCTGGCTGGAAACCCATATCTTCCTGGGCATTACCGGGCCCCTCCTGGTGCTGCTTCACACGGTATTTGAATTTTCCGGCGTCGTGTCCATCGCTTTCTGGTCCATGGTACTGGTGGTGGCCAGCGGCCTGGTGGGTAAATACATTTACGAATTGATCCCCCACTCCCTTTCGGGTATGGAATTAAACCGCATCGAACTGGAAGCGGAAGAAATCGGCCTGACCTTTGAAATGCGAAAACTAATCCCCGCCCAACACCTTTTTTGGAAACGCCTGCTGGATTTTGAAAACAAAACCCACAACCCGACGGCGCTGGAACCGTTACTCCTTTTTCTTGAACCTCTTAAACTTCGCCGCCGTTTAACGCTCATTTTAAACGACGTGGGCGGTATGCACGGGAAGAATCGAAAAAAACTCCTTTCCCTGCTGGTGAAACGCCATATGATCCACCGGAAAACGGCCCTGCTGCGGCAAACGTTGAAAATTATCCATTACTGGCACCTGCTGCATCAACCGTTTGTGATTATTATGTTCCTGGTCTTACTGATCCATGTCTATATTGCCGCAAGGATGGGATACTTATGGATATTTTGATACGCTATGAATTCCTCCTGTTTATTATTATGGCCTTTTTGCTGCTGGCGGTTGTCTTTCCGTTTGTCTTAAAAGAAATTCGCAAGAAACGGGAAGCGAAAAAATTAATCAATCGCATTATCCCGGTCTCATCCCTGACGGAAAAAGACATTGAAAAAATCCAGTCACTTCACCCGGAAGGGAAAAAAATGTACCCGGCCGTCAACCGGGCGGTTTGCGTGGGCTGCGGGTCCTGTGTAATGAATTGTCGGGAAAAGGGTGTGTTGTATGTGATCGATGGGAAGTCTACGCTGGTGAACCCGCTGGCCTGCCGGTGCCGCGGCGATTGCGAACGGAACTGTCTCACCGGCGCAATGAAGCTGGTGGAATACGGGAAACGGTTAAAAGTTTCGGTTCCCAAAATAGATGAAAATTATGAAAGCAATATCAAAGGCATCTATATCGTGGGCGCCCTTACGGGCGCCGGTCTGATTAAAGAAGCCATCAACCAGGGGCGGGCCGCGGTGAATCATATCATGAAGGATGTTTTTCCACCCGACCTGCCCATGGCGGCAGTGATTGGGGCCGGGCCGGCCGGACTGTCTGCCCTGCTGAGCTGCAGGAAATTCGGTTTACCCGTGGTTTGTTTCGAAAAAGACGCCGCTGCCAATACGATTCGTAATTTCCCCAAGAAAAAAATACTCATGGCCGAACCGGTGGATATGCCGATTTTCGGCCCCCTCTGGATCGGCGACAGCACCAGGGAAGAATTGCTGGAAGTTTGGGACCGTCTCTTGAAGAAAACCGGGGCGCCCATCAATACCGAGGCCCGCCTGGAAATGATCGAAAAAGACGGCCATGGTTTCATTGTGACGGTCTCCGGGAAACGCTATCCCTGCGCTAAGGTCATCCTTGCCATCGGGAACCGGGGAACGCCGAGGAAACTGGATGTCCCCGGGGAAAACGGCGACAACGTATTTTACAACCTGCTGGAAGCGGATGAATTCGCCGGCGCCAGAGTAACCATCGTCGGCGCCGGTGACTCGGCCATCGAAGCGGCCCTTTCACTTCGCCAATACCGATGCACCGTCATCCTGGTGGTTCGCGGGGACGGCTTCCCCAGGGCCAAAACTAAAAACATCGAACGAATCCTGCATGCCGCCGCCGCCAAGGAAATAACCGTCTTTTATAACAGTCGCCTGACTGAAATTAGTGAAAGTTCCGTGACGCTTTTCGATGCCCACAATACCCATCGCATTGCTAATGACTATGTCTTTGTCATGGTGGGCGGGGAATTACCCTTTCAACTGCTGGAAAAAATCGGCATCGAAATAATAGAAAAAGAAATTTAACCTCCCGCCCTCCCATCGGGATGGCAGGTGTAACAGGCCTGGCTGTTGTAAGTATATCCCTTCACGTCGTTGTGCGCCGAATCCATTGCGCTTTTTGTGTGGGAATGGCAATTAATGCAGGAAAATGTTAAGTAATTGGAACTGATGTGACAATCCGTGCATGCGAAACCCGAGTGTCTCCCGGTATTTATAGGGAATTTATGGATAAACACCGCCTGCGACCACGATGTGTGCGTACTGAAATGGCAGGTTTCGCAGGTAGTGGGAAATCCCGCCGTCTTGTGATTGGGATTTAACGTCGCCTCATAATCGCTGCGATGGCACCCGTAACAGTCCCTGGGCAGGTTGTAACCGGCGGAGTGGCATTTGTTGCAGTCCAGGGAAACATGGGCCCCTTGCAGCGGCCAGTATGTGCTGTGGTTAAAAACGGCATTCTGCCAGGTCAAGGCGGCCGTACCGTGACAGGGGACGCAATCGGTGGCAAACCCGGCCGCCTTATGATTGGGGTCCACCGTGCTATTGTAATCCGTTAAATGACAACCCACGCATTCCTTTGGGGTCCCCGCGTATTTGTTGTTAATATGACAATCCGTGCAGATGATGGTCTTATGTTTCCCATTTAACGGGAAGAACGAATGATCCACGGTTGCCCCTTTCCATGAAACCGCGCCCACGCCGTGACAGGTAATACAATCCGTACTGTAACCCAATTGTTTATGGTTAGGTTCTACCGCGTTATCGTAGTCGGTTAAATGACAGCCCACGCATTCCTTTGGGGTCCCGGCGTATTTGTTGTTAATATGACAATCGATGCAGGCGATGGTTTTATGTTTGCCGTTTACCGGGAAGAACGAATGATCCAATACGGCCCCTAACCAGGTAAGCGCACCGGAACCGTGGCAGCGTTCGCAGTCGGCGGCAAAGCCGGCGGCTTTATGATTGGGGCTCGCCGTGTTATCGTAAGCGGTTAAATGGCAGGCCACGCATTGGGAAGGGGTTCCGATATATACCCCGTTTTTGTGGCAATCGGTGCAGGCGGCGGTAAGATGATTCCCTTTTAAAATGAACCTCGTATGGAGAAAACCTGCGCCCTGCCAGCTCACTGCACCCGAACTGTGGCACATAGTGCAATCGAAAGGGAACCCCGCTTGTTTATGATTCGGGGTATTGGCATTGTTATAGTTTTCCAGGTGGCAATCCACGCACTGCGAAGGCAACCCGGCGTATACATTGTTTTTGTGGCAGGCCGTGCACCCGGTAGTTATATGAAGTCCCTTTAACGGGAACTTAGTATGATCGAATACAGCCCCGCTCCACGCCGACATGCCGCGATGGCATACCCTGCAATCGGTAGGGAAACGCCCGGCGGCATGATTGGGATTTGCGGCTTCATCGTATTGCTCGCGATGACAAAAATAACACTCCCGCGGCTGTTTGGAAAACACCCCGGCCGGGTGACACCGGATACAATCCAGGGTTTTATGAATGCCTTCCAGCATAAAATCCGTTTCCCGGCCATGGTCCCAGGAGTTGGATTTTAGTCTTTTCCAATCGAAAGGGGTATGACAGTCGCCGCAGTGAATTCCCAGTTGAAGTTTATAGCGATCGTCCTGTTTCCTGGTCCAGTGGCAGGATTCGCAGTCGGTGGGGGTTCCCTCCAGTACGCCCTCCAGGTGGCAGTCGGCGCAGGGTACGGACCGGTGTTTGCCCACCAGGGGAAAATTGGTTTTATCATGGTTGACGGCTGTCCAGCGCTCCTTTTGCGCGGTTAACTCCATTCCCGGTTGGAAAAATAAAACCAGGAGCCCAAGCAAACCCAGGATAAAAGCCGCCGCATAACCTCTTTTTATTAATTTTTCATTATTAAATTGTAATTGTTTCATTTCGTCACCTTCTTATTTTCGTAAAATCAAGCGCACAAAAAATTGATGTTGGGGGGAACCGGTCTGGGCCAGGTAGGAATAATCCAGGGAAATGGCCAACCACCGGCTCAATATCAAGAAAAGATCGGTGGAATAAGTTTGTTGGTCGGGAAGGAGAATTCGTACGATTTCGGGGGTTCCGCTGCCGGAGAAGCGGACGCCGTTATAATAGTTGGCGTAGCTCAGACTCCAGGAAAGTTTCCCGAAGTTTTTTGATGCGGAAATATAATACGTATCCGATTCGGAAGCTTCTCCCCGGTTCAGGTTGTAGTTCCCGTACAGCGACACCCCGGATTTTAACAGGTCGTAAACGGAAACCCCGAACCCCGTGGTATGGTTCTTGATTTCCAGGTCCTTTTGCGTGCTTTCCTGGCGCGACAGGTAAAAGCGGACGTCTTTAAACGGTTTAATACTGAGACGGACGCCGTAAGTTTCGTTGTAATAAAACCGTTCGATTTCGTTGTTTTGCGAGGTGGGGTCCTGGGACTGTTCCAGCAAGAATTGGTGATAATCCAGGCCCCGGCCCGAACTGTAATGGGCGGTCACATCGGCATATTTGGTAAGGTTCACCCGTGCGTTGACAAACAACCGCGACAACCGGTCCGGGCTTTTCACCAGCGGGTCCAGTTCATACTCCACGTTGCCGTAAAGAATAAAATAGCGGTTCAACGGCAGTAGGGCAGAGACGTAAATGAATTGCCGCTCGTTTTTACTCTCAAAACGGACCAGGTTGTAACTGAGGGAAACCTGTTTGGCCCCGTGTCCGATGTAGCGGGCGAAAATCCCGTATTTTTGATAAGCGGTGTTCCATTTGGTATTATAGATATCCGGTTCGAAACCGCCGTAAATGCCGGCGGCAAGGTATCGGTTCAATTTGAAACCGGCCAGGCCGCCGGTTAATTGACCGATCCCCGCAGTATCGTAGAGGTTCATTTGCCCCAGGGCGAAAAAGAGTTTGCTTTTCAATGAGTCAAAGGAAAGCCGGACATCGTACAGGATTAATTGGTTGTTCCCGCCCTCGCCCATGGTGTAGCGGTTGCGTACATCGATAAACATAGTCCAGCCGTCTCCCGGCCTGTTCCACAATGTCGCGTTCAACCGGGTGCTTAAGCGGTTGTAGAGTTCGCTGTCCCCGGTTTTAAATCCCATCCAGTCCAGGTAGAACGCCCCGCGGAAGTAAAATGTCTTGCCGGTTGCGCCCGCCGTGGCTGTCGTGGCTGCCGTGTCTGCCAGAGCGAAACAACGGCATGACAGGATTATTATCAATACTATTATTATTGACCATTTTTTGATTACCATGAGTCTACCCTCCAGGTTTCGGTGGTATTGCCTGCCGATTTTATTATCGTTCTCATTCAGAGCCTGTTTTTTCATTATAAATTTTTTACTTCGCAAGTATACTCTCCACAAATTTTTTTTTCAAACTATTTTTTAAATAAGCCCACGAATTACACGAATTACCACGAATTAGAGGATGATTGGTGAGGTTTACTTTTTCCCTGTCCCTGAATTTTCCCTGAACTAAAAATTATTTCAGGGACTTTTTGGCTATATAGGGGCTTTCAGGATTAACAGAAAGAGTCTTTTCCCTGGGGTCGCTTATTAAATCCATATCTTCCATGGGTATGGCGCCCAACAGCATACCGGAATCTCCCGGTAAAACAACAGCCCGACAGGTCGTACTTCTATTTTTAAACCGGACTTCCACCGGTCCGACAACATCCATCTTTTGCAAGGTCTACCCTCCAGGTTTCGGTGGTATTGCCGGTCGATTTTATGATCGTTCTCATTTCAGAGCCTATTTTTTCATGCCACTGAATTTATTGTAAAGCATACCTTACAGCAGATTTGATTTATTGTCAGGGCTACGTCATTCTTTTTTTTCTATTTGAATGCTTGATAATTTTGGTGCCCCCTATGGCTTTTTTCTCACTTTTCTGATATACTTTTGTTGATGAACCATGAAAATGTACTTGACCGTTTAGTGGTAAGACCCGTAC
>JAPKZK010000124.1 GCA_026393835.1 Candidatus Aminicenantota bacterium | reverse complement strand
GACATAAGTGGATTTTTCGGTAAAGCCTGAAAGCACCACGATCATTACCCGTGAATTGGAGATGGCTTTACTGATCTCATCCAGCCAATTTTGACCGGCGGCAATATCCCGGTGAGCTGCCCAGCAAGGAATCTCCCTGGCTTTTAATGTATCATAAATCCTGTCGGCAACCTGGCGGTCGGTTTCATTCTCGTTGGAATAAGAGATAAATACCTGTGGAGTCATGTTTTAAGACCTTTCACTGCTTTAGTCAACGATCATGTCCTCCTGTATTCACGTATTCGCCGCCGGGTTTGTATTTTTTTGCGATGCTATAGTTTAACCGAAACCGAGTTTGATTTCAATAGTAAAACGGAAACGGGGAAATAACCACCAAAAATCCTGCCGAACAATCAAAAGTTAAATCATAAAATCGACAACTTAGCCGGTATGAAAATAAGGGAAGTTTTTATTCGGCCGCAGAGAAAAAAAATCTTCTTGATTTTTGGGGCAATTATGTTATAGAATTTGTTCCATGGAAAAGGAGTAAATGAGATGAAACATAAATCGTCCACGAATCACCTTATCGATGAAAGCAGTCCTTACCTGCTGATGGAAAAGGGGACAGTCGAGAATAAATTCCAATTCAAAATTCAAAACAAAAAAAAGCCACGGGCGGACACGGGTTGACAAAACATATTTATTGGTGCTATTATTATCAAGAAAAGGAGGTTAATACGATATGCTAATTGCTAACCCGATTTACGATGTGGTGTTCAAGTACCTGATGGCAAATCTCGATCTTGCCAAAGGAGTCATATCAACAATAATCGACGAAGATATCGTGACTCTTGATTTCAAAGCCCAGGAAAATGTACTCAAATTCACGAAGGGTGACACAAAGGAATTAACATATTATCACCTGGATTTTGTCGCCAAAATAAAGCTGAAAGAGGGCGGCTATAAAAATGTATTAATCGAGCTGCAGAAAACCAATGTCCCGTACGACATCGAACGGTTTAGAAAATACCTGGGAGCGCAGTACCAAAAGGTAGATGAAATTCCTTCTGGGACCGACAAGAGTTCAAAGGAATCCTTACCTATCATCACTATTTATTTTCTCGGCTTCAATCTATCCGATACTTTACCCAGTGTTATCAAGGTAAATCGTCAGTATATCGATGTGTTGAGCGGAAAAGAAATTCATGAGCGCAGCGAGTTTATCGAGAGATTAACCCATAATTCATTCGTAATCCAGATACCCGGTCTGCACGTCGAACTAAAAACGCGGTTGGAGTTAATTTTGTCCGTGTTCCAGCAGGAACATTTCATCGATAAAACCCGGCATTTGAAGTCTTACGATTACAATACGACAGACGATTTGTTGATCAAGATATTAAGGCAATTGGAAAAAGCGGCGGGGGACGAGGAGTTGCAACGGCAGTTGGAATTAGAGGAGATGGCGTTAAGTGAATACGAAAGTACCTTTGCTGAATTTGAACGCAGAATAGAGGAAAAAAATAAAAAGCTTGAGCAGAGTGCAAGAGAACTGGAACAAAAAGATAAATATATAAAGGAACTCTTAGAGAAATTAGAAAAACCCGGTATCGGATGATGGCAGGACAAAAAGGGAAGATAAATTCAGGGACAGACGGAAAATGCTTCATACGCGAAATCTCTGATGTTCATCTTATCAAGTTCTTTTCCCAGGTGGTTTTACCCAATGGTTTCGGTCATTTTAATTTTGCTCATTTGAACTCTTAATAGGGTGTCCGGTCACTTTGCCGCGGGCTTTCGAATTTCACGTGTTGCAATTTCGTGCTTCATGCTTCGCAATTTTCCCCCTGATTCATCCTTCATCATTCATCATTCATCATTCAGCATTTAATTTTTCTTCTAATAACCTCGAAAGGCGAAAACCGGCACCGCTGTCGCGGACGGCGGGGAAGAAGTCGAAGCGGCAGGCCGCCCGGCAGCCCGGGGCGACGACGACCCAACGGCCGCCGCGCAGCACCCGGCGCGAGCCGCCTGCAGGCCCCTGGGGATTCTTACCAGGGCTTTCCTTATAATAGTTTTCGTCATACCAATCGGAACACCACTCCCACACGTTGCCGGCCATATCCATACACCCATACGGGCTCTTTCCCAAAGGATATGACCCCACCGGCATAGTTTTCTGCAAATCACTTTCACCCGAATTACACTTATTTTTATCGAACTCATTGCCCCAGGGGTATCGAATGCCGCGGCTGCCGCGCGCGGCTTTTTCCCACTGGGCTTCCGTGGGCAATTGAAATGTTAGCCCGGTTTCCTGGGATATCCATCGGCAATAAGCTGCGGCGTCAGCCCAGGAGACATGAATAACCGGCCGCTTTTCCCTGCCCCATCCTTCATCACCCGGTTTTTCTTTTCCAGTCACCTCGCAATATAGATCGTATTGGGCAAAGGTTACCTCATATTTGCCTATCCAATAACCATCCAGGTCCACTTCATGAAGTGGTTTTTCATTATCAAATCCATCATCTGCTCCCATCATGAATTTTCCCGGTGGGATATGGATCATGGTGACGTCGTAGTCTTCATAAAAGGCTTCCCAGGAATCATTCTCATTCTTTTTAACGTCCCAGCCTTTTGATTTCAAATCACTGATGAAATCAGGCGCGGTTTCTTTTTTTTCAATTGGTTTTCCCGGTTCTATCCCCAGGTAACCGTGTAAATTCTCGACTAACCGATCCAGGGCCTTATCCTGGCGCATGAGATG
>JAPKZK010000202.1 GCA_026393835.1 Candidatus Aminicenantota bacterium | reverse complement strand
TGTATGAAGACTCTGTCTGCCCATAAAGATTACATAACGTGGCGTGTGGGAAAAATTCCCGGTGCATTTCGATATCATGTCGCCGTACGGCTTCACCCCCCAACACAATCAAGCGCATCCTGGGAAATAAATCATTTATGTCCACGGTGTTGACAAAATACCGGAAAACTGTAGGAACCGAATGCCAGATCGTTATTCCTTGTTTTTTCAGCCATCCGGCCAATGATGCCATATCTGCATCATTATTTATATTCAGCGGATAAAGTGCGGCGCCGTTAAACAACGCCCCATAAATATCCATTACGGCGGCGTCATGGGCAAAGGACGAGAATAAAGTCATGCGGTCATTGGGAGTAATCGCTAAATCATTTGTATACTGCTCGATAAAATAGAGGACATTTTCATGGGTCTGCAGGACCCCTTTGGGGTTTCCCGTGGACCCGGAGGTGTAAAGTATATAGGCCGGTGAATCCCCGGTAATCCCGGGTTTTTCCACAAGGACGGCCCCGCCGTTACGATTAAGCCCATCTACCTCCCCTATCTCTATGTGATTTTCCTCCGCTAATTCTACAGCTAACGGCATGTTTTGTGCATTGGTGAGGAGGAATGATGATTCGGAATCGGACAACATGTATGAAAGGCGCTTTACCGGGTAAAAGACCGAAAGCGGCGCGTATACCTTTCCTGCCTTCAGCGTCCCGATTATGGCGGCAATCATATCGTAACCATGCTCGAACAAAAGCCCTACCCGTTCACAACTCCGCTTCAATTTGTCTTCTATTAAATACGCAATCCGGCCGGCATAGCGGTTGAGTTCCCCATACGTAAAAAGGGCGTCCCTTACCTTTATTGCAATTCGATCCGGGGTCTTGTTTACCTGGTTCTCAAAAGCCAGCGAGATTGATTCAAAGCCCGGTTCCCATGGACACGGTTTTCTTTCCGAAACCGGGTTGCCGGGGGGGATTGTCTTACGGTAATCCAGGTAACTCTTCCCGGCATTGACGGCGAGAAAATCGCTAATTTTTATATATTCGTTGGCAATATAAGCGATGGTCCCCGGGCGAAACATGTTTTTCTTATAACTCCAATATATTTGCAGACCATTTTTGTATTCGGTGATATAGGGCTCTAAATCGAATTTGACCTCCACGGAATTTTCCACATGTGCATTTTCAATGGGTTCCAATTCATCGGCCGCCAGGGAGCCCCGCATACTTAACATATTAAATGTAACGGAAATTTCCGGGTATCTCATTCCCAGCTCTTCAAAAACCAATTCCAGTGGATAATCCTGGTGTTGAAACAACTCCAACGTATCTCCCTTCACCTGTTCAAGAAAATTATCAAAGGATATTTTGAAATCCACATGGGTACTGTAGATAATCGAATTGACAAAAAAACCCACGATAGGATGAAGAGACGCATGTTCCCTTCCGGCGCCGATTATGGAACAGGCTGCTTCTTGCTCCCCGGACAACCTCGACAGTAAAAGAATATATACCGAAAACAGCACCGTAAACAACGTGGTATTGTGACGTTCGGCCAATCGCCTTATTCGTTCGGTAATATCTTTTTCAATAATACAGTAGTATCCCGCGCCTTCCCTGGACTCCCGCCCGCCGGTAAAATCCCCGGGTAATGTAAACCCCGGGATCCCATTCGCCAACTTCGTTTTCCAGAACGAATGGGAAACGGACTTATGTAATGGCTCTTGCAGCCGGTCATTATACCACTCGACAAAATCTTTATACCGGGATGGAATGGATTCAAGCGCCACTGTTTGCCCGGCCCTGGTCCCTTCATATATCAGGTTGAAATCTCTTTTAATGATTTCCATGGACCAACCGTCGGTAATGATGTGATGCATATTGAACATAAATTCGTACACCTGCTGATCCAATTTCAAAAGTACGGCCCGGAATAGCGGGGCTTCGGTCAAATCGAAAGGGGTCCCCGCCGTTTCTTTAAAAATTTCTTCCTGTTTCCGCTGCTTCTCCTGGCTGGTCATCATGGCTATATCTATTTTTTTTAAGGGGATGGGGACATCTTTGATGATGCGCTGAACCGGTCGATCATCGATGATTTTAAAGTAGGTTCGCAAACTCTCATGCCGGTGCGTCAATTGAGCCAGTGTCTTTTCAATCCATTCATCCTCCACATGATGATTCAATAAGATTCGCCCCGGCATATTAAAGGCCGAATTGGCGGGGTCCATTTGCAGAATAAACCAGAGTCTCTTTTGATTATAACTGAGTTCATAAAAATCCTTTTCTTCCGCCTTGTTAATATCCGTGAACAGGCTTTCTTCCGCTTCCGAAATGGCCGGCGCTATTCCACGTATCGTGGGGGCTTTAAATAATTCGGCCAGGGGTATTTTTACATTGAAGGTCCGATGAATCCGGGCCGCCAATTGAATGGCTTTTAACGAATGTCCCCCCAATTGGAAAAAATTAGCATCCATACTTATTTTTTCCCTGTCCATGGCGAGCACTTCCGACCATATGAGCGCTAATTTATCTTCCACGTCATTTGCCGGGGCGGTAAAGTCTCCCGGGCCGGTAAACCGGGGCATGGGCAAGGCCCTTCGATCGACTTTACCGCTTGCCGTCAATGGGATATGATCCACTTTTATAAAATGCGCGGGAATCATGTAGCCCGGCAGGAACCCTGAAAGATAAGAACCCAGTTCCGACGCGTCCACCGGCTCGCCGCGAAGGGAAACGATATATGCGCATAAAGAGGTCTCGCCATTTTCCGTTCTATTGATTATAACAGATTCCTTTACGGAATGATGTTTTAATAAGAGGGTTTCGATTTCCCCCAGCTCAATGCGAAAGCCCCTGATTTTAACCTGCCGATCGACGCGGCCTAAAAATTCGATGTTGCCGTCAACTAAATACCGGCCCAGATCGCCGGTACAATATAACTTTAAATGATGAATGATGAATGATGAATGATGAAAATTGATGAATTTCTCGGCGGTTAATTGGGGCTGGTTTAAATAGCCCCGCGCCAGGCTTTCGCCGCCGATGTACAGTTCACCAGGGACGCCCACCGGCTGCAAACAATCATTGCTGTCTAATATATAAACTTGATTATTGGCAATGGGTTTCCCAATGGGTATATTAGCGGATTCTTCCGTTACACAAAAACGGGTGGTCACCACCGTGTTTTCCGTGGGACCGTAATTATTATACAACCGGTAATTCCTCTTTATATAATTTCGTAATTTATCGCCCCCGGTCAACAATATTCGCAGCGACCCGTTGTCTAACGCCATAAATTGCTCGCACACCTGGGTCGGTAAAAAACTGACGGTGACGCCATTTTTTTCATAATACCCGTTCAATGCCTCGATATCCAGGATGATTTCTTCCGGCGCAATACATATGGCCGCCCCCACCACCAGGTACGGGAAAAATTCCCATACCGAAGCATCGAAACCAAAACCGGCATACCGGGTCGCCCGATCCCATGAAGTAATGCCATAATATGTGTTATGCCAAAAACATAAATTGACCAAAGAACCATGCCCCACCATGACCCCTTTGGGTTTTCCCGTGGAACCTGACGTGTAGATAATATAAGCAAGGTTATCGGCAAAGATATCCCGGCCTAATCCCGGACCTTCATGCCGCGAAACAGCCCGCCTATCATCCTGGTATTTGAGCGTTCGATTTTGGCCATGATCTTTTTTCCCGGCCTTATTTATTTTTACCAGGACATCATAGCGGAATTTAGTAAGTTCATTCTCAATAGTAAATAGTTTATCTGAGAATGTCGCCGACTCAATTTCATCCCATTCGGCTTCAAGGTCGCGCCAGAAACCCGGGGACACAAATAACTCGGCGGAAAAATCGGTTTTGGTGGTATACCCTTTATCCCTATTGGCTTCCTTAAACGCAGTCAGTTCCTTTTCCAGGGTGCTTTTCTTTTCCTGGTCCATGACATCGCCGATAAACAAATAGCCTTTGTCTCCCAATAAGGTAATGGCCTTTTGCAGCATTTTACGCAAGTAATTGTGACCGTGGAAACACTGGATGACGCTATTGATAATCACCAGGTCGAAATCTTTTAGCGGGACCCGGTCGATTTCATGGGCGGGCAGGCAGGCCAGTTTGATATTATGAAAGCCCTGTTCCCGGACCTGTTTCTTATTTTTCTCAATAATAACCTCGGATAGATCGGTTCCATAATACAAACCGACTTTAGGCGCGATGCGGTACATGCTGATACCGGAGGCGCAGCCGATCTCCAGCACCTTCATCCCGGGGCGCAGCAGGGGTTCCAGTTTCCGGAGAATATTATCGCCGTATTCGTCCATTTCTGCCCTGGAAAAGGGCAGGCCGGTGTAACTACTCAGCCAACCGCCGCCCGTAATCTCATCGACGGCGCTTTCTCCCACATGCCGCCACAGCTCCCGGTCCATTAATTGGTTTATTTCCTGTTCCTCTTCGGCATGAATGTCGAAACTGTCGATGCATAAATAACTGTGAAAATGAGTACATTCCCACTGCAAACGATTCAAATCCCTTAAATGATGTTTTTCGGATATCACCACACCCATCCGGGCGTCATTTATTATATATTTGATTCGTTGCGCCGGGGCGGCGGGGTCCAGCGGGATAAAAGCCCCGCCCGCTTTTAATATCCCAAGTAGGGCCACCTGGCGGTATACCGGTTCAGACATCCATACGCCGACGGACCCGCCAATACCGATTTTTTTCGCTTCAAACAGATAACGGGCCAACCGGTTGGCCTGTCGGTCCAATTCCAGGTAAGTTATTATTTGATCTTTATATACCAAAGCGGCATGACCGGGGGTCGCGGCCACCTGTTCTTCAAAAAGCCGGTGAATCGTTTTATCCCTGGGAAATTCGACGCCGGGATCGTTAAATTGAAAGAGCACCTGTTCTTTCTCTTTTTCGGAACGGATATCGATAACTTTCAAAGCGATGGCGGGGTTGTTTATTCCGGCCCGAATGACCTTCTTGAAATGGCCGGCCAGCCTTTTTATGGGTTCTTCTTTAAATATGGCGGTATAATACTCAAGGCTGATATAAACCTCATCTTCGGCTTCCGAAATGAAAAACGTCAAATCGAATTTAGAGGTTTTGTTTCTATATTGGCTGCCCGACTGATTTTCATTTGTTATTTCCCGTTGGAAATCTTCGTTTACATTGCGGAAATTCTGGACCACCATGATAATATCGAAAATCGGGTTCCTTGAGGGGTCTCTCTCCGGGTCCAGTTTTTCCACCAATTCCTCGAACTGGACATCCTGGTTTTCAAAGGCTTTGACGCTGTTGTCAATCACCTCCTGTAAAAAGTGCTCATAGGGTTTTTCACCGGCGGGGTAATTTCTCATGGCCAGGGTATTGACAAACATGCCCACCACGCCCTGGATATCGCCGCGCCGCCTCCCGGCAATACCGCTGCCGATGATAATATCGGTCTGACCGGTATATTTATAAAACAGCGTATTCAACACAGCCATTATATTCATATACAATGTCCCGCCATAGCGGGCGCCCAGGACTTTAAATTTAGCGGCATCCTCACTTTCCAGCGTGAACATGTAACGATCGCCCTCAAATGTAAACACCCCTGGCCTTTTATAGTCGACGGGCAGGTTTAACAGTGGTATTTCGCCTGCATATAACCGCAACCAGTAATCCTCCTGCTCTTTTATTCGGCCGCCGGCAAATAATCGATTCTGCCATTGAGCGAAATCTTTATACTGAACGGGCAGCGGTTCCAATGGGACCCCGGTCCCATACAATTGCATGAAATCTTCTGCCAGGATGGTCTGGGATGTCCCATCCGATATAATATGATGCATATCCACCATCCAGGTGCAATGACCGTCCGGGAACGCGATTAAACCGGACCGGATTAAGGGCGCACGGCTTAAATCAAAAGGTCTTATATAATTTCTAATTATTTCTTCGCTCCCTGTTTTCCCGGCTTCATAATAATCGAGTGAAAATTCGAGGCCATCCGCCGCATGAATTCTCTGGACCACGTCTTCATTCACCCGATCGATGGAAGTTCTTAAACTTTCGTGCCGTGCGATTAATTGTTTAATTGTAGATTCCAGTTTATCTTTCTTTATCCCCTTTCCGAGGGGTAAAGCCATGGCCATATTGTAACCGGTGCTGTTCAAATCGAATTGTTGAAGAAAATATAACCGCTTCTGGGCGGACGACAACGGGTAGTACTCTTTTTTCTCTACCGGTTCTATATCTTGAAACGTCTCTTTTTTCAACCCCCGGATCAACCGTGCGATATCCCGGATGGTGGGGGTTCGGAATATTTCCAGCAATTGGACTTTTACATTCAATTCTTTATGTATTTTGGACGTCATGATGGTGGCTTTTAGCGAATGCCCACCCAACTGGAAAAAATTATCATCGATTCCTATCGATGTTTGCAATTGAGAATCAGGCAATGCATCTCTACCTAAAATCTCCGCCCACAACCGAACCAATCTTTTTTCAATTTCATTCCGCGGCGCCGTATAACTTTCACCAATTTTCAATCCCGGTTTCGGTAATGCTCCCCGGTCTATTTTCCCATTGGGGGTTAACGGTATTTTCTCAACCGATACAAAATAAGAGGGGATCATATAATCCGGTAATTCCTTCGCCAGGTGCTCCCGCAATCCCGATAGCCTATATTCCCCATCGGGAACGACATAAGCGCATAAATATTTATCTCCGCTCTCTTCTTCTTGCACCGACACCACGGCCTCTTTTATCCCCGGATGTTTCGCTAACCGGCCCTCTATCTCCCCCGGTTCGACGCGGAAGCCCCTTATCTTTACTTGATGATCGATTCTTCCTAAAAATTCGATATTGCCGTCGGAAAGCCGGCGGGCCAGGTCGCCGGTACGATAGAGAATCGAATGATGAATGATGAATGATGAATGATGATGAATATTAATAAATTTATCGGCGGTTAATTCGGGTCTGTTCAAATAACCCCTGCCAACCTGCACGCCTCCTATCAGGATTTCTCCTACCGCACCGGGCGGCGAAAGTTGCCCCCATTTGTCCACGATATATATTCCCGTATTTATCACCGGTTTACCTATCGACGGCAATTCGGGTACAGCGCCAGCCGGTTCTATCGTCAATGTCGTCGCCACATGGGTTTCCGACGGCCCGTAATGATTGTGCAGGTATACCTTCCTCTCTCTTAAATAGTTTTTTAAATTATTACTTATTACCGCCTGCTCCCCTGCCGTCGTTATATGACGGATACACCGGGGTATAAGATTTATATATTCCTCTTCTTTGAAAATCGCTTTCAAAAAGGAAACCGGCCAAAATACGGTCTTTATCCCGTCTCTTTCTATAAGTCTAAATAGCCCCGGTATATCGGTGCGGGTTTCTTTATCGACCAGGTAGAGCTGCCCCCCAGAAAGAAACGTTGAGAATATCTCCTGCGCCGACACATCGAAACTGATGGTGGTGAATTGTAATACTCGATTGAAGTCGATATTGGTGTTTTTATATTGATAGTGGATGAGATTAACAAGATTTCGGTGCTCTAACATCACGCCCTTGGGTTTTCCCGTCGAACCCGATGTATATATCACATACAGTAGGTCGGAACCGCTGCCGCAATATTCCTGGTTATCGTTCCTGTTCTTAAAAATCTCTTCCTGCCTGAGGTCTATTACTTCCAAGCGGTTGATCATTTCAGCGCCGATATCTTCGCTGTCAACGCTTTTCAACAACCACCGGACTTCGCCATCCTCCATCATGTATCTTTTTCGCTCCCCGGGGTACTCCGGATCGATGGGTAAATAGGCCCCCCCGGCTTTCATTATGCCCAACATCCCGGTTATCATCCGCACCGATCGTTCCACCATTAGCCCTACAACGCTATCCGGTCCAACGCCTTTCTCTCTTAACCGGCAAGCCAAGCGATTCGATTGCTCGTTTAATTCTTTGTACGTAAGATATATCCTACGCTTCTCTTCTCCTCCAGCCGTCCCTACGAGGGCAATCGTGTCCGGGGTTCTCGCCGCCTGTTGGGCAAATAACCCGTGGATCGTCTCTAATCCTTCATAAGACCATTCCGCCCCCCCGGATAATCTTAACACCTCCGCCTTTTCTTTTTCATCGATTATCTCTATTTCCGCTATCGTTAACCCCGTATCACGCGACAATACTTTCAATATATTCTTATAATACCCGATTATTCGTTCTATTTTCGCCGGTGTAAATAAACAGGTGCTGTATTCCAGTGTAAAGAACAGTCTCTCCCCACTTTCGAGGGCCGTTAAATTCATATCGAATATAGAGGTTCTTTTTATATGTGCGAAGGCCCCCTGCTCATTTTGCCCGGGCGCCTCGCCATTGTAGTCCGCCTGGTTCAAGAAATTGAACATGACATCAAAAACAGGATTCCGCCCGGCATCGCGGTTGACTGTTATTTTATCCACCAGCGCTTCAAACGGATATTCCTGGTTCTCATATACGTCTAAGGTGCGCCGGTTTACTTCTTTTAAAAACTCTTTAAATGGTTTATCCCCTGAGGGGTAGTTCCTGACGGCCAGTGTATTGACCAGCATGCCGATGACATTCAACAAGTCGGCGTGACGCCGGGCAGCGATGGGCGTACCTATTATAATATCTTCCTGTCCGCTTAACTTCGACAACAATATATTAAATACCGCTAATAAAAACATGTATAATGTCGAATCATTTTCCACCGCGATTCGCTTTATATTCCGGGTTTCTTCATCATTGAGCCTAAAACTCGCGGTATTCCCCTCAAAACTCTGTATCGATGGCCGCGGATAATCGGTGGGAAGATCCAGAGTCGGGAGCTCGTCGGAAAATTCCTTCAGCCAATAGGATTCCTGGTCTTTTATCGCTTCCCGCCGGAGTACGCCGTTATACCACTCCGAATAATCTTTACACCCGAGATTCAGGGGTTGAAGCGTCTCTCCCGCAAGCAACGCACGGAACTCTTTTTCCAATATGCCCTGGGATGTACCGTCCGTGATGATGTGATGCATGTCTATAAAAAGAACCCGGCGAACCCGGGGGGATAACCCCACGGCCAGCAGGTTCGCCCGCAGAAGGGGCGCCGCGTCCAAATTAAAGGGCTTTGTAAAACCGGCAATAAGGGAAGCTACTTCCGCTTCCCCCGCGGCTTCATAATAACCGATAGAAAAATCCACCTCCCGGTGTATCCTCTGCACCGGCTCTTCGTTTAATGTTATAAACGACGTCCTTAAACTCTCATGTTTTTCAATTAATCTCTTAAATACCGATTCCAGTTTATCCTTTTCAATACCTTCCGCCAGGTGGATAACATAGGGCATATTGTATCCGGTATTATCCGTAACCAATTGCTGCAAAATATATAATCTCTCCTGGGCCGGGGACAATCGATAATATTCTTTCTCTTCCGCGGGTTCGATAGATATATGGAAATCCTTACTCTTTCCCTTTATATATTTCGCCAATTCCTTGATACTGGGGGTTTTAAATATTTCCGCCAACGGGACTTTCACATCAAATACCTTATGCATCTTCGCCGCAAGAACCGTGGCTTTTAGCGAATGCCCACCTAACTGGAAAAAATTATCCTCTATCCCGATAACACCCGGAGATTTTAAGACATCACGCCATATTTCCTGGAGTTTTATTTCTACCCAGGTGCGGGGTGCGATAAATGTCCTGCGGTTTATTGCTCCTATTTCCGGCAATGGCAATGCTTTCCGGTCTACCTTTCCTCCGGGGGTGAGGGGCAACCGCTCCAGGCGAATAAAATAGGCGGGGATCATGTAATCCGGCAATAACCCCGCTAAATATACTTTCAATTCCTCCGACGCACCGGGAGTATTGGGATTATTATAAACGATATAGGCGCACAGGTATTTATCCCCACTCCCATTCCCGCTCTCCACTGCGTTTACCAACGCCTCGGCGATTTGCTCATGCTTCAATAGCCGGCTCTCTATTTCACCCAATTCGATCCTGAAACCCCTGATCTTTACCTGGTTATCTTTCCTGCCGAGAAATTCGATATTCCCATCCAACAGCAGGCGGCCCATGTCCCCGGTGCGGTACATTTTCCCATATCCCGGGTGAAAAGAGAAGGCTTTTTGGGTGGCTGCCACGTTATTCCAATATCCCAATGCCGGATGGGGGCAGGCCACAACAATTTCACCGGTTTCCAGGGCAAGGACTTCATTTCCTTCGGTATCTACGATAAATATGGCCATACCTTCGACAACCTTCCCCAGGACTATTTCATTTACGACCGTTCCGGGGGTGATATATTCCATCGCATTGTATGAAGACTCTGTCTGCCCATAAAGATTACATAACGTGGCGTGTGGGAAAAATTCCCGGTGCATTTCGATATCATGTCGCCGTACGGCTTCACCCCCCAACACAATCAAGCGCATCCTG
>JAPKZK010000183.1 GCA_026393835.1 Candidatus Aminicenantota bacterium | reverse complement strand
CCCCATGATACAGAAAGAATGAATCCTGATAAAAAAGCCGGCGGCCAGTCGTTCCATTAAGGTGAGGAGATATTCTTTTTCCTCGATGTTAAAGAGCTTGTTGTTCCCGGCAAGCCGGGAGATGATATGAAAGGACCCGCAATTTTGTGAGACCCAACGTCTTTTCGTTCGTGGCATTTTCAACCTTCCTTGCCCTGAACTTTTTTTTATGAACCAGCGGATTGGGCTCACCCTGTATTCTGTTTTAAATATATTGTATTGAGATTAAATTGTCAATACCTTCTTCAAATTTTTTCTCATTTTTTTGACTGTCCCTTATCATTCTTTTTGACTGTCCCTTATCCTTCCTCTTACCCTTACCGGGAGGGAGGGACGGAGGGGTGGGAGTGGACGCAAAGATTTACGCGGATTTTATAGTATCCTATTTCCAGGACCCGGAAGACCTAGCTTTCTTTAACGAATAAGGGGGAAATTACGATTTATTTTTTTCTACCGAAGATGGAGGGGATGAATTTTCCAAGTGTATCCTGGGCGACATCCATAAATTTTTTCTCCGGGCCCACGATGGCCTCTAATTTGATCCTGGCCTGCCGGTGGTTGGGTTCCAATTCCAACGCTTTCCGGAAAAAAGTCTCCGCCCGTTTGAACAAACGCTCGGAATAAAACAACAGACCCAATTCGAAAAAAGGTTCCGCATTCCAGGCTTCCAATTCCGCGGCTTTTTGCAGGTTTTGTTCCGCTTCTTTTTTATGTTGGGGGGATTGCGCCTGGCACTGTCCCAGCATTAAATAATAGGCCGGTTTGGCTGGGTCCAGTTTAATGGCTTCTTTCAGCACCCAGATGGCTTTATCATAATCTTTCATGGTTTTGAGGGATTTGGCCTTTTTATAAATGCCCTTGGCCTTTTCTTCGTCGGTATCCTCCGGTATGTCTTCGGGTGAAGGCTCCCGGAATCCCCTTTTCTCGTAATCGGCGCGCTTCTTGAAATCGGTCAGTATCTCAATGGCTTGTTTTCCCCGCGAGATGAGAAAATTTCCTTTTTTCCGTGCTTCTGGATCCGACAGCATGGCAATGCGCTGCGGAGAAAATTCCTCTGAATATTTCTTGTAAGCGGTTTCGATATCTTTTTGCGTGGCGGTGGTGGAAAGCCCCAGCAATTCGAAATGATTGGTGGTTTTCCCGGTAAAGGTATCGTAAAGAAAGTTGATCGCCGCCTCTAACTCTAATAACTCGCCCTGTTGGCTGCCGTTGGTCATCTGTGTACTCCTATGTACGTAACGCTTAAATATGTATTTTCTTACCAGGTATTATTTTAACAGAAACGCGGGTAATTTCAAATATTAAATTTAAAATAAATTCTCTTTGCCCCCGGCTTTCCGTTTCAATTGGATGGCTTTCAAGTATTTCATGGCGGTGGCCCAGGAGGACACCAGGGCGATTACCAGCCCCGGGAAGCCGTCCAGGATTCCCAGCTTCCAGAAGTAGAACCTTGAAAAGGTAACAGGCGGGAGTAAAAAAGCCCTTAAATAGAGTAATTTCTTTTTCTTATCAACGATATCCATGGCCTGCAGCCGGGAATAGCTGTTCAACCGCCGGATATGGTCGGTTATATCGCGGTAGGTAAAGTGGAGGATATCGCCGATCATCCGGGAGGTTTTGCCATCCAGGACCAGGGCTTCGTGGATTCGCCCCCGCCACCTGCTCTTGCTTTTGCGGAAAAACCTTAATTTGCAGTCCGGGTACCAACCGGAATGTTTGATCCACCGCCCCAGGTAAAAGGTTTTGCGGTTGATCAGGAACCCATCCGCATCATCTTCCCCGGCTTCGGAATCTTGTTTTTGTTTAAACGCCAGGATTTCATTTTTTAAGCGGTCGGAGACGCGCTCATCGGCGTCCAGGTTCAATATCCATTCATGGGAGGCCTTTTCCAGGGCGATATTTTTTTGCGAACCGTAGTCGCTGAAGACATTTTTATAAATAACCGCGCCGTACCGGGCCGCGATTTCGCAGGTTTTATCGGTGGAAAAAGAGTCCACCACCACGATTTCGTCGGCAATGTCCCGGCAGCTTTTTAATGCCCCTTCAAGGCGGTCTTCTTCATTCAAGGTAATGATTACGACGGATACCTTTTTCATTTTACTTCATTCACTTTTATGATGAATCGCCAGGATTTCATCTATTTTTCGTTTGCCCATGCGTTTGACCACCAATACCGTATCGTTTATGGTGATAGTGGAGTTTTCTTTGGGAAATTTGCCGAAATGATAGATAAACATACCGGATAAAGTCGTATAATCCTTTTTCTCCGGCAATTGGATATTGAGTTTCGCATTGACCTCTTCCACGGCCATACCGGCGTTAACCAGGAATCGGTTTTCCCCGGTCTGGCGGATGGGGTGACTGCCGATCTCTATTTCGCCCAGGATTTCCCTGAAAATATCGCTGAGGGTTAAAATGCCGATGGTGGCGCCGTATTCATCCAGGACCACGGCAATATTCAGTCCATATTTTTTAAACTCTTTCAATGCGTAGTTCAGCGAGGAGTACTCGGAGATAAAAATCGGTTTTACGGCAATATCCGTTAAACTTATTTTTTTCAGTTCACCGGCCACCAGCACTGTAATCAGTTTATCCATATGGACGATGCCGGTGATATTGTCAAGGGTGTCCCGGTAAAGGGGAATTTTGGTTATTCTCCTGGCGGCGATAATTTTTATTAATTCATCTGTAGCGGCGGTTTCGTCCAGGGCCACGATATTCATACGCGGGGTCATGATGCTCTTGATATCTTTTTCCGCGATATCCAGGATTTCATTCACCATGCGCAGCGATTCCGGGCTGTAGCTGAACAATTGTATCTCGGAGGACAAAAAGTGTTTGACTTCCTCGATGGTAAGGTCTTTTTTCTCAATGCGTGGGGAGCCTTTTTTGAAAATAAAGTTGGAAATCGCGGAGGTGATTTTCACCAGGGGGTAGAACAAATAAGTAAAAAACCGGATAGGATAGGCGTATACATAAGACATCCGTTCGCTGTAGCGAAAGGCAAAGGATTTGGGTGTAATTTCGCCGAAAAGTAAAATCACAATGGTGGTGACCAATGTGGAGATTAACAGGACCCATTCATCATTGGAGTTCAACAACCGCGTAAAAAGAACAGTAGATATGGTGGCGGCCGCGATATTGGCAAAGTTGTTGCCGATTAAAATGGTGGAAAAGAATTCTTCCGGGTTTTTGAGTATTTTTTTCAGCAGCACTGCTTTTTTCTTTTTTTTTTTGGCCTTGAGGTTGAGCTTGATCATGTTAAGAGACAGCAGCGACGTCTCGGCCGAGGAAAAAAAAGCGCTGAATACCAGTAATACGATAAAAAAGACAATATGTAAAACAACATCCATTTTTTCTGTCCCTGTTTTTTATGCTATTATTTCTTATGATAAATCTGGTAAACGATTTTGTACAATGAGGCGCCGATACAGTCGTTAACCAATTGGACATCTTTTGTGCTTTTGGGAAGTTTCAGGATCCTGGGGGCGAAATTCACTACCCCCTTTATCCCGTAAATAACCAGGCGGTCCAGTGTTTCCTGGGCCGCTTGTTCCGGGACGCTTAACAGGGCGATTTTAATTTCCGAATGTTCTTTTAAATAGTGTTCCAGTCGATCCGTATGATATATCCGGATATTTTCCCCTTTTATATCCACGGAAGTATCCACCAGTCCCGGTTTGACATCGAACAGCGCCGCTACATGGATATTCCTGACTTTAAACAATTTATACTCCGAAAGGGCGCGGCCCAAACGCCCGGCGCCGATTACCACCACTTCCGCCCCCCTATCGATGGACAATATTTTTCTTAACTCCCGGAATAATTTTTTAACCTGGTAGCCTTTCTTCTGTTTTCCTATAGAGATACCCAGGTAGAAAAAGTCCTGCCGCACCTGGTTGCAAGAAACCCCGGTTATTTCTTCCAGTTTCTTGGATGAGATATAGGAATCATCGGTAAGATTTAGTTTTAATAAAGCTTCGTAGTAAAAAGATATTCTCTGGATGACTCTCAGGCTTATTTTCTTCTTCATACCCGCCTCGCACCTTGTTTCATGTCCCTATGGTTCCTTATTTTGTTTAAAATTAAACGTTTAAGATGATATATTACAAAACTCTTTTTCCGATGTCAAGCGGAAATTATTAATTTTATAACAATTTGTCCAAATGGGGAAACCGTTGCCCCAGCGCCTGGTTCCATTGGTCCAGCCGGGGTTTGAGTTGAGTCAGTAATTGGGAATAATCGCCTTCGATGGTGATTTTGCGGATACTATCCCCTTGTGCGATTCGGTTTACCACGTCCTGGTCTTGTTGGTCCAGCACTGCGCCGAAAACTGTATGCTTTCCATCCAGCCAGTCGGTAGGGACATGGGTAATAAAAAACTGGCTGCCGTTGGTGCCGGGTCCTGAGTTGGCCATGGAAAGAATCCCGGGTTTATTATGGGTTAATCCCGGTGCGAATTCATCTTCGAATTTATACCCGGGTCCGCCGGTCCCGGAGCCATGGGGGCATCCGCCCTGGATCATAAAGTTGGCGATCACGCGGTGGAATTTCAGCCCGTTGTAATAGCCCCTTTGCGCCAGGTTGACAAAATTGCCGACCGTTAGCGGTACTTTTTCGCTAAAAAGTTTTAGCCGAATCGTTCCTTTATCGGTCTCGACGATTGCCGTCAGACTTTTTTCGTCTTTTGTTTGGTTCACTTTAGTCTCCTTAATTTATTTCGACTTCCTTTTATACTACATTCCGCGGAAATGTCAAGCCCGGCATTTTTTTTTCTTATTGAAATAAACGCCTTTTTCCGTTAAAATAGTACCATGACTGCAATACTTTGTGCGATTTTTTTCTTTTCCGGCGCTTCGGCTCTTATATTCGAGCTATTATGGTTCCAGTTGGCCGGTTTGACTTTCGGCAACAGCGTATGGGCTACTTCCCTGGTGCTCGCTGCTTTTATGGGCGGTCTGGCACTGGGAAGCGGCCTGGTGGGATTCAAAGGCCATAAAATCAAATCCCCCATCCGCTTCTATGCCCTGCTGGAAATCATCATCGGCGTCTCCGGTTTTTTACTGGTGCTGCTTCTGCCTAACCTCACCCAAATATTTGTCCCGGTTTACCGCGTACTCCTGGGACATGATTTCCTTCTTAACGGTTTTAAAACCGTTACCGCCTTTTGCCTGATGGCGGCGCCGGCTTGCGCCATGGGCGCGACTTTGCCCGTGCTGGTAAATGCACTGACGCTGCATGCAAATCATGAAACCCCAAACTTCGGGCGTACGCTGGGAATACTCTACGGGTGGAATACTTTTGGCGCGGCAGCCGGGGTGCTAGGTGGGGAATTGTTCCTGGTGAAATGGTTCGGCATCCGGGGCGCCGGGCTCCTGGCCGCAAGTTTCAACCTGCTGGCCGCCGCCACCGCCACCGCCGCCTGGGTCTACTTGAAAAACAAGACCGAACCAAAAATCTTTTCATTAGCAAAAGTTTTGGGAGGTCCAGGAACCATTTTTCAAAAGGGTTCCTGGCCGCCGGAGGCAGAATCGATGCTGGTTTTTTCAGTTAATACCATCCGCCTATTGGCCGCCGGTTTTCTTTCCGGCTTCACGGTTTTGGCCCTGGAAGTCAACTGGTTTCGCTTCATGCTGTTGTTTTTCAGCGCCACCACTTTGAATTTTACCCTGATGCTGGCGGCTGTCCTTTTAGGAATCAGCCTGGGCGGGATGGTTGCGTCCAAATGGTTCCGGCTGCGACCGGACGCCGATCGCTTTCTCGCAGCAGTGTTGGTTTTCAACGGTATACTGGCGGTTCTGCTTTACACTAATTTCGGCGCTTTCGCTTTTCATGGCCTAATCGAAATGTTCAGCGATAATGTCAAGATATTATTACTTTCTTTATTCCTTATATTCCCGGTTTCTTTTTTATCGGGCGCTATTTTTACCATGCTGGGCAAAGCCCTGCATAAAGAAATCGCTTCCGAAACAAAAGCCGCCGGACTGCTGACATTAGCCAATACCACCGGCGGCATGATCGGTTCCCTGGCGGCCGGGTTTGTTTTCATCCCCTATCTCGGCGTTGAAAAAAGTTTTTTCTTGTTCGCGCTTTGCTACGGCGTCATGGCCCTGCTGGCGCTCCCAAAAGAACAATCGGCGCTGTTAAAGAAAAAACTTTCCCTCCCACACGCCGTAATCGCCGCATATGCCGCCTCTTTATTGTTTTTCCCTTTCGGTTTCATGAATGACCGCTATTTAAAAATTCCTTACCAGCGTTACAGTAAGAACGGGGAGCAAAGGGTGGCAGCCCGGGAAGGCGTGGTGGAAACGATCCAGTATTTGGAGAGTGATTTGTTAGGCAAACCTCATTATTACCGGTTAGTAACCAACAGTCACACCATGTCCGGCACCTGGATGGGGGCGAGACGGTATATGAAACTCTTCGTTTACTTGCCCACGGTGGTGAACCCCGGCATTAAGGATGTTCTTTTGATCTGTTACGGGTGCGGCATGACGGCAAAGGCAATGACGGATACGAAGAGTTTTGAAAATATAGAAATCGTCGATATCTCGCGGGAGATCGTAGAGGAGGGCCGCGTTGTTTTCCCGGACCCAAAGGAAAATCCCATTCATGATCCCCGGGTCAAAGTACATATCGAAGACGGCCGGTTTTTTCTCCTGACGCGCCGGCGGCAGTTCGATTTAATAACGGCGGAACCCCCGCCGCCCAAAAGCAAAGGGATTGTGAATCTTTATACGCGGGAGTATTTTCAACTGATATATGACCGCTTATCCGAAGGGGGGATCGTTACCTACTGGCTGCCCGTTTACCAGTTGGGCCTATCGGAAACCCGGTCCATATTAAAAGGTTTTGGCGAAGTTTTCCGGGAGAATTCGCTCTGGACAGGGTCCGGGCTGGAGTGGATGATGGTGGGCGTCAAGAACCCGGTCAAGCGCGCGACGGAAGAGGATTTTGCCCGGCAATGGCATGACCCCGTGGTGGGACCGGAACTGCGAACGCTGGGTTTTGAAAGCCCGGAACAATTGGGCGCCTTTTTTATCGCGGACGGCCGGCGTTTGAAGGATTGGCTGGTGGATGCGCCGCCGCTGTCGGATAATTATCCCCAGCACCTTTCTTCCCGTTTAGAAAGCGACCCCGGGGATATTGCCGCTTATATCGATTTCATGAATTCTCCCGCTTCAAAGGCGAATTTTATGAACAGTGGGAGTATGGCAAAACTATGGCCCGGGTCGATGCGGGAAAAAACAATCCCATACTTTGCCGTTTCCCCGGTAATCGATGAGCTTTTCATTTCAAACAGCATCTGGGGGCGGTACAAAAACATCGATTATTTGCATTCCTGTATTCACAAGCCCTTATTGGAAAATTACCTGCCCCTGGTATTGGGCAGCGACAGCGACGCCCAAAAAATTATCGCCGCGGTACAGGAAGAAAACCCGGGGCAGCAGGTTGAAATGCCGGCAACCTATATTCACCTCGCCTCGGCGGCCCTGCGAAAGAAACAGTATCTCCCGGCGGAACGTTATTTGCATATGATGAACGATTATCTTGCCGGGAGAAAGGTATTGGATGATTATTCCCGCTTTAATTATTGCACCCTGCGGATGTACTTATTGTTCATCGGGGGCGAGAAAGCGCGCGCCGGGCAGTTAAGCGGCGAGTACCTGGATTCCCTGGAGAAAAAGCAGGGGAAAGCCGCCAGGGATAAGGTAAGCGGCGAATTCGGGAAATACCTGGATTGGTTGGAACAAACACTCAAAACGTGAATGAAGCATATAAAAAATTTATAACAGGAGGAACTGACAAATGAAAACAAAATCACTGGTTTGGATTTTCGCAGCGATGGGATTATTTTTCTTTCTTTTTAGCGCCGGCGAGTGCCGCGCGGATGCAGCGGATGCAGCGGATACAGCGGATACAGGGAAAAGCGTGAAAACCGTCCCAGTCTCCCTCGATTTAGAGCGGTTAAGTAAGGAATTGGAACGGGTGGGAGAAATGGGCAATGGGAGAAATTATCTTACCATCATGGTGGATTTGCCGCAGCGTTTGCCCGACGAGTATAAATTATTTGCATTGGTTTTGGATCGGGATAGGGCGCCCATTAGAAAAATCAGCGGTTTTATGTTCGATCCTGAATTAAAGGGGAAGAACCACGTCTGGTTTTATTTCTTTCTCTACGCCCCCGGTATGCGGAGGCATGAACTTCCACGGGGCGCTTTTCCCGGCGCCTATTCCGGGGACTATATTAAATTTATTTTACAAAAAGGAAACGAAACGGTGCTGGAAAAAGTAGTCAAGCGGTATGATGAATGGGGCAGTGAGAAGACCCCTTTAATTGTCAATATACCGATGCCGCCGGCGGAAATCCCCGGGTACCTGGAGTTAAAGGATTATACGTTTTTCGCCAAAGGCGATTACAGGAAACCGGGGGGATATTTCGTTGAAGGGACGATCGTAGGGCACAACAACGGCGCGTGGATGTATTTTGTTCCCACATCCGATATCCAGGGGCAGGAGCCGGAGCCCGAAGTAAAGTTACCCACCTCCCGGGGTTGGTTGGAATTAGCCAACGGCAGGACCCATCAAATGATGGAAGGCAGCGCGCCGGTGAAGCCCTATGTGAATGGGTGGTGGGATGGGAAAGGATATTTTCATCCCGACCCGGTTAAAGTACAATAAATATAAACTAAAATATTACCCTGAACGATGTACTTGAATATACCTGGTTAGAGGAGACGGCAAAAAAAATAAATAGGGCGCTGTCGGCAAAAATGCGGTTGACTTGACCGGGGTTTTATGGTATAAATGTTTGAAACATTACAAAAAAGAACGATTGAAGGAGTACAAGGATGTTTGCAATTCTTGAAACAGGCAGTAAGCAATATAAGGTTGCTGAAGGCGACGTGCTGGAAGTTGAACTATTAAAGAATGAAACCCTCTCTGATGAGAATATAGTCGATTTTGATAGTGTTCTCCTGGTACAAAACAATGATCTGCATATCGGTCAGCCTTTTGTGAAAAACGCCCGCATCAGGGCCAAAGTACTGGAACAAATTAAGGCCCCCAAGATCATCGTATTTAAAAAGGAAGCCAAAAAGCAATACAGACGAACCAGGGGACACCGGCAGAAACTTCACAGGATCCAGATCGAAAAAATCGAATTAGACGCAAAGGAGAAAGAATAATGGCGCATAAAAAATCCGGCGGCAGCGCAAGAAACGGACGTGAAAGTCAGTCAAAACGACTGGGTGTTAAAATATTCGGCGGTCAAAAAATCAACGCCGGGTCCATTATCGTCAGGCAAAGAGGTACGAGAATCAAACCCGGGCAAAATGTCGGCCTCGGCAAAGACGATACCCTGTTTGCACTGGCCACGGGCGTTGTTAAATTTTCAGACAGGAACAAAAGAAAGTTTGTAGAGGTCGTCGCCAATTAATTGCCGTAACTATTCCACCAACCATCCCATACATCATGGGATCCGGGAGTGAGTTTAGATCAAAATGTTTGTCGACAGCGCCATTGTAAATTTTAATGCCGGCAATGGCGGAAACGGTTGCGTTAGTTTCCGGAGAGAAAAATATATTCCCAGGGGCGGCCCGGACGGCGGCAACGGCGGCCGCGGCGGCTCTATCATACTGGTGAGCGGAAACGCCGCCAACTCGCTGATCGATTTCAAATTTAAAAAAACCATTAAAGCCCAAAAAGGCGCCAACGGCAGCGGCGCCAATAAAACCGGCAAAGACGGGGAAAATATCATCATCACTGTCCCTGCCGGAACAATCGTCAAATCTTACCCGGACGAGAAAACACTTTTCGATTTCACGGCGCACGGGTTGAGCTTTACCATTGTGAAAGGCGGCAGGGGAGGAAAAGGAAACGCCCATTTTAAATCCTCAACGTACCAGGCGCCCAAATTTTCCCAAAATGGCGAACCGGGCGAAACCCTGGCCGTGATACTGGAACTGAAATTAATCGCCTTTGCCGGGCTGGTAGGGTTTCCCAACGCGGGGAAATCCACCCTTATTTCCAAAATAAGCGGCGCAAAACCCAAAATCGCCGACTACCCCTTCACCACCCTGAGCCCCCACCTGGGCGTAGTTTATGGGGACTACGACAGCCTGGTGGTGGCGGACATCCCCGGTATTATCGAGGGCGCCCACCGCGGGGAAGGTATGGGCTTACAGTTCCTCAAACATATCGAACGCACCAAAGTATTACTATTTCTACTGGATGTTTCCCCTTACACCACAATGCCCCCCCTGGAAGCCTTCACTGTCCTCCGGGAAGAATTGAAATCCTATCGGCCCAACCTCCTGCAAAAAGAACGACTGGTGGTGGCCACTAAAATCGACCTGCTGCCGCCGGACCCGGACCGGGAAAACCCGGCGCTGAAGGAATTGAGAGAACATTGCCTGTCCCAAAATATCCCGTACATCGAGATTTCCGCCGTCAAAGAAATAAACCTCAAACAACTTAAAAACAAACTCTTCGAGCTTTACCGGGCCGGCGCGGCTTCCGATACCGGCGCGTCCGATACCGCTGCGCCCGATACCGGCGCGCCGACCGATGAATGACCATGGGCAATAGAACCGGTTTATTGGGGGGGACGTTTAATCCGATTCACCGCGGTCATATCGAACTGGGACTGCAAATACAGCGGGCCTATCACCTGGATAACATCCTGTACATCCTGTCCGCCCACCCCCCCCATAAAACCAATATCGATCTTGCCCCAACGGAAGCCCGCTGGGAAATGTTGACCCGGGCGCTGAAACCTTTCCCCCAACTAACGCCCTGCGATATCGAAATGAAACGCCCCACTATGTCCTGGACCATCGACACGGTAAACGAACTTAAAGTGAAATCCCCGGATACCGAATTCTTCTTTATCTCCGGCAGCGAAGGGTTCCTCAAGATAAGAACCTGGAAAAATTATAAAACCCTTCTTCATGCGCTCCCTTTTATCGTAGTCTTGCGAAACCCGGGCCACGCGCCGGCTGTGGAGAACCTGTTAAACGAGGAAAAAGTTGAAGGGGTATATCTCTTTTCCTACGAATCGGATAAATTGGACATTTCCTCGACGCTTATCCGGGAGAAAATAAAGCAATCTCAACCGATCGACGGTCTAGTTGAGGCGGAGGTTAAAAAAATTATGGAGGAATATAAATTATATGAAACCTGAGGAATATAAGCAAATCACGGACGATTTAAAGAAGAGAAAAATTCCCCCGGAAGTAAAAAGCGCCGTGGCCGCCATGCTGGACAAACAAGCCGAAAGGGTAATGGTCTTAAAATTGAAAGGGATCAATGAAATCACCGATTTCATGGTAATCGGCAGCGGCAATTCCACCCGTCAAAACGCCGCCATTTGCGACGAGGTGCAGGGAACATTACGAAAGGAATTTAAACGCAAAGCCTTCAGCGTGGAAGGGGATCGGGAGGCGGAGTGGATACTGCTGGACTACATCGATTTCATCGTACATATCTTTTCCGAGGAATCCAGGAAGAAATATACCCTGGAAAAATTGTGGATGGATGCCAAACGATACGATTTTTACGCTGATCAAGAACCTCAAGGATAAGAAATCCTTAGCCATTCGAGAGGTTCTTCAAAAGATTGCCGATATCGATACCAATATCCTTATTTACGGCGAGACCGGTGTGGGCAAAAATATCTGGGTCGATTACCTGTTCAGCATCGGCAAATACCACAAAATGGTGAACCTCAACTGCGGGGATGTACCGGAAACACTCCTGGAGAGCGAGTGGTTTGGGTACAAAAAGGGGGCTTTTACCGGCGCGGAAAAGGATTACGAGGGAAAATGGCAGCAGGCGGAAGGGGGTATTTTATTCCTGGACCAGGTGGACCTGCTGTCTTTAAATACCCAGGCCAAATTATTGCGCATTATTGAACGTAAAAAGTATTTCCCTCTTGGTTCCAACCGCGAAGTCGATATCGATGTGCGCTTTGTTTTTTCCGCGGACCATGATATCGAGCAAAAAGCCAGGGTGGGGAAATTCAGGGAAGACCTTTTTTACCGCATTGCCGCTTACCGTATCCCGGCGCCGCCGCTGCGGGAAAGGAAAAATGATATTCTTTCGTTGTTTATGTATTTTGCGGCCCAAAAGGGGCTGCGGGTCAACCTGGGGAGCGCGGCGTTGAAACTCCTCCAGGATTATCACTGGCCGGGGAATATCCGGGAACTGGAAAATTTTGTCGCCAACCTTTCCATCACTACTAAGGAAGTGACCGATGATGATATCTATCCGATTTTAAGGACATCGGAGGATTTTTTCGAGACGGTCAAGTACCGGGAGATGTCGTTGGGGCAATTGGAAAAAGAATACATTCAATACCTTTTGAAAAAATATAAGAACAAGGCAAAGGTGGCCAAAATCTTGCAGATTGCCCGCAAGTCCCTTTACAACAAATTGGATAGTTATAAAAAAGAGATAAGTTGACAATCGAACTTTTTTATTATATATATTAAACATCTTTTTTAAAGAGAAGGGGAATTGGTCATAAACCGATTCGTGACAAATAAAAAGATTGATGGAGGGAACAATGAAAACAACATTATTTAAGTGTTTGGGAATCCTGGCCGTGCTGTTGATCGTTTTACCCGGTGCGGTCGCCGCCGCGGATATCGGCATTGTGTTCAGTGAAGTACTTTATGATTCCGAGGATTCCGGCGATACCCAGGGAGAGTGGCTGGAGATTTACAATTCCACGTCATCAGCCGTCAATGTGGGCGGGTGGACCGTTCGGGATAATACCGACATCTTCACGATTCCCTCCTGCACCACCATCGCGGCCGGCGGCTATCTTGTTATTGCCCAGGACGAGATATATTTTTACAGTAAATATGGTTTTTACCCGAACATAGACAATTCACCGCTGAGGCTTCATAACGACGGCGATTATCTGACCCTGAAAGATAAACAAGGCAATATAAAAGACCAGGTGGCCTGGGAATCCGGCGGTTCCAGTATTGCCGGTTGGTGCATTTCTCTTCTACCTGAAGCTAACACCGGCAAAAGTATTATTCGCTCTGATTTGAACCAGGATACCGGCACATGCGCCGACTGGTTGAGTAATCAAACCCCTGCCCCCAGTTCCAATAGCCTTCCACCGGGTTCTCCCACGATTTCCTTGAATCCCACGAAACTTAATTTCAGTGTCGCCTGCGGAGGCTCAACCACTGCGCAAACGTTTTCCATCTCCAATTCCGGTTGCGGTACCTTGAATTGGACCGTTAGCGATAATGCCGATTGGCTTACCTGCAGCCCGGGTTCGGGATCGGGTTCGGGAGTGATAACGGTTTCGGTGGACCCCGCCGGGTTAACCGTCGGCGTCTACAATACCGCCATTACTGTCAGTTCTTCCAATGCCTCCAATTCACCCCAATCAGTTCCAGTTACACTGACGCTTTCCGGCGAATGCAAACCGAAAATCCAATTGAATCGCACCCATTTCTATTTCGGAGTCGCCGGCGAAATCGTTACCTGTATACCCCAGGCATTTTTGATCGACAACAGCGGGGCGGGAACCCTGAACTGGACAGTGACCTGTGATGCCGCCTGGTTAGATTATAGTCCCACTTCCGGTACAGGCGCGGGCCAGGTGATTCTTTCGCTGGATTCTATTAGTAAGGCATTGCCCATGGGCGTTCATACCGGGACGGTTACTGTCATTGATGCCAACGCTTCCAATTCACCTCAAACGATTTCATTAACCTTGATTGTTCATAATTCCGATGAGCCGCCGTTTGGTGAATTTGCATCGCCAATCGATGGCTCGACCGTATGCAGCGGTATCCCGGTTACCGGTTGGATACTGGATGATGTGGGGGTAGAAAGTGTAACAATATATCGCCAGGTTGAGAGTTCCGGAGAAAACGGGCTTGCCTATGTCGGGGACGCCGTATTTGTCGAAGGCGCACGGCCGGATGTAGAAGCGGCGTATCCCCAATACCCCTTGAATTACAAAGCAGGATGGGGTTATATGATGTTGACCAACGCCCTGCCGCCCGATGGTAACGGGACATACGTATTAGAAGTTATCGCCAGGGACTGCGGTGGAAACGAAGTTTCGCTGGGCAAGAAAACCATTACCGTCGATAATATCAGCGCGGTCAAACCCTTTGGCGCCATCGATACACCCATCCAGGGTGGGGATGCATCGGGTCACATGTACAGGAACCAGGGCTGGGCGCTGACACCCATGCCCAATATACTGCCGGAAGACGGGTCCACTATCTATGTTTATGTGGACGGACTAAACCTGGGAACCGTGACATACGATATAGTCAGGTCGGATGTGCACAAACTTTTCCCCGGTTATCTTAACAGCGACGCTCCCGGGGGGTATTTCGATTTCGATACCACGCCCTATGATAACGGCGTCCATACAATCGCCTGGGTTGCCGAGGATAATCCCGGGAACCAGGACGGCATTGGCAGCAGGTATTTTAATATCCTCAACTTAGGGGTTGTATCCCATGGATCATTAACTGGGAACCGGGAAACAAGGAGCATGATGATGGATTTCGTCCGGGCGGTTGAGATTAAAAAAGGATATAACCGGGGCACCGAACTCCAGGAAATTTACCCGGATACAAAAGGCATTGTCGATATCGAGATCAAAGAACTGGAACGGCTTGAAATACATTTCGCTTCCCGGGCGTCGGCCATCTCTACCTTGCCCATCGGTTCCACGCTGGATAGGGAGAGAGGTATTTTTTATTGGCAGCCGGGGCCTGGGTTTCTCGGGCAGTATGAATTTGCCTTCCTTATCGCGGACCGCTCCCACCGGAGGTTGAAAAAGACTGTGAGGGTAAAGATAATTCCTCTATATTGAACCGGGCAAGGGAGGTCTTTTATGCTTCGGAAAAAAGATACGATCCGGGACAATGGTCATCTGGGATTTTGTTTCGGCTTTCCGTGAGATTTCCGTTAATCGTTGAATTTCATGTTCCCTGTTATAGTAATTTTTATTACGGTAATAAATATTACTATTTCCGGAAGTATAAGTCAACATTCTTTCCGTTTGCAGGCAGCAAAAGGACAATATAACTTTAAGGGGAGGAGAAAATATTTTTTTCAAAAAGAATTGATTTTATTCCATAAGTGTGGTAAAAGTATTCTCTAGTGCAATAAAGCGATGCTTAGTAGGATTGAAACTGAGTTAGAGTGTATAAATGGAAACCGTATATTCTGTCAATGGAGTACCCATACGCCTGACCTATGAAAGGTGGTACCATATCATTGAAAACCATGACGATCTGGCCAGTCATTTTTATGATGTGCTTGAAACTATCGAAAAGCCTGAATTTGTGATTCACGGAAACGAGGGAACATTGAAAGCTACGAAGAATTTCAGTAAAAAAAAATGGCTGGTCGCCATCTATAAAGAAGTATCTAAAAAAGATGGCTTTATAATAACTGCTTATTTTTTAGACAAGAAAGCAAAAGGAGAAGTAATATGGCGCAGATAGCAGCTTCGAATAAAAATGAATTTATTGGCAAATGCATGGTTATGGCCTCTGATATGATGAGACTAAGAACTCAGCATCTTTGGTTGGATTATGATAAAGAGGCCGATGTCTTATATATGAGTTTTCGCAGACCTCAGAGAGCAACCACCACAATTGAAACAGATGATGATATCTTAATAAGAAAAGACGGAAATGCCATTGTGGGACTCACTATTTTGAATGCCAGCACCAGGTAAACAAAATTGTTCATACAGATGGTCTTAATGCGCCGATCCCGTTGTTTACCCGTATTGCCTCCGGCGGCAAGAAACCCTTTCGAGAAAGCCCTATTGGAGGGTGCGGTTTCTTGACTTCCCAAAGCTTTTGATAAAGCACTTACTATTCGGACTATTTCATTACAGTTACTAAACGCTTCACCGTTTCTTCAAAATAGCGACTACCGAATAGACAATCACCCCTAACGCCAGGAATTGAATCGGACCGATACCCCGGTGGAAGATAAGAAACGCCGCCGGGAGCGGATAGAGTATGGTCGCCGAATATTGCACGGGCCCGATGACCATCATGGCCCCATTTTTAATGGCCATTTGCAGTGCAATAAATGAAAGCAGCGCAAACCCGATATAGAGATAAAGATAGGGGGAGTCGAAATATAAAACGATTTGATAACGGTACTTAAGCACCAACAACCTTAAAAATACCACCAGCAGCGCCGCTGAAATCCCTGAAACCGACGCGAAAAGCACTGTCTTCATCTTCGCGGACACCCGGTTACTAAAACCCAGGATAAAAAGGATAACGGGAAGCGAACCGAGAAAGATTATACCTCTAATATCGATGACATTATCGGGCGCCGGTCTTTCAAAAAAATGAAGCAGGAATATCCCGGCCACAATCGCCAGGGAAAAAAGGAAATCGGTCTTATGGATTTTTTCTTTCAAAAGAAAATGGGATAAGAAGACCAATACCACAATTCCCCAGCCGGCAAAAGCGGCGACAATATGGGGGGGCAGCCGTTTCAATGCAATGGCGCTGGGAACCCCATATATATTCATGATAATAAACCCGGTAAGCCACAACGCCAGGTATCGATAGAATGTCCGGTTTCGTTTGCCTGTCCACCCGGTCCAACCGATGCCCAATTTCATCAGGACAAAACCAATGGAGATGCAGGAATACGCAAGCAGCGCCATAAAGATTGAGAATAGCTCGCTCATTTTGCCGGTGGCCGTGGGCATCTATCTTTTCCCTTCAGTTATCGGTAATCGTAAAGGGATTATTGCTCTTGTCGTAAATATACGGAGATACGTTTGTTTCTATCTTTATTTTATACCCCGAACCTGCACCATAATACTGGCTGCCGACGGTCCAGTTGTAATAACCCGCGGCTACATCGGCCACTTGAGTGATATATTCGTCACTTTCACCTTCCTTTGTTAAATATATTCTGACGGGGCCATACAGGCCGGTGGATGTCCAGGTTATTTGTTTAACCGTATTTTTCGCCCACAGCTCGCCGCCATTGGGCGAGGTAACCCTTAACGAATACGCGCCGGTAATGGTAAACCAGTTATCACTCAAATCGGAATAGGCTGTCCCTTCTTCTTCGATTTTTATTTTATACCCTTCGCCCACTTCTTCGTCCACGAACCATTGGTAAGAGGTTTCCTCCGGGTCTACATAGTCGATGGATGTCCATTCCGAATCATCTCTCCATAAATAGATGTACAGATGATTGGTCACGTTGGCGGATGTCCATGTGATCGTTTGGGTTGTTCCTACCTGGAAATTCTCACCGCCGTTGGGGGAAATGACCCGGATGGTATGCGCCGGGGTTATTTCAAAGGGCGCATTACTCATATCGGACACAGTCGAACCATTTTCTTCTATCTTTATTCGATATCCCGCGCCCGGGGACACTTTGCCGCCGATATAGCTTCCTACCGACCACGAGTAATTATCGGCCGTGGGATTTACCCCATCCGCGATAACGCCAACCAATACGCTGTCCTGCCATAAAGTGAATTTCAACGTACCGCTTACTTTCATCACCCCCCAGGATATATCTTTAACATCGTCTAATCCCCATCCTTCGCCGCCGTTTGGAGAGGTAATCGTTATCGACGGTGGATAATAAATCGCAAAGTAAGGGTTGCTCTTGCCGGAAAAATTCGTATCATCGACGCCTACCTCTACTTGATAACCCGATCCCTCCGGGGCAAAACCGTAACTTGAATTCCCCACTGTCCATTGGTATGACGTTACTCCAGGGCCTATATAGGATGCGATAGTCCCCCGGAATTCATTATTTTTTAATAATCTTATATTTAATGTCCAGGGAACATTGGACGCTTTCCAGGTGATATTAAAGGTGGTTCCCTTTGTCAGTACTTCGCCCCCCACCGGGGAAGTGACAATGATGGCGGGGATAGGTAAAATAGTAAAAGGATCGTCTATGATACCGGAAACACCGGTATCATGTTCTTCGATTTTCACTTTATACCCGGTCCCGGGTCCGGCGGTTCCCCCGACATAGTCACCCATTTTCCAATAGTAAGAATGTACTTTCGGATCTAAATAATCGGCAATGGTTCCGACCGATACGCCATCTTTCCATAAGGTAATTTTCACCGGCCTCTTAATATTATTGGAACTCCAATATATCTCATATGTTTGACCCAGGAAAAAATTATTATACACCGGGGAATCGAATATAGCTATCGACGATATTAAGGGTGCATAAGAAATTGTAAAACCGCCGTCGCTCATATCGGAGACAGTCGTCCCATTTTCTTCTATCTTTATTTTAAACACATCGCCGAAAAAGCTATTGACAGTCCATGGGTACGATGTCACCGCCGGGTTTATATTATCGGCAATTACTACATAAAAGGAATCGTGGCCCCATAACGTTATTTTCAATGTCCCGCTAATATTAACGGAGTTCCAGGTGATAAGATGCGTCGATCCATTGATCAGGTTTTCATCGCCGTTGGGGGATGTGACTGTGATGGAAGGAGGATCTGACAGTGTAAAAAAATCGTTGCTGATATCGGAACATGACGTCGCTTCATCTTCGATTTTAACCTCATAGCCTGTGCCTGCCGGCGCTGTTCCTCCGGCATAATTCCCCACGGTCCACAGGAAAGAATTCCGGGATTGATCGACTTTACCGGCAATAACGCCTACCTGCGCATCATTCTTCCATAGGCTGATTTTCAATGATCCTTTCACGCCGGAAGCTGTCCAGGTTATCAGATGGGTTTTGCCGATGGTGAGGTTTTCGTCGCCATTGGGAGAAACAACGGTTATGGATTCGTCCGAAATAGTAAACGGCTTATCGCTGGAATCAACGGCAGAAGAGCCATTCTCTTCTATCTTTACTTTATAGCCCGTATCTGCATATGCTTTTCCCCCGGAGTAATTACCCACGGTCCAGGCGTAAGAGGTATCCCCCGGGTTTATATTGTCGGCGATAACTCCCACAAGTGAGCCGTTTTTCAAAAGGGAAATTTTCAATGTCCCGCTTATATTGGAGGATTCCCAGGTGATATTGTGGGTTGCGCCGAGACTGAGGTTATCACCGCCGTTGGGGGATGTAACAATAAGGGACGGGGGCCCGGCAATGGAAAACGCCTGGTCGCTGTCATCGGAGACGCCGGTTTTAGTTTCTTCTATCTTTACTTTATAGCCCCCGCCCGGCGGGGCAACGCCACCCTCATAAACGCCTACCGTCCAGGCATATTGCCTTTTGAACGAATCGATACCATGGGCAATAATCCCTACCAACGCCCCATCTTTCCATAAAGTGATTTTCAAAGCGCCGGTCACGTTGGCCGCATTCCAGGTTATCGGGAGAATTGTCCCGGTTAATAAAGATTCGTCGTCGTTGGGACAGGCGACGGTGATAGTGGGGATGGGTAATATGGTAAAGGGGCCGTCGCTCATATCGGAAACCGCGCTTCCATTCTCTTCTATTTTTATTTTAAAACCCGCGCCCGGCGAGGCGGTCCCCCCACTGTAATTGCCCACCGTCCAGGGGTAAGTACCCGGGGATGGATTGAGCCCATCCGCGACAACGCCCACCTGGGTTCCATTTTTCCATAAGGTTATTTTTAATGTCCCGCTGACATTGGAGGAATTCCAGGTTATCGTGTGGGCCGCGCCGGACGTGAGATTTTCTCCACCGTTGGGGGACGTGACATGAAGCGAAGGTGCAGCGGAAATCGTAAATGCGGCGTTACTCAAATCGCAAATCCCGGTTCCCATCTCTTCAACCTTTATTGCGTAGCCGGCGCCCGGTGAAGCTGTTCCCCCTGCGTAATTACCTACCTTCCATTTGTATTGGCTTCTGCCCGGATCGATTTGATCCGCAATAACTCCCACCGGCAGACCATCTTTCCATAATGAGATTTTTAATGGGCTGGATATATTGGCGGCGTTCCAGCCGACGGCATGGACTGCACCGAGGGCAAGGTTTTCCCCGCCATTGGGGGAAGTGATTTGAATCGTTCGAACCACCGGTGACTGGGGTATGAAGAAATCCAGGTATTTTTTCATAACCGCTGTTCGGTTGTTTTGGGGAATGTCGCCGAAGTTAAACCCGACGCCGATGGTTTTAAAGGTATTTGCGTCCCGCGCCACCCCGGCATGGTAAGTGTAGGAGTAAAGTAGGCTGTCCCATATAACCAAAGTGCCGGTTACTTCATCCACCCAGTCGAGCCTGGCAGTATAAAAAGTATCTACCGGGAAAGTAAAATCAAACCCGTCGGTAAATGTCCCCGGCATACCGGTAAGCCGGGTGATATCCGATGATCCCCATGCATCTTCGATTCCAAAACGGGACTTAAGGAATTCCTGGAAATAGGAGTTAGGGTATGATAAATTTTCGATATAAAGATTCCCGCCGCTGTCCAGGTATTTAGTAAACCTGGCGCATTCCGCAAGAGTCAGGGAACCCCCGGTCACAAAGACAGCAGGGTATAACTGGAAGGAAATCTCCGGGGGTGTAAAAAATGGTGAATATTCCGTATTAAATCCATTGGCTTCGATGGCGGTTTTTATTTTTTGTCCGTTGGTGGTGGTTAGGTCTTTATCTATAATCAATACTTTTTTATCCACGGACAAAATCGTAAATTCCGCGGAAACCGTATGACCGGCGTCCATGGCGACATGGATGGTCCGATTCGCGTCCGGGACGCCGTCAACGCCATCCACGCGCCACCGTACAAAATATCTCCCGCTGAAACCCACCGGGGCGGTTAAAGTGACTTCGACGCCGGTGTTATAATACCTGGAAAAATTTGTATTGCCATTTCCACTGCCCGTATTGTCGTCCGGGGTGACCGTAATCGGGACGCCGTTGACCGGGAATGATTTTACATTCAATGTTTTTTCGTCCGAATAATAGACAATGGCCTGGTGATAGCGATCCATGGTCAGTTCGATCGATGTGTTTTCAACGATGACCCCGGCCACCATCCATTTCACGAAACTGCCGCCGTAAAATGTGGCCGGCGCCGTTACCGTGACGGCTGTTCCTGTGGGATAGGTGCGGGTAAAAAAGGTAGCGCCATCTCCATTTCCATTTATATCCTTTTGACTGACGGAAATGGGAATTCCAAACCCGGGATCGGATTGAATTTTAACCGTTTGTGTACCAATGGAACCGGGCTGTTGCGTCCACAGCGCCATGGTGGGGTCGCCAAACAGGTGAACCATCTCATATTCCGCTTTCCGGAATCCCCGGGGGTCGCCCCACAGGATATCCATGGCGATTTTACCGTGATTTAGCATGGGGCCCAGGCGCGGCGATGCCCCGTCCGGGTTGGGAACCGCCGGGAGAAAATCCGGCCAGACCGAATCGATAAAACCTTCATCCATAAAATCCTTGTACCCGTCATAATCTGACCGCGAGGGGCCGATGACGGCCGCGGCGCCCCCATTCGCTTTCCTTAACAGTATTTCGCAGAAACTATCAAAACTATTATAGTGATCATCCGTTTCAGCGTCGAAATAACCGGATTCAGAGCTATTACTAAATACCACCGGCAGCAATCCGCCGTTGTTTAAAGTGGCGATATCGTTTTCACTAAACTCCGGGTTTCGCCATCCCAATTCTTCGGCATCGCCCCGGAATATCATGAGGGACACACCGGAATTGAAAGCCGAAATTATTTTCCCGGTATCTCCATCCCAGGAAAACCCGTTCGAAAACAACAAATCCGGGGGCAGGGGCCCGCCGTTTCCATAATAGTCATTATTATAATAGCTGGGATTGCTCCAATAAGTGTCCCCGAGATAAATACGTTCGACATTGTAACCCCGGGTCGCTAAAAAATCCCTGATCTCCTCGGCTGTTTTTACATTCCTATTGTCTTCAAAGCCGTCTTCGTAATAGTCTTTAAAATAGGCAACCACTGCCGCATTGGCGTAAAATGTCGCCAATGACGGGGGGTTGTTCTCATAATTAATAATTTTTTGAACCACTGTTTGCGCTTCGGAAAGGGTATCTACGGAAATGCGGCCTAAAAAGATATCCGGTTGGTAATCCTGGCCATCGACGCAGGCGTAATAAAGATCGGTTCCGATGGTGTAATAAGTATTGGCGGGGTCCAATGTCCGGTAATGGACCGGGATATACACCACATCCCCCAGCAGCAGCACATAGGAAGTCGCCGGCGACCAGTTGTCGTAAGCATCCTGGATATAATTTTTAATAGCGGGGCTTGTTATCCCGGTATCGATGGTGGTTTTAACAACCGTATCGATGCCCAGGCTTTCTTTGTGGTCGTGCAGGGCGTTGGCCGCGGCCAGGAATTCCGGCGCTGTAATAATGAGAAAATCCGCGCCCTCGCTGTCGGTGCTGATTGCCGCCGGTTCTTTTTTACCGGCTGCGCCGGGATTCAGTACAATCCCCCGGATAAACGAATCGAATGGGGAAGAGCGCAGCCGTGAACTGACTGCCCGGTTCTCGCCGGTAAAAGTCACCTGTACTTCCATATCCGGGTACACATACAAGACTTTCCGCGCCGGGTTATAGTGGAATGGACAAATATGCAGCAAAGCGATTTGGTGACCGCGGACGCTTTCCGTTTCTCCCAGGGAAACAAGTTCCGAAGGGAATAAGCGGTCCGCATTATAAACAGCGTCATCATAATAAAAAGAGGGTTCCACGCCGATTTTTAAGTCGCTGTCGGGTTGTTGAACCGGGTAAATCGTGTAGTTATGAAACGTGACCGGTGGGCCGGGGTTGACTTTAAGACGCGCGGTTTTCCCGGCGGGGATATAGATATATTGTCTGACCGCCGGTAGATAGGGGGAACCCGGTTTCATATCGCTGTTATATTTCCCCATCTGCAAAGTCGTATAGACCCGGCCATTTTCTGTCCGTTCAGAGGAAAAGAAGCCGTCGGTTCTCATTACCATCGAAAGATTTCCCTGATCCGACCGCACCACCTGCAATCCCGGGGTTCCTTCCTTTGAATGCGACCCGGCGCTGCTGACAGAAACCCATTTATCGCCGGATTCCCCGGGAAGGTTTAATGAAAACACACCACACAACACCATAATCATATAAACCATGATTACTTGCCAAGGATTATTTTTTCTTTTTACCATCAGCGTCTCCTTTTAATAATCATAATTATAGCACCAATTTTTCGAATTTCAATTCAAATGGAAAAAATTTCCCCTCCCTTCCTATCATTATAAAAAATTTTGTCGCCAAGACACCAAGGTTTTTTTCTTTTTCTTCGCGGTCCTTCGCGTTCTTAGCGGCTATTTTCATGATAGGGGAAATAACACCTATATTCTTGGGTCGCACCACGTTCCTTTGCCCGACTTTACCCATTTTTTACCGTTGATCAGTCAATTTATGAGAATATCTTTACGTTTTTAGAGATACAAGCATCTCTTTCTAAGGCTGATACGCTAAAATGTGAGATACTTACGCCATACATAGAGATTCTCGCTGCCAACATTGAGATATACACTTCTTGCATAGAGGTCCCCGCTACCGGCATCGAGCTTCCTTATACCGGCATAGAGATATTCACGCCTCACAATGAGATTCCCCAGACTATTTTAGAGAATAATATGACCAGCATACGCATTACTCTTCTCTTACATGAGTAAAAACATACCCTCTTTCGGTCTTCCTTCGCAATTTTTCGCCGTAAACACCGGGAAATATGGGGTAAACTCCTGTAATCTGACCATAAATGCAATTTCTCACGGGTCGCACGTGTGTTCCTCAGCCTCGCCTTCAAAAAAAATCACTGGGTTTAGTTGCCGGCGAGGCTTGCAAACGAGGGGCCACGGACAAACACGGACGGACACTGAGAGAAGACGAAGAGAAGAAAAAACAAGGAAGAGCGGAAGAGCGGAAAAAACAGGCCCGCGAAACACACGAAAAACGCGAAAATGCAGCCACGGACGAACACGGGCAGAAAAGCAGAAGTTGAGAAGTTAAGAAGTTAAGACAGATTCATCATTCATCATTCATCATTCATCATTCATCATTCTATATAAAGATGTGTCCACAGATTACACTGATTCACACAGATTGTTTTTTCCGCTCTTCCGCTTATTCCTTTTTTTCATCGTTCATCGTTCATCATTCATCATTCTATTCTCTTTAATCATTCATCATTCATCATTCTATATAAAGATGTGTCCACAGATTACGCTGATTCACACAGATTGTTTTTTCCACTCACCACTCACCACTCACCACTACCCTGGCCCCTGGCCTCGCGGCAGAATCCGCACTTTCACCCTGACCGCAGTTCTCCCGGTATTGGTTTGTTTTATTAATACCAGGTCATAGTCGCCATAAAAACCCACTCCCGGTTGCCAGTAGAAAATACCTCTTTGGGAATCAAGGGTAGAACCGATAGGAAGCGGTCTTAATTGGTCATTCACCACCAGGTAGCCGGTGTAATTAAGCATAGGGGCATCTTCCCTTGCGTGCGTTAAGTGAATCTCAATTCGCTCCAATTCCTTTATTTCAATTTCGATACTGCCGTTTTCACCCGGATACATTTCCGGCGTGTCAGGTGCGTCCGGGGCTTCCGTAAAACCACTTAAAATTTTAACCGGTTCTGAGTAATCGACGGGAATACTGGAAAGATCGATATCCAACGGCGCGGTAATGGCCGCGGCGCTTTGCGGAATACAGCCGGCGGTTGCACCTGTATTTTGTATCGTAAAATACCTGCTGCCGATGCCATCGGAGTTACCCACGTTATCCGCGGCTGTCCAGTAGATCGTATGAACTTCGTTTTCATAAGCGGTGGTATCGAAATCAAAATACCCACCCGCGCCGTTAACATTGACATACCCCGGGAATAAAGCGGCAATATCGGGCCTGTAGATATTGTATACCGGGTGGCCCAAATATTTCCCGTCCACATAAGCGTTTATCGTGGAACCGTTTTCCGGTATTTTATTGGGCAATGGAGTCAGCGCCCAACCATCTTTATCTGTGGCAATAGCATGGATTTTATATACGCCGTTTCCACCATTGGGAAGAAAATTAGTGAGCATCATATATCCCCAGCCGGCTTTATAGTTCATGGGGTAATCCGGGTAAGCGGCCTCAACATCCGGGCGTGCGCCTTCTACAAAGATGGCATCTCCAATGGTTACAAGATTTGAACCTTCTTCACGATATATTTTAACGCTGTCGATTCCTGTATCGCCTAATGCCCAACCGGTGACAGGGATACTGCTGTACACCGTGGAACCGTCCAGGGGGGTGGAAAACTCTCCAAAAGGCGGAGGTCAAAGTGAGTTCAGTAAAACCGGATGCGGTTATTCAAAAATTAGAGATACTACCGCCCGAGTTTTTCTTGAGCTCAATCAAATGCGGTGTGAATAATGGATAGCAAAGAACTGGAACATATTATTGCAGAGGGTGAAAATTATCTGGTCGAATTTAAAGAGCAGGTAAATAAAACACTATCACGTGAGCTTACTGCTTTTGCAAATGCATCTGGCGGCAGAATATTTCTTGGCGTTGACGATGGGGGCGTCATCAAAGGTATTGAAAACACCAATCGACTGCATTCGCAAATACAAGATATTGCCTTTAATTGCCAACCACCGATAACCATCGATATTTCTTCATCTCAAAACATCATCATTATCAGTGTATCGGAAGGCAAAGATAAACCCTACCAATGCAGTGAGGGCTATTTTGTGCGAATGGGTGCCAATTCTCAAAAAATGAGTCGTGACCAACTTGTTGCTTTTTTACAAGCCGAAGGAAAATTGCGCTTTGAAGAGCAGTTTCATTCCCGTTTCGATTTTAAGAAACACTTTAACCCTGAGCGGCTAAATGCCTTCCTGCGCCTTGCCGGTATTAGAAAGGAACTTGATGATGAAACAATCCTTGAAAACCTTGGCGCAGCAGAGCGCCTGAACGGCCAGTTGAAAATGAAAAATGTGGGGGTCCTGTTTTTTGCAAAAACAATTGAACTCCTGTGCGAACAGGCAACAATTACCTGCGGAACCTTCGAGGGAACCGATCGCTTTCAGGTGGTAAACCGTAAAGATTACCAGGAAGATATAATATCAAACATTACCATGGCAATGCACTTTATCAAGCAGGAGTTGAAAGTTCGGTAGAAAGTTCGGTGGAAAGTTCGGTAGAAAGTTCGAGTGATAGGTCCGGTGAAACGTCGAAGAAAATCCTTGAATCTATGAGAAAAAATTCTTTTATAACCATATCTGAATTGGCAGAGGAACTGGGAAAAACAACTCGAGCCATTGAAAAACAGATTGCCAAATTACAAGCGAATGGACAATTGAAACGCATCGGGCCAACTAAAAGGGGGCATTGGGAAGTTTTCGATAAAGGGGACTAAAAGACTCTCTCTAAAAAAAGTGGTTTATTCCAGTCAGTCCCTTGATTTTTCTATAATCACGAAAAAGGTACATTACTCTTTATCAAACTTTGGCAAAATTGCTACCGATATATTTCTCTTGCTCATATCGTCATTGGGCTTCTTCTCAACAAAAACAAATTGATACTCACCGACAAACCCCGGCCCCGGCTGCCAGTAGAAAATACCCCTTCGGGAATCAAGGGTAGAACCGATGGGAAGCGGTCTTAATTGGTCATTCACCACTAGGTAGCCGGTGTAATGAAACATAGGGGCATCTTCCCTTGCTTGTTGCGTTAAATGAATCTCAATTCGCTCCAATTCCTTTATTTCAATTTCGATAAGGCCGTTTTCACCCGGATACATTTCCGGCGCGTCAGGTGCGTCCGGGGCTTCCGTAAAACCGCTTAAGATTTTAACCGGTTCTGAGTAATCCACGGGAATAGCGGAAAGATCGATATCCAACGGCGCGGCAATGGCCGCGACGCTTTGGGAAATGCAGCCGGCGGCTGCGCCTGTATTTTGAATGGTAAAAAACCTGCTGCCGATGCCATCGGAGTTTCCCGCGTTATCCGCGGCTGTCCAGTAGATCGTGTGGATGCCGTTTTCATAGGCTGTGGTATCGAAATCAAAATATGCACCCGCGCCGTTAGCATTGGCATACCCCGGGAATAAAGCGGCAATATCGGGTCTATAGATATTGTATACCGGGTGGCCCAGATATTTCCCGTCCACATAAGCGTTTATCGTGGAACCGTTTTCCGGTATCTTATTGGGCCGGGGAGTGAGGACCCAACCCTGGTTCCGGTGATTATTCCCGGAAGCGGTTCCCCCCGGCTCCGGGAAATCGATGGCACCAAAGGGTTTGACGGCAGTGGCGTTAGTGACGGTAATGGTTTTGATTCCCAGTGTGGTTGTAAGTCCCTCTTTATCCGTGGCGACAGCATGAATTTTATATGTACCGTTTCCGCCGTTGGGAAGGAAATGGCTCAGCATCATGTAACCCCAACCGGCTTTGTAATTCATCGGATAATCGGGATAGGCGGCCTCAACATCCAAACACGCCCGTCTATAAAAAGTGCCTCTCCTATGTACACAATATTCGTACCTTCTTCAACGACATATTCTTAGGCATTAGAGATTAGAACAGCCTATTGAAAGCGTAAGTTTTTCTGATTTTTCCTATTGACAGAACAGTCAAACTCCCTTTATAATAAATAAATCCCCTTTTCGAAAAAAACCGGAGGTATTCTGATGAAGAATGAAAAAGATATTTCGAGAAATGTTCAAAAGAGAATATTTCAGGAAGCAAATAGTCGTTGCTCTTTTTGTGACGAAAGCGAGGTGGCTACTCTTCAGATTCATCATATCAAAGCTCGAACTGAGGGTGGTGGGAATGAGATCGAGAACCTTATCTTAGTGTGCGCAAATTGTCATACAAAAATCACGAGTGGTATAATAACAGAAGCAGATATATTAAGGAAGAAGATTATGCTTCTTAAAGGAAAAACCGAAGCTCGGTCATCTTCGGCATCACAAAATTCAATCATTTTAGAAAACAGTTCAAATGCTGGAGTTATCGCCAATACCATCACAATAAAAAACCCTAAAAAATCTTCAATAAAGATGCAACCTCCCCAAGGTACAATTGCTGCGGATCGAGTAAAAAGAAATTACATTAAATATTTGATTGATACATACCACGATTATAAAAAAAAAGATCAGAATGTAGAAAAAATGAATTACGCAATATTTTATGAAACGATAAGGAAGCGATTCAAATGTAAATGGGACTTTGTATCAGAGGAAAAATTTGAAGAACTTGCTTATTATATTCAGTGTAGAATTGATGGTACTATATTTGGAAAGTTAAAAAGAAAAAGGGGAAGTCGAAATTATTCCAGTCTCGAAGAGTATCTAACTGAAATTTAAATCTCCTATCGAGTTACAGTTACAGTGATCTGGGACACATTATTTTTACCAGTTGCGGAATAAGCAACCACCCGAAGGGTATGAGGCCCTACAAAATCAGTTGCGGTATCCCAATCACAAGAATAAGGTTCCGACGTATCCGTTCCTTTTAGCACACTGTCGATATAAAATTCCACTCGATCCACTATACAATTCCCTGTTACCGCCGCCTGGATAGGTACTATACCGCTTACAGTTTCATTAGCCAAGGGCGAAGTGATAGTAATCGAAATAGTACACCCTCCATTGTCATTATCATCTTCAATTGCCGTAATATCTTTGTCCTGTATTCCTGCAGCGCTAATGCGAATCACAGCCCGATCGTTGGTGGTATCGGCGTCTTCCACGGCTCGCAACATTACGGTTTGATATATATTCCAATTGGAGGCGGTAAAAGTCAGGCTCCCCCCCGATTGCACCGAAATATCCGTATCACCACTTATCCAGGTTACCGCTACTTGGACATCCGCAGCAGGTTGATTTGAAAGCTTGATTGTAAAAAAATTTGTCTCCCCTTCCGGAATATTAACAATATCCTTATCGGTGACAAAACGAAGCACATCATTATCTTGCTCCGTTGCCGTTAAGTCTTTGTTTTGCAATCCAGAAGCACTCATTCGAATCGTTGCCGATCCATTACTGGTGTCCACATCTTCATTAGCCGCCAATGTTACTGTTTGATTTTGGATCCAATTGAAAGTAGTAAAAGTTAAGCTTGAACCGGATTGGACATTAATATCGGTATCTCCACTGACTCTAGTCACGGTCACTGAAATATCAGATGATGGTTTGGCTGAGAGCCTGACATTAAATTCAGCGGTTCCTCCTTCCGGGACATTGAGATTATCCGTACTTATTACAAATTCAGGTATTGGTGAGGTTTTTTTCTTTTTTGTCAAAAGGATTACCGCGGCCACAACAACTACCACCCCACCGATCGCTAATAAGACCGGGAATTTCTTTTTTTTCGTTTCAGGCTTTTTTCCCTCTCCCACGATTATTCTTTCACCTTTTATGATCTTTTTATAGACAATAAGATTTTCCAATGCAGCGCCCTCTATTGATTCAACACCATATTCCTCTTTTGCCCTGCGATAATTCTCCTCGGCGAGAAGTTGTTCCCCGTTTTCTTCATAAATGGCGCCAAGAAGGAGGTAGCATGAACCCAAAATATCCTTTTTATCCTGACCTTGACCTTTTATAGTACCGATTATCCGCTCAACCCTGGTTTTTGCACTGACGTACTGGCCTTTCTGGTATTCCTCTTTAGCCATTTGAAACTGGTTGACGATATCACCCCCACTTTGAGAATATACAAAGATATCACTATAAAAGGCAAATGCGATAAGAACCAACAAGGAAATAAGTTTTATAAAATTTCTGGAATAAATCATTTTAGTCACCTAATCCTCGGCTTTCATACACCTGAATCCCTCTTTATCAAGGGGTTCCGCCTGCCTGACATTCTCTATTCTCAAATCATCTTCCAGGGACAAATAGCCCCCACCTTTCAAAGCCTTACCCTGTATCCATTCCCAAACATTCCCTGCCATATTCACAGCGCCAAAGGGCGAAGAGAATGGTTCGAAACTCTTTACAGGCGCGGTACCTTTATAGCCGTCTTTGTCTTTAGCGCCATCAAGGGTATCCAGGTTTGCCCGCCATTGACTATTGGAAGTGGGCGTATCCGGCGACTCATTTCCCCAGGGATATGTCAAACTCCCTTTCCCGGCAACACATTCCCATTCATCTTTGTTGGGCAGTTGGAAACCGTATTTTTTGCAGTACTTTTCCGCCTCTTCATAAGTAACGACAGCGGGAAAGCCATCGCCATTGTTTATATATTCATTACTCACTGTTGAAGGAATAGATCGTTTCTCGTCTCTTAAATATCTCCTGAACTGCGCCCAGGAAACTTCGTATTTATCGATCCAGATTTTTTTTTCAGGAATGTAAATCATCCGGTGGCCATTAAGCTCAATTCCAAAGGTGAGTTCATAATAGCCCTTGCCATTCTTACTGATTGGTTTATCCCAGTACTTTTCCAGTGGTAAGTTTTTATCGGCAGCTTTTAACCTCTCTTTTAAATCCCGGAGGTAAATCGAATTGGGGTAGACTCCCTGGAAAGCCTTGTATTGATTGAGATTTATTTTATCCTTTATGGCCTTATACTCTTTATCGCCATTTTTTCGCTCGGTTTCAAGTCCTTCGGTAATGGTAATCGATAGGCGTTTTACTTCATCTGTGTCATCTATTTTCCTGGCTTTATCTAATTCCCCTTTTGCCCTTTCGTAGTCTCCGTTTTTGATCAAGTTACTCACGGTATCTATATACTTCTGGTACTGCTCACCGGCCTTGAAATCGGCATTTAAGTTAGAAATAAACCGGTTGGCCTCATCAAGCATTGGCTGGGTATCCTTATACCCGGAAATATTTTGATGCTTTGCCAAAAATTCCCGGCATTTTTCTGTTTTTTCCTTTTCAGTTGCAGGGCTTGCCAGGAATTTTTTAAGCATGTCAAAATCTTCTTTCATGGTATCTATTTGCTTGGCCACGATTTCATTCGAAAGCGCCACTATCTCTCCTGTATCCATTCCCTTGATTTCTTGCGCCTTTTTTAATGCCTCGTCGGCCTTTTGCCAATCCTTTGCTTCTATGTAGGTTCTAGCAGAAGAAATGAATCTGTTATATTTCCACTCAGGGATAGTGGATTTAAGGACAAAAAATGCTGCGATAGAAATAACCAGGGCAATGGATAAGTATATGTATTTTTTTTTCGGCTTTTCATCTATTTCTTTTTCAATCTCCCGGAGAGCTTTTAAAAACTCATTTGCATTTTCATATCGATCCGTAGGAACTTTTGCCAATGCTTTTTTTAATATCCGATTAAGGCCCCCGGTAATTCTTGGATTCTTTGGAAATCGAACTTCCGGGTCGAGATGGCCCAGCAGCACTTCCGGGGCGCTGCCTCTAAATGGAAGCTCGCCGGTTATCATTTCATACAAAACAATGCCGAAGGAATAGATATCTGTTTGCAGCGTTACCGTTTTACTGTCCGCCAACATTTCCGGGGAAGTGTAACTCAGTGTTCCCATGGCCGTATGGGGGTCGGTTATTGCCAGGTTGGCGATAGTATCTTTGGCTATTCCAAAATCCAGGATGACCACTTCCTGGTTTTTATCCCTTATCATAATGTTGGAAGGCTTTATGTCCCGGTGGATAATTCCTTTTTGATGAATGGAATCAAGAGTAGTCAACACTTCACCGGATATCTTGAAAATGGTTTTCAAATCCAGGTTTCCTTTTTCCGACATAAAATCTTTTAAGTTTTTCCCTTCAATATATTCCATGATAAGATAGGGAATATCGATATCCCTGGTTTGACTTTTAGCAAACCCGAAGTCGAAAATTTCAACGATATTGGGAATTGCGAATTCCCAATAAATTTTTGCTTCTGTTCGAAACCTATCCTTTATTTTATTAAACTCACCATTGATATCTTTAATGCCTCTCTTTTCGAAAATATTCATGAGAAAAGTAAAATCCATAATTTTCAGGATATGTATCTTGTTCAGTCCCTTATTGTATACCTGGTATATTTTCGACATTCCCCCGCCGCCCAAATATTTTAAGACCTCATAGGTGACGCCGATTTTATCCATCACCGTATTTAGGGTTGCTTCATTTTGCCAATCGTCAAACATGGTTATATTTTATGAAGGAATCTCCTTAATATTCCTCAGATCGGTTAAAATCTCTTTTATATTCCTGTATCGCTGTCCTTTTTTTTGAGCGATGGTTTTTTTTATTATATCAACTATCCCATCGGGAATACCGGGATTCTTTTTTAGAATAAATCCAGTGTCATTAAATTTTTTATTCAATTCAGCCAGGAAACCGAATTCATCCCGTATGTCCGTATCTTGCGTCGTCATTTCATATAATAAAATGCCGAATAAACAGATAATCGAGTCGATTTCCGCCTTTCTTTCTTTGGCCTGCGGTGAGAGGTAGGATATTACATTGAAAAGGTCTTTATTGATAATAACTTTGGTCCCACTTAAATCCGTTAGGCTGGAAATATGTTCGGGCATATCGGCATCCAATAAAACAGGATTACAATCGTCCTCAGAGATTATTATTTTTTCAGGCCGTATATTCCAATAAAAAAAACCCTGCTGGTGAATCAACTCAATGGTTGAAAGTATTTTCTCCGATATATTCAAAATGTGTTTCCATTCTAATGGGCCTTTAGCGTGAATATACTCATTTAAACTGACTCCTTTGATATATTTCGAGATTAAATAAGGAATTTCAAACAACACATCATGGAATACGTAAGGAATTCGAGCCTGGTTAACGTAACCTAAAATATTGGGATTCTTCCTGAATTCATAAAAAAATTGCGCTTCCTTTTCAAACTCCTCCCTTTTCTTTTCAAATATATTCTTTATATCTTTTACGTTCTCTGCTTTTATACTGTGCAAAATCAAATTAAAGTTCATAATTTTTAGGGCGTAATCTCTATTAGAGGTTTTATTATGGACCAGGTAAACCCTGGAGTATGTACCGGTAGCAATAAGCCCCTCGCTGAAATCGTATGAATCTTGCAACCTCTCCTGGAGAGTAGAAAAAATAGGATCCTTTTTTATAGGTTGTTGGAAATCCGGCGATAGCAGCTCGCCGGCAGGGATATTCGTCCCTTTAATTATAGGTTTATGCGTTGTTTTAACCAATTGACTCAATCGATCCGCAAATTCCCCGATTTCTGGATTGGTTGGCGGCAATTGCCTTTCCTGGCCAAGTTCCGGCTTTATTATCGAAGGTTGATCGGTAAGCCTGCGGTAAAGCTCCTCCGCCCCTTTAGTATTATCAATGCAGTAATACGAAAATCCTTTGATAGGGGAAGGTACATATTTGATATCCCCTCTATCGAATAGAATTGGGATAAACCGATTTGTCTTTTGGCGATCAAAATAAATATGGTTATAGGATATAGTTGTTTCGAAGAATACACCTAACCCTCCCCCATTTTCCTCAACTCCATTAATGCGGTTCCAATAACTTTCCGAGCAAATAATCAGAACAAATTCAGCTTTTTTAACCTGGATGTCCATCCATTTGGGCCAACCTTCGGTAGGGCATTTTTCATACTGGTCTAATACGGCATCGATTTCATATTTTCTTAAGAGATCGGCGATAGCCAGGATCAGGTCACAATGTGCTTGTGAGTAACGACTGTAACTGATGAATACTTTTCCCTTTTCTTTTTCCATTTGCTTACCTCACCGGGAAATCAACCCCAGGTAGGCCGACCATTCAATCGTGTTCGTATTCGGCCTTTTTAATACAGCATGCAACTCATCTTTTCTTTTCAATGTTAACCTCCGGTTTCCGTTTTAATTCTATTCCATTTCGCTTAATTATTCAAGTGGTGGAAGGCGATTATTTTTGAAGTAAGATTCTTTTCTCTATACACCCGGCCAATTGGAGGTTCAACACTCTTAACATCAACTGTTTCCTGAGGTGAATCAGGGATCAGGATTCGGGGGCGAGATTTGGAATGATGAAGGATTAAAGAGAATAGAATGATGAACGATGAACGATGAATGATGAAAACAAAAAACAAATAACCAAAACAGGCCCACGAATTACACAAATGAACACGAATTGTTAAGGGTTCTGTAGGGGCTAGCCGCAGTGTCTCCGTGTTCGCCCGTTTCTTTTTTCGTACCTTCTCAACTTCCTAACTTTTTACCTTCTCTCTTTACTCGTTACTCGTTACTCGTGGGCAGAAATAAAATTCAAAGGGTTTCGATTACTTCCCTGGCGAGGCCGGTGGTTTTCATGATTACATCGCTATCGACTTTATTTTCTTTCATCGCCCGCGCCACTGTAAGAATACCTTCGGCAATTCCTTCTTGTTTGCCTTCTTTAAGCCCTTTTTTTTCGCCTTCTTTTAGGCCTTCTTTGATGCCTTCTTTGATGCCTTCTTTTAGGCCGATGCCAAAGGCCTCTTTATAAATCCCTCTTTCAAACCGTTCGACCCCTTCCCAGAATTCCTTTTCTTTCTCGATATACACGAAATCTTCTTCCTTTAAATCCTCGCGGTTCAAGCGCTTCATCATTTCGAGAAAAATTTCATCTCCCTCATATTCCTGGAAATCCTCTTTTTTGTTATTCCCATGCCGGGTTTTCTCCGCAAACTCGAACCATCTTACGTATTTTTCCAGTTTTTTATTCTTTACGATATTATGCTGCAGCGCAAAGACCAACCGATTCTTCCCCAAAAAACCCAACTCTTTGGTATTATTTTCCGCCATTTCCAGGATACGGTTTCTTTCTTCTATTAGTTCGACGATATTTGCGTTATGCCAGAGTTTTTCCTTCTTTATAAAATCCAGCACCGCTTCCGGGGTCATGATATAGCCCACATAATCATAGCTGAAACCCAGTTGGTCCACCGCCATCCAGATAAGGGTCAATACGGGTTCAAGACTTTTATAATCCTTAATTTTCCTGGCTTGCCCCGGGGCGCTTTCCACCGTCATATACTTCAACGGTAACGACTCCAATTGCAGACCGGTATTTACCGCATGATACACGTAGAATCTCTGGATAATGTCCTGTTTATACCATTGCTGCATGTCTATGATCACATACGAATTATCGATCTTACACCGGAAATCGAATTCCACCACAGAGGCATCGTCGGTAATCCGGTGTTTCCCTTTCAGCATTTCGAATTCCTCGATGGTCACATCCAGGAAGTCTTCTAAGAACCGTTTCGATATGCGTTCATCGGAAAACACCTTTTTAAAAAACATATCATAATTCAATGGCGCTAAGTACATGTTCGGTCTCCACTGTAAATAATAATAAAAAAATGGCGGCCTGTCAAGTGAAAATTATTTTTTTCGAGCCCGTTTAATTGATCGGGCCGCAGGCCCACCCTTTAAATAAACCCGAAATTCGAAACAAATCCAAATGACCAAATAACCAAAACAGGCCCACGAATTACACGAATAAACACGAATGACATTTTTTTGACTGGTGTACCCTTGGTGCCTTGTACTGGCGTGCCTTGGTGGCTATTTTCACAGCAGGCTAGAATGTCACTATTGACGACACAATATCTCTATATAACGATGACAATTTTCCACCAAATCCGGCCCCATCTTGTGCAGCGCCCCACCGATGAGAAAGATGACATCCTTGCCGTAAGTCTCGATCATTTCCGGGATACGTTCCAGGCTCATGCCGCCTCCCGGCGCGGAAAAGATCGGTTTTAAATGGCCCATAGACACGGTTGCCCCATGAACGATACTAAGACAGTCTGCCCGGGTGAATGAAAAACGGCCGCCGTAATTGGGATAAATAGTTGCATCCGCCCCGGCCAACCGCGGCAATTGCCCGAAAATGACATGATGAGAAACCCCGGAATCACGGGAGGTAACAAAACTTCCCTGGAATGCGGGATGACTGATTATGGGAAGCCGGATACGAGGCTCATCGGCCAGACTGCGCATGGTATCCAACCCCACCAGCCCCGGGGCTACCATCAAACCGCCCGCCCCTTTCTCTCTGGCAAAAAGCGCTTTCGCGAAAATCCGATCCGTCGGCGCCGTGATGTGGGGAATATAAAGACATCTGCCGTTGGTTTCGCGGTTGGCTTTGGCCACGGCTTCGGCGCAGCGTTCCACTCGTTCATAAAAAGGCGCAAAAGGCTGATCGGCTAGCCCATGATCGTCCTTTATCATATCCACCCCACCCAATGCAAAAAGGTAAGCCAGGTCGGCCAGGTCTTTAACCGAAAGCCCCATGGGTTTAAGCGCCGAGCATAAGAGCGGACGTTCCGGGACGCCCAACAACTCCCGCAGTCCTTTAATACCATACCGTGGGCCCATGAAGGGTTTTAATAGGCTTTCCGGCAGTTCCAGGCGCTCCACCCGCACCCCGGTTTTTAGACTGAAATTACCGAAAATGACATTAACCAGTTGCGTCAACTCAAACCCGGTTATTTCGATAGCATAACTAATAACCACTTCCCACGCCGGCGCGGAACCCGGTTCCGCAGGTTCCGGCGATTCTACCGGTTCCGCCGGTTGAAACGATTCGATCCTGCCCAGGATGTGTTCCCGGATATCCCCGCCCGTGACCAGGTCGTCGGGAAACTCGATGGTCTGTTCCACGCAAATCTCACGCGCTTTTTGTTGGGCTTCTTCCTTGCTGCCAACCAGGCGGTAGGCGACGCGGAAACGTTCCCCGGAAAGATCGATGGAAACATTGAAACCGTTAGAATATGTTGATGTCATTAAAGGGCCTCCGCTTTTGCTTCGCTGTGCACGGCATCCAGGCGGACGGCGGACAGATCGTTCTCGGCGATTCCCAGTGGCTTTCCCAGGAGTTTCTCTACCGCCCCCACCACGGCCATGGCATCCAAACCGTACTCCCGCATTAAATAGGGACGGCTGGCGCCGTGGGCATAAATATCATTAATTCCCAATCGAATCAATTTCTTACCGAAACCATTCTCGGCCATGATTTCGGCCGCGGCAGAACCCAAACCGCCCATAATGGTATGGTTCTCCAGTGTAATGACGCCGTACTTAGCCTGGGCGGCCGCTTCAAGCACAAAAGGGTCTCTGAAAGGTTTAAGCGTGGAGATATGCAGGTGGTGAATGGAAACGCCGCGTTCCCGCAATACTTGTGTGGCCCGCATGGCTTCTTCGGTGCAGACGCCGGAGGAAAAGAGGGTAACATCGCTGCCGGTACTTAATACACGCGCCCGGTTCAATTGCATGGGCTGCGCCCGGTCAAAGAGCCGGGGGATTTCACCCCGCAGCATGCGAATATACACCGGACCAGCAACGGCATGGGCCACATCCAGGACAGATTCCACTTCCGTGGCGTCGCCGGTTTCCAAAATGGTCATGTTGGGAAGAGTCCGCATCAAGGCAATGTCCTCTGTGGCCTGGTGCGTCGCCCCCCCCGGCGTGGTCAACCCGGGCAGAAACCCGAACATACGCACGGGCAAATTGGGATAAGCAATAGACATGGCCACTTGATCGAATGCCCGGCGATATATAAAGACGGCAAAGGTATGCACGAAAGGAAAGAACCCCTCCCGCGCCAAGCCCCCGGCAAAACTCATCATGTTCTGCTCAGCCATTCCCATAGAGAAAAATCGATCGGGATACGCGTCGCGGAAAAGATCCGCCTCGGTGGAACCGGTCAAATCGGCGGAAAGAACCACTACACCGGGCTTGTCTTTGGCCCATTCTACCAGGTTCGAAGCATGCAGTTTCTTTAGAATTTCCATATTTTTTACCTTAGAACGATGAATTATGAATGATGAATGATGAAAAATGAAAAATATCTTTTAATGGATTAAAATTAATTCTTTTGAAGTTTTTCTTCATCATTCATCACTCATCATTCATCATTCAAATTTTTTCTCTCCCCCCGAAAAACTTTTGTTTAAGAAAAGATTGATACCGCTGCCGCTCTGCCTCGTCTTTGAAACGAATGTAATGCAATTTGGGTTTCCGCTCCTCCAGGATTTCCATACCTTCGGAAGTGTTGGTATAAGCCAACACAAACAATGGCCGGCCATCGGGCTTTAACTCCGCTTGCGCCGCCAACGCTTCGATATCGTGTCCGTTTATACTGGACACCCGTGCGCCAAACGCTTCAAGTCTTGCTTGCAAAGGCTCGATATTCATGACATCCGTCATTTTCCCGTCGCACTGCTGACCATTGACATCCGCATACACGACGACATTATCGATCCGGTGAAAGCAAAGGGCCTGGATGGTCTCCCAGGTCTGCCCGGATTGGAACTCGCCGTCCGACATGAAAACCCACTGTCGCCCGGTCTCGCCTTTTAAGCGCCGTCCCAGGGCAATGCCGGCCACCTGGCTCAGCCCCTGGCCAAGGGAACCGGAAGTAATCTCGTGACCGGGTGAATGCTCGGCTCCGATCATCTCGACTGTGCCGCCGTCTTTGTTAAACATTTCCAGGCCTTCGGCCGCCATGCGTCCGACTTCCACCAACGCGGCGTACAGTACGACAGCGTACTGCACGCAGGATAGATAGAAACGGTCGAGGTGGGGGGCTTTGGGGCCGTTGTAAGCGACGCCGGTAACATAATTGGGATTATTCGGACCGGGAACTCCTGTAAAAGGCACTGGGATCATGGGGGCCTGGCTGGGGCCAAGGTTCATGATTTTGGTGTACAGTGCGGCGAAGATTTCAGCGGAGGAACAGGCCTGGCTGAGGTATCCGCCGTTGTTCCTGATAGTGAAATCCAACGCCCGCCGGCGAATGCCGGAAGCGACGTTACGAACTCTCTCTTTCCAATCGGTTGTTATCATGTTATTACCTAAACAAAAGTTTTACGGGGTCCAGGGGCGGTTTTTCAAAAGAGCCCCTGGTTAACTTTTTGGGCCGCGGTTAAACCGGCGCCAACTTTAAACTTATACCCACAAGCCGCAAGTCCTGTTTCCAAAGCGCCGACAGTTGCAAGAATATCCCCGGGTTTCACCGCGCCCATATGCCCGATACGGAAATAAGCCACTTTAATTGCAGGGAGCAACCCCCCGGCTAAAACAACACCCGCTTCTTTTACTTTCGCCAACAATTGCGGACCCGAAACTCCTTCCGGGTAATAAGGCGCAGTCAGAGTCGACGCCGCATGCGCCGAATCGGTAGGCACTTGTTTCATACCCAGCGCCCCAATCGCTGCGCGGAAGGCGTCGCCGGTTTTCATGTGCCGCGCAAACCGCTTTTCCATACCTTCCGCCAGGATTTGCCCCAGGCTCACATGAAGAGCCCAGATATGATTGACCGGCGGCGTCCCGAAATAACTCGGTTTCCGCGCTTCATATGCTTCCATAATCGGCAGCCAATTATCCCAATCGGCGTAATAATTATAAACCTTTGTTTCCCGCGCGCGCCAGGCGGCAATGGCCTTTGGCCCGGCCATTACCAACGCCAACCCCGGCGGGACGCCGATGGCTTTCTGCGAAGCGGTTAATACCACATCGATGCCCCATTCTTCTTGCCGCAATTCCTCGCCGGCCACGGAACATACGCCGTCCAGGATCGTGAGTACATTATATTTTTGCCCTAATTTCCCAATGGGCCGGGGGTCCACGCGGACGGCGGTGGAAGTATCCACATGGGTAATGGTCATCAATTTATAAGAATTGTTTTTCAATTCAGCTTCAATATCATCCGGCGGAACGATTCCACCGAGGGGTGCGTGGAGGATTTTAACCTCGGCGCCGTAACGTTTCAGTATCTCCGCATAGCGTTCGCCGAAATAGCCGGTGGAAATAACCAACGCCTTATCGCCCGGTTCCACCAGGTTGGCGGCGGGGATATCCATGGCCAGGGTGCCTGTCCCGGAAATAATAAAGGGTTGGCCGGAGGGACACAACCATACCTGCCGCATTCGTTCGAGACACTGTCCGAAAATTTCGATAAAATCCGGGGCCACGTGGCTGGTAGTGGGCGCGCCCAGGGCCGCCAGTACCGCCGGTTCAAATTCGATGGGACCGGGGATCATTAATAACGTGCGATCTTTCATAACTAACGTCCTCCAATTATTTTTTTATGCCGCCTTCCAGCAGGATGGTTTCCAGCAGTTTGCGGGTTTCATCCGGGATGGGGAGCAGTGGTTGGCGTACGGGGCCGCCGTACATGCCCAGGAAATCCATGGCCGCTTTTAAGCCGGGGACGCTCCAACGCGCAGTAACCGCGGCGTTGACCGGGATCATGCGCGTTTGCAAATCGCGGGCTTCTTGAAGTTTTCCTTCTAAAAAGAAACGATGTATAGCGATACATTGGGCGGGGGCGATGTTTGCCAGGGCCAACACGCCGCCCACGGCGCCGACGGACAGGGCGGGCAAAAGAAACCCGGCCGAGCCCGCCAGGATCTGGAAATCCAGCCCTTCTTTTTGCACCTGGCGGTAAATGTCCCCGATTTTGACCACATTGCCGCTGGAATCTTTTACGCCCATGATATTGGGATGACGGGCCAGGGTAACGATGGGTTCCGCTTCAAGATCGACGTTGGTAGAAGCAGGCATGTTGTATACCAGGATAGGAATAGGGGAATTATCCGCAACAGCGCGGTAGTGGTGGATCAATGTCGCCGGCGTCATCTGGCTGCGGTAATACGAAGGGGTAATGATCAATGCCGCATCTGCGCCGATTTCAGCGGCTTTTTGGGTCAGGTCGATGGTCCCGGCGGTGGACTGGCATCCGGTTCCGGCAATCATTAATTTATCCGCGGGAATTGCCGCACGGGCGGTTTCCAGTACCAGGAGTTTTTCTTTTTCGCTCAGCATGACGTACTCGCCGTTGGTGCCCAGCACGATAAATCCGCGCAAATCGAAACGGTTCAAGAAAGCCAGGTTGCTTTTGAGCGCCTCTAGCGCCGCCTGTCCTTTTTCATCGAACGGCGTGGGCAGCGGAGGATAAATGCCATCCAGGCGAAAGGTCTTTTGATTGGTTGTAGGATTTTTTTCTTTCATTGTAGGATTTTATAATAAACTTTTACATAATGCAAGATTCAAAGAATTTGGGGGAAATTATTTGACGGAATAAATTGAATGTCCCTTAATCGCTCCCCTAAAATAATAATGCACAGCCCCTTATACTATATTAACCAGACGGACCGCTTTCCGCTGCCCGTCTGGCCAATTTTAAAAAACCTGTTCAAACATCAAATGCTTATAACCTTTTTTAATCGTCCGTAAGGGTGATTAAAATCAATGATAATCAATGATATAAAAGATTAAAGCATTAGCACCTACACCGCCATAATCCGCCGAAAGATAGTTGACTTCGTTTTGATCTACCTGACCGGTGGTTACTTTGTTGCCGGAAATAGTGGCATAGTTCGACCATAGATAAAAAGTGGCGGAACTCGTGACATCCTCAACCGAACCATCGCACCAATGGGCATAGACGTGGTAATATGCACTTCTGCCTTCCATAATTTCGGTGGGCCCGGAAATAGTAACGGCATTCAGATGCAACTGTGCCATACACGGAACTGCCATAAGCATACAAACCGCTAAAAAAAGAAAAATTCTTTGTTTCATTTAAGAAATCCTCCTTTAATTTTATTTGAATTCAACTTATTGTTGTTCATTTCTGTCTGTTCTTATTCACCTAAACGCAAGCAGATATCTTACGTCTATTTCAATACCTGTTTAATAGTAAATTGCTTTATAGTACTTATATGAGGTATTGTCAATAGGCCTGTATGAAAAAATAGTTTTTTTTAAATGAATTCGGCGGCGCATGCTTAACCGCTGTCAACCATTATCCTACATTAAAACTGAATAAGGGGGAAAAAGGGGGCAATGGTCAGTGGTGAGTGGTCAATGGTCAATGGTCAATGGTCAATGGTGAAAAAATCTGTGTGAATCAGTGAAATCAGTGGACAATTTTTGATAATAAATGATGAATGAGGAATGAGGAAAATTCGGAATTCGTGCTTTCTTTATAGTTTTTGCCTGCGTTTGCGGTGGTGAGTAATGGCCCGGCGGTGCACTTCATCCCGGATATTCTGCAAGAGGAACCGCTCCGGCGCATCTTCAGGGAAAACGATGGAGTCTCCACTTTCCATAAACACCCGTTCTTCTTCCTTGGCAATGGCCGCGATATCGGATGGGAGGTTTAACTTTTGCTTCACTTCCAGGGCGGCGCTCAACTGGCCTTTGCCGCCGTCGATCAACAATAAATCCGGGAACGCCTGGGCTTTCTTGAAGCGCCGTTCCAATACTTCCTTTATCGCCTCGGTATCCCCGGGCAGGGCTTCTTTTATGATGTAGTTCCGGTATTTGGCGCGGTCGGGTTGCCCTTTGGTAAAAGCCACTGCCGCGCCTACCCGCTGGCGCTCGGAGAAATGGGAGATGTCAAACCCTTCGATCCGGAGAGGGAACCGCTTGAGTCCCAGCGCCTCTTTTAGCCGCTGACCGATGACCCGGTAATTGGTTTTGCTCACATACAGGCTTAAATTGGCCGCGGCCAGGTCCGACATTTTACGTTTATCGCCTTTTAAGGGGATTTTCAAAGTCACCCCCCGGCCGGCCAATTGGGAAAACAATTGCTGTATGGACTCTTTATCCGGCGGGTAAAAACGAACGATGATTTCAGGAGGAATATTCTCGGTGCGATAGAATGATATGAGGAAATCCTTTAACGCCTCTTCTTTGCCCGTACTGATGGTATTGAAATTAAAGAATTCTTTTCGTTTCACCTGGCCTTCGATAATGGAGAACAGGATAATAAAACAATCGTTTATGGCGGCATCCGGGTGATAGTGGAGAGCCAGTACATCGTAATCGGTCTTTCTGACAGAGGAGATATAGGATTCCAGGACAAAACGGTTCAGCAGTTCGACGTCTTCTTTAACTTTCTGGGCCGTTTCAAATTCCAGGTTTTCCGCCAGCCGGTTCATTTTCAGCGCCAGTTTTCCCAGGACGTTTTTCCGTTTACCTTTGAGTAGGTCCACGGCATCGTTTACATTTTGGCGGTAGGCTTCCGGGGTAATTTTGGCCGCACAGGGGGCGGAGCAGCGGTCGATGTGGGCGTAGAGGCAGGGTACGCCCCGTTTGAATACGGCGTCCGAACAAATCCTCAGTTTAAACACCCGCGTAATGATATCGATCAGGGCCCGGGTTTTCCCGGCATTGGTAATGGGGCCCACGTAAAAATTTTTCGGCTTTACCCGGCGGGTGTAGTATATGCCGGGAAAGGTATCTATGAGCGAAATCTCGATCAGGGGGAAACTTTTATCATCTTTGAGCCGCACATTAAACGGCGGTTGGTAGGTGTGAATGAGGTTATATTCCAGGTGCAGCGCATCGGTTTCGGCTTCGGTGACGATATATTCGATATCATCCGCCTGCTCCAGAAGGTTGCCCACCACCAGGTGGTCCCGGCCCAGGAAATATTGGGTTACTCTTTTTTTTAGATTCTTTGCTTTCCCGATATAGAGGATTTTTTTACCGGATTTAAAAAGATAAACGCCCGGCTTTTCTGGGATATCTTTATTGTTTTTCAGCACCTTCTGCTTTAGCGTCCGTTTTGGGTTCTGTTTTGGGTTTGATTTCGGACTTGATTTTATTTATTTTTTCGATCATTTTCCTGGACTTTTTAAAGTATTTGGATTTGGGAAAATCGGTGGTCACGCGCTGGAAAAAAGAGATGGCGGATTCGTAATCCCTCATGATCGAATACGCTTTCCCGGTGCAATAGAAGAGTACATCATTGGACTTGAACTCCGGGTACTGGTCCATGACCTGTTTGAAGCGGGCGAGGGCGCCCCGCACGGCGCCCATCCATAAATTGGTACGACCGATGGTGAAATAGTGGGAGGCAAGGTTTTGCCGGGCTTGAGCGATCTTCTGCCTGGCGTTTTTGGCCTCCTCTGTGTCCGGGTACATCTTGACCATGGATTCAAACGCCTGGATGGCTTTATGGGTGTTTTCCTGGTCCCGACCCGGCTTTTTTACCTGTTTATAGTAACACATGGCCGATTGATACTTGGCGTACACGGCGTCCGGGGAATTGGGATATAAATTGACATATTCCTGGTATTCGTTGGCGGCCATTATCAGAGAACCTGAGTCTTTCTGCCTGAAATAGGAATCGGCAATCCCGACTTTTGCCCTCTGGGAATAGGTGCTGTCGGGGTACAGGTGAATGATCTCTTTAAATAATAAACGGGCCTTTTCAGGGTCTTTCTTTATCCTGGCTTTGGCCCTATCGTAAATATCTTTGACAGTCGTTGTTTCCCCCGGCTTCAGCACCACATTTTTCTTTGATTTACACCCGGTGAAATCGACTAATAAAACCGTCGCGATTAAAATCGCGGCGGTCCACAGGAACATATTTTTTTTTCTATCCTTAATTTTCAAATCATCAGTCATCTTTAAGCTCCATTTATTTTATTTAGAATTTCCATTAAAGTATCGGCTGTATTAGCGGAATTATAGAGAAAGGTCCCAATTACCAAAAGGTCGGCGCCGGCGTTTTGTAGGTCCGGGATATTGGAAGTATTGATCCCGCCGTCCACCTGGATCAGGCAGGCGGTTCCCCTGTTTATTATTTCTTTTTTCAAATGGGCCACGCGGTGGATGGAGGCCGGGATAAATTTTTGTCCGCCGCGCCCGGGAAAGACGCTCATTAAAAGAACATAATGGATGTCTTCCAGGAAGGGGAACACGTTTTCCACGGGTGTATCCGGGTTCAGTACCAGCCCGGGCTTCCGTCCCTGCCCGGAGATGAGGGAAATATTTTCTTTTATATCTTCGTGGGTTTCGAGGTGGAAGGAAACCCAGTCGGAACCGGCGGCGATGAATTGGGGGATCATTTTGCCCGGGTTATCGACCATCAGGTGGGCGTCGATTTTGAAGTTAAACCTGGATTTGATGGCTCTGGAGGCCGAAGGTCCGAAGGAAATGTTATCTACGAAATGGCCGTCCATTACGTCCAGGTGAATAAAATCGATGTTATGGGCGGCAAAGGTTGTTAATTTTTCCTGGAGGTCGAAAAAATTTGTAGAGAGGATCGAGGGAAAAACGGGATGAATCGGGTTGTTTTGCGTCACTCGCTCACCTCGATGCGAATCCTGGCTTTTTCATTGATCTGGAAACCGGATGAAGGGTTTTGGCCGACGATAATGCCGGGTTGAACCGGGTATGACACCCTGACTTTTTCCGCGATTTTCAGGCCCATGTTATTAAAGTATTCTTCCACCGGTTCCAGGCGTTTGCCGATGACATCCGGCATAATATAAGAAGGGGTGCGGCTGCCCCGGCTCACCAGGATATCCACTTCGGATTCTTCGGGCGCCCTGGCGCCGGCCGGGATGGACTGGGAGATCACAAAATCTACCGGGACGTCATTGGCGTCCATATAGGAAATGAACCGTTTTTTTAAATTGTTGTCTTTTAGAAGGGTTTCACTTTCTTTCAGGTTGTAGCCGACCAGTTGCGGCATCATGATTTCCACCACTTCGGTGGTCACGAAGACTTTGATGAAGGACTTTTCTTTTACCTGGACGCCCGGGGCCGGGAACTGGTTGATAACGGTGAGGGGTTTATATTGTTTGCCGTAGTTGCCCATTTCTTTTTTCAGGTAGAGGCCGTTTTCGGCGGCGATTTGATAGGCCTGGTTCAGGCTTTTTCCTCTCACGTCCGGCGCATCGATTTCTTCGCTTTTTATGAGGGCGCTCATGGTAAAGAATATGGAGGCGATGAGTACCAATAAGTAAAAGAAGGCATAGCCCACTATCCTGGCGGCCAGCAGGGCTTTCTGTTTCATGTTTTCGTCAATTTTTTTCATGGTTTTATAGATACATAATTTATCACATAACGAAACTTAATTCAACTCCCTTCAAGGCAGGACTATATCATTATTTTTTCGGTTCTTTCTCATATGCATCGCCAGGGCGCATATGAGAAGACCAAAAGGCCCATTGCTCCTTGATTCGTTCAAAAAGTCCCGGATATTTTTGGGCGGCATGGGGGCCGCTTAAAAAGGAAATTTTTTTAAATATGGGGGTATTCAAGGCGTAAGGACTTGACAAAACGTTTATTTTGGTTTATTAACTGGGTATTATGCGTAAAAATATGATTGGATATGTATGGTTGATAATCGTTATGCTGGCAACTGCCGTTCAAGGGTGCCGGAGTACCTTTGAAAAAAGGGTAACCAGGGATATCGTAGGCATCAACGAACAAATTTATGATCTTGAAAAAGAGCAGATAAAAACAGCCCGGGATGTGGAGAAAATCAAGCAGCCGGGCGGCGCCAGCGCCGCCGCCGCCTCAAGCCAGGCCGGGGAAAAGGAACCGCCGCCGGAGAGAAAAAACATTGCCAAAGATAAGGATGAGACAGAAGCTCTCTATAAGGGAGGCTATAAATATTACCTGGAACAAAATTATGAAAAAACCATCGAACTGCTTTCGGGGCTGACAGCCCAATTTAGCGATAATTCCTTGACCGATAATGCACTTTACTGGCAAGCGGAGTCTTATTACAAATTGAATCAAATCGACCGGGCATTAACCTATTATCAACTGGTTTACCGGTATTTCCCTTTCAGTAATAAAGCGGATTACTCATTGTTCAAAATCGGGACCATTTATTTAGACCGCAAGGATTATAACAGGGCTTTATCGGCTTTTACCCGTTTGGTGGACGAGTATCCCGCGTCGGACCTCTATAAAGCGGCGGCGCTGAAAATAAACGAAATAAAGAGGGACAATAAAAGGAGAAAATGATGAGGAAAACTAGCCTTTTTTTGCTTATAATAATTATGGTTACCGTGGGACTCGCTTTCCCACAGGCGCAGGGGGGAGGAAAAGACAAACTCTCACAGAAAGATAGGTTAAGTCTAATAAAAAGGGCCTATGCTTATGTGGAAGAGCAACTGCTGGTAACCCCCACCGACCTGTATTGTTCCTATTTTATCCGCGGTAAAATAAGCGAAGACCTGATGATTATCGGGGCGGATGAGATGGACACCAACAGGGAAAATTACACCAGCGATGACATAATGCACATCAACAAAGGCTCAACCGGGGGTATTAAAGAAGGGGATTTCTTTTTAGTTATCCAGAAAGGCTTCAAGGTTTCCAACCTTCTCACCGGCGACGCCATTGGCATCTTATACGCGCCCAAATCCCTGGCCGAGGTTACCTGCCTTTATGAGCACAGCGCCGCCGTCACTTTAAGAAACGCTTGTAATCCGGTTAACATCGGCGATATCGTAATCCCATTCAAAGCCAGGCCAACCGTTTTCAAGAAGAAGATCGACTACAAGCGCTGTCGCCTACCGCAGGCCATTGGCGGCAATGTGGTTTACACCAGTTTCTTTATGAAATCCCGCAGGCTCAATGTCGGTCCCGAAGAGTATGTGACCATCGATATGGGGAAGGCTTTGGTTTCGGAAGGAAATTTTGTTATATTTTATAAAGGACTGAGAAAGAACCTTCCGCCCATCATTTTCGGAAGCGGGATCATCGTTACCGCCGAGAATAACAACTCAACGGTAAAGGTACTGGAATCTGCCTGGCCGGTGGAAGTAGGCACACGGGTAGTCCTGGTTCCGAAAACCGAAGAACCGGTCAGCGCCCCCGGGAAAACCGAAGAGATCCCCATCATCAAAGCCCTTCAAACAGAAGAAAGGCCGGTGGAACCCGGCGAAGAAACAATGGACGCGAATATTATGTTCAACATGAATGAAAAATCCATCGCCGATATGACTAAATATGCGGAAGATTTTGAGAAAATAAAGGCGTTTATCGCTTCCAAATCCCAGTATGTCGTGGTAATGAGGGGATATACCTGCAGTATCGGCGGACTGGAATATAACTTAGCCCTTTCAAAGGAACGGGTGGAGTTTGTGAAAGCATACCTTATCAATACCCTGGCTATTCCTGAAAATTTTATTGAAACCCACTTTTACGGCGAAAAAGACGCGCCTTATGACAACACCAGCGAAGAACAGCGCAGAAAGAACAGGTCGGTGAATATCCAGGTAATTGGAAAATAGGAATAAAAATAGGAATAAAAATATAAATATAAAAGCGAGACTGAAAATGAGATACAAACAAATCGTTGTAAGCGTTTTTGTAATTTTTATTTTCAATCTCTTTGCTCTTAATCCTTTTTCAAGACCGAATCGGGCCCCTAACCCGGGCCCTGCGCTGTACGGGCAGGACGTGGACCTGGTAAAACTTAAAAAGGAAGAGGAAGAAAGGAAAAAGAAGACAAAAAAATCGAAATATGTGATAACCAACGATAACCTTGATAAAATAGAGGTCCCTAAAAAACCATACGGTGTTATCAAACTAGGAGGAAAAGGGGCGGAAGAGGCTGCCGCCACTGCCGGCGGAGATATGGGGAGCCAGGGCGATACCGGGGTCGCGGATAATTCGTCGTCCGGCTCGCAGGCAGACGCCGTCGGGGCCGTAGACAGACAGTCCAAAACGTACTGGCAAGACCGCGTAAATAAATTGTACGACGATATAGAAGCGACGGATACGGATATTAAAAGCAGTCAGCAGGAACTCGATCAATTGTACGGCGCCCTCCAGGCCGAAGACCTGTACAATAAACGATTGGAATACGAAAAAAGGATGAGCGACCTGGAGAAACACATTCCGGAGGCGCAGCAGAAATTGGCGGATTTATATAAATCGCTGGAGGACCTGGAAGATCAAGCCCGAAAGGAAAATATACCGGCCGGCTGGCTCCGGGTTGAACGACCTGAACCCAACACCAAAAAAGAGGTAGGGCAAATCGATAGAAAACAGAAGGGTTAATCATTTTCGGCGAAGGACCCGGTTATAATTCCTCCATGAAAAAAGAGATATTTATCGGCAATGTGGGCGTTGGTGGAAAGCATCCGGTGTCCATTCAATCGATGACCTCTACGGATACGAAAGACGCGCCCGCTACGCTAAACCAGGTCCATGAGTTGGCGCAGGCGGGATGCCGGATCATCCGCGTGGCTGTCCCGGACCGGGATTCGCTGCCGCCGCTGGCAAGGATCATTGCAGAATCCCCCCTACCGGTGGTGGCGGATATTCATTTCGACGCCTACCTGGCTTTGAAAGCTATCGAAGCCGGCGCCCACGGTATTCGCATCAACCCGGGCAATATCGGCGGCAAGGAGAAATTGAAAGATATCTTAAAGGCCGCTAATGAACGAAATATCCCGATCCGCATCGGCGTCAACTGGGGCTCCATTGAAAAGAAATACTTGAAACGTAAAGACTCCAGGCCGGCCGCTATGATGGAATCGGTAATGGATAAGGTTCGTTTTTTCGAGGACCATGATTTTTTCAATATTAAGATCTCGGTGAAATCATCGGACGTGACAGACACGGTAAAGGCCTACCGGTTGATCGATAAGGCTTGCGACTACCCTTTGCACGTTGGTATTACCGAGGCCGGGACGTTTTTCAGCGGGACGGTGAAATCGGCGGTGGGTATCGGTTGTTTGCTGCTGGACGGCATCGGCAATACGATCCGGGTTTCGTTGACGGATTCGCCGCTGGAAGAGGTGCGGGTGGCGATGGAGATATTGAAAGCAGTGGGTTTGCGAAAGCAGGGAATCGAAATTATTTCTTGTCCCACTTGTTCGCGTACCTCGGTGGATTTGATTTCCCTGGTAAAAGAGGCGGAAGCGGAACTGGCCGGTTTTAAACCGGGCGGAAAGATTGTAGTGGCAATAATGGGCTGCGAGGTCAATGGGCCGGGAGAGGCGAAGGATGCCGATATCGGGATTGCTTTTTCAAAAGAATATGGTTATCTTTTTAAAAATGGGAAAATGATTGAAAAGGTCCAGCCTAAACTGGCAATCTCGCGGTTAGTGGAAGCGGTTAAAAAACTGTAACCCCTATCAAAAGCTTTTGTGGGGGGCCAGGGGGGCGATTTTCTCGAAAAGAGCCCCCCTATTCTTTTATCCCCACCAGGTGCAGCATAAAGGCATATTCCCTGGCGATCTCTTCATAGCCTCGGAACCGGCCTGATGCGCCGCTGTGACCCGCATACATATCGATAGAAAATAATAAAATATTATTATCGGTTTTTTTCTCCCTTAGTTTGGCCACATATTTGGCGGGGTCCCAGTATTGCACCTGGGAATCATGCAACCCCGTTGTTACCAGCATTGCCGGGTATTCCCGCGCCCCTATATTATCGTAAGGAGAGTATGACAACTGGTAATCATAATATTCTATATTTTTAGGGTTGCCCCACTCGTCGAATTCCTCGGTAACCAGGGGGATACTCTCATCCAGCATGCATGTCACCACATCCAGCCAGGGAACTTCGGCGATGATTCCCTTGAACAGCCCGGGTCCCATATTGGCGACGGCCCCCATTAACAAGCCGCCGGCGCTGCCGCCCAGGGCAAACAATTTATCGGGGTTGGTAAATTTTTCTTTCACCAGGTATTGGGCGCAGTCGATAAAATCCGTGAAAGTGTTTTTTTTCTTAAGTAGTTTACCGTTCTCATACCAATCGCGTCCCATTTCCTGGCCGCCCCGGATGTGGGCAATGGCGTAGACAAAGCCGCGGTCCAGCAAACTGGGGCGGGCCGGGCTGAACCCCGGGTCAAAACTTAAGCCGTATGCGCCGTACCCTTCCAACAGCAGCGGGTTATCTCCGTTCATGGCCAGGCCTTTCCGATAAACCAGGGATATGGGAACCCGTGTACCGTCCCGCACAACTGCATAACGTCGCTCCGTATGGTAATCGGCGGGCCTGTATTTCCCCAGCACCGCTTCTTGTTTCAGCAGTTTCCGGGTCCGGGTATTCATATCGTATTGGAAAGTGGAATACGGCGTTGTCAGGGAATTATACGTAAAACGAAGCATGTCCGTCTCGATTTCCGGGTTATAGCCGAAGTCCGCGGTGTAAGTCTCTTCCTGGAAATCGAGATAATGCCCTTCCCGGTTTTCCCATTTAATGATTTTGAGACGAAGCAGGCCGTCGATGCGTTCTTTCAGTACCAGGAAATTTTTAAAGACCGTGAATTCTTCCAGAAGAATATCTTCGCGGTACGGGGCCGCCCCGGTCCAGTTTTCTTTGGCCGTCTTTAAAACCGGCGTTTCCATTAACCGGAAATTTTTTGCTTTCCAGTTGGTGCGGATATAGAATTTATCGTTAAAATGGTCCACCGAATAATCCAGGTCCTTTTCCCTGGGTTGAATAATGGAGAATACTCCATCCGGCTGAGTTGCTTCCAGGAAACGGTACTCGGTGGACAGGGAGCTCCTGGAAGCGATGAATACGTATTTTTTCGATCTTGAATTGAAAACAGATAGATTAAAGGTGTTGTCGGTTTCATAGAATATTTCGGCGTCCTCGGCGGTCGGTTTGCCGAGTCGGTGTTTCATAATTTTATAAGGGCGCAGGGCGTCGTCTTTGAGCGCATAAAAAACCGTTTGATTATCATCGGTCCAGGCAACTTCCCCGGTGGTGTTGGGGATTGCATCGTCCAGTATTTTTCCCGCCGCCAGGTTTTTAAAATGGAGCGTATATTTCCGGCGGCCCACCGTATCCACGCCAAAGGCAGCCAGGTTGTTGCCGGGGCCCATGTAAATACCTGCCATATGGTAATAGGTGAACCCTTCTGCCATTTCATTTACATCCAGCAGGATTTCCTCTTTGCGGGCCGGCGCCGGCTTGTTTTCGCCTGCCGCACTATCTTTTTCCCGGCAGTAGACGGCGTATTCTTTACCCGTTTCGAAGCGCCTGTAATAATAATAGCCGTTCCATTTATAGGGGACCGACATGTCCTCCTGTTGGATCCTGGCCGTGATTTCCCGGAAGAGTTTTTCCTGTAAAACCGCCATCCCCGTTTCTTTCATGACGGCGCCCGTATAATTATTTTCTGCTTTCAAATACTCCAGTACTTTGGGATTTTCCCGTTCTTGCAGCCAATAGTAATTATCGATTCTGGTCCGGCCGTGGAAGGTCAATTCTTTTTTTATTTTCTCAGCGGCCGGGGGTTTGAGCGAACTGGCCGAGCCAAACAAGAACATTAGTATAACAGCGGTAAGAGCCAGGTGTTTCTTTATCATTATATCAACCTCCTATAAGTAAAATTCAAAATAAAAACTGCCCACGAGTGAACACGAATGAACACGAAAAAACAAGGTCCAATAAAAAAGGGGGGCGTGGGCCCCCCTTTCAGGTTTATCGACTGAGAGAGTCGAATTAGAAATAGATTCTTAAACCGACCCGGAATCGCCTGGGATAGACGATTGAGACGGTCTCGCCAAATTCGGGGCCGGAATCGGTAATGATGTCGGTAATGGTTCCTGTATTAAACAGGTTAAATGCATCCACCAATACACCTACTTTGATCCTGGCGCCCAGTTTGAAGTCCTTTTGCAACCTCACATCGAGGTTGGATTGGGCTTTATAGCGGTACTTGGAACCGGCGGGGTCGGCCAGGATATTCACTGCCCGTTGATTGATTTCATCGGACACGCGCAGCCAACGGTTGTAGGTGTTGCCGGTAATATAGGAGTAGTTGAAACCGAAGTTGACGTCCCACGGCAGGATAATCGAGCCCTGGATTTTAATCATGTGGGTAGGATCGATGGTGAGACGGCCTTCAGTGTTGATCTGGTTATTCGGATCGGTAAACATACGGGAATTTCCAACAGCCGTGAACCCACGGCCATTCCACCAGTTATCCACGTTACCGGTAGCCTTGCTGAGGATATAGGACGCCAGCAGGGTCCAATTGTTGGAGAATTTTTTGTTGATCATAAACTCCAGGCCCTTGTAAGTGGTCTTGGGATCAATACCGACGATGTCGTAAGGTCCTCCTTTCTTCGGGTTGGTAATAATGTACTGGTTTTGACCGGGATCGTTTGTCTGGCTGAAAACTGTGTAGGACCTCCCGGTGGTACTATCGATATAAGTTACCGGTTCAAATTCGCCGTTTGTCAACACCCGGTCCTGGAAATTCTTGGTTACCCGGTAGATAAAGTTCACACCTACGGACAGGTCTTTGAACAGTTCCCTTTCTATTCCGACGGTGAATTGATCCATGTAAGGCATACTCAGGTTGTCATCCACGGTAGTAGATGCGGCGCCGAAATTTAAGGCCCAGACCTGGACCCATTCATTTCCGTAATTTCCGCCATACCATGCGTTATAAATGGGACCCCACAGGAAACCATTGAGGTCGGGTAGGGGCGCCAGCCCGGAGAATTTTGCCGTTACGAGATTTTCGCAATATCTGCCCCAATGGGCTTTAAGGGCGGTGGAATGATCGCCGAATACATCGAAGGTGAAGCCGATACGCGGTTCGATGGCAATTTTTGGCTTAAAGATGGTCCCAATAGGATCCGCCAGTATTCCCCTGTAGTAATTAAACCGGATACCGGGGTTGATCTTCAGACGGTCGGATATTTCCCAGGAATCCTGCGCAAATCCGGAAATTCTTACGCTTTTGGAAGGAGTGGAATAGCCGTCGTATTGATACATATAATATTGGCCTTGTGATCCGGCGTAAGGGTAGCCCGTGTTATCATAGTAGAATTTGCCCCCCGGGTATCCGAATTCGTCTTTACTGGGGTTGTACTCGCCTTCAAGCCCGAATTTGAAATCGTGGGAACCTATGATAAAGTCCTCCGCATGGTGACTGAGGGCCGTATTCACCTGGTAGTGATCGCGGAAGGAATGGTAATACGTATTGGAATTGACGGTACTAAACTGGGTTTCGCGATCGAAATGGCCGGGCGTATCGTAGCCCATGTGCGGTATCAGTTTATAATAGCTGATGAAACCCGCAAATTTGGCTTCAAAGAAAGTGGCGTCGGAAAAGATATGTAAGAAGCTGCCGTTATAGGCCACTTCCGGGGATTTCTGGTCTCTGACGGCTTCGGGGCTGGTATAAGCGGAAGCGCCCCGGTTGCTGCCGTTGTATATGTCCCCATGGAGAAAAATATTAAAACGGTTATCTTCATTCGGCTGCCAGGTTAACTTGAAGAAGAGACGGGGCTGGTCATAAACGCTTTCACCGCCAGTATACCCGGTAATAGTACGTCTTCTCTGCAAAAACTGGGCGGCGGTAAAAAACCAGAGCTTATCCTTGATGAAGGGGCCCCCCATGCTGAGATGGGCGTTGTAATAGGCTTCTTTAGGCGGCGCCAGGCCCGGGTCGTCGGAATTTTTGGCGTTCCATTTATTCGCCTGGATATACGAATCGAACATTCCTTTGAAGTTATTGGACCCACTTTTGGTTATGGTGTTGAATACGATTCCCGTATAGCCGCCATATTCCGCGGGGGCGCCAATGCCCATGATCTGCGCTTCTTCCACCACACCGTAATCGATAAATACATACGCCGAACCTAAACCGGGATCGGATACGTCCACCCCGTCGATCTGGTACTGCACGCCGTAATCGTGGGCGCCGAAAGCCGAATCCTGGGTGACGCCGGGGGCCAGGTTAACGATGGCCGAAACCGTCTGGGAATTGGGCATATGCTCGATCAACTCGTTGGTTAATGTGGTTACCGCGGTCTGGGAATCCTTCACATCGATCAGGGCCGACCCGGTGACTTCGATGTTCTCGGTAATTTTACCCAATTGCATGGCGAAGTCGACGCTTACTGTTTTTCCTACGGTAATTTTGATGCCGGTTTTCTTAATGGAGTTAAATCCTTCGAGCCTGGCTTCTATGGCATATTCACCCATAGGCAGCGCTACGAAACGGTATTTGCCTTCTGCGTTGGTTATCGTTACCCGTTTACCTCCCATCAGACTGAGAGATTCGATAGCGACTTCAACGCCAGGTAGAGCTTGCTCATCTGAATAAACCTTACCATCGAGGGCGCCGTTTTCCTTGGACTGGCCGTACGCCGGCAAGTAGAGCAGCGACAATGTAAAGATAAGGATCACAGAGAGTTTTACGAATATTTTCATATATACCTCCTTGTATAATTGTTGACGTTTTTTTGTTTTTTTTTAAAGATGAAGGCCTTGCGTTTGATTTGAGTGTTTGTGTCGTACAAATTCATTTTGCAATCTTTGCCTCCCTTAATGCAGCAGCAATATGTGTTCCATTTACGGCTATTTTTTAAAAATAAATCGTATAATCCCGGGAAAAATTACAGGGCCATAGAAACGGCGATCAAATCCGCATTTAAAAATATTAAATTAGAGGAGATCCGGCGAAAACCCCGGTACTTTTCCATGGATTTCGCAAGATGTTCAAAAAAATGATTTTTCTATCCAAAATATTGGATTCATTTTTGGCGACCCCCCCATGCGGGGGGTCCCATTTGAAGGACAGAACCGGTGGATTTCATTTGGAAACTTTTACGGGTAGTCCACGCGCTGCGCGCCGCTGCTGACAATTGGCCCGGATTATGATATATATATATACCTTATATCTTATATTTAATGGAGGTATATAAAATGAATAGAGACAAATTTACTTTGAAAGCCAACAACGCCATCGATGAAAGTGTAAAATTGGCTGCCGCTAACGGCAACCAGGAACTCACACCGCTGCATATAACCCATAGTATCTTATCCGATCCGGACAATATCGTACCGGAGGTGATAAAGAAGACAGGGACGGATAATAACAGGCTCATTTCCGGCCTCCACCGGGAAATCGATAAATTACCAAAAATCCAGGGCGCCACAGACCAATACTTAGGGAAAGATTTCAAAAAAATACTGGACCAGGCCGAAATTATCGCCAAACAGTTTAAGGATGATTATGTCTCCACGGAGCATATTTTCCTGGCCATTATCGATGTGAAGGATATCGCGGCGAAAACGTTAAATGCCAACGGCGTGAACCGGGAAAACTTTTTAAGGGCGTTGATGGAAATAAGGGGAAACCAGAAAATTACAGACCAGAACCCCGAGGAAAAAATGCAAACGTTGAAACGATACGGCCGCGACCTGGTGGAACTGGCCCGTTCAGGTAAACTGGACCCGGTAATCGGCAGGGATGAAGAAATTCGCCGCATCATGCAGGTGCTGGTAAGGCGCACCAAGAACAACCCGGTCCTGATCGGCGAAGCCGGCGTGGGCAAGACCGCCGTGGTAGAGGGTTTAGCCGTGCGCATCGTCCAGGGCGATGTGCCCGGGCTTTTGAAAGACAAACGCATCGTGGCCCTGGAAATCGGCAGCCTGCTGGCGGGTGCCAAATACAGGGGCGAGTTCGAAGACCGCTTAAAAGCGGTTATTAAAGAAGTCATCGCTTCCGAAGGGGAAGTGATACTCTTCATCGATGAATTGCATACCATCGTGGGCGCCGGGGCGGCGGAAGGCGCGGTAGACGCTTCCAATATGTTGAAACCGGCCCTGGCCAGGGGAGAATTACGCGCCATCGGCGCCACCACGTTAAATGAATATAAAAAACACATCGAAAAAGACCCGGCCCTGGAACGTCGTTTCCAACCGGTATTTATAAAAGAACCTTCCGTGGAAGAGACCATTTCCATCTTAAGGGGCTTAAAAGAGAAATACGAAATTCATCACGGTATAAAAATAACGGATGCGGCCCTGATCGCGGCGGCTACCCTTTCCAACCGTTACATCACGGACCGGTTTTTACCCGACAAAGCCATCGACCTGATGGACGAAGCTTCTTCCCGCTTGCGCATCGAAATGGATTCCCGGCCCCAGGAACTGGACGAATTGCAACGCAAAATCATGCAGTTGGAAATCGAGCGCCAGGCATTAAAAAAGGAAAATAGCGCGGACTCCAGGGCAAAATTGAAAAAATTGGAAGAAGAACTGGAAGATTTGAAAATCAAAAGCAGCCGCATCGATGACCACTGGCAAAAGGAAAAAAAATTGATCGGCCGCCTGCGGCAGTTGAAAGAGGATATCGAAATGCTCCGCAACCGGCAGCAAGAGGCGGAACGAAACAATGATTATGAATTGGCTTCGCAAATCCAGTATGGGGAAATCCCGGGGAAAAGCCAGGAGACGGAGATGGTGCAGCGGCAGTTGACCGAACTCCAGGCAATTAAAAAAATGTTAACCGAAGAGATTACCGAAGAAGACATTGCCCATGTGGTGTCGCGGTGGACCGGGGTTCCCGTGGAAAAACTGGTCAGCGGGGAGCGGGATAAATTATTGAAGATGGAAGAACACCTGCGCCGCCGGGTGGTGGGACAGGATGAAGCCGTGTCCGCGGTTGCCCGCGTGATCCGCCGGTCCAAGGCGGGATTGCACGACCCTTCGCGACCCATCGGCTCGTTTATGTTCCTGGGGCCCACGGGCGTGGGGAAAACCGAATTGGCCAAAGCATTAAGCGAGTTTCTCTTTAACAGTGAAAAAGCCATGGTGCGGATTGATATGTCGGAGTATATGGAGAAGCATTCCGTGGCGAAGTTGATCGGCGCGCCCCCGGGTTATGTGGGCTATGAAGAGGGCGGCCAATTAACCGAAGCGGTCAAACGCCGGCCGTATTCGTTGATCTTGTTGGATGAAATCGAAAAAGCCCACCCGGATGTGTTTAATATCCTGCTTCAATTGTTGGATGACGGGCGGTTAACCGACGCCAAAGGCAAGACGGTGAATTTTGCCAATACCGTTATCATAATGACATCCAACCTGGGGTCGCAGATTATCCGGGAGAAGAGCGATTATGATGAGATCAAGCAAGAGGTCGAGGCGATGTTATACAAATATTTCAAGCCCGAGTTTCTCAACCGGGTGGATGAGATCATCACGTTCCGGCCGCTGAATCCTGATCTGATACGGGAGATCGCCCGATTGGAAGTCGATAAGTTAGTGCGGTTGCTGGGGGCCGCGAAGATTTCCATTGATATTACGGAGCCGGCGTTGGCGTATTTAGCCGGGTTAGGTTTCAATCCCGTATTGGGGGCCCGGCCGTTGAAGCGGGTGATTCAAAGGGAGATACAGGACCGGTTATCCACGCAGATATTAGAGGGCCAATTGCCCCCGGAGTCAACAGTTAAGATCGATTCCAACGGCGCCGAGATTTTGTTCGCTATACAATAAAAATAGAAAACCGGAGGCCCCCAACATGGGGGGCATACAACCAAACCCGAAATATCCACATTCGGTTGTACAAAAAAGAATATTTATTTTCATACCAAAAATACAACTTTCGATGTATTGACAGATAGCGCTTAATTGAATTATGATACAGCAAAACCCCGCGAAAACTTTTGTACAAAAAAAACAAAAGTGAGTGCAAAATATATTTTATTAAGATTCGAGACGTTGTTTATCTCGGGGGAAAGCTTATGGACGTGTAATTAGAACCCCCCGCGGGGGGACAAAATAAAATTTAAGGAGTGATACAAATGAACGGTAAGAGAAACATTTTTTTAATCAAACTGTTGTTTTTGTTGTTAATGGTTTCACTGTTTACCTCAAGCCAGGTGTTGGTCTACGGCGACAAAGCAGACCTCCGGGTCCTGGCCCGGGTAGAAGTGACGGGAATGTTAAATGATCTAAAGCTCCCGGTGTATGCACACTTGCAAGATGGGGCCGGCAAGGATTATGCGTTGGTGATTGCGCCTCAAGCGCAATTGGACCAGGCTGGAGTCGTTTATCGCATCCTGGACCAGGACGCCGGCGGAGTAGATTATTTTATTCTCTCGATGCCATCCGGGGATAATCGCATACCGATGTCCCGGTTGGCCAAGGCCGATGTCCTGCTGGACGAGGGGAAACATTTTATTATACGGTCCACATTTAAACAGGCAGAGGCGTTGGCTGAGGCAGGTTTCGAGATACAGTGGGTGGACCATACCCCGATGGTAATTAAGGCCCCCCCGAGGGAGCCGATATCTTCGTTAGCGACAGTGACTTACGACTCCGTCATCGCCTCGATGATGGGCCAGGTTACCCAGTCTACCGTGGAAACCTACGACAAGAACCTGAGCGGTGTAAATGCAGTAACGATCGGCGGCAGCAGTTATACTATCGCGACACGTAACACCACTTCAGGAACACCCATTACAAAAGCCACGCAGTATGTGTATGAATTTATGCAGGGCCTGGGATTGACGGTGAGCTACCACAATTGGTCGCTTTCAGGTTATACGGGCCGGAACGTCATCGGTGAGAAAACCGGGACCACCCTGCCGAACGAGATTGTGTTAATTACGGCCCACCTGGATGATATGCCCTCCGGCTCCACGGCCCCCGGGGCAGACGATAACGCCAGCGGTTCAGTGGGCGTCATGGTAAGCGCGCAACTGTTAAGCGCGCAGCAATTCGCCCGCACCGTCCGGTTCGTATTTTTTACCGGCGAGGAGCAAGGACTCCTTGGCAGCGCCGCGTATTCCGACCTGGTTTACGGAAACGGGAATAATATTGTTGCCGTGTATAATATGGATATGATCAGTTATGACGCCATCGGGCTGCCATATTTGCGGGTGCATACCCGCACCTCCAGCAACCCCGGGTACTCCGGCGACCTGGCCATCGCCAATACCTTAGTCGATGTGGTGAATGCGTACAGCTTGAGCAGCGTCCTCTCACCCATTATTACTTCGGACGGCGAGTCCCGGAGCGATCATGCTTCCTTCTGGGGCAACGGTTATTACGGCGTCCTGGGCATCGAAGACCATATTAACGATATAACCCCTTACTACCACATGACCTCGGATACCATCACAACCCTCAATTTGACCTATTTTACCAATTATGTAAAGGCCTCTGTTGGGACGGCGGCGCACCTGGCTGTTCGAGATAACGGTATACCCGCTCCCCCGGTTGCTAATTTTAGCGCCAGCACCACCAATCCGGCAGTGGGCGGCAGCGTCACCTTTACCGATACGTCCACCAACATCCCCACCTCATGGAGTTGGACCTTTGCCGGCGGAACGCCCGCTACCAGCTCGGTGAAAAATCCGGTGATTACGTATAATACGATAGGAACATATAACGTATCCTTAACCGCCGCCAACGCCCAGGGCAGCGATATCGAAACCAAAGTGGGTTATATCACGGTTTCCACGGTTCCTTACTGCGCATCGCAGGGCGCCACCTACACTGACGAATGGATCGCCAGGGTCCAGGTGGGTTCGTTGGATAACGCTTCCGGCGCCGCCGGGTACACCGATTTCACCGGCATAACCGTTAATTTAACCGGCGGTAATAACGCCAACGTTACCCTGACCCCCGGTTTTGGGGGTTCCTCTTATACCGAATACTGGAAAATTTGGATCGACTACAATGGCGACCATGATTTCCTGGATACCGGTGAAGAAGAGTTCAGCGGTTCCGGTACCTCAGCCGTTTCCGGCAGTTTCGCCGTGAACACGGGAGTAAATATTACTACCCGGATGAGAGTATCCATGAAA
>JAPKZK010000018.1 GCA_026393835.1 Candidatus Aminicenantota bacterium | reverse complement strand
GCAGTACCTTTCGCAGGAACGCTCTTGTATTATCAACGTTTTCAAAAACATTTTTAAACAGCTTATCGTGTATGTTTTTTATTTCGCTCATGGCAATAGTATTATATTTCAAATGCCCTCTTTTTTCAACCCACTTTCCTGGAAAAATCCAAACGAACCTCAGTTACGAGACGAACACGGACATTGAGCCGCGAAGAACGCGAAGGACCGCGAAGAAAAAGAAAAAAATTCTTGGCGCCTTGGTGTGCCATCTTTTGGCGGCAAAGTTTTCGAAGCGAGGAAGGTGAGAGTGAATGGAATGATGAACTATGAATGATGAATGATTAAGAACCACTATTTCGCGCGTCTTTGCTCTTTAAGGGTGTCGCCTGTTTGCTAGTATCGCCGGGACCTTCGCGGCTATTTTCATATCGGTTCCTCATGACGGCGCATACGCCCTCACCCGTAGGCCATGAAAATGTAGTCCGTGTTTGCCGTGTTTGTCCCTGGCTACTTTATTTTCATGGCCGCGACAACTTTACCCTCCGCCGCTGTATGTATTGACATCTCTGGGGGAATGCTGAATGATGAAGAAAAAAAGGATCCGAATCCGGCAACGTAAGCGAAGAAGAGAAGAAAAAGATGATAAAACCGTCTGAACCACTTACACTGATAACGCCGATGACGTTGATTAAAGACTTTTTAATTTTAATCTGTGGAATCTGCCCCATCTGCAGCATCTGCATATCTGCGGTCCGGACATTTATCTTTTCCCATTCAGGTCTTAACAGGCAAACGTTCGACTACACAATCGGGTTTTCGCGGGTAAAGGACGCGCACGCTTTATCTATCTCCTATATGGCTTTTAATACAAGCTAAAACAGATTCGATATCGGTTTCGGTGGGCTCCTATTTTCACCATAGGGTCAGATACCGAAAAGTTCATTCACCCTCTCTTCTTTTTCCTCTGCATCAAGGGTGAAATCGTCGCAGATTCGGTAGTAATGATCTAATTTACCGGAGAATTCGACTTTTATGAGATTGATTTGTTCTGCAACCCGGTTAAATTGATCCTGGGAAACGACTTTCTCCTGCCGTAAAAAATCGTAAAAATCAGTTATGGACCGGACAATCGTATCGAGGGCCTGCTCGCCTTCTACTTCGGTTCTGTCGAGGAACTGGTAAGTGAAATACCTGACCTTTTCCAAAAGAAGGTCGATGTTCTCGAAAAAGAAATAGGCGCCGTCCTCCAGCGATTCATATATGATGTCTAGAAAAATTTCCAGGGGGTTAAGGATATTAAGAATCTCATGGGGGGGAAGGTCCTGTTTTTGCAAATGAAGCATTTCGAATGCTTTGAGTTTGTCTGCGTTGGATTCTTCAAATGACTTTGAAACATCCTCGAACTCACCGGCGCCGGAAAATTCCCGGGTTTCTCCCGGATCCGCATGAAGCAAGTACTGGAGATAGGTCATCCTATGATCTTCCATATATTCAGCCATTTCCAGGTTCTCCACGGCGTCGGTGTTATCGCTGTTTAATTCGCCGGCCTGCCGGAAATATTCCTGGGCTTGTTCGTAATTTCCCATCATCAAGTATATCCAACCCAGGTTGGTGATAAAGGAATCGTTGTCCGGTTCTAACTCCAATGCTTTTTGTTGAATCTCTATAATACGTTTTTCATCGCTGCCCGGCGCTTGAAGTAGATAAGAAGCAAGAAAATCATAATAAATCGCTTCCCCCGGGAACAACCGGGTTGCTTTCTCTATGTATTTGGCTGCCAGGTCATACCTTAAGAGCTCTTCCAGGGTCTCGGTTTTTTGGATAAAGATTTCCCGGAGATTTTCCCGGCCCCCTTCTTCTTCATATTCCTCTTCTTCGTCTCTGTATTCTTCTTTTGTGAAAACATCGATAACGGCGGTAAAGGCTTTTTCAATGAATTTTTCACCTTCGGGGTTCCTGCCTATGCCCAGCATATATTCTCCCCATTTGAATAATACGGGGTAATAGCGCGGCGTTTCCGCTATCAGTTCTTCCAACCCCCGGTCGATTTCCTGCCATGAAACGCCCGGCATGGGGGGGATTCGCGTCACGGATTTTAACAGGTTTATACGCCCCATTACTCGTGTATATTGACCGGGGACAATTACGTTCGTCTCCTGTAAGAAATCGTAAAAAATGGCTAAAGAATCTAACGTGGTATCCGGCAAAGGTTGGCCCGCGATTTCTTTTCCATCGATGAATTGGGAAATGAAAGAATCGGATTTTTCAAAGAAATGATCGATATTTTCGAAAAGGAAAATCCCTTCCCCGGACGCCATGGATTTATGGGTTGTTTTTAAAAACTCTTTTAAAGGGTAAAGGGCATCCAGTATCTCATGGGGGGGTAGGGTGTTTTTTTGCAGGTGGTGGATTTTAAACGCCTCGACTTTATCGGAATTATACGCCTTGCACATCCTGGCGACCTCATCGAAATCTACGCACTGTCGCAGGTCATCCAATTTATTCTTGTCGGTTGGACGCAGCAAATACCGGGAATATGTCATCCCGTGCTCTTTCATATATTCCGTCGTTTCCAGGTTCTCTACCGCGGTGCTTTCGCTGCTGTAATCGATAGCTTGCTGGAAATGTTCCTCGGCTTCCCCGTAATTTCCCATAACCAGGTATATCCAGCCCAGGTTGTTTATAAAGAAATCATTGTCCGGTTCGATATCCAGGGCTTTTTGTTGAATATTCAATATGCTGAATTTATCTGTTCCCGGTAGTTGCAGAAGATAGAAAGCCAGGTAATCATAAAAAGCCGCATTGTCCGGGAATAACCGGGTGGCTCTTTCCATGTATTTGGCCGCAAGGTCGTATCGTAAAAGTTCCCCCAGGTTTTCCGTCCTTTGGGTAATGGTTTCACTGAATTCTTCTTCATCCTTGAGAATATCAAATGCGGCGTTAAAGGCTTTCTCGATAAATTCTTCAGCTTCGCTGGTTTTTCCTATTCTTAGCAGGTACTCCCCCCGCTGGAACATTGCGGGGAAAAATTGTGGGAATCCTTCCAGGATATGTCTCAAAATATAGTCGATTTCTACCCATGAAGCCCCGGGAGCGGGGCCATCGACTATTATGGAAAAAACCGGCCGGTGGGCATAAACCCGGTTGAACAAATCTTGCGCATTAATCCATTCATAAGTGTCCCTGATATCCAGGTCCTCCTCTTTCATTACTGCCTCCTTATTTGTCAATGTGGTATTATAGTATTTTATGATTTTTTTTTCAATAATGAAAATTTTCTGGTAACCCCCCATTTTTTAAACAACCAATGTTTTAAGAATGTTTATTGAATAAGATTTTGGAGCATTTTTTTGTTGATAAACGCTCCTTAATTTCCCTCTGCTCCACGGCGCCCCTCTCCGAAGGGGAGCGTTTTGTAGGACTGTACCGGCCCCACTGCGTGGGGTTTCATTTGTAGAACGGCGCCAACTGATTTAGCTTTTTAACAGTGTCAGGCTCAGTACCTTTTCGAGGAGTTCCTTCCATCGCCTCCCCCCTTTTTATAAGGATTGTGAATTCTTCGGTTAGCTATTTTCTTTTTTTCTTTTTATTATTGTCCGGGGCAGTTTGAACCGCCGGGGGTTGTTCGCCATTGGTTTTAGGTTTCGCTCTTACGTAGCCTTCCGAATAAACCTTGATGCCGAGCTTTTCAAGCAATTGCGGGTGGTCTTTCAAGGCAATTTTGAATTAGCATTCGCGAGCTTTCCAGGAAATATCCGTGGGTATAGATTTTTTTCATCATGTTTGTCTCCTTTTATATTTGATGTATATTATATTTTTGCCCTTATTACCCTGTCGGCAAAGGGCATTACTTCTTTCCAAAGTATTCTTACTGCCTCTCAA
>JAPKZK010000008.1 GCA_026393835.1 Candidatus Aminicenantota bacterium | reverse complement strand
CCCAGGCGAGGATATGGACGATATAAAAAATGATGGAGCTTAATATCGCTCATACTTCCATCCTCTCATAGAGCTGCAAAATCCCAAGAGTGGATCAATTTATCTGAGCGGAGGCGGGTCAATTTATCTGAGCGCTATAGTGTTACCCATTCAAAATGAGAAAGAACCAAAAACAATCCGTGTAATCCGTGTAATCTGTGGATAAAATCTTTCGCGTTCCTTCGCGTTCTTATTTGCCTGAAGGTTTGACGGCAGGCAAATTTTTAATCCTCTATAAAATAATATTGACAATCACCCTATAAATCATTATATTATGCACAGAGGATTAAAATGGATTTAAAACAATTCGATATAAACAATTTTGATATGATGCATCAAGAAGAAGTGATAACTATACTTTTAGGAGGCGCAAAATGGCGCAAAAAATTGTCTGGGAAGTTCCCGAAAAACTGTACCGTGAACTAATCTGGGCGCAGCAAGAATTGGAATACCCCAATATGATTGATTTCATCGGACAAGCAGTGCAGCGCCGTTTGGCAGAAATCAAGTATGAGGCATGGCAGCGCGATTTGCGCCAATTACAGAAACAAATCCATGCTTCCGGTGGTTTTGGCCTAGGAGAAACGAAAGAAGAGGTAATTACCAACCTGCGCAAAATTCGGAAACAGATTTTTGAGGAAGAGTATGCGGATTTGTATCGATAGCAATCAGTTCATTTTTGGTCTTTCCGGTTCCGATGTGGCCTCTGAAACGCTGCTGAAATTGTTACCACGCCTCGAAGTAGTCATTCCACGGTTGATAATAAAAGAGGTGACGCGTAACCTAAACCAATCGCAGGTCAAAGCGTTTTATGCGCTTTTGAACCGGGCGCCGCGTGTTTCCATAGTTGATGAACCTGTACCTATCGAGTTGGTCCGGAAATATGTCGGACTGGGATTACGCGAAAAAGCCGATGCTGTGATTGGCGCTTTTGCGGAATGGCAGGGGGCAAGATACATCATCTCAGAGAATCGACACTTCCTTAATGAATTACAAAGCACTGTATTTGAGGTTGTAAGCCCAGAGGAATTTTTGCGACTTTACTATTGGGCTGTAATGGAAAACCAATAAAAGACAGGCCCCGAAAGGTTAATGGAACCACCCGAACGATTCCCGGCGCTCTCCATCAAATTTCTTGCTGCAATCGAAAGATTTCCGGCATCCACCGGTATATTGATTTGAAGTAACATTCGGGGACGGTTTGGAGACTGGAAAGAATGCCACACTTTAATCAATCAATTTGACTTCCCCATTTCCCAACATCCACAGGGGTTTCGATTCCAAGGGCTTCTAAGAATTGTTTCTGCCACTTCAGTTGCTTACTTTCGTAGAGCGTCGAAGATATCTCATAAATGTCATAACTGATTTCTGAGTTCGACTTTGATGATTCTTCATATAAATCAATTTGACCTTTCAGAAATTTTTTATAAATATCATCCTCCATTGAAATGACAACAATCCCAACGTGAAATAACTCAGAGAAATACCGAAGTTCTTCGTTATCTTTTTGTAGAATTTCCGATAAAGGTGAGGCAAAAGCAAAATATACTCTATTTGCCCATCGACGATGAGAAACTGCCTCAAAAAAAAGTTGGTGAAAATTATCGATGGTTGGCTTTACTTCAATAGTAAGAATTTCTATTTCTGTATTTTGAAGATATTGCTCAATTTTAATTCCAGTAATATCTGGATTGCCCCACTTCTTCATAATTTTTATATTTGAAGTATCCTTGGTTTTATATCCCTTATGTTGCAACCATTGCTCAAGTATCGGATAGAGTTTTTTTTCAATGCATGCTTTTGGTTTTTTCTCTTCTGAGAAGTCTTCTTCTGCTATTTTTAAATAATAACCATTCCTACCGCTTTCTTTTACAATTTCTGAATTATCGTCTCTAATAAATGCCGATAGATACCCACGGAAATTTGATAGAGGCATCTCTTTAGCGAATGAGGGGTTATTCTTCTTTATATAATCATAAATCTCATCTGCCTTCTTTTTATTATCACAATCTATGGCTTTAAGTTTTTTTAGAGCTTCGGTTGCTATCTTCAACGCTTCCGAATATTTGCCCAAAATACTCATAATACACCTCCAAGATAACTAATATACAGTTAATAGAATTAAATGTCAAGCAACTTCTTTCTTTTGAACACCTGCCTGGGTTTCCTTTCCATATTGTTGGAACTTTCCCATATTCAGATCCATGTTTCGAGGTTTCATGCAAAACCGAGGAAAAAAGTTTGTGGACAGGCAAATTTATGTCTCCCCCTTTTTATCTTTGGCCAACTATTTTTCCCCCGGGTTTCAGTCCCTAACGTCCACAGCATTAGCGGCGCGTGATAGAGCCGTCCATCTTGATGCAGTAGTTAGATGGGTAAACCACAACCGTAGACGCTACCAAGCTTGTCGCAGGGCGCGTGCAATATACTGAACTTCGAGACATAAAGCGATGAATAGAGCAAACGCCGCCGTGATTACCATTGTCCAAGCGAGCCAAGACCAGAAAGGCACTAGGAGCGGTGAGGCTTTATAATACCGACCCCCCGCGTAGAAAAGGGCACATACAGGAAGCCCAAGCCAGACAATGAGGATTGGAATCTTGAAGAAGACGTACAACACTGTCGAAATGATCTGGCGTAACAGTGGAGGTCGCTTCAACTCCTGCCGCCCACGTACCACTTGGGCCAGGGAGGCCACGCGTCCGAGACTCGGTTTGCGGAGCGCATCCAGCAAGTAACGCTCATCCTCCCCAGCAATCAGCCCGCCATTGGCTCGCCGTCGCTCGAGAATTCGATACGCCAAATTCTGAGTACGAACCAAGTGAGCCTGAGCGGCCGAAAATGCCGTGATGAAAGCGCTAAGCAGGAGAACTGAAAGTAATGCATACCATGCACCGTCAACATGAGGCAGGCCGAACGGCAACTGAACGACTTTATCTGGAGATGAGGAGGACTGAAACTGTGGCAGGATCACGAACAAACTCGTAACCGCAACAGCCAGCCAGTAGCGATTCTGAACCTCGACTGCCGTGGATATCGCTTCAGCCAAATCCTTTATGAGCGTGGGAATCTCATCCTCAATCGAATCTTTATCGATACTAATTCGACTGATCCGTATAAAATGCGGAGTTTCTTTTTTCTTTTTCTGTCCGTAGGGAAATCCTTTTGCATCCATGAACCAATGATAGAGGAAGATGATGTGCTTGTCAAGGAGAATTTGGAAAAATAGCGAGAATATCCTACTCCACCTGGCATGAAAATAGCCGCGCAGTTCCAGGCAGAACACCCATTAATAAGAGAGGAAACGAGGAAGAGAAGAAAAAACCTCCGGGTAATCCGTGATAATTCGTGTAACCCGTGGCCCCCTGTTAAGAGTGATAGAATGATGAATGATGAAGAAAAAACAGGAAGAGCGGAAAAGCGAAAAAAAACTGTCTGAACCGCTGATTACACTGATAACGCTGATGATGTTGATTAAAAACCTTTTAATTTTAATCTGTGGAATCTGCGCCATCGGCGCCATCTGTGGTTCAGACATTTCATCGAGAGTGCATCTATGGAAAAAATTTGGCCTGCCATCCTAATCCCCCCTACTCCAAAATTAAAATCACCGGGGATTACCGTTGAAAAAAATCTTATGATGTGGGATAATCCTTCCCGGAGAAAATGAAAATTATATGGACTTATCATGCGGAAGAACGGCTGAAGGAATGGACGGTGAAGTTTGGGATAAAAAAGGAAGAAGTGGAAAACCTGGTAATGAACCCCGAACAAATTGCTCCAGGCCACATGGATGTTCTTGTGGCTCAAGGAAAAATGTATAATGGCTTATTGAGAGTCCCATTTAAAGTAGTTGAAAATGATAGAAAAGTCCTAACGATTTACTGGACAAGTAAGATTGAAAAGTATTGGAAAGAGGTAAAAAATGAAAATTAGATACGATCAGGATGCGGACATCCTCTTCTTCTCCCTTCGTGACGAACCTCCCGTGGATGCCATTGAAGAGGCGGGCGGGGTCATTTTGAGTTACGGAGAGGATGGCGAACCTGTTAGCGTTGAAATATTAAATGCATCGGTTCGGCACTTAATCCAACCGGGAGAGGTCAGTGTAACTCTTCAAACCAGCGAAATATCTCGATCTATGTATGCTTGAATAGCCACAAAGGCACAAAGGGGGAAAAGATGGAAGGTAAGAAGTTAGGAGGTTAAGAAGGTAAGAGAAAAGCAATGGTAAAAAAACCATGGTGACTTGGCGCGCCGTCTTCTGGTGTTAGAAGTTTTCATGGTCACAACTTTGGCCAATCAATGCAAACTTATTTTTCCGCTGAAAAAAAACTATTATTAAACTGCTCCGCCATTTGCCCCAGGGGCTGTGGCATTTGCCTTAACTGCTGCGCCATATGCCTAAACTGCCGCGGTCATTCCAAAACTACCGGCGTCATGTTTGCAAGTGCCGGCGCCATGTTTACATCTGCCGTGGGCATGTTTGAAACTGCCGGCGCCATGTTTAAAAGTGCCGTGGCCATGTTTACATCTGCCGCGGCCATGTTTACATCTGCCGGCGCCATGTTTTCATCTGCCGGGACCATGTTTAAAAGTGCCGGAGCCATGTTTACAACTGCCGGGGCCATGTTTTCATCTGCCAGCGTTAAGTTTACATCTTTCAACGGAATTTCCTCGAGTTTCAGTATCCTTTTCATGCCTGCCGAGACTATTTCCGCACCGGGATTTCCTGTGAAAAATGACATCCGCGCTAAAGGAAGCAAGGAAAAGAGGAAAAACAATCCGTGTAATCTGTAATACTATTTGGCAATTTCTGTTTTTTTTAGCTAGAATATTCATGCAGTGGTCTGGAAAACCTTTATAAAAAAACATTACAGGCCCGAATGTCACTAAGTTAAGGCTACACGCTAAATTTTGCTGATTTTTTTTTTTGGTTCTGAATGTCATTAGGTTACGCATTTTTTCGATATTGACTCCTATGTTGAATTTCTTTGAATTCGTGTCTTGGTTTCGTCAGTA
>JAPKZK010000154.1 GCA_026393835.1 Candidatus Aminicenantota bacterium | reverse complement strand
ATGACAACCACTTTCTAGATATTCTCGTTGGGGACATATTAGAAAACCAAACGAATCTCGGCGACGAATCGGAATTAGGAAAATATTTTCACCCGAAAATATTTGAAGATATTGCTCTTAAGATTGGCAAGGAAATGGGCCCCGATTACGAATCGTTTATTATCGATTTGGTGAATTTACGGGTATCTGCCGCCGCAAAGAACTTCTTTAAACGCGAAAAAGAGCCCCCTACAGAGGATAAGTGTATGGAACGATTATACGATAGAATGAAGACGCACTATAATAATTTGCTTATCCGTATCGGTGGAAAGGCGCCTGAGTTAGAGTTTGAAGAGGAAAAACTTGAATCCGAAATGATAAGTGAGTTTTTAATACTGCAACTCGATGATTGCCTCTTAAATTACAAAATCACCGGCGCCTCCCTCAAGGAAATAAAGAATGGATCGACGACGCCCTAATAAACAATAAAACACTGGCAATACCCATGAGCACCAAAACTAATATCGAAAACAATATTTTCATACCCACCCCCAGCATGCCCTGGAAATAGCAAAACCCAACTCAAAACGCCCTCACTGATAACGGCATCATCATTTTCCCCGATATCTCCCCGGCTCATCCCTATCGCTCGCCGGTTGAAAGCCTTTTTAAGTGCCGGGTGCTGGCCCTGGTCATTTCCCCTTTGTTCCTTACTGACGAAATCATCGGCTACCTCATCCTGGTTAATGAAAAAAGCCGCCATACCTTTACTGCTACCGAGATTTCCCTGCTGGATGAAATCGCCCATCATACCATAAAATTAATCAAACCGGCCATAAAAATGGGTGAGGAAGAACAACGGGACAGGATCATCGAAGCGATAAAGGGGTATAAAGAAAGCGTGGCCGAGGGCCGGGAAAAAGAACCGGGCATTATCGTAAACTTCTTACGAATCGCCCGCCTCCATATCCTCCAGGTAATGCTCATTAATAAAGACCCGCAAAAAGGAACCAAATGGTATCACGCGGAAGTAAACGGCGCTTTCCAGGTAGAGAACATCGAAACAGGAACCTTACCGGATAATACCTTCGATTTTTTCATAAACGAAATAAATATAATGGACCCCGAATAAAAGGAGATTAACCATGAAAGAAATTACGATTAGCAAAGAATTCGTTGTCAAAGCCAATGAGCTGTTGAGCAAGCTATCGAAAGATAGTGCTTTCGAGACAAGACTTCACAAGATGTTCAATAAAGACGCTGAGTTTATCAAAGAGAGTCGTGATTACTGTGAGAATGCCCAGGTTGCTGAAGATGAATATGAAAGAGAGACAAAAGAAGCGTCGGAGGCAAAAAAAGAGTTTGAAAAAAAGCATGAAGTCGCCGTCTTCAACTACACCAGGCACATATTCTTATTGAAACTGCTCTTGAAATACGATGCCAAAAAACAAACCGCTTTGGGTTTAACGGGCCGGGAAGAACCGAAAAACAAAGAAGAGTGGTTCGTCAATGCCATGGATGTGTACGATAAGATAATTGGGGATTCTGCCGCGGTAGAGTTGATGGAAGGGTACAATTTTAAATTGGCGGATTTACAACAAGGTCATCAAACGATCGTTTTGGCGCGTGAAGCCAACAATACCCTGGCAAAAGAGAGCGCGGAAGCGAAGTCGGCGATGTTTAATAAGGACTACACCTTTAGTGAATTGTATGACCGGATGCAGATCATCCAGTTTTGCTGTTATTACATGTTTGTGAAAGAGCCGAAAAAATTTAAAGAACTGGGTCTGCCCATTATCGATAATGAGATCGGGGCCTTGATCACGATGGTAAAGGATTCCAGCATCACAAAAGACATGGTAAAAGATTCCAGTATAACAAAAGCAGCGGAAACAAACCCCATGGTGAAAGATTCCAGCATTACCAAAATGGCGAAGAAGACGCCGGTAACTAAAAAGAGGAGATAAAACATGAATGAGAAAAAAGAAACAACATGGCAAACGGGTTTAATCGTCGGGCCGGGAGCCACACGGGACGGCGCTATAGGCAAAAACGGCGTCATTGTATTAGCCGGGGATAACGGTTTAATATATCGCATCCCGGATGTCGGTAAAAGTAGGCAGACCATTAACAGCGGACTTGGCAATTGGTTCCATCTTTTCGGCGCGGCCACCGATGGAAAGGGGCTGTTTGTGACAGTAGGCCGGGGCCGCGTCATATTGGCATCCACCAACAATGGCGTATCCTGGTCGGTGGTTCAACAGAAAAGCAGCGACAGGTCGATTTATAAGGCAACTTTCGGCGGAAATAACCTTGTTATTGCCGCGGATGAGGAAGTAGGATATCATATGAGCACGGACGGCGGCATGACCTGGACCCATAACCAGGATAAAAAGTTGAGCGCCTTACGGACCATCGAGTTTCTTAAAGGCGCCTTTTATGCCGGAAGTCCGACAAAGGTATGGCGCAGCGCGGACGGCGTAACCTGGAGTAAGGTGGAAACTCAATCCAACGGCGCGCGCGCTCTGGCATATAACGAGCAAACCGAAACCTTTTTTGCCGGGGGACATGCCATCAGCAGAAGCATAGACGGCGGGACTACCTGGGAACAGGTATTTGACCTGGAACCGGTTTATGGCGATAAAGCAAACATCATGGGCATAACCTGTTTCGATGATGTTGTCGTTTGCACCGGCGGGGATATGTTGACATTGATATCCAAAGACAACGGGGCAACCTGGGGTCAGTTGGGTTCTTACCCATCCAAAGGTGGGTTCCTGGGGTTATTGCAAACAGCGGAAAGGATTATCGGCGTTGGAATCTTTGAAAAAGACAGCGAACCGGTATGTTACATTGAAAAAGCAACGGTCATTGAGGCGGAGCTTATAAGGAAGATATCTCTTTAACCGGGGGGCGGGGGCGCTTTAAAAAACGCCATTCCGCACCCCTGGAAAAGGTTTGCGAAATGAAGTCGATTTGGTCGCCGTACTCCTTGTAGGTGCAATAGAAAATCCGTGCGCAAGACGCCCCATCGTTTTTATCAGGTTTGATGCGGGTATCGTAAATGGCAAACTCCTCGAAAGCGGTAAGAATGGAGAGCGGGAGCTTGGCGGTATAAGCATATCGTCTTAATTGAAAGGCGGGACTGATATCGTGTTTAATATCGACGGCAGGTTTTTTGGTTTCGACGAAAAATTTCCGCTCACTGCCGATGCGAAAACAATAATCGGGCGCATTGACTTTACCTTTAATGGGGATTTTGTCTTCGCGGACAACTTCGCGGTATTGTTCGGAATAGCCTTGCGCGTTGTAAATATCCCAACCCAGTAGATGGAAAAACTTATCGATAAAATCAGCCCGTGTTTTGGCCTCGCCGTAACTTTTTCCCTTCTGAATTTTTTCCGGCCCCTTAAGCTGTCGGAGACGCGGGCGGTGCAGGAAGTGCAGGAGGTACAGCACGAAGCAATAGAGAGATTAAATTTTAGAGAGAATGGAAACAGTACAGGCCCTGACATCGCCGTCTTTGTCGCCGCCCATGTTGTGAACCAGGCCGATCCTGGCCCCCTGGACCTGGCGGGCGCCGGCTTCGCCGCGCAATTGGGCGACAATCTCCGCCGCCTGGACAAGCCCCGACGCCCCCACCGGGTGTCCGCGGCTCAACAATCCCCCCGACACATTCACCGGCAAACGGCCGCCAAGTTTTGTACGGCCTTCCTCTACCAGTTTGCCCCCTTCACCCAGTTGACAGAATCCCAATGCTTCGTAATTCAAAATCTCCGTAATGGTAAATGCATCGTGACACTCCACTACATGCAAGTCGCCCGGACCGATGCCGGCTTTTTCATAGGCAAGATGCCCCGCCCGCCGGACAGTCTCGAAGCGCGTCAGGTCCGGGGGGTTGCAGTAATCGCCGCTAACTAAAACGGTTGCTTCGATATTCACTGCCCGGCCCAGGCGTTTGGCCATTGCCGGCGAGCACAGCACCACCGCCGCTGCGCCGTCGGCAATCGGGCAGCACTGCAATCGGGTCAACGGGTCCGCCACCATGGGCGAAGCCAATACCTCTTCCACGGTAATGGCCTCCCGGAACTGCGCCAATGGATTGAAGCGCGCATGACTGCGATTTTTTACCGCCACCAACGCCAATTGCTTTTCCGTTGCGCCGAATTCTTTCATATACCGACGGGCCCGGATACCGAAGGTGGCGGGCGCTACTAACCCCAGCAGCGTGTCCAATTCATCGAACCCCGCATCCACCAGCCCGGTATTTTTTACGTACATTTTCTCGGATGCGGCCGCCAACACGACTTCCGCCTGGCCGGCAGCGATCATATTATATCCCAAATACAAAGCCGTGGAACCCGATGTACACGCATTTTCAACGTTGACTACCGGCGCCCGGTTGATCCCCACCTCCCAGAAAACATTCTGACCGATCGTATTGGAACCGAACAACCGGCCGGCAAGAACATTGCCGTAGAAACAGGCATCCACCTGCCCCGGCTTAACCCCCGCATCTTGCAGGGCCAGGTAAGCGGCCTCGGCCGCCATGTCGATCACCGATCTCGCCCCGTGTTTGCCGCAGGGGATCATGCCCATACCTACAATTGCCGCCAATGCTTTTGCCATATCAGACCTCCACTTTCCCTTTCCCGGAATGGCGCTCGCCCTTTGCCGATGCAGGGGTAAAATAAGGCCTCAGGCAAGGCGAACCATTAATATCACGCCCCATGGTATTCACCGCCAACCGCACCGGTAGGCCGATGCACAGTTTTTCCAGGGCCGCGGGGTCCAGCAGACAAAAAATACGAAGCCCGGTTTCCTTGAGATCCACATACCCTACACTGTAAGGCAAGGGTAACCCCAGGGGCGCTTTTTTTCGCACCACGGTGAAACTGTAAACAGTTCCTTCAGACCCCACCCGGGCTTCCTCCACCGGCCCCAGGCAGGTGCGGCAATATTTGGGCCGGGGAAAATAATACGCGCTGCAAGCCGGGCAGAATCCCCCCAGCAGCGCCGGGGGCCCGTCATCATACGGCGGCAGCGTAAAAATACCCGGCATTACCGGCGGGATACCGTTTACTGTTTTCATTTTTTTAATTTATACCCTGCTTTTTCGCGGTCCCAGGTATCCCGGGTAATCCCTTGTTCCCGCAGCCGGTATTTTTCTACCCGTTCGGTAGGCGTTTTGGGCAGTTCATCCATATAGCGGACATAACGGGGAATCATAAAGTAAGCCATTTGCCCTTCGCAATAAGTCATCAACTCTTCGGGTTCCAATTTTTTCCCGGGTTTCAGTCTCAGGCAAACCATGACCTCGTCTTCGCCCATTTCCGATACAGCGGCCACCGCCGCCGATTCCAACACCGCCGGATGGGCGTTGATTACCTTTTCCACTTCGTAAGATGAAATGTTCTCACCCCGGCGCCGGAGGGCATCCTTTTTCCGGTCGACAAAATGGAAATAGCCATCCTCATCATAGTACAAATAATCACCCGTATGAAACCACAAATCTTTCCAGGCCTCGATGGTTTTTCCCGGCATGTTGTAGTATTCGATAAGCATGCAATTGGGTTTCAGGTGGCGGACCAGTAGTTCGCCCGGGACATTCGGTCCCACTTCCACACCATTTTCATCTACCACCTTTACCGTGTAATCCGGCAAGGGCCTGCCGCAGGTAGCGGATTTGCGGACCCTGAGCGTATTCATCAAGGGGAGGCCGATTTCGCTCATACCGTAGCCCTCGATGAGGGTAACGCCGAAACGTTTTTCAATGGCCCCGAATTGGTCCATGGGCGCGCCGCCGCCCAGCATGGCCCGCAGCGGGTTATCCGCATCATCCGGTTTCGGGTCCGCCTTGAAAAGGATCGGCAAAATAGCCCCGATGAAATTAAACTCCGTGCAGCCGTATTTTTTTACATCATCCCAGAAGTGGCCGGCGCTGAAACGTTCTCGCAGTATCATGCGCGCGCCGTTCATCAGGGCCGGGATCGTGGAAAGGACCTGGGCATTGCCGTGAAATAACGGGAGAACCGTATAAAGACAATCTTTTTCAGTATATTCTACCGCATTGGAGACGGTCTCACCCATGTGGACAGCATAGTTGTGGGGCATGAGGGCCCCCCTTGAAGGACCTGTCGTACCGGAAGTATACATAATGGCATAGGGATCGGCCCATATCACGTCCACCGGCGTGTACCCGCCGTCATTGTCCATAACCTCAAGAAAATCGAACGTAGGTTTGTTTAATTTCGGCAGGTTTTCTCCCCGCCCCTTCAGCACCAGCACTTTTTCTATTTTTGGTAAACCTTTCATGACCGGCGCAGCCCTGTCCAGGTACGCCGAATCCACAACCATGAAGCGGCAGTCGGATTGATTTATCATATAGGACAGGAGGTCCCCACGGTGGGAGGTGTTAATGGGCACCTCGACAGCGCCCAGTTTACACAAGCCGAACCAGAGGAACAGGAATTCCGGCCGGTTTCCCATTTCGATGGCGACTTTATCGCCTTTGGCGACCCCCAGGCGCTGGAGCCCTGCCGCTATTTTGTTGGACTCCCGGTCCAGGTCCCGGAAGCCAAAGACCTGGTCATTAAAGCGAAAGAATTCACGATTTCCGTATTGTTCAGCTTTGCTCTTGAGCAATCGGTGGATCGTCCTGTCGTATATGTCGGTGGATGTCGTTGTCATTCACCTTCCCTGTAGTGGCCAAAAATAGCCGCCCATAAATATATGAAAAGAGACCGGAAAATCTATTTCACCCATGGAAAGTATTTTAAATCAAAAAAAAAAGAATTTCAATAGGTAAGGTTCCCACTTATTTTTCCTTCTTTCTTCAATTTAGCAATCTCTTTTATTGCATTCACGGCGGTTTCGATATCTTCTTCCGTATTGAAAGGTCCAATACCGAACCTGACGGCCCCGTGGATTTTAGTTGTTCCCAATTGCTCATGGATAAGGGGCGCGCAGTGTAGACCGGTCCTGCAGGCGATATTGTAATCCACATCCAGGAAGACGCCGACATCTTGCGCGTCAAGCCCTTCCACGTTAAAGAGGAAAATGCCGATATGGTCGGCGAGGTCGTCCAGGCAGTAGAGAATGACCCCTTCCGTATCTTCCAGGCCGTCCCTGAGCATGGCGGTAAGTTTCATTTCATGGTTATGTATATTTTCAAGCCCTTTTTCTTCGAGCCATTTGACCCCGGCATGAAGGCCGGCCACGCCGACGGAGTTCAAAGTGCCGTATTCAAGCCTGTAGGGATATTCGGCCAGGTGAGTCCTGACGGCTGAACGAACCCCGGTTCCCCCTGCGCGGCTGAAGCTGATATCGACGCCCTCCTTTACATAAAGGCCGCCGATCCCGGTGGGACCAAAAAGCGATTTGTGCCCTGTAAATACTACGATATCTACATTAAAATCTTCAATATCGATGGGGACCTTCCCGGCAGATTGAGAGGCATCGATGGCAAAAGGAATCCCATGTTCCTGGCAGCGTCTGCCAATCTCTTTGATGGGTTGAACAGTGCCGATGACATTGGATGCATGGTTGATAATCACCAGTTTTGTGTTCTTTTTAAATTTTTTGGGGAAATCGTCAGGGTCCACGAACCCATCGCTGTCCGCGGTTATATAGTCCACTTCCACGCCCCCGTATTCGCTTTTGTGATAGAGGGGCCGCAGGACGGAGTTATGTTCAAGGGTGGTGGTCAGCACATGATCGCCTTGCTGCAACATCCCGTTTATGACCAGGTTTAAAGCATCCGTGGAATTATATGAAAAACAGAGCCTGTTGTAATCTTTTCCATTGAAAAATTTTGTCAACTGTTTACGGGTCTTTTCGATCACCGCCCCGGACTCCATACAAAGGTCGTAGCCGGAGCGCCCGGGGTTTACACCGAAATTCCTGTAAAAATGGTCCATAAATTTATAAACTTCCTCGGGTTTTGGGAATGATGTTGCACCATTATCCAGGTAGATCAGTCTGTCCATGTCATACCTCGCTTTTGATTTCGAAATTTTAACAAGAAGAAGCATTATAACTATTATTATTTTTTTAGTCAAGCAAATCTTCAACTTCCCGGCAATTCTCATTTTCCACTTGCTTTTTTTTCTTCCATATATTATATTGGAACATCGGATTAAAATAAAATTAAGGAGAGGAACATGACTAAACCTGAATTTGGAGTCAATTTCGAAGCCTATTTCTTGGGCCCCAAAGGAGAGAATTATGATTTTTATGAAAAACTTTTAAAGGAGACTTTAAAGGATCACATTCATTGGCGAAAAGCCTTCCATGCCGATACCAGCGAGGATTTCATCACCGATGCCGATAAGCGGAGGGCGGATTTCAGGAAGTCGCAAGAAAAAATCGAAGACACGCTGCACCGGTTAACCGAACTCCTCAAAAAAAATCAGCCTTTTTTTTCCCCCCGCTATATCGGGCATATGAACTGGGAAACCATGGCGGCCCCGCTGATCGCTTATTTCTCCGCCGCGTTGTATAACCCCAACAATGTCGCCAAAGCCGGGAGCACGGGAACCTCGGACCTTGAGATCGAAGTAGGGAAAGATTTTCTAAAACTTTTCGGGTTCGACGAGATAAAAGGCTGGGGACACATTTGCACCGGCGGCACCATCGCTAACATGGAAGCGCTGTGGATGGCCAGGAATATGAAAGTCATTCCCGTGGTTCTAAAAGAAATGCTCAAAACGTTTAAGATAAAAGACAAGCTCTCCACCATCCCCACTAAAAAACTATTAAAGTGTTTTAATCCCGGGGAAATCCTGGATTTAAAAGACCTCGTCCTGGCCAAAATAAAAAAGGCGGTCCAGGATGACAAAAAAGTGGAGAACACCTTCGAACATATCGATATGCAAGAGCGGGGGCTCATCTGGGAGGGAAAAGGAATCGATATCGGGGTGGTTTTCCTGCCCGAAACAAAACATTATTCCTTGAAAAAAGCCATGGATTTACTCGGACTGGGAAGACAAAACGCCTGCTTTGTCCCGGTGGATAAAAATTATCGCATGGATATGAAAAAACTCAGGGAAATGATTTTCGAAGTATCCCGGAAAAGGCCCATTCTTGCTGTAGTCGGAGTCGTAGGCAGCACGGAAGAGTCGTCCGTCGATGAAATAGATCAAATAATAGAAATCAGGAAAGAATTGCAGGAAAAGAAAGATATGGGGTTTCATATCCACATAGACGCCGCCTATGGCGGTTATGTAAGAAGCCTCTTTCTCGATCAAAATGGCAATTTCATGAACAAGGAGCAGTTGGCCGAACAATTAAAATTATTCGGGATAATCGGCGATAAAAAAGAGAGGCGGGAAGTTAGCTGGCCGCATAAAGAAGTATTCAAGGCATTTGCCGCTATGCCCGAAGCGGATACCATTACGGTAGATCCGCATAAATTGGGATATATCCTCTACCCGGCCGGCGGGATTGCCATGAAAGATAAGCGGATGCGGGAGTCCATTCAAACCTTTGCCCCGTATGTATTCCCCAGGCCCCAGGAAGGGGAACCGGACGCCCTAATCGGCGCCTATATACTGGAAGGCTCGAAGCCGGGGGCCGCTGCAGCCGCTGTTTGGACTGCCCATCGCATTATGCCCCTGGATATTACCGGTTACGGAAAACTGATCGGAGAAACCATCGACGGTGCACAGGCGCTCTGGTACGGATTAACTCATTCCAGCCCGTTTACGTTCGAGAATAATATTAAAATAAGAGTTTACCCTGTTATAAAACCCGATATCAACATTGTGAATTATGCATTCAATTTTGAAGGCAACCGGGGTTTGGAAAAAATGAACCGCTTAACATCGTTTATCTCCGATGAAATCCTGGGTTATCTCCCCAGGAATGGCAAATTGATCCTGGATAGAAAATTTATCGTCTCCACCACCGATTTCACCATTGAAGAGTATGAAAACAGCCCACTGCCATTTTTGCAAAGGATAGGATTCTCTAAAGAGGAATGGAATAAGATCAGAACTGTGAAAATTATCCGGTCGGTTATTATGTCGCCGTACCTGACGCCCGATTATGTCGATGTGAATTATGTCCAGATGTTTATCGACTATTTAAGGGAGGAAATAACCAGGAATTCGGAACAAATATTGAAAATTTTATCATAAACTTAACGGCTTAATAATTAAGGAGACACTGGCAATGAAGATGAACGATTATAAAAAGCAAGCTATCGTTTTGATTATCGTGTTAGCGGTTTTCCTTTCCCTTTTGGAACTCAAAGGGCAGGAAAAGCCAGCACAAACTACGCAACCCGGCCCAGAAGTCAAAATCGACAAACGACCGATGTCCTTACAGGATATCATGAAATTCAAAACCATCAAAGAGGCCCTCATCTCTGACGACGGCAAATGGTTGGTTTATACGGCGCAGCCGGACCGCGGAAACAGCGAAGTCATGGTTTACCGCCTGGTAGAAAAAAAAGAACCGTATGAACGCATTCCCCGGGGGAAAAACCCGGCCATTTCCAGGGACAGCCGCTGGATCGCCGCACTCATCAGCCCGGATGCGCCGGTCACCCTGGAATTTGAAAAAAAAAATAAGAAGGACGCCGCAGAACTCCAGACCGACATGAAACTACTGGATACCGTCTCCGGGAATTTGGTTACCATCGAAAAAGTCAAATCCTTTTCTTTTGCCGAAAATTCGCAGTGGCTAACCTACCGCGGCTATCCTCCGGATAACGAAAAACCCGGCAAAAATCAAATGAATACAGACGACAAATGGACCAAACGCACTTTTATACTGACGCTTCGCAGCCTGGCCAGCCAAAGGGAAATCCGCATTGAGAATGTTCTCTATTATGCCCTGGAACCTTCCCCTACCGGCCGATACCTGGTTTATTCGGTTTACAACGGCGAGGGCCGGAAGAACGGACTCTTTGCCAGGGATTTAAGCAGCCCGGCCGCGACGGAAAAAACTCTCCACTCCGAAATCGACGCCCTTTACACCAATCTTACCTGGAGCAAGACCAACAGCCGCCTGGCTTATATTTTCCACCGCCAGAATGAAGCGGCTAAAAATAAAAAAACCTTCTCTTCCGGCCTCTGGGTATGGAGCGGAGATGGCCCGAACGATAAGCATTACTCCGCCGTTCCCAGGAAAAACATTCCCAAAGGATGGATGATCCCGGCTGAAAACAAACTCCAGTGGAGCGAAGACGGCGAACGGCTTTTTTTCGGTTTCAAACCCTATGACGAATACCTACAGCTCCTCGGCGCCGGCGCCGACGCCGGCGGCGATTCAAAATCCACGGAAAATACGGATATTTACGATATCGGGCGCATCCTGGAGAAACGGGCCGTGGACGTGTGGCGTTCGGACGATCCCATTATCATTCCCCAACAAAAAAAAGAATGGGAACAATTCCGGAAACGCATCTATCCCGCCGTATACCATTTCCAGTTGAAACAGTTCATTCCCCTCACCGATAAAATCATGCCCGAACTGCAAATCCCGGAGAATCCCGATGTGGCCTTAAGTTCTTCTGACCGTCCCTATTTAAAGGAAAACACCTGGGACGACCATTACAAAGATTATTATCTCACCTATCTCAGCAGCGGTTTCAGGAGCAAGATACTCACCCGCCACCAGTATGATGTTTCCCTGTCGCCCAGGGGGCAATATGTCGTCTATTATAAAGATCAACACTGGTATCTCTACGATGTGCGCTTAAAATTCCCCCGCCGGATTACCGCCGACATAGAAACCCCTTTTTATAATGAAGACCACGATTTCCCTAACGCCGTTCCCGGTTACGGCATCGCCGGTTGGACGGAAAACGACCGTTCCGTTTTGATTTACGATAAATACGATATCTGGGAGTTTTACACCGGTGCCAACGTCAACAAGTATATCTGCCTTACCGAAGGACTGGGCAGGAAAAACAGCCTCGTTTTCCGCATCCAAAAATTAGACCCCGAAGCAAAATATTTCCGGGACAATGAAAAACTCCTGTTAACCGCTTATTCCGATGAAGAAAAAGACACAGCCTTTTACCGGGGAGCGGTGGGAAAACCCGGGGTTGAAAGAGCGCTCCATGGAAAGAAAAAATTTACTTTTCTAAGGAAGGCCAGGAAGGCGGACCGTATCATTTACACGCGGGAGGATTTCGGGGAGTTCCCGGATATCTGGGTTTCCGATCTCAGTTTCAAAGCGCCGGAGAAAGTCACCGATGCCAATCCCCAGCGGGAAGAATTTCTATGGGGCTCGACCCAATTAATCGAATGGAAATCGCTGGACGGCGCCCGCCTCCAGGGGGTGGCGATTAAGCCGGAAAATTTTGACAGCAACAAGCGTTACCCCGTGTTGGTATATTGGTATCGTTTTTTTTCCGACCGGTTGTACCAATTCAGCGATATCAAGATCGATCAGCAGCCTTGTTTTCCCTATTACGCCGGGCATGGGTACGTGTTATTTTTACCGGACATTCGGCTGCAGGTGGGTCAGCCCGGCAATTCCGCTTTCGGTTGTCTTGTTCCCGGGGTGCAGAAGTTGATCGAGATGGGGATAGCCGATCCCAAAGCCATTGCACTGCGGGGGCATTCCTGGGGAGGTTACTTGACCGCATTTATCATCACCCAGACCAATATGTTTGCCGCCGCTGTTGCCGGCGCCCCCGTGGCCAATATGACCAGCGCTTACAGCGGCATCCGTTGGCAAACCGGGATGCCGCGGCAATTCCAGTATGAAAAAGGTCAAAGCCGCATCGGCAAGAGTTTATGGGAAAACCCGGAACTCTATATCGAAAACTCGCCGGTATTTTTCGCCCACCGTATAAAAACGCCGCTTTTGATGGAGTTTGGGAACGCTGACGGCGTGGTTCCCTGGCAGCAGGGCATCGAGCTTTACCTGGCCATGCGGCGTTTGGATAAAAATTGTATTTTGTTAGAGTACAATGAGGAAGGGCATTACCTGGATAAATACGCCGACCGGTTGGATTTCACCATAAAAATGAAAGAGTACCTGGATCATTATTTAAAAGGCGCCCCCGCCCCGGGTTGGATGGTTAAAGGCGTCCCCTACCGGAAAAAATAAGGGCATTCGGTTGGCAGTTGCCACGGACTAACATTAAAAAAATAAAAAAGATTGATTTTTTAAAGAAGATAGTGTATTAATATTATGTAACAGGAGTTGACGAATGAACCCAGTAAAAAGAAGAAAGATTCAAGAGCTTGCTGAAAAGATATATGGTAACCTTCAATTGAGAATACCCATTGATGCGAAAGCGGTCGCGCAAGGCATTGGGGGAACGGTTAGTGAAACTGAAACGGATCTTCCCGAGGAAATTGATGCAAAAATCGATAAAGAGGGAGAGTCTTTTAAAATTACTATTAATGCCAATAGGCCAAATACCCGCAATAATTTTTCAATTGCCCACGAATTGGGTCATCTTTTTTTACATATGGGTTATCTGGTTAACCCTGAGCGGTGGAAAAGCGTCAATAAATATACAGATTCCGTCTATTATCGATTTGGGCACGGGGAAGAAGAATTGGAAGCCAATGAATTTGCGGCTGCCTTTTTAATGCCTGAAAATAAATACAAAAAAGCCGTAAAAGAATTTACGAAAAATGGTTTTTGTCAAATACTTGAGCTAGCGAAATATTTCGACGTGTCCCAGGAAGCCGCTTTAAACAGGGGGCGCTGGCTGGGGATTTTCTCCTGGGAATAGGATGACTTTGAAGGCAAGGGATAAATTCCCCCCGTTTGCAGATAAAATAGATAGAGACTTATATCCTGAGGAAAAACGGCGTCCGCAGATTTATATTTTCTTTTCTTTCGATCTGGTTAGCTCCACCGAATACAAAAATACTCACAAGAAAGAATGGCCGAAGGTATTTGCCCAGTTCTACGAGAGCATAAAAAGGGAAATGAAAACGAGATTCCCGGCAATTAAAGTGTGGAAATATATTGGCGATGAAGTCCTTTTTTATAAAACGTTGAATTCAAAAGCCCAGCTGTTTGAAACGATTCCAGAAGCCTTCGAAGTATTGACTTCCTCCCTTAAGCATCTTGATAATTCATTCCCCGTAATTTTTAAACCATTGTCGATAAAAGGCACCATCTGGTGTGCACCGGTGGTGATTGTCAGGGGGGAAGAGTTAGAGAATTTGCATATGAACGAAGCCCCGAATATCGCTTTGACTGTTGTCTATGAAAATAATAACTCTCTAAGAGATTTTATCGGGCCCGATATCGATACCGGTTTTAGAATATCCCGCTATGCCGGAAAGGAAAAATTGGTTATTAGCGCCGATTTTGCTTACCTGTTACTTGAAACCGAAGCCCTCGCAGGCGTTAGCAAAGATACCCTGGTTCAAAATCTAAAAATCGTTTCTTACGAAGACTTGAAAGGCATCTGGAAAGATCGATATTACCCGATTATCTGGTATTTTAAAGACTGGGAGAAAATAAAAGAGTATTTTGATTATGATGACCGTTTTAAATCTAAAATCATCAATAATATAATCCTCAATCAAATCTACCCCCTTGAAGAACTGCGGAGAATTTTCCGTCAATTGAAATTCGATAAGGATATAAGAAATTTGTTAGAAATTCTAAAGGAATCTGAAAAAGCCTTTGAAAGTAAAAATAATCAACTGGTGCCCGTGGAAGACCCTTAAATGACGGTAGATTTTGTGCCAGGCCAATTTTTCACCATTGCCTGGCCTTGCCTGGCGCGGAATCTAATTCCAGCCTAAAAACGGGCGCCGTATTGTTTCATAAGTTGTTTCTGCACTTCTTTAGACCAGCAGCTTTTTTTTCAAGATGCTTAAACGAGCAGCCCTGGCTCGACAGTCCTGGGATATTCAAGAGGATTCGGTATTCTTGGTTTCGTGTGGAGAGGAGAAAATAAATTATACTGCCAGAAAAATTTAATTTTTTATTTAATGTCTTTTCGGAATAATATTCGGGTAGGTCGGGGTAATCCTCCATTCGATGTGTTTTAAGGCATTCACCGGTGGCGGTGTCCCATTCTTTGAATGTGCAATCCCAGGAGGCGGACAATATTTTATCCCCTGCCGGGCTGTACACTGCGCTTATTATCGCACCGTTATGTCCGGCCAGGGTGCGAATACAATCACCGGTGACGGCGTCCCACTCTTTGACGGTGTGATCATAAGACGCGGACAGTATCTTATCCCCTGCCGGGCTGTATAACGCGCTTATTATCGCACCGTTATGTCCGGCCAGGGTGCGAATACAATCACCGGTGGCGGCGTCCCACTCTTTGACGGTTTGATCAGCAGACGCGGACAGAATTTTATCCCCTCCCGGGCTGTATACCGCGCTTTTTACCCAAGAGGTATGCCCTCCCAGGGTGCGGAGACATTTCCCGGTGGCGGCGTCCCACTCTTTGACAGTTTGATCATAAGACGCGGACACAATTTTATCCCCTCCCGGACTGTGCACCGCGCTGTTTACAGTTCCAGTCTGCCCAGCCAGGGTGCGAATACATTCACCTGTGGCGGCGTCCCACTCTTTGACAGTTTGGTCATAAGACGCAGATAGTATTTTATCCCCTGCCGGGCTGTAGACCGCGCTGTTTACAACCTCCGTATGCCCTTCCAGGGTGCGGAGACATTCACCGGTAGCAACGTCCCACTCTTTGACGGTTTGATCATAAGACGCGGACAGTATTTTATCTCCTCCCAGACTGTACACCGCACTGCTTACAAAAAAGGTATGCCCGGCCAGGGTGCGGAGACATTTCCCGGTGGCGGCGTCCCACTCTTTGAATGTGTAATCCCAGGAGGCGGAAAGTATTTTATCCCCTGCCGGGCTGTATACCGCGCTGCTTACAACATTTGTATGCCCTTCCAGAGTGTGGAGACATTTCCCGGTGGCGGCGTCCCACTCTTTGACAGTTTGATCAGCAGACGCGGACAGAATTTTATCCCCTATCGGGCTGTACACCGCGCTGTTTACAACATTCGTATGTCCAGCCAGGATTTGCACACATTCACCGGTTGCCACATCCCACTCTTTAATGGTGTTATCTGAAGAGGAAAGGATTTTTTCCCCATCCCGGCTGTAAACCACGCTGTATACACTAAAAATCCGCCCGGCTAGGGTGCGAATACATTCATCAGTTGTGGCGTCCCACTCTTTGACAGTTCCATCCAGAGACGCGGACACGATTTTATCCCCTATCGGGCTGTACACTGCGCTGTTTACGCGATTCAGATGCCCCTGGGGAAAAAGATTCGTTTCAGGGACTCGCGCCCCATCGAATTTCGCCGCCAGATACCGCCCCCCCACTTCACCGTATAATCGACAGCACATCACCCCATTCAACGGTACCCGCGATAAATCCAACCGTGATAAATCCGCCCCACTTAACTCCCCCCTGACCTCCTGCCAGGTACTTACCACATTCCACACCGCATACCCCACATCTTCGTCAAACTTCCCCCGGCAGCAATCCACTAACCCATGCAGTCTGTTCCCTCTATTGATGTCGCTTCTCCACCCCTCTCCTTTAACCACGTAGGGTTTCGCATAATGCTCACCGTCGATCTCTCCCATCATCCGACGAACATAACAGCCCAAACAGCGTTCTTTCATTCCTTCGGGTATCCTTTTCCCATTGGCCTTTCCCATTTCGATCTCATTCAATAGATGCACCGCCGCAAAAAAATCCCGGAAATCCTGGTGTAAAAAACGAAAGGATTTCCCTTCTCCTTCCTTTACCAACATATGCAACTCTTCGCAAAAGATACTCTTCAATGTCGCGATCCTTTCCCGTCGTTCTAAATCCGCCGCGCACGCTCCCACAGGTAGGTTCCTGGCCTGTTCCTCAAATTCGGCATAGGTATCGAAAAAATCAGCTTGCGAAAAGCGTTTACAAATATGATCAATATGCAGGTTGATTTGAGCGTTCGTAAAATCGAATAAACCCGCCTTTTCCATCTCGAAACCCAACGCCGGAAGGAAAAATTTCAATAGAAATTTATAATAATAAACCTTTGCCTGATCCTCCCCCAATCGCTCCCGGAGGTTCACTACTTGCGCTTCCATGAAATTCCACAACAACTCGCCCACGCTCTCCACCCGCTCTTTAAAACGGCAATGAGGGGATTCGCGGTTCTTGTTTTGAATCTCGCAGGTGGCCTCAACAGCGTCAACATCATGGGATTCCGGATCAATTGAAGAAATCGTTCTTGCCCAGGTAGGCCCAGTTTTTTTTCTTGCAAATACGATTCCACCTGTTCTTTTTCCAATTTCATCAGGCGAACCAGGTCCCAGTTCCCCCACTGGTATTGCCCCCGCATATCGAACCGGCTGGTAAGTACCATCCTGACGCCCGGACACTGTTCCATAATGCGCTTTATTTCCAGCAATAATTCCTTTTTTCCCACAATAATCTCGTTAAAACCATCCAGGAGAAGGACAAAACGCGGCTTAAACACACCTTCTTGCACCGGTAGTTTCAGTGCGTCCCATATTTCCTCTACTGTTGTGGGAGAATCACAATAATTTTCACGAATATAGTTTAGAATAAACCCCTGGCGTTTCTCTTCTTTAACCTGGTTGAATTCATTCAACGCGATAAACACCGGGACAAGGCCATCATTATTGCCTTCGGCAGCCAGGGGTTTTAATTGAAAAATCGCCCCCTGTACCTCCAAAAAATTTTTTATTAGAAGGGTTTCCCACAGCCGGACCAGCGAAACGGTTTTGCCCATGCCGCCGTCTCCCACGATTATGGCATGCTGACACGGCCCTTGCCACCAGCGGGTCAGCAATGTTATGACCGTCTCCTCCTGGCCGTACTCCGCATCGTCGCCGTCGCTGGAAACAGGCTGCGGCACCCATTTCTCTTTCGTATCCGGCCGACTGAGTATCAAGTCTTCGATATGCAGCATGCGGAATCGCCCGTTTTCCCCTCTCAACCCTTCATAATAGGCCCGGGAACCCCGCAAAATCATTCGGTGCACCGACTCCGCCGGAATTTTTTCTTCACTGTCTTCCTTTCTTCCATATTCCTGCGCTAAATAAAGGGCTAAATCGTCTTTCAACAATGTCTCAAAACGTTCCAGGGAATCGTATTCCTTGAAGTTAACTTTGTTTTCTTTTTCCACTTTCATTTTAAAAAAAAGGACTTTCCTGTATAGTCTGAGTTCTTTGTTATTTTTCGGTGAGAAACCGGTTTTAAAGTAGAGGAACACTTTTTTATTATTTTTGCAGGCCAGTTGGTATTCGTGAACGGTGAATTTACCCAGTTTCGAGTGGAACAACACCAGGACGACCGCGGATTTTTCCAGTAACGGATCAATCTCATCCTGGATGGTTTTGCCCTCATATGAACCGGAAGGCAAAGCGATTTCCCATTCTTTCGCTTTCAGGTGCAGGTGTGGGAAAATTTCTTCCAACTTATCTAAGACATGGATGATTTGTTTACGTTCTTCTATGAATTCGTTTCCCGAAGCTACGAAAATGTTTATTTTGTTCATTCCGTCTCCAATATTCCATTATACCAGGAATCGCTATCGTTTTTCAATAAAGAAAGCCTGTATCCATTTTTTTTGTGAACCGCGAAGGTCCCGGCAAGGGGTCGCCCTTAAAGTGCGAAGGGGCGTGAAGAAAATAATAGGGAAAACCTTTAATGAAAAGCTTTTGAAAGCCCAGAATCTTTTTCTCGAAAGGGTTCCTGGTCGCCGAAGGCAATATTTAACGGTGGATTTCAGCGGATGACTTCAGGTTGTTTTTTTACCCTGAATTTGTTAGAATCGAATTGTCAAAATTTAAATGGGAAGTAGACAATGAAAGTTAATGAAACCATGATGGAAACCGTCATTCAAATGGGGGAGGATAAACTTTTCCTCAGGCATAATCGGGTCATACCCGGAAGGAGAACATTGCTGTTTGTGCACGGTTTGGGGGAAACCGGGGCGTGCTTCCGAGAGGTTTTCCAGGATAGCCGTTTCGATGAATTCAATCTCCTGGCCCCGGACCTGGTGGGGTATGGGAAAAGTTCCAGGCCTCATCCCGACGGCCGCGGTTTCGATTCTCATGTCAAACGGTTATGGAAACTGCTGGAAAAATATCATACCCATAACCTGATGGTGATCGGCCATTCCATGGGGGGCGATATTACCACCCTGATGTGTGCAGCGGATTCGCAGGGGATCATTAAAAAATATATCAACATCGAGGGCGATGTCACCCAATTCGACCTGTTTATTTCCAGCGAAGCAGTGAAAGCAGAAGATAAAGGGAATTTCCTGGCCAATGCCCGGGAACTGGTAAAACGCAATAACAACCTTTCGCTGCCCGGGGAATATAAAAGTGAAATCGGGCAGTTCTACGCCGGGCTTTCGCTGCCCAGGGTTTACTGTTACGGTACTCGCAGTTTATCCGAAAGTACGCAGCGTTTTTTAAAAGAAAATCACCTGGACATCATGGCCTTTGAAAACGCCGGACATTGGTTAATGATCGATAAAACCGCTGAATTTTATTCTTTTTTGTATGAGTATATGAGGCATGATTAGGTCCCCAAAACGTACAACCAGGACCCAAAATGTACAACTTTAGTTTTACGTTTTCGAAAGAAAATTTTCCACCCAAAAATACAACCAACGGTGTATTGACAGCTACTTCAATCTAGCGGATAATGTAAACTCAAAATAAGAAGATCGATCTTCTTGAACTGTAAAAATTAAGCATCTTAATTTTTACAAAAGAAAGCCCGGGGTGGGCAATGCGCTGTTGCGCAATGGGACATGGTCCCAACACCACAAAGGCCCCCCCGGGCTTCTCCTTTTCCCCCTTTTTTCATTCCCCATTCCCCATTAACCATTAACCATTAACCCTGAATTCATCGCCAAAAGGGGAAAACCTGGACAGCCAACCCGATACCCTTAATTATAAACTAAAAAAATGCAAACAATTGGTGAAAGTGGGGCTGGAAAAAAGTTGTGGAATAGTAGGCGGTGAATTCAGGATTTTTAAACCAGTTGAAAAAAAACAAAATTTATGGTAAGAAGGTTAAATGGAAAACAAGAACGAAAATGCCGGGCAGGGGCATTAAAAGGAATTGATTATGGCGCACCCGATGAGTAGTTTAGCCGATTATTTTTTCAGTTCGAGGCATGCGCTGATGACCGCCCGAAAAAACGACCTCGTTTACCCGCTGATCGCCGAATACAACATGACTTATGAGCGAATAGACGAGGGCATGGCCATACTCGATAGACTCATGGACGCCGATAAACAGAAAACGGAATTGTTCGGCAAACAACTGGAAGCCGGGGCCGCCCTGAAAAGGTTATTGGCCCGGGTACACCCCATTTATATGTCGCATGTCAGGTTGATGAAAATAAAATACCGCCGGCGCCCGGAACGACTGGAACGGCTGATGCTGCACGAACCCAGGCAAAGAGATATTAACGGCTGGCTGCGACAGGCGGATACCTTTTATTCCAACCTCCTGGACGACGCGGAAATGGTCGGCAACTTAAAAGTCAATGGCCTTACCCCCGATAAACTAACGGCCTCCTATAATAAAATCAAAGAAGTCGAACAAGCCCACAACCTCCACCAGGAAGCCAGGGGCTTATCACAGGCCGCATTGGAAACCAGGGACGCCTTCATGGCGGAATTCGATCTATGGATGAAGGAATTTATCCAAATTTGCAAGATGGCTTTAAAAGAACATCCGCAAATGCTTGAAATATTGGGAATTCCCGTTCTTTCCAAAGGATATGTCAGGCAAAAACCCGTCGATGCAAGACCCACCCATAAAAACGAAACGGATACGGGGATTCGAATACCGGGAGAATCCACGATATCCCTTACCGACAATGAAATCCATTGATAAAATTAAACGAAAGATGCCCATCCGCGATTCCAAAAATCCCCTGCGGCGAAACACATTTTACTTCCTCCAAAACACATTTTATTTCCTAAGAAACGCTTTTTGCTTCCTAAGAAATGCATCGCGCTCCCTAAGAAACGCAACTTACCCCCTAAGAAACGCTTTGCATTTCCTAAGAAACGCAGCGCGCTCCCTAAGAAATGTTTTACATTCCCTGAGAAACGTAACGCGCTCCCTAAGAAATGTAATAACCTCCCTAAGAAATGCAATGTGCTTCCTAAAAAACGTATCGCGCTCCCTAAGAAACACAATACGCTCCCAAAGAAGCGATTTTCCCAAGTATAAGGAAGAAAGCGGAACAAAACGAAACATTTTATGCCCGTGTCGAAACATAATCAGTGCGGATCGAAATATATAAAATAAATGAAAAGGAGTTGAAAACATGTCCATACGAACAAGAAGCTTTTTAGCGGATTTAGGAAGACGGTTAAAAAGCATCCGGGACGAACACCGATATACTCGCCGGGAGATGGCCGAGAAGTTAGGACTCAGCCGAAGCAATTATTACAAGAATGAGTGCGGCGTATCCCTGCCCAAAGTAGATACATTCTACCGGCTGCACAACGATTTCGATATCTCCATCGATTGGTTTTTATTCGGCGGCCTACCCAAACACAATAAAGACAAGCAGCCCCTGCCTGCGCCGGAAAAGAAACCCGGGGGCCTGGAAAATGAGTTAGCCGATGCCCGGGAGCTATTGGACGCCATGGCGCAAGACCCGGTGCTGCGGCATGAGGTATTGTTAAATTTCTATAAATACAAAAACAATAAAACAATCCCGGCGGCGATCCCCCATGACGAACCGCCGTCACCCTGAGATCATGAAACCGGCCCACGAACTACACGAATTAACACGAATTAAAAACAGGCCACGGACTGACACGGACGGGCACAGACTAAAAAGATGAAAACAAAAGAAAAGGTTTCAAGTCCGTGTTTGTCCGTGTTCGTCCGTGGCTCATTTTTTCAACATATATCAACCGGGTAAAAACGTGAAGACAGAAGAAAAATACATCACCGTAACAGGCGCCAGGACCAATAACCTGCAAAACATCTCCGTCAACATCCCCAGGGGCAAAATAACCGCCATCGTTGGCGTCAGCGGCGCCGGCAAAACCTCCCTGGCCTTCCATACCATCTACGCCGAAGGGTATCTCCGCTACATCGAATCCATCTCCCCCTACATCCGCCAGTTCCTGGATAAAATCGAAAAGCCCGCCGTGGAAAGCATCGACGGCTTACCCCCGGCCATTGCTTTCCGGCACAAAAAACCCGCCAAAAACCCGCGCTCCATCGTGGCCACCTCCCTGGATATCTACGATTACCTGAGAATCCTCTACGCCAAAATCGCCGATTTCTACTGCCCCGGCTGCGGCGAAAAAATCAAAAACTACTCCATCGACGAAATCGTTGCCGAGCTCCTGCCAAATTACCCGGGGAAAATCCAGGTCTGCTTCCAATATAGCGGCGATGTCAGCTTCCTCATCAACCGCGGCTATTACTTCCACATCGAAGGGGGCGAAAAAATAAAAATCGACCATACCGTCAAAGACAAACCCATCGATGTACTCATCGATACCATCGACATAAAAAATGAAAACAAAAGCCGCCTGTTCGAAGCCCTGGATAAATCCATTGCCTTTGGCGGCGGTACGGCCGCTATTTTTTATGAGAACAAGAAAAAAAAATTCCCCTCCGACCTGTACTGCCAGCGGTGCGACGCCCATTACCCCGCGCCGGACGAACACCTCTTTTCCTTTAACAGCCCCAAAGGCGCTTGCCCCGAATGCAAAGGATTCGGAGACCTCCAGGTGTTGGACCGCGACGCCGTCTTCAATCCTTCCCTATCCCTGTCCCAGGGCGCGCTGCGGCCCTTTAACTCCCCGGCCACCCGCGGCTATGGGGAAGCAATCCTTCGGAAAGGCCAGCAAAAAGGCATCGATCTCCAAAAACCATTAAAACTCTTAAGCGAAGAGGAAATCGCCTTCCTGCTGGAAGGTGACGGCGACGACAGCTTCGTCAGCATCAAAGGATTTTTCGACTGGCTGAAAACCAAAAGCTACAAAGTCCAGGCGCGGGTTTTTATCAGCCGCTATACCACCTATAAAACATGTCCCCAATGCCGCGGCAGCCGCTTGAACGACCTTGCCCGTTCCTTTAAAATACAGGACAAAAGCATAACCGCTTTCCTCTCCTTTACCATTGCCGAAGCCGCCGCTTTCATGAGCCGCCTGGATTACACTCAATATACACACAAAATATCCCCGGAGGTTTTCCAGGACATCGAATCCCGGTTGAACTACCTGGTGGAAAGCGGCCTATCTTACATCGGCCTGGACCGTCCCACCTTCACCCTGTCCCGGGGCGAATATCAGCGCATCAACCTCGCCTTTATACTCGGTTCCACCCTGTCCGATTCCCTGCTCATCATCGATCAACCCTCTTCCGACCTCCACCCCCATGACTATGAAAAACTCAGCCGATTTTTGTTCAACCTCAAAAACAACGGCAATACCGTCCTGCTGGTGGAACATAACCGGGACATCATCGCGCAGGCCGATCATATTATAGAATTGGGTCCCCTGTCCGGGGAAAAGGGCGGGCAAGTGGTGTTCGCCGGCGGCAAAGAAGATTTTTTCAATCCCCAAAAAGAAAATCCGACCCTGACCCAGGAATACTTCCGGTCCCCGGTGCGTGAGGCGCGGGGGGCAAAAGAGGAAAAGACTTTTAAAAAATGGTACTCATTTAAAAATGCCGATACCCATAATCTAAAAAATTTCGATTTCAAAATCCCGGCCAATGCCTTTACCGTGATTGCCGGGGTCAGCGGCGCAGGGAAAACCACGCTGTTATACGATGAAATCTATCGAAAAAATAACGCCGGTGTAAAAGACGTCGTGTTTATCGATCCCGGCGTCGGCGGCCTACGTTCCAACACCATTACCGCAGGTTTCTTCGAAGTTTACCCCGCCCTGAGGGAATTGTTCGCCCGGTTAAAAGAAAGCCGGGTCAATCATTATACGCCCGGGCATTTTTCCTTTAACTCCCCCCTGGGCCGGTGCGAAGAGTGCAAAGGAAAAGGTTACGTGGAAGTGGAAATGCAGTTTTTGCCCCCTGTCCGGGTCGTATGTGATACCTGCTCCGGCAAAGGATTTAAACCCGAAGTATTAAAAATCCGGTACAGGGACAGGAATATTCGTGACATGCTGGATTTAAGCGCGGCCGAGTTTAGCGAAGCGGCGGCCGGCGATCTCCCGGCCAGGGAGCAAAATATCCTTGCCAATATAAAAGAAGGCGGGCTCGGATATATCAAACTGGGACAACAATTAAAGACGCTATCCCTGGGTGAATTGCAGCGGCTCAAACTCATCAAACACCTGAACCTGGATAAGACCGGCGCACTCTTCCTGGTGGATGAACCCTCATTTGGACTGCACGATTACGACATCGAGACGGTAAAGGAATTGATCCGTAGGATCATAGACGCTAAAAACACCGTGGTGGCCGCGGAACATAACCTGGGCTTAATATCATTCGCCGATTGGATCATCGAACTGGGGCCCGGGGGCGGGGAACAAGGAGGGCAATTGGTTTTCCAGGGCAGTACCGCCGCCATTGAAACGGCCGCCGGCAGCGTAACCGGGATTTATTTGAAAAAAAATAAAAAAAAGGCTTGACAAATACGATAAATGTCTTATAAATATTACATTAAAAAGAAATGTTAATTCAAAAGTAAGGAGCAAATGAATGGAACAAATGGAAGTTATCTCATGGAAGGCGCTGGATGCGTTAAAGCATGCCGCGACCCATATCGAGGAAGTTTTTGGTGACCTGGACACCAACGAACAGATGGCAGTGTTTTGTTCTGTTGAAGAAGATTTTTTAGAACTGTACTACAGCGAGTTGGAGGGTAATTATATCAGGCGCTTTGAGGATGAAGAAGAGATGCGTAAATATATTGCCCAGCGCAGGACTGAATTCGGGGATAATGAATTCGATGCCGAAGACTATTACAGCGATGAATCCAACTTCGCCGAAGAGGATGACGACTATACCGGCTATAAAATCAAGGATGACGACGAAGATGATGATTTTTAAACCCGGCGCCCGGCGCCCGTTCGCCGGTCCGTCATCTGTCCAATGACGCACGGTTATGAACGATAGCCCGGTGGAACAAAAAAGGAAACTGGCGGCCTATTCGACCGTAGGACTGATGTTTCCCGTCTCCATTGCCGTGGGTTTGGCCATCGGCTACTTCCTGGATCGCTGGTTTCATACCTCCCCTTATCTTATAATCATTTTTACGCTGTACGGCATTGCCGGCGGATTTGTAAACCTGATCAGGGTGACCGGGCCAAATAAAAAGAAGAATGATGAATGATGAACGATGAATGATGAAAATTAAATGTTGAATGTAAAGCGTCTCATTAAAATTTCAATACTCTACCTGGCCGCAGTGGAAATTTTAATTTACACCTTTTCAAAAAGCCTGAATTATAGTATAATGTTTTCCCTGGGATTCGGCATCGGCGTCGCGGGATTTGTTGTACTGATCCGGACGGTCGATAGATGCTTGAAAAAGGGAAAAGGCCAGTTCTTGTTTTTTACAGCGGCTTTTCTCAAGATGGCAGCTATCGCCGGGGGATTTTTCCTGGCCTCCCGGGTTTCGAAAACCGCTGTAATATTGTATATAGTGGGACTTTTGTCAATGGTTGCCGCCATTATGGCGCACGCACTGTACCTGGTATGTAGGAGCGTCTTCAAATGCAAGAACACAGACTAATCATCGTCGGCCTTGTAAATAAACTGCTAAAGTGGCTGTTCTCACTGGTGGGAATCGGTTTCGATCCGCATAAGGATATCATCCCTTCCCACATCGTGATGGCCCTGCTGGTAACAGCGATTATTATTGTTTTTTTTAAGCTCGCCGTTAAAAATCTCGACCTGTTTCCCGGGAAGATGCAAAACGCCCTGGAGATGTTTTATAAATTTTTCCAGGGCCTGGTGGATGATATGATCGGCCATGAGGGTCGCAAATTCATCCCTGCCCTGGGAACCCTGGGCACATTTATCGCCGTTTCCAATTTGATCGGTTTACTGCCGGAGATGGGGTCGCCCACCGCCAACCTTAATGTAACCGCGGGGTGCGCCGTTTTTATTTTTATTTACTACCATTCCCAGGGCGTCAAAAGACACGGCCCCTGGGGTTATTTCAAAACCTTTACAGGACCGAACTGGGGGTTGTCTTGGCTCTTTTTGCCCATCGAGATCGTCTCCCACATATCGCGTCTCTTATCGCTGTCCATGAGGCTTTTCGGGAATATCTTCGGCGAAGACATGGTTATTGTCATTATTTCCACCTACCTGTTGTCCTTTATCGTACCCCTCCCGGTAATGGCGCTGGCTATTTTTACCTCATTACTGCAGGCATTTATCTTCGTCATGCTGTCGACCATATACCTGGCCGGCGCCGTGGCCGAGGAACACTAATAATAAATTTGAAAATAAAAGTATAGGAGAAAAAATAGAATGAAAAAATTTATGTTAATCATATTCGTGATGACGGTTCTATCCTTAATATCCACCACCCTCCCGGCGCAAGAGGCCCAGACCCCGGCCTATGCAGCTTCGCAGGCGAAGGGGAGTGAGACCCCGGCCGGTCCGGCCAGTACGCCTACTTTGTTTATCTATGCCATTTATCTCGGCATCATCGGTTTGACGGCGGCCGCCATCAGCGGCGCCTTTGCCCAATCCAAAGCTTTAAGGACCGCCGTAGAGAACATCGGGAGGAACCCGTCCGCCGCCGATTCCATCAGGGGCGTCGTCATCATCGGCCTGGCCTTGATCGAATCGCTGGTCATCTATGTGCTGCTGGTCAACCTGATCCTGTTCTTCGTTAAGTGGACTAAGTTTACATTCTAAACAAAAACGACAAAAAAATAGGAGAACTGGCGCTCGGCGTCAGGACAACCCTGGAATGATGCGATGCGAAAAAGGTTGCGCGCAGGTTCCCCGTTTTTTTGTCCCGATACACAATACGGCATGAGCTTAAGGGAACTTAAGATATTTAAAAATCTATGGGGGGCTCTAAAGCTGTTTTTCAAAGAAGACGGCCTGGATAAATCCAGTATCCTTGCTTATTACTCCATATTCTCATCCCTCTTCCTATTAACTTTCTTTACCTTCCTGTTTACCAAAATCCTGGACGACCCGGAGATCACGTTAAAAGGTATCTATCCCTTTTCCCATGATTTTTTTACGGCCATCGCGCCGGACATTATCAATAAGGCCAATGAAATATCCTCCCGGTTAAAAGAAGTCGGCATGCTGGGCATCCTCTTCTCTTTTATGCTGGGCTTCCTGTTGATTGTGAAAGTAGTCCAATTCGTCAACAGCATGTTCCATGTCGATCTGAGAACCAGACGCTGGGAAAAACATTTCCTGGCTAAACGGGCGCGCGAGTTCAGTCTACTTTTCATTATCGGCGTGCTGTTGGTGGCGACCTTCCTGGCCACGGGTTTTATTTCCATCACCAGCACACTTTTCTACCAGAACCAGTTTGTAGCGGAACATATTAGCCGGGAATTTATCGAATTCGTGGATCACTTCTTAATCCTGTATGTCGTCCCTTTCCTGGTGACATTCCTGTTTTTTTTTGTGCTGTACAAATGGATACCGGAGAAAATCGTATATATCAAAGGCGCTTTTATCGCGGCGATTATCTGTACGATTTTGTGGGAACTGGCCAAAAGGGGCTATACCCAGTACTTGTTGAAAATCTCCATCTTCGGGAAAATCAAGAGCCCCATTATCGGCATAATTATCTTCGGTTTCTGGATGGAATTGTCCATGGGAATAATGCTCTATGGGGCGAAACTGACGGCCCTCTTCGATAAGGAAAAGGAAGAATATGATAAACTTAAAAGACATTAACCGACTGGTGGAGGGTGAATTAAAAGGCGATCCGGGCTTTGAGATCGCTTCCGTCAATTCGCTCTACAAGGCGGGGGAAAAAGAGATCGCCTTTTCCATCAAAGACGATATAAAAATCGAAACCCTTAAAGCCGGCGCGCTGGTGGTGGGCAAAACGAGCCGCATCATTTATCCCAATTTGATTTACGTCCGGGAACCTTACCTGGCTTTTGCCCGGTTATTGGAATACTTTTTCCCGCACCAACGGTTCAATGAGGGTATCGCCGAATACGCCTATGTGGCCCCCGGCGCCGTGATCGGCAAAGACGTCAGCCTGGGCGCTTTCACTTATGTGGGGGAAAACAGCGAAATCGGCGAGAATACCGAAATCCATACCGGGGTGAAGATTTATCGAAACGTGAAGATCGGGAAACATTGCCTTATCTATGCCAACGTGGTCATCCGGGAAGACGTGGAAATCGGCCATAATGTCGTCATCCAACCCGGCGCCGTGATCGGCGCCGACGGGTTCGGTTTTACCCGCCTGCAAGACGGCGACGGCACACCGGTAAAAGTGCCCCAGAAGGGCAAGGTTATTATCGGCAGTCATTGTGAAATCGGGGCCAATACCTGCATCGACCGTTCCACCATCGAGGAGACCGTGCTGAAAGATTATGTAAAAACAGACAACCTGGTGCAGGTGGGGCATAATGTAAAAATAGGAAAAGGCACTGCTATTTCGGCCCTCAGCGGGATTTCCGGTTCGGTGGAAATCGGGGAAAACGTCATCATGGGCGGCCAGGTGGGCATTGCCGACCATGTCGGGATACCCGACGGCGTCATGATCGCGGCCAAAACCGGGGTCAGCGGAAGCATCAAAAAAAAATGCACCGTGGCCGGTTACCCCCATATGGATATCCGCCAGTGGCGGAGAAGTATCGCGGTTTTCAGGAATCTTGAAAGCTATGCGGAGCGCATCAAATATCTCGAAACAAAAATAAAAGAAATAGAAAAACAAAAAGAAACGGAGGAAAAATGAAAAAATTATTGGTAATCATGCTTTTCGTATCCCTTTTCGCGTCCTTTTTAGCGGCCAAATCTCAAATCAAATTCACACAAACCACTATCGATTTTGGAGAAGTCGACAGCGGCGGCGAGGTGAATGTGAAATTTGATTTTGAGAACGCCGGCGACAGCGTATTGATCATCAAAAATGTCTCGACAACCTGCGGCTGTACCACGACCCAGCTTGAAAAACTCGAATATCAACCCGGCGAAAAAGGCTCCATCCCGGTTAAATTTAATTCCAAAGGCTATTCCGGCAAAACCAGCAAAACCATCACAGTATCCAGTAATGATGAAGCGATTCCCTATGCACGGCTGGAAATCACCGGGAAAGTGAACTTAACGGAATTTTCGGAAATGGAGATGACGCCGGATCAACTGGATTTCGGCAAGGTTAACCTGGGTAAAACGTATACCAAAAAAGTAACCATCAAGAATCCCGGCACCCTTGACCTGGAGATCATTGAAATGACTCATGGCCCGGAGATCAATATGGGGTTCCCCGATAAAAAAATCAGGCCCGGTTCGGAGGTGCCCCTGGAAATCGCTTTTAAACCGATGCAGGAGGGAAATTTTACCACCTTTTTGAAAATCAGGACCAATGCTTACCGGCAGCGGTTAATGATTGTCCGAATCTCCGCCGAGATTGCCAGATAGTCGCTAACTTAAAAATCGATGTTTTTAACTAAGGGGCGCGGTTCAGCGCCCCTATGGTTGAGTATGTGTATTTATTTTCTGGGTTTATCGTGATTTAAATACCTGGAAATGAAAAGCAGTACTTTAGTTGACTCAGGGAGAAAAGAAATCGCTCACATGATCGAGGGATTTGGATTCTGATTATCTAGGATATTCTCCTTTTTCATCACATTTCGGAGTATGCTTTTTGGTCCATTCTTCCGCTGCTTTTACCCGCTCTTCCTCGGAAGAACCCGGCATTAATTCATAAACCAGCATCTGTATCCATGGACCCTGCATAAATTTGGCAAACCCTTCATCCCCGGGATGCTCAAAAAGATCCTTGACGGTTTTCCGGAGAGTGGCTGATTGGCCGATGTACCTGCAATGAACCGGTTTCTCGTGGATAATGGCAAAAATCCCAAAAACCGCTTCCCCTTCAGGGAGGGTATCCAGGTTATCTTTTTTGTCAAGGTTGTAATCCTTGTGGAAAATCTCCAATTGCACAATCGTTTCTTCCATTTTTTATCTCCATTATATTTTCATTTTTTTTTCAGTGCTAACCATTGAAACTTCACAGGAAGAATGTTTCTATGAAGTGATATTATAAACGAAATGATTTTTTATTTCAATAGCTACTGACCTTTTTTTTGAATTTTTAACGTCGCTGGTTGCCGCTCGTTGTATAACCGCGTAATGCGAGGACTGGAAGCTGCCCGCTACCCGTTTTTATTATTCAGCCTCCTTAATGAAAAAATGACCGGGACAGCGCCGAGAATAATCATTCCTACCAGGCTCGGCAGGTAGGATGGGGTGCTGAATATCTTGGGGATGGGTATTTCCGTAAAGTTAAAAACGGCAAAGAGAATCCCGGTGAGCGCTTCGCCGGCAATCAAACCCGAAGCCAGCAAGACGCCGGTATTATTTACTTTGTCTTTGTCTTCTTCGGCCAGCTTCCGCTTTTCAGAGAGATGATCGAGCATTCCTTTGAAAGCCCCGCCCACGAATATAGCAAAGGATGTTTCGATGGGTAAGTACATACCGACGCTCACCAGCATGGGGCTTTTTATCTGCATCAGGATAAAGGCAAGGCCCATGAATATCCCGATTAAAATAAGAATCCATTCGGTTTTCCCCTGGATGATACTCCTGGCCACAACCGCCATCAGGCTGGCCTGGGGTGCGGATATTTTCTCGCCGCCTAAACCTGCATTGGCGCCCAGGATTTCATTCTGTTGTTCCGGGGGGAGTTTTTTTAGCTCATCGATGGCATACGCCCTTTGAACGACGCCGGGGTAGTTGCCTTTGTAGACCACTTCCATAATATTATCCTTTTGCAGGGCGGAGAATTTTTCCGACACGGCCAGCTTGATGTCGCCGATATGAAGAATGGAAAGGACAAAGAACATCACTACGGCGGCCGCGGTTACGCCGAAAATATCGCCCAACTGCATGCGCCACGGCGTGCAGCCCAGGATATGCCCGGCTTTGAGGTCTTGCATCATTTCCCCGGCCACGGAAACGGAGACGCAGGTGAAGGCGGCCACTGCGATAACGGCGGCAATCCCGGTATTCCCCTGCAAGCCCATGATGACCATTAAAAACGCGACGGCAATTAAAACCGCTACGGTCAAACCGCTGGTGGGGTTGCTGCTGACGCCGATTATCCCAACCAGGTACCCGGAAACGGCGGCAAATACAAAGCCAAGTATCACCATTACCACGGCAGCGATCACGGCGGAAGGGATATCTTTGGAAAACCAGTTGAAGATGAAAAATATGAGGAAAACGATGGTCATGATTACAGGAAGGGCCCATTTGATATGGATATCTTTGTCGGTCCTGATTAAGGTGGATTCCCCGGCCCCTTTGCTTTTGGTGAGGGTTGAAATGGAGCGGCAAATCCCTTCGATAAGGTTTTTGCGCATTTTGTACAGCGTATAGAAGGCGCCCACCAGCATGCCGCCGATGGCGATATAGCGGACATAATTCTTCCATACCAGGATAATCTCATCCGCCCAATTGGCAACGGGGGTAGGGTCGTTTAAATGTAAAAAGAATGCGATGGCCGGCGCCAGGAGACCCCAGGCCAGCACGCCGCCGCTGAAGTTTATCCCGGCCAGTTTTGGGCCGATGATATAGCCCACGCCCAGGAATGCGGCGCTCATCTGGGGGCCGCGGAACAACACGGCGCCTTTGCCGATAGAAAAGACATTCTGCCATTTGGCGGCAATGATCTTGAATTCGGTCATTAGTGTAAAAAAGACGCCCAATCCCATCCCTGAAAGAAGGTATGCGGCGCCGCCGGAACCTTTTTGCCCGGCTTTATGAATTTCTGCGGCGGCAATGGATTCCGGGAAAGGGAGTTCGGCGTTATCCACCAGGATGCGTCGTGTAATGGTTACGAACATGATGCCGAGAACGCCCCCCGCCGCCAGAATGATGGTGGAAACGATATAATGTTCGGTGGTATAAAACGGCTGCCAGATACCGGAGATAAAAAAAGCCGGGAGGGTAAAGACGGCGCCGGCAGCAATATTGCCCCCGATGGAGCCCACCGTCCTGGCGCAATTCTCTTCAAGGATTGTGCCCTTAAGTGCTTTAATAACAGCCATGCCGATAACCGCGGTGGTATAAGTCGCGGCAATGGTCATGCCTGCTTTAAGGCCCAGGTAGGCATTGGCTGCGCCCATAAACATGGCCATTACAACGCCCAGCAGGACCGCCCGGGGCGTCAATTCTTTCATATTGCTGTCCGGGCTTACGAAAGGATTAAATTTCTTTTGTTCCATTGCGATTCTTCCTTATTAATAAGATTTATTTGAAAAAAAATAGTATCATTTGGGAAAACGAAAGTCAATAGGTTCGAATTCCGGTAACTCTCATTTTTTCAAAATGGGGCGGCGCCCCAACCCTTCTTACACGGCCCGGAGTTGAGGAACTGCCTCATCGCGCATCGCGCTCTTACTTTGAGCCTAACGCCGAATCGTACGATGCAGCGCACACCATGCAGCCGCCGGGAAGATCAACGCAGTTCCCCGGCGCTGTGTCCTGTGTCGCGCCTGCGGCGTTATTATCTATTTCTTCACTATAAGGAACTTTCATCCTCTACCTCATGCCTCATGCCTCATGCCGATTTTAATCAGCGCTTTCTGTAGGTCCCCCTTTTCCACTACAAACGACTCGTCGGAACAGGCAGCGCCTGTTCCCTACTGTTCAATTCCCTGAAGGTATGCCAGGGTAACGAAAACTATAAAAAATATAGGGCGGACGGCTGTCGATTAGTCGTTAACGCCTTTTTATGGTTCTTTCTCATATCAATTATGGAAGTTTCCTTTTCTGGATACAGACCAAAAATTCTTTTCACTTAATCTCATCTCACGGATGTCTTTTATGGTTATATCCGGCGGAATCCCGGTAACTTTAAGAATGCCGCTGCATTTTTGCAGGAATGATTTTACATTTTTCACACGCTTTTTCACTGTGGTCTCAAAATGTATCACTTGCATTGATGGTTACCTCCATAGATTAAAATAATAAAAATCATCGGAAAAGTCAACAACCTAACCTGGGTCCCCGGCTAATTTGCTTTTAACTCCTTTTTATTGTAAAATCAAGGCATGCATGTGACAGGCATAGTAACAGCGGATTCACTTTTCCTTGGCAGCGCCACGCTCGAAGACGCGGGATATCTTTCTCTTTCCAGGAAACAGGAACCGTCACGCGCATTTTTAGCAGCCCTTAAGGCAGGGGGACCGGAACCGGGATTAACCCATCAAATGACGGTTTGTCTTCCTTTCAAATACATTTATACCCACGGCGATTGTGGGATTATCGAAAAGGCCAATGCCCTGGTAAATGAAAAAGCCGGGCCGATGGTTGTTCAACTGCCGGAAAAAGAGCCGGATAATATCGAATATCTCCCGGAACGTCGGCGAATGATGGTGAGAGAAACCACCCCCACCTATAATGAAGATTACCCAAAACAATTGCTAATTGCTTCCGTGGACAGGGAGTATAATTCCCTGGCGCTGGATGAATTATTAGTTGAATGCAAGAAGAATAACCCCGGTTTCCAGGCGTATGTATTGAAGAATGAGCCCCTGGGAGAAGCAATTATCACGCGTCATAATATCGTTTCCCTGGCAAAGACCTGGGAAGATTACCTGGATGATCCGGGATTCCAGGTGTATTACCGGGAACGGTTGGCGCGATTATTTAAAGAGTACCGCCGCTGGTCCCGGGTCCCGGGTTTTACCGGCCGGGACCAGGAATCGGAAGCCCTGGGTAACGCGGTGGACCGGTTTTCCATTGTCCAGGTGGACGGTATGCCGGGCGTTGGTAAAAGCGCGCTGTTAGCCAAAATGGCAGATAATAAATCCAAAGACCATAAAAAGGTCATATGGATTCATGCCGAGACGCGGTTTATCACCAGGGCGGAAGTAATTCTCGGCATGGCCTTGCAAATGGGGCTGCTGCGCTCGCCAAAAGTATTGGAAGAGGCAAACCTGAAAGAATATATCCCTAAACTGGAAAAGGAAGTGGAAGATCAGCTCCGGTCCCTGGGGGCGCTGGTGGTGTTCGATAGTCTTGATCCTTTCTTGAACCAGGGCTGGCAGCCCTTTGAGGATAAGGAACTTCGGGAACTTTTCTCCCGCTGGGTTTCCGAAGGCGGGGGATTGGGGAAATCTAAGCTGGTTTTTACGGCTGATTTAAGGGTAAATGAACGGGATAAGGATTTTTTCAAACAATTGAAAACCTCTCTTGCCGATACAATAAAGAGAAGCGGGCAAAAAATATTTTTAAGGCCATTGGGCGATGCGGTGCGAAAAGAGTTGTTTCTTAAATGGTTGAAGCCCGCTGCCGGGGACCAGGGATTCCAGGCGCGGGCGAACCGGTTGTTCAAAATAGGGGGAGTCAACCTCCGGCTGCTTCGTCTTCTTGCTTTATGGGCAGGCAGTGAAAAGGACAATGCGAAACTTGAAGAGAAAATCCGGCAATTGGAAAAGACGGTGAACAGGTATATAGAAAACCTGGTTTACCGGTTCCTTTTTGAGCCTATCGGCAGCCAAAAGCAGGTGATTTTAAAGACCCTGGAATGGATCGGCAAGCCCGTACCGCGAAATGTGATTTGCACTTCCGGCGGTATGAATGATGCATTGGAGGAATTGACGGCTGAAAGCCTGGTAATCGCCAATAAACATGCGGACACCATCGAGTTGGTTTACCGTTTCGGCGGGGGTGGTCACAAAAAGGAAGATAAGCCGGGTAAGATGGTTGAAAAGGCAACCGTCCGGGAAATCCGGGCGTTCCGGCGCATGGGGAATATTAGCCGGGGCGATGCCGAGCGGGCAATGAATTTTTATTCCGATGGGAACTCTATTGTGGAAGTTACCGGGCAATGGGAAGAATGGGCGGACGCCCCGGTGATAAACCTTATGTGTTTACTGGCAAAAGCCGAATACTTCTTCAGGCTGGCTAAACAGCCGAAGATATCCCCGGCGGACAAGCAGGACCTAGCCGAACGGGCCGTGAATTTATGTAAAAAATGTATCGATGCCAAAATTGAGCTGGAGCAGAGTCATTTTGTTTGCGCCCAGTGTTATTACAACAATTAATAGTTAAGGTGTTTCAAGTGATCTTGTAACCAGTTAATCGGTTATTTTAATTGTTTAACTGTAAAATCCCATCAATATAGTAACCGATCGAAAAGGAAAAAAGCTGGGGGTAACATCCCCCAG